>NZ_JBSFVT010000008.1:0-352548 GCF_053592455.1 Streptomyces sp. NPDC002676 | reverse complement strand
CCGGTGCTGAAGGTCACGTACAAGGTCGAGGCCACGCGTGTCGAGCAGCGCACCGACTTCGACAAGCTGATCGTCGACGTCGAGACGAAGCAGGCCATGCGTCCGCGTGACGCCATGGCGTCGGCCGGCAAGACCCTGGTCGAGCTGTTCGGTCTCGCCCGCGAGCTGAACATCGACGCCGAGGGCATCGACATGGGCCCGTCCCCGACGGACGCCGCCCTGGCCGCCGACCTCGCGCTGCCGATCGAGGAGCTGGAGCTCACGGTCCGCTCCTACAACTGCCTCAAGCGTGAGGGCATCCACTCCGTGGGTGAGCTCGTCGCCCGCTCCGAGGCCGACCTCCTGGACATCCGCAACTTCGGTGCGAAGTCCATCGACGAGGTCAAGGCGAAGCTGGCCGGCATGGGCCTGGCCCTGAAGGACAGCCCGCCCGGATTCGACCCCACCGCCGCCGCGGACGCCTTTGGCGCCGACGACGACGCGGACGCCGGGTTCGTCGAGACCGAGCAGTACTGATCCGGTACTGAGCGTGTTCCACCTCCGGGGGTTTCACTGAAACCCCCGGATCTCCGACAGACAACCGTCTGCTCGGATACTGACCCCGGTACCTGACACGGCCAGGGCAGACACACAGGAGAAGAACAATGCCGAAGCCCACCAAGGGTGCCCGTCTGGGCGGCAGCGCCGCGCACGAGAAGCTGCTCCTCGCCAACCTGGCGAAGAGCCTCTTCGAGCACGGCCGCATCACCACCACCGAGGCGAAGGCCCGCCGCCTGCGCCCGTACGCCGAGCGTCTGGTCACCAAGGCGAAGAAGGGCGACCTTCACAACCGCCGTCAGGTGCTCCAGGTCATCACGGACAAGAGCGTCGTCCACACGCTCTTCACCGAGATCGGCCCGCGTTACGAGAACCGTCCGGGTGGTTACACCCGCATCACCAAGATCGGTAACCGCCGTGGCGACAACGCGCCCATGGCTGTCATCGAGCTGGTCGAGGCGCTGACGGTGCAGCAGAAGGCCGTGGGCGAGGCCGAGGCCGCCACCAAGCGTGCGGTCAAGGAGGCCGAGGAGGCCAAGGTCGAGGAGACCAAGGCTGACGAGGCTCCGGCCGCCGACGAGGCCACCGAGGCCTGAGGCTCTGCCTGACGCTGGAAGCGGGTTCGCCCTTCGGGGCGGGCCCGCTTTCGCGTTTCTTTGAATGGGCACTGCCTTGAGAGGATTTCCACGTGAGCGATGAAGTACAGCCCGGGTACGTCCGTGTCCGCCTCGACATCTCCTACGACGGCTCCGAGTTCCACGGCTGGGCCAAGCAGGCCGGCGGCAGGCGGACCGTGCAGGGCGAGATCGAGGACGCCCTGCGTACCGTGACGCGGTCGCGGGAGACGTACGAGCTGACCGTCGCCGGGCGGACCGATGCCGGGGTGCATGCGCGCGGACAGGTGGCGCATGTGGACCTGCCCGAGGGGGTCTGGCGGGAGCACAACCAGAAGCTGCTCAAGCGGCTCGCCGGGCGTCTGCCGAAGGACGTGCGGGTGTGGGCCCTCAGGCCGGCCCCGAGCGGCTTCAACGCCCGTTTCTCCGCCGTCTGGCGCCGGTACGCCTACCGGGTCACCGACAACCCCGGGGGAGTGGACCCGCTGCTGCGCAACCACGTCCTCTGGCACGACTGGCCGCTCGACGTGGACGCCATGAACGAGGCCGCCCGGGCGCTGCTCGGCGAGCACGACTTCGCCGCGTACTGCAAGAAGCGGGAGGGCGCCACGACGATCCGGACCCTCCAGGAGCTGAGTCTTGAGCGGGGTGCGGACGGGATCGTCACGGCGACCGTCCGCGCGGACGCGTTCTGCCACAACATGGTGCGCTCGCTGATCGGCGCGCTGCTGTTCGTCGGGGACGGGCACCGGGGCCCGGAGTGGCCCGGGAAGGTGCTGGCCGCGGGCGTGCGCGACTCGGCCGTGCATGTCGTACGGCCGCACGGGCTGACGCTGGAGGAGGTCGGCTACCCCGCCGACGAGCTGCTGGCCGCGCGCAGCAAGGAGGCGCGGAACAAGCGGTCGCTTCCGTCGGCGGGGTGCTGCTGAGCTACTGGTTCGCCGCCGCGGACGCCTGGGCCTGGCCGCGGCGGTAGATCTGGTCGAAGGCGAACTGCTGCAGGTCGTCGCCGGTGCGGAAGACCTTCGTGTCCTTGGTGGTCACGTTCTTGCCGTTGGTGAAGCCGCTGATCGTGAAGTAGGCGTAGCGGCCGACGGCGTTGCGGGTCGAGCGGCAGAACGCCCCGTCGCAGAAGGGCTTGACGCCCTTCCCGGACAGCGAGCGCACGATGCTCCTGTCGTCGGTCTTGGCCTTGGCCTGCGCGGCCTGGGCCTTGGTGTCGAAGACGGCGACGCCGACGGTGACCGCGATGCCGTCGTTGGTGTAGGTCGCGCGGATCAGGCGGGTGCAGCCGTTCGCGGTGAGGATCTTCGGCAGGGTGCCGCCGGCGCCCGTGGCGCAGCTGGTGGTGTCGGCCGTGGCGCCCTTCTTGTACACCGTGCCGCCCATGGTCAGCTGGGTGCCAGGGAACAGGGTGTTCGGGCCCAGCGGGGCGGTGTCCTTCTTGGCGCTGGATATGAAGTCCTTCGGGTCCAGCGGCGGCGGGGCGCTGGTGGGCGCGAAGGACGGCGTGGCCGAGCCGCTCGGCACGGAGCCGCTTGCGGGCAGGCTGGTCGGGGTGCCGTGGGCGTCGTCGCTGCCGTTCGCGGAGACGACGGCCATGGCGACCGCCGTGCCTATCGCGACGGTGGCGAGCGCGCCGCCGGCTATGAAGAGAAGCTTGCGGCGCTTGTTCCGGGTCTCCGAGGCCTCGGCGAGCGCGGCCCAGTCCGGGGTTCCGTCGTCACCGCCGCTGTTCCAGGACTGCTGGGACTGCTGGGAATGCGGTTTCCAGGGATCCCATTGAGACTGGGGTCCCCCCTGCCCGTAACTCATGTGGCGCATCTTAGACGGGGCTCCTGGGTGCCGGAGCGGGTGCGGCGGCATGCCGCGTTTGTCCTGGGGTCCGCGCCGTTTTGACCCGTCCGGGGGCGTCCAGGTAGTCTGCTTCTTCGTTGTGTATTGGCTTGCTCATTCTCACGGGACGGGCCCTTACACCGGTCCGCCGGGCCGATGACCAGCGACCAGCACGCGGTTTGCGTCACCGCTTGTGCGGTCAAGGCTGTCGTGATCGTTTCGGTGACCTGTTCAGGACCATTCACTCGAAGCGAAGGCTACGAACCGTGCGTACGTACAGCCCCAAGCCCGGCGATGTGACGCGCCAGTGGCACGTCATTGACGCTCAGGACGTCGTCCTGGGCCGTCTCGCCACCACTGCCGCCACCCTCCTCCGGGGCAAGCACAAGCCGATCTACGCGCCGCACGTCGACGCTGGTGACTTCGTCATCATCATCAACGCTGACAAGGTGCACCTGTCCGGCAACAAGCGGACCCAGAAGATGGCGTACCGCCACTCCGGCTACCCGGGTGGTCTGCGCTCCGTCCGCTACGACGAGCTGCTCGACAAGAACCCCGAGAAGGCCATCGAGAAGGCCGTCAAGGGCATGCTCCCCAAGAACACCCTGGGCCGTCAGATGCTCTCGAAGCTGAAGGTCTACCGCGGCGAGAACCACCCCCACGCTGCTCAGCAGCCGGTTCCGTTCGAGATCACCCAGGTCGCGCAGTAATTCCGGCCACCCCCTAAGACTGAAGAGAATCTGAGGAGCATCGTGGCCGAGACCACTGCCGAGCAGCCGATCGAAGAGATCGAAGACATCGAGAGCTACACCACCGAGTCCGAGGTTCCGGTGGAGGGTGAGTACACCTCCGAGTCCCTCGCGTCCCGCTTCGGTGAGCCCCAGCCGGCCGCCGGCCTGGGCCGTCGCAAGAACGCCATTGCCCGCGTCCGGATCGTTCCGGGCACCGGCAAGTGGAAGATCAACGGTCGCACCCTCGAGGACTACTTCCCGAACAAGGTGCACCAGCAGGAAGTCAACGAGCCCTTCAAGGTGCTCGAGCTCGACGGCCGTTACGACGTCATCGCCCGCATCGCGGGTGGCGGTGTCTCCGGTCAGGCCGGTGCGCTCCGTCTCGGTGTCGCCCGTGCGCTGAACGAGGCGGACGTCGACAACAACCGCGGCCCGCTGAAGAAGGCCGGCTTCCTCAAGCGCGACGACCGTGCGGTCGAGCGCAAGAAGGCCGGTCTCAAGAAGGCCCGCAAGGCCCCGCAGTACAGCAAGCGCTAAGCTTCGCTGCCTGCTCGTACGTCTACGGGTACTGCCCGCACGTACTCCGAACGCCCCGGCGGCACGCCACATGTGCCGTCGGGGCGTTCGTTTATTCCAGCCAAGGGCGTATAACGACACACAAGGCGCCCAGAGGCTTGTGATCGCATGTTTCCCCAGGAGGAGAAGTGGGACGACTCTTCGGCACGGACGGCGTTCGCGGCGTCGCCAACGCGGACCTGACGGCCGAGATGGCGCTCGGCCTCTCCGTCGCGGCGGCCCACGTGCTCGCCGAGGCGGGCACCTTCGAGGGCCACAGGCCGACGGCGGTGGTCGGACGGGATCCGCGCGCGTCCGGGGAGTTCCTGGAGGCGGCCGTGGTGGCCGGCCTGGCCAGCGCGGGTGTGGACGTCCAGCGGGTCGGCGTGCTGCCGACGCCGGCGGTGGCGCATCTGACCGGCGCCCTCGGCGCCGACCTGGGCGTGATGCTCTCCGCCAGCCACAACGCCATGCCGGACAACGGCATCAAGTTCTTCGCCCGTGGCGGCCACAAGCTCGCCGACGAGCTGGAGGACAAGATCGAGGCGGTGTACGAGTCGCACCGGCACGGTGAGCCCTGGGAGCGGCCGACGGGCGCCGGGGTCGGGCGCGTGCGCTCGTACGACGAGGGCTTCGAGCAGTACGTCACGCATCTCCTCTCGGTCCTGCCGAACCGGCTGGACGGACTGAAGATCGTCCTGGACGAAGCGCACGGCGCGGCCTCGGGGGTCTCGCCGGAGGCGTTCGTCCGGGCCGGCGCCGAGATCGTCACGATCGGTGCCGAGCCGGACGGCCTCAACATCAACGACGGCTGCGGCTCCACCCACCTGGGCCCGCTGAAGGCCGCCGTGCTCGAGCACGGCGCGGCCTTCGGTATCGCGCACGACGGTGACGCCGACCGCTGCCTGGCCGTGGACCACACCGGCGAGGAGGTCGACGGCGACCAGATTCTCTCCGTGCTCGCACTGGCGCTGCGGGAGCACTCGGCGCTGCGCTCCGACACGGTCGTCGCGACGGTGATGTCCAACCTGGGCTTCAAGCTGGCGATGGAGAAGGCCGGGATCCGGCTCGTCCAGACGGCCGTCGGCGACCGCTACGTCCTGGAGGAGATGAAGGAGCACGGCTACGCCCTCGGCGGCGAGCAGTCCGGCCATGTCATCATCCTGGACCACGCGACGACGGGCGACGGCACGCTGACCGGCCTGCTGCTGGCGGCGCGGGTCGCGGAGACCGGCCGTACGCTGCGGGACCTGGCCTCCGTCATGGAGCGGCTGCCGCAGGTGCTGATCAACGTCCCGGACGTCGACAAGTCGCGGGTGAAGACCTCCGCCGACCTCGCCGCCGCCGTCACCGAGGCGGAGCGCGAGCTGGGCGAGACGGGCCGGGTCCTGCTGCGGCCGTCGGGCACCGAGCCGCTGGTGCGGGTGATGGTCGAGGCCGCGGACATCGAGCAGGCGCGCTCTGTGGCCGGGCGGCTGGCCGACGCCGTCAAATCGGCGCTGGGCTGAGTCGGGCCGGCGCCGGGCCGGTCACGTCGAGGAGCAGCATGCTCCGCCGCGTGGCCGGACCGGCAGCGCCGGAGTCCGCTAGAGCTTGCGCAGGCGCAGTCGCTGGACCTTGTGGTCGGGGCCCTTGCGCAGGACGAGGGTGGCGCGGCCCCGGGTGGGGGCGATGTTCTCGACCAGGTTGGGCTTGTTGATCGTGCGCCACTGCGTGCGGGCGTAGTCGAGGGCCTCCTCCTCGGAGACCTGGGTGTACTTGCGGAAGTACGACGACGGGTTCTGGAAGGCGGTCTGGCGCAGTTTCCTGAAGCGGTTCAGGTACCAGTTCTCGATGTCCTCGGCGTTCGCGTCGACGTACACGCTGAAGTCGAAGTAGTCCGCCAGGCCGACCCGGGTGCGGCCGTCCTGGCCGGGCAGCGCGGGCTGGAGGACGTTCAGCCCTTCGACGATCAGGATGTCCGGGCGGCGCACGACGAGCTGCTCGTCGGGGACGATGTCGTAGATGAGGTGGGAGTAGACGGGGGCGGACACCTCGTCCTTGCCCGCCTTGATGTCGGCGACGAACCGGGTGAGGGCGCGCCGGTCGTAGGACTCGGGAAAACCTTTCCGCGACATCAGGCCGCGGGCCTGGAGCTCCTTGGTGGGCAGGAGGAACCCGTCGGTGGTGACCCGCTCCACGTGCGGGTGTTCGGGCCACCGGGAGAGCAGGGCCTGGAGCAGACGGGCGACGGTCGACTTGCCGCACGCGACCGAGCCGGCGACTCCTATGACGAACGGGGTGCCGGACTGGGAACCCCGCTCGCCGAGGAAGGTGTTGAGCGCGCCGCGCAGTCCGTCGGTGGCGCCGACGTAGAGATTGAGCAGCCGGGACAGCGGCAGATAGATGTCGCGCACTTCGTCGAGGTCGATGACGTCGCCGAGGCCACGCAGCTTCTCGACTTCCTCGGCGGTGAGGGGGAGCGGAGTCTTGTCGCGCAGCGCGCTCCACTCCGCGCGGGTGAGGTCGACGTAGGGAGTCGCCTCCGGCTTTCGCCGGTGGGCGCTCCGGGGCATCGAGGAGACCGGAGAGATCACAGTCCATTGTTAACGGAGTTTGAACGCGATGGCGGGGTGGGGTAGGTCACGCCCGGCGCAGCGGCTCGTACGAGGGCTCGTACGGCGGTGGTAATTTCCGAATCCGGGCACGCGCAAGCGGTTTCTGTGCGGCGAACGGCCTTAGGCTGCGGCGCATGTGCGGAATTGTGGGTTACGTGGGAACGCAGTCGGCGCTCGATGTCGTCATGGCCGGGCTGAAGCGGCTGGAGTACCGGGGATACGACTCGGCGGGCATCGCCATGCTGGCGGACGGCGGGCTGGCCACCGCGAAGAAGGCCGGGAAGCTGATCAACCTGGAGAAGGAGCTGGTCGACCGGCCGCTGCCGTCGGGTTCGACGGGCATCGGCCACACCCGCTGGGCCACGCACGGCGGCCCGACGGACGCGAACGCGCACCCGCACCTGGACAACGCGGGCCGGGTGGCGGTCGTGCACAACGGGATCATCGAGAACTTCGCGCTGCTGCGGGCCGAACTGGCCGAGCGCGGCCACGAGCTGACGTCCGAGACGGACACCGAGGTGGTCGCCCACCTGCTGGCCGAGGAGTTCTCGGCGACCGCCGACCTGGCGGAGGCCATGCGGCTGGTGTGCCGGCGCCTGGAGGGCGCGTTCACGCTGGTCGCGGTGCACGCGGACGAGCCGGACGTGGTCGTGGGCGCGCGCCGGAACTCCCCGCTGGTGGTGGGCGTGGGAGAGGGTGAGGCGTTCCTGGCCTCCGATGTCGCCGCGTTCATCGCCCACACGCGGTCGGCGATCGAGCTGGGCCAGGACCAGGTGGTGGAGCTGCGCCGCGACGGCGTGACGGTGACGGGTTTCGACGGACGGCCCGCCGAGGTCCGCTCGTTTCACATCGACTGGGACGCGTCGGCGGCGGAAAAGGGGGGTTATGACTACTTCATGCTCAAGGAGATCGCCGAGCAGCCGAAGGCGGTCGCCGACACGCTGCTGGGCCGCATCGACCCGTCGGGTTCGCTGACGCTGGACGAGGTCCGGATCTCCGCGTCCGAGCTGCGCGAGGTGGACAAGGTCGTCATCGTCGCGTGCGGTACGGCCTTCCACGCCGGACTGATCGCCAAGTACGCCATCGAGCACTGGACGCGCATCCCGTGCGAGGTGGAGTTGGCGAGCGAGTTCCGCTACCGGGACCCGATCCTGGACGGGCGGTCCCTCGTCATCGCCATCTCCCAGTCGGGCGAGACCATGGACACCCTGATGGCGCTCCGGCACGCGCGGGAACAGGGCTCGAAGGTCCTGGCCATCTGCAACACCAACGGCTCGACCATCCCGCGCGAGTCGGACGCGGTGCTGTACACGCACGCGGGTCCCGAGGTCGCCGTCGCCTCGACCAAGGCGTTCCTGACGCAGCTGGTGGCGTGCTACCTGGTGGCCCTGTACCTGGGCCAGGTGCGGGGCACCAAGTGGGGCGACGAGATCCGCGCCGTCATCCGCGACCTCTCCCAGATCTCGGGCGAGGTCGAGCAGGTCCTGGAGACCATGGAGCCGGTACGGGCGCTGGCCCGCACCCTGGCCTCGAAGAACACGGTGCTGTTCCTGGGCCGGCACGTGGGCTACCCGGTCGCCCTCGAAGGCGCGCTGAAGCTGAAGGAACTCGCCTACATGCACGCCGAGGGCTTCGCGGCGGGCGAGCTGAAGCACGGCCCGATCGCGCTGATCGAGGAGGACGTGCCGGTGGTGGTGGTCGTCCCCTCCCCGCGTGGCCGCTCGGTCCTGCACGACAAGATCGTCTCCAACATCCAGGAGATCCGGGCGAGGGGCGCCCGGACGATCGTGATCGCGGAGGAGGGGGACGAGGCGGTGGTCCCGTACGCGGACCACCTGATCCGCATCCCGGCCACCCCGACCCTGCTCCAGCCGCTGGTGGCGACGGTGCCGCTCCAGGTCTTCGCCTGCGAGCTGGCCACGGCCCGCGGCAACGAGGTGGACCAGCCGCGCAACCTGGCGAAGTCGGTGACGGTCGAATAGGCGGAAGGCGCCTGGCTACCGATGCCAGGCGCTCCCGCCGGTGTTGTGGATGATCCGCTGCAGCACCTTGAGGGTGGTGAGGTACTCCTCGTCGGAGATCCCCGCGTGCCGCTCCGCCCACAGCTCGTCCTGAAGGGCCGCGGCCTTCTCGAAGAAGGCCCGGCCCGCCTCGGTGATCCCCAGCCGTCCCTCGGCGTCCTCGGTGATCCAGCCGTTCGCGATGGTGCTGTCGATCTCCGCCTCCATCGTCTCGGCACCCGTGTCGAGGTAGCCCCGCAACACCTCGGTCACCTCGGCACGGGTCCTGACGTCCTCGGCCCGGGCGACCTGCGCGAGCACCCACCACTGCGGCTGCGTGGCACCCAGCCCGGCCAGGGCGCCCCGGGTACGGGTGACGACGGACTTGTAGGCCGCCCAACTCCAGTAACCGATCGGCTGCTTGATCAGCTCTGCGTCGCTGTGCGAGTACGAGAACTCCATGACTGACCCCTTCGACCTTGCGTGAGCCGCTTCGACAAGATCGACGGTAGGAACTCAACCGAGCTTGAGGTCAAGGCGTTCCGGTGCGGACGCGGATTCGTACCGGCCGAGATCACGTCATCGGCCCTGCCCTCCTCGTAGGGTTCTGTGCATGAGCATCATCGGGGTTGGGATCGATGTCGCCGAGGTCGATCGGTTCCGGGCGTCGCTGGAGCGGACGCCTGGGCTGGCCGATCGGCTGTTCGTCGAGAGCGAGTTGTGGCTGCCCAGTGGGGAGCGGCGGGGGATCGCCTCGCTGGCCGCGCGGTTCGCTGCCAAGGAGGCGCTCGCCAAGGCGCTCGGGGCGCCGCCGGGGCTGCACTGGACGGATGCCGAGGTGTACGTCGAGGACAGCGGGCAGCCGAGGCTGCGGGTGAAGGGGAGCGTGGCCGCGGCTGCGGCCGAACTCGGGGTGCAGTCGTGGCATCTGTCGCTCAGTCATGACGCGGGGGTCGCCTCGGCGGTGGTCGTCGCGGAGGGCTGAGCGAGCCGGGTGTGGCCGCCGGTGGTTCCGGGGCAGACTCGGTCCCATGCGTACTGCGTACAGCGTGGAGACGGTAAGGGCGGCCGAGCGGGCCTTGATGGCGCGGTTGCCGGAGGGTGCGCTGATGCAGCGGGCCGCCGCCGGCCTGGCCGCTGCCTGCGCCGAGTTGCTGGGACGGGTGTACGGCAGCCGGGTGGTGCTGCTGGTGGGCAGCGGCGACAACGGCGGGGACGCGTTGTACGCCGGTGCGCGGCTGGCCCGGCGCGGGGCGGGGGTCGCGGCCGTACTGCTCTCGCCCGAACGGGCCCATGCCGGGGGGCTCGCCGCGCTGCGGCGGGCGGGGGGTTCCGTCGTCGCGCCCGGGGCCGAAGAAGAGTGGATCACGCGAGCCGATCTCGTTGTGGACGGCATCGTCGGGATCGGCGGCAAGGGCGGGCTGCGGCCCGAGGCCGAGCGGCTGGCGGGGGTGGCCGAGCGGTCCCGGGCCGCCGTCGTGGCCGTCGATCTGCCCAGCGGGGTCGAGGCGGACAGCGGGGAGGTTCGGGGGGCCGCCGTCCGGGCCGATCTCACCGTCACCTTCGGGGCCTACAAGCCCGGGCTGCTGATCGATCCCGCGCGCGAGTACGCCGGGTCCTTGCGGCTGGTCGACATCGGGCTCGAACCGGGTGGTGAGCCCGAGCTGGAGGCCCTGCAGCACGCCGACGTGGCCCGGGTGCTTCCCGAGCCCGCCGCCGAGAGCGACAAGTACCGGCGCGGGGTCGTCGGGATCGCCGCCGGGTCCGCGCGGTATCCGGGGGCCGCCGTGCTGGCCGTGGCCGGGGCGTTGCGGGGCGGGGCGGGGGCCGTACGGTACGTCGGGCCGGCCGCGGATGCCGTCATCGCCCGGTTTCCCGAGACGCTCGTGTCCGATCGGGGGCCGGGAAAGGCCGGGCGGGTGCAGGCCTGGGTGGTCGGGCCGGGGGCCGGCGACGACGCGGCGACCGTGGCCGAGGTGCTGGGCATGGACGTGCCCGTGCTGCTGGATGCCGACGGGCTGCGGCTGGCCGAGCGGGACGCGGTGCGCGGGCGTACGGCGCCGACGCTGATGACGCCGCATGCGGGGGAGGCCGCCGCGCTGCTCGGGGTGCGGCGGGAGGAGGTCGAGGGGGCGCGGCTCGCGGCGGCGCGGGAGTTGGCGGCGGTGTATCGGGCGACCGTGCTGCTGAAGGGGTCGACGACCTTGGTGGCCGGGGCCGAGGGCGGTGCGGTGCGGGTGAACGCGACCGGGACGTCCTGGCTGGCTACGGCCGGGAGCGGGGACGTGTTGTCCGGGCTTGCGGGGTCGTTGCTGGCGGCGGGGCTTTCCGCTGTGGACGCGGGGAGCGTGGCCGCGTATCTGCATGGGCTGGCGGGGCGGTTCGCGGCGGAGGGGGCACCGGTGGGGGCGTATGACGTTGCGGCGCGGGTGCCGGAGGCGTGGCGGGACGTGCGGCGGGGGTGAGGGAGCTGCGCGGGTCACCCCTTCAAGTACGCCAGCACCGCCAGCACCCGCCTGTTCGCCTCCGGTGACTGTTCTATCTCCAGCTTGGCGAAGATCGACGCGATGTGTTTTGCCACCGCGCTCTCGCTGATGTGCAGGGTGTGGGCGATGGACGTGTTGGAGTGGCCCTCGGCCATGAGGCGCAGGACGTCGTGTTCGCGGGGGGTGAGGGAGTCGGTGCGGCCCCGTTTCCCGCTGCGGGTCAGGAGCTTGGCGATGACCTGGGGGTCCATCACCGTGCCGCCGGCGGCGACCGTGCGCAGGGCGTCGAGGAACTGGGCGGTGTGGGTGACGCGGTCCTTGAGGAGGTAGCCGACGGCGCCCTCTCCGGAGGCGAGGAGTTCGTGGGCGTAGAGCTGGTCGACGTACTGGGAGAGGATCAGGACCGGCAGCCCCGGGCGGGCCCGGCGGGCCTCCAGCGCTGCCTTGAGGCCCTCGTCCGTGTGGGTCGGCGGCAGGCGGATGTCGATCACCGCCACGTCGAGGGCGGTCTCGGCGAGGGCCCGTACCAGCGCGGGGCCGTTGTCGACCGACGCCACGACCTCGCAGCCGTGTTCGCGCAGGGTGCGGGTCAGTCCGTCGCGGAGGAGGAAGAGGTCTTCGGCGAGGAGGACGCGCACGGGATCTCCAGGGCAGCGGTGGTCGGGCCGCCCGGCGGGCTGTGCAGGGCGAGTGTGCCGTCGAACGTATCCAACCGGCGCCGCAGGCCCAGCAGTCCGGTCCCGCCCGAGGGGTCCGCGCCGCCCCGGCCGTCGTCCGTGACGGTGATGCGCAGACGGGTGCCGTCGTGCGCCAGGGTGATGTCCACCCTCGTCGCCTCCGCGTGCTTGGCCGCGTTGGTGAGGAGTTCGGACACCGCGAAGTAGGCCGCCGATTCGACGGGGGCAGGGAGGCGGGCCGGGGGGAGGTCCACGGTCACCTCCGTGTCCAGGTGGCTGTCCAGGGCCAGGGAGCGGACCGCGTCGGCCAGGCCCCGGTCCGCCAGGACCGGCGGGTGGATGCCGTGGACCAGGTCGCGCAGGTCCTGGAGGGCGTGTGCGGAGGCCGCGCGGACGTCGAGGAGCAGGCTGCGGGCCGTCCCCTGGTCACCGCTGTCCAGCAGCCGCGTCGCCTCGTCCAGCGTGAGGCCCAGGGCGACGAGACGCGCCTGGGCGCCGTCGTGCAGGTCCCGTTCGATGCGCGTCAGTTCCGCCGCGTGGACGTCCAGGGCGGCGGCCCGGGTGTCGGTCAGGCGGGCCACGCGCCGGGTCAGTTCGGTCTCCCGGCCGGCGGACAGCAGGCGCCGGGTGAGGCGGGCGTGCAGGGACAGTGCGGGGGCCGCCAGGCGCAGGCCCGCCGCGATGAAGCCCAGTCCCAGCAGCAGCGCGGCCAGCATCGTGGTCGTCGAGGTCACCGGTATGAACGCGTACCAGTTGCCGTCGTTCAACAGCCGCCAGAGGAACGGCTGGACGAGCGTGCCGAACGCGCCGTACTCCACCAGGGCCAGCGGAACGGCCGTCAGCGGCGCGCCCGTCCACGGCTCCAGCCAGGCCCAGCGCAGGTCGTACCAGAAGCCGCTGTCGCCGAGGAGCGCGAGGGTGGTGCGTGGCGCCGAGGTGCCGTGGGGGAGGGGAGCGGGCGGGCTGAGCGGGCGGCCGGTCCAGCGGGCCGTCCGTGTCCGGTACCGGTCACGGACGCGCCGTTGCAGTGCGGCGGCCGGAGGCAGCAGGACGAAGCCGAGTCCGGCCGGGAGCAGGAGCAGGGCGCCGGTCACGGCGAGCGCGGCGGCGGTCACCGCGAACGCGCCCAGCCCGACCAGCTGACACCGGCCGAGCGCGAGCCACTTGTCTCGCTGCAAGCGCCAGAAGCGATCGAACACCCTCACCCGCACGCCCCCGTCCCGCACGTCCCCACCCCGAACTCCAGGCCCTGAACTCCCCGCCCCGGACTGTTCGTTCACCCCGCAGTCGCCGGGATCCTAACCCTCCGTCCGAGCCGCCCCCGCACCCACGGCACCGCCGCCACCGCGCAGGCCAGCCCGAACAGCACCATCGGCTGCGCCCGGCCCGTCTCCTCGTCCATGAACAGCAGCATCCCGAGGTTGACCAGCGCGTGGAAGCCGCCCGCCAGGAACAGGCGGGTACGGCCCGCCGTCTCCTCCAGGGCCAGGCCCAGGGCGACCGACATCGTCACCGTCGCCAGCAGGAAGCCCGCCGCGTACGCGGGAGACTCGGCCAGTGCCTGCACGTGCCACACGCCCCACACCACTCCGACCGTCACCGACGTGGTGAGCGGGCCGAAGCGGGTGCGCAGCAGGGGCTGCAGGAAGCACCGCCAGCCGATCTCCTCACCGCACGCGCCGATGAACTGGGCCACGACGATGAGCAGGAACGGGTGGTGCAGGCTGAGCGGGTCGGTGGCGTGGGGCGCGCCGGTCAGCAGGGCGTACGGCAGCGCCGACAGCGCGGTGATCAGGAACGGGGCGGCCAGCAGCGGCCAGGGGGTGCGCCCGCCCACCCCGCCCAGCAGTTCGCGTGTCCGCGACGGCCACAGCAGCGCTGCCAGGGCCACCCCCAGCGCCGGTCCGAACTGCGTGAGTTGGACGACCTCGGTCGGGATCCGGGTCGCCGGCTGTACGGCCCCCAGCGCTCCGGCCGCCAGGAAGGCGACCGTCAAGTACACCGTCACCGGTGCTTTCAGGCTCTGCTGTCTTCTTCGCATGGCTTCGACGATCCCGGGCCGGGAGCGCGAGCGGACTGCACCTGCCTGCCGAATCGGGGTGTACCCAGGTCCACCCCTCGGGTGACCCCACCGCGCGGCATCCCGGATCCGGTGGGCCCGCGCGTTTGGCTGATCGCATGATCAGCAGACGAATCGCCCACCGAGGTGCCGCAGCGCTGCTCGCCGCCGCCATCGCCCTCCCCACGGCGGGCATCGCCGCAGCCTCCCCCGCACCCCCGGCCCCCCGCACCGAACCCGAGCTGGTGCCCGGCGTCGCGCCCGGCCCCGCGCAGCCCTGGCAGATCGACAGGCCCGACCAGGCGCTGCCGCCGAGGATGTACACGCCCAGCAAGCGGGAGAACGCCCGCGAGCCCAAGGCTGCGGCCCCGGGGACGTACGACCTCATCGAGTACGTGCCCATCGAGGACGCCGTCGCCAGGGTGACGTGCAGCAAGCAGGCCGGGCCCTACCAGCGGCAGGTGGAGCGCTGGCTGAAGCTGAAGGTGGACGGGAAGCAGTCCACGGCGGACTGCAAGGCGATCCGCGCCTTCCAGCTCAAGTACAAGATCAAGCCCGCGATCGGCTTCTCCGGGCCGGTCACCTGGTCGACGATGATGCTGATCTCGGCGAAGAAGAACCCCAACGCGGCCAAGAAGTGCCCCGTCCGCACGTACAAGGTGGCCTGCGTCGATCTGGACCGGCAGCTCACCTGGGTGCAGAAGGGCTCCAAGGTGGTGTTCGGGCCGGTGCCGATGCGCAGCGGACGCAAGGGGTACGCCACCCGCAAGGGCTGGCACACCATCTACTGGCGGCACAAGAACCACGTGTCGACCCTGTACTACCAGCCCATGCCCTACGCCCAGTTCTTCGACGGCGGCCAGGCCTTCCACGCCGTCTACGGCAGCATCTACACCACCGTCGGCTCCATGGGCTGCGTCAACCTGAAGCTCGCCCACGCGCGCAAGCTGTGGGACGTGCTGAAGAAGGGCGACCACGTCTACGTGTGGGGGCGGCGGCCGGGCAGCTGAGACAGGGCCTAGGACACTGCACCCGGGGCCCGCGCGGCCCTCTGAGAGACTGGGGGCGCGATGAGTGAGACTGCAACTGTGCCGACCGCCACCCTGCGCGCCCGCGCCGAGATCGATCTGGGCGCCCTGCGCGCCAATGTGCGGGCCCTGTGTGCCCGTACGCCGGGCGCCGCTCTGATGGCCGTCGTCAAGTCCGACGCGTACGGCCACGGGGCGGTGCCGTGCGCCCGCGCGGCCCTGGAGGCGGGGGCGACCTGGCTCGGCACTGCCACGCCCGAGGAGGCGCTCGCGCTGCGCGCGGCAGGTCTGGACACGCGCGTCCTGTGCTGGCTGTGGGTGCCGGGCGGGCCCTGGCGGGAGGCCGTCGAGGCGGACATCGACGTCTCGCTCAGCGGGATGTGGGCACTGCGGGAGGTCATGGAGGCCGCCCGGCAGGCGGGCCGGCCCGCGCGTGTGCAGCTCAAGGCCGACACCGGGCTCGGGCGCAACGGCTGCCAGCCCGGCGAGGACTGGGCCGAGCTGGTCCGTGAGGCGCTGCGCGCCGAGGCCGAGGGGCTGGTCCGGATCACCGGGCTGTGGTCCCACTTCGCCTGCGCCGACGAACCCGGGCACCCCTCCATCGACGCCCAGCTCGACCAGTTCCGGGAGATGGTGGCCTACGCCGAGGGGCAGGGCGTACGGCCGGAGGTGCGGCACATCGCCAACTCGCCGGCCACGCTCACCCTCCCCGAGGCGCGGTTCGACCTCGTCCGCACCGGCATCGCCATGTACGGCATCTCGCCCAGCCCGGAGCTCGGCACCCCGGCGGACTTCGGACTGCGCCCGGTGATGACGCTCAGGGCCTCGCTGGCCCTGGTCAAGCAGGTCCCGGGCGGGCACGGCATCAGCTACGGCCACCACTACGTCACCCCCGGCGAGACCACCCTCGGCCTCGTGCCCGTCGGCTACGCGGACGGCATTCCCCGGCACGCCTCCGGCACCGGGCCGGTGCTGGTCGACGGCAAGTGGCGGACCGTCGCCGGACGGGTCGCGATGGACCAGTTCGTGGTGGACCTGGGCGGCGACCGGCCCGAGGTGGGCAGCGAGGTGATCCTGTTCGGGCCCGGCGACAAGGGCGAGCCCACCGCCGAGGACTGGGCACAGGCCTGCGGCACGATCGCCTACGAAATCGTCACGCGCATCGGAACGCGCGTTCCCCGCGTCTACGTGAACGGGGAAGAACTCGGGTAAGCCCGGTCGCGAGCCATACGGGTACGACGGCTCTGGAGCCGGACTCAGGCGGCACCTGGTTCAGTCGTGCGGTGCTTCGGCCGGTCGGCGAACTGCGGTACGGCGAATTCGGTGACTTCGGTGACGGTGAAGAGGAGCGGTACGTGAGCGAGAGCAGCACGGAGGCGGTGGCGGACGTCGCCTCGGCGGCCGTCGCCGCCTCCGCCCAGGCGGCCGGGAGCTGGCGCAGGGCGACCGGCGTCGCCGGTGCCGCGATAGGCGTCCTCGCCGCGGGCGCCGCCGCCGGTGTCGCCATCGAGCGGATGACGGTCGGGCGCGGCATGCGCCGCAAGGCCCGGCTGGCGCTGGACTCCGCGGGGCCGTACGGCACCCTGCGCGGCACCCCGGGCAAGGCGTACGCCGACGACGGCACTGAGCTGTACTACGAGGTCGACGACGTCGAACCCGACCCGCCCGGCCCGAACGTCTCGCCGCGCCGCCGCCGGCTCTTCGGGCGCAAGGCGCCCGCCCCGGTCACCGTCGTCTTCTGCCACGGCTACTGCCTCAACCAGGACTCCTGGCACTTCCAGCGCGCGGCGCTGCGCGGGGTCGTCCGCGCCGTGCACTGGGACCAGCGCAGCCACGGCCGCTCCGGGCGTGGCCTGGCCCAGAGCCAGGACGGCGTGCCCCTCACCATCGACCAGCTCGGCCGCGACCTGAAGGCCGTCCTCGACGCGGCCGTGCCGGACGGGCCGATCGTGCTCGTCGGGCACTCCATGGGCGGGATGACCATGATGGCGCTCGCTGCCCAGTTCCCCGAGCTGATCCGGGACCGGGTCGTGGCCACCGCCTTCGTCGGTACCTCCTCCGGGCGGCTCGCCGAGGTCGACTTCGGGCTGCCCGTGGCCGGCGTCAACGCGGTGCGCCGGATCCTGCCCGGAGTGCTGAAGGCGCTCGGGCAGCAGGCGGAGCTGGTGGAGAAGGGGCGCCGGGCCACCGCCGATCTGTTCGCCGGGATCATCAAGCGGTACTCGTTCGCGGGCCGGGACGTCGACCCCGCGGTCGCGCGGTTCGCGGAACGGATGATCGAGGCCACGCCGATCGACGTGGTCGCCGAGTTCTACCCGGCCTTCACCGAGCACGACAAGACCGAGGCCCTCGGCTGCTTCCGGGACGTCCCGGTGCTCGTCCTCGCCGGGGTGCGGGACCTGGTCACGCCCAGCGAGCACAGCGAGGCCATCGCCGACCTGCTGCCGGACGCCGAACTGGTGCTCGTGCCGGACGCCGGGCACCTGGTGATGCTGGAGCACCCGGAAGTGGTCACCGACCGCCTCGCCGATCTGCTCACCCGCGCGGGTGCCGTGCCCGCAGGGGCTACCGTTATTGGCTATGGAACATCCGGCAGCACCAGCAGCTCAGCACCGCCCCGCTGACACCCGGCTGACGATCACCTCGCCCGAGCAGATGCGGGAGCTGGGCCGCCGCCTGGCCAAGCTGCTGCGCGCGGGCGACCTGGTGATGCTCAGCGGGGAACTCGGCGCGGGCAAGACGACGCTGACCCGCGGGCTCGGCGAGGGTCTCGGGGTGCGCGGCGCGGTCACCTCGCCGACCTTCGTGATCGCCCGTGTGCACCCTTCCCTCGGCGACGGCCCGCCGCTCGTCCACGTGGATGCCTACCGGCTCGGCGGCGGCCTGGACGAGATGGAGGACCTCGACCTCGACGTCTCGCTGCCCGAGTCGGTGATGGTCGTGGAGTGGGGCGAGGGCAAGGTCGAGGAGCTGACCGAGGACCGCCTCCAGGTCGTCATCCACCGCGCCGTCGGCACTGCGACATGGGGGGACACCCCCGAACCCCCGGGCGCCGACGAGGTACGGCACGTCACGCTGACCGGGCTGGGAGAGCGCTGGGCCGAGGCCGGGCTGGAGACGCTGGACGCCTGAAGCCCGAGGGGCTTTCCGACAAGCCGTCGGCAAGATATTGCGCAGGGCCTCCCGGGCGTGGTCACATGGAACCCAGCCCGTGGTTAGGCGTGCCTAACTACGACTGCCCGGCACCTCAGGAGGCGTCCATGACCGCTCCTCGACCCACGGCTCAGGTCCGGCCGCCCGTGCTCACCGGGGTGTCCATGCGCGACCTGCTCGCGTCGTGCGCGGCAGCGGACGCGGTGTCCAGACCCCCGCGCGAGCCGGAGCCGGAGACGCCCCGGAAGCCGGTCCGGGGGAACCGCGCAGCCGCCTAGCGGATCACGACCACCCGGACGCCGATCGTCGCGAACTTCCACATCGCGTCCCCGTCCGCCCGGTTCTCCCGGATGCCGCCCGTCTTCACGCTCGTGTCCGGCACCAGTCCGGGGTCCTCGCTCATGGCCGCGCTGAAGCCGATCACCACGCCGTCCACGCTGGTGAAGCGCACCACGTGCTCGATGGGGATGCCGTCGGTCCCGGTGACCGCGTTCGAGCGGGAGGTGACCTCGTAGACGCCGGGGACCGGGTCGACGCTGCCGGGCTTCACCCGGAACGTGCGCTGGAGGTCGTTCTTCTCGCCGACGAGCCAGACCCGGTCGTCGTCCACCGAGTACACGACCCGTTCACCTGTTCCGGAATCGCTCGGCAGGGCGGCCGGGTTCCGGCCGTCGCGGGGCGCCTTGGAGACCGCCGACGAGGGGGACGCGCCCGCCGTGGGCCCGCTGCCCAGGTTCGCCGGCACGGTCGCTTGCGCCTGGTAGGCCAGGAAGCCGACGGCTGCGAAGGCCGCCGCGGTCAGGCCGGCCACGATCCCCGAGCTGGTCCCTGCCACGTGCGTTCACCTCTGCCTCATGCGCCTCATGCGATATGTCGTACTTCGCACAGACCGTAGCAGTGAGTCATCGTCTGCCCCGGACGGCCATGCGGTGGGCGCGGGCGCCGTAGGCTGTTCGCGTGCTCTTGCTCGCTCTGGATACCGCCACACCCGCCGTCACCGTCGCGCTGCACGACGGCACGGACGTCATCGCCTCGTCGAGCCAGGTGGACGCGCGCCGGCACGGAGAGCTGCTGCTGCCGGCCGTCGACCGCATCCTCGCCGAGGCCGGGCTCAAGCTGGACGCCGTCACCGGCATCGTCGCCGGCATCGGGCCCGGCCCCTACACCGGCCTGCGCGTCGGCCTGATGACGGCCGACACCTTCGGCCTCGCGCTCGGCGTCCCCGTCCACGGCGTCTGCACGCTGGACGGTCTCGCCTACGCCGCCGACATCGAGAAGGGCCCCTTCGTCGTGGCGACCGACGCCCGGCGCAAGGAGGTCTACTGGGCGACGTACGCCGACTCGCGCACCCGGCTGACCGGCCCGTCCGTCGACCGCCCCGCCGACATCGCCGAGCGCGTCGCCGGGCTCCCCGCGGTCGGCGCGGGCGCGCTGCTCTACCCGGACACGTTCCCGCGCGTCCACGAGCCCGAGCACGTGTCCGCCGCGGCGCTCGCCTCGCTGGCCGCCGAGAAGCTGGCCGCGGGCGAGGAGCTGCCGGAGCCGCGCCCGCTGTACCTGCGCCGCCCGGACGCCCAGGTCCCCAAGAACTACAAGGTGGTCACCCCGAAGTGACGCAGCCGGAAACCCCGCGACTGCGCGAGATGCGCTGGTGGGACATCGACCCGGTCCTGGAACTGGAGAAGGACCTCTTCCCCGAGGACGCCTGGTCCCGGGGCATGTTCTGGTCCGAGCTGGCCCATGCCCGGGGCCCCGAGGCGACCCGGCGCTACCTGGTGGCCGAGGACGAGGGCCACGTCGTCGGCTACGCCGGCCTCGCCGCCTCCGGCGACCTGGGCGACGTCCAGACGATCGCCGTCGCCCGCAACCTCCAGGGCACCGGGCTCGGCGCGCGCCTGCTCGCCGAGCTGCTGCGGGCGGCGACCGCGTTCGAGTGCGTCGAGGTGATGCTCGAATGCCGGGTGGACAACGTCCGCGCCCAGAAGCTGTACGAGCGTTTCGGCTTCACGCCCATCGGGTTCCGGCGCGGCTACTACCAGCCGGGCAACGTGGACGCCCTGGTGATGCGACGCATGACCGACCCTTCGACCTCCGTACAAGGAACCGAGAGCAATGGCTGACTCACGCGACGAGCCTCTGGTACTCGGCATCGAGACCTCCTGCGACGAGACCGGCGTCGGCATCGTCCGCGGCACCACCCTGCTGGCGGACGCCGTCGCCTCCAGCGTCGACGAGCACGCCCGCTTCGGCGGCGTCGTACCGGAGGTGGCGTCCCGGGCGCATCTGGAGGCGATGGTCCCGACCATCGACCGCGCGCTGAAGGAGGCGGGCGTCTCCGCAAGGGACCTGGACGGCATTGCGGTCACCGCCGGCCCCGGTCTCGCGGGCGCCCTGCTGGTCGGTGTCTCGGCGGCGAAGGCGTACGCCTACGCGCTCGGCAAGCCCCTGTACGGCGTCAACCACCTCGCCTCGCACATCTGCGTCGACCAGCTGGAGCACGGGCCGCTGCCCGAGCCGACGATGGCCCTGCTGGTCTCCGGCGGCCACTCCTCGCTGCTGCTGTCCGAGGACATCACCTCCGACGTGCGCCCGATGGGCTCGACCATCGACGACGCGGCCGGCGAGGCCTTCGACAAGATCGCCCGTGTGCTGAACCTGGGCTTCCCGGGCGGCCCGGTCATCGACCGGTACGCCCGCGAGGGCAACCCGGAGGCCATCGCCTTCCCGCGCGGCCTGACCGGCCCGCGCGACCCGGCGTACGACTTCTCCTTCTCCGGACTGAAGACGGCCGTGGCCCGCTGGATCGAGGCCAAGCGGGCGGCGGGCGAGGAGGTCCCGGTGCGGGACGTGTCCGCGTCCTTCCAGGAGGCCGTGGTCGACGTGCTGACCCGCAAGGCCGTGCGCGCCTGCAAGGACGAGGGCGTCGACCACCTGATGATCGGCGGCGGCGTCGCCGCGAACTCGCGCCTGCGCGCCCTGGCCCAGGAGCGCTGCGAGGCGGCCGGCATCCGGCTGCGCGTGCCGCGCCCCAAGCTGTGCACGGACAACGGCGCCATGGTGGCAGCGCTCGGCGCCGAGATGGTCGCCCGGAACCGGGCCGCCTCCAGCTGGGACCTGTCGGCGGACTCCTCCCTGCCGGTCACCGACCCGCATGTCCCCGGGCACGACCATGTGCACGAGGTCAGCAAGGAGAACCTCTACTCATGACCGTCGCCCTGATGTGGGAGGCGCGGGCGGCCGACGGGCGGGGAGCGGAACTCCTCGCCTGGGTACGCGAACAGCGCCTGACGCAGGAGCCGTTGCGGCGGGAGACCTTCCGCGCGCCGCAGGACCGGGTGCTGGTCATCACCTGGTGGGACGCGTCGTACGACACGGAGCTGCCCGAACTGCCCGAGCCGGACGCCGAGTTGGTGACGCGGGCCGTGCACCGGTGGCGGTTCGAGTCGGTGGCCGACGGCTGAGGTTGAGGTGTCCGGCCGGACTGGGCTATGATCATCACACAGCGAACGGCCGGAACGCCGGTACGGACGCAGTGCGTTGGTGGTCCAAGGAAAGACGCCCCGCTTCCTGCGGGGAAATGCAGGTGCAAGGCCTGCCCGGCGCTCCAGACGAACCCCGCCCCGGGACTTCCCGGGGCGGGGTTTCGCGTTACCGGCGCCCGGTCTCCTGCGGCTGGACCGCCTCCGCCTCGGGGCCCTGGTGCTCCAGGCCCGGCGTCGCCGCCTTCCGGCGCTCCTGCACCTGCGCGTACGCCATCAGACCGAACAGCACCGCGAGCAGCACCGCCGAGGAACCGGCCGTACCCAGGTCCAGGCCGCCCTTGGCGGTCGGCTTGGTCAGGAAGTCACCGGCCGTCGCGCCCAGCGGGCGGGTCAGCACGAACGCGATCCAGAACAGCAACACGTTCGGCACGGCCGGGACCTTCATCAGCGCGACCAGCACGAGCAGGGCGCCGGTGACCAGGGCCGCGCCGCCCAGGTAGCCGAGGCCCGAGCTGTCGGACAGGAAGTCGCCCATGGAGGTGCCGAGGGTGTTGGAGACCAGGATCGCGCCCCAGAACAGGGCCTCGCCCTTGAAGGTGACGATCTCGGTGATCTCGAACGTCATCCCGCTCAGCTTCCAGGCGAGGAAGATCAGCAGCAGGATCGAGATGAGGATCGCGGCGCCCTCCGGGTAGCCGAGGCCGAGGCCCTGCGGGCCCCAGCCCAGCTTCGTCGCGCCGTTCGAGAGGTACTTGGCGCTGGCGTCGCGGTTCATGAAGTCGGACATCGTGGTGCCGGCCATGCTGGTCGACAGGATGACCGTCCAGTAGAAGAACGGGTTGTACCGGGACGAGCGCAGCTGGATCACCAGCGTGACCACGAAGACCAGGAACAAGGCGATGGTGGTGAGGAAGTAGCCGAGCTTCAGCGTCTGCGCGAACAGGTCGCCCGCCGTCTCGCCCAGCGTCGTCGCCGCGATCTTCATGATCCAGAACGCGAGGGTGACCTCGGGCAGCTTCTTCATCACTGACTTTGTCTTCGTCAAGAATGCTCCAATGGTGGGGGGTTGGACAAAAGCGCCCCCCACCCTGTCGGCGGCAACCTGAATGCATCCTGAACGCACACGTCCGGGGTCTTGCGGAATCGGGGAGCGACTGGTTCCGCCGTGTCTCCATACGTGCCACTCGGACCCCTCGGTTCAATCGCTTCCCGCGGACACTCCACCTCGCAGCGCAACCTCCGCCCGGCCCGGGTACAACGCTCCCTGGAGCGGCAGCAATCCGGTACCCACGGTGACGCCGGGATGAGAATTTCCCAAGAAACCCGGCTCTCACCGCCTGCACTAACAGTCCCCTAATAATTCGGACTTACGTTCCTGCCCGTGACGCGACACGAGGAGCAAGGCGACGCGGGCGGGCGGGCGCACAGCGGGGCGCTGGGACAGGCGGGACAGCGGGCGGGCCGGCGGTCGAGGGTGCTGAAGGCCGCCGGTCTCGCCCTGGCCGGTGCCCTGGTGCTGGGCGTGGCCACCGCGGGCTGGGCGTACTGGCATCTCAACCACAACATCCGAAGCGTCGACATCGACAGCGCGCTCGGCGACGACCGCCCCGCGAAGGTGCCGGCCACCCCGTCGCCGGGTGCCTCGGCCGCCCCCGCCGCCGTGCTGCCGGCCGGCTCCCTGAACATCCTGGTCCTCGGCTCGGACTCGCGCAGCGGCAAGGCCGACAAGGCGCTCGGCGGCGGCGACAGCTCCGGCGCCCGCTCCGACACGGCGATGGTGGTGCACATCGACGCGGGCCGCCGGAAGGCCACCGTCGTCAGCATCCCGCGCGACACGCTCGTCCCCCGCCCGTCCTGCCCGCTGCCCTCCGGGGGGTCGACGGCTCCGGCGTACTCGGCGATGTTCAACAGCGCTTATGAGGTGGGCGGTCCGGTGTGCGCGGTGAAGACCGCCGAGGCGGTCACCGGCATCCGCATGGACCACTACATCGAGATCGACTTCTCCGGCTTCGCGAGGCTGGTGGACGCGCTCGGCGGGGTCGACGTCACCACCGCCCAGGACATCGACGACGACAAGAGCCATCTGCATCTGCAGGCCGGGGCCCACCACCTCGACGGCACCCAGGCCCTCGCCCTCGCCCGCACCCGGCACGGCATAGGCGACGGCAGCGACCTCGGCCGCATAGGACTCCAGCAGAAGCTGGTGAAGGCCCTGCTGGAGCAGATCGCGGCCACCGACCTGCTCACCGACCCCGCCAAGCTGTACCGGGTCGCCGACGCGGTCACCGCGAGCCTCACCACCGACACCGCACTGGACTCCCTGGGCGAGCTGACGAAGCTGGGCCAGAGCCTGAAGCACCTGACGGCCGACGCGGTGACGACGGTGATGATGCCGGTGGTGACCGCGCCCTCCGACCCCAACCGCGTGGTGGCGCGGCAGCCCGCGGCGGACGACCTGTGGGCCTCGCTGCGCGGCTGATCGGCAGACTGACCGGCCGCCGGAAAAAAATCTCGGAAGATTTCCCGGGACCGTGTCGATCCGGGTGTCTCCCGTTCGACGCATGGGTGAGCGGCGGGGAACGGCCCCGCCGCCGCGACCGAAGGAGTCACCATGCCGCGCTACATGTCGATCGTGCACATCGACGAGTCCTCCGCCCCCGCCGATGGCCCCAGCGAGGAGCTGATGCGGCGGATGGGCGAGCTGATCGAGGAGATCACCAAGGCCGGCGTCATGCTCGACACCGCCGGGCTGACCCCCTCCGCCCAGGGCACCACGGTGCACTGGAAGGGCGGGCAGATCTCCGTCATCGACGGCCCGTTCACCGAGTCCAAGGAGGTCATCGGCGGCTACGCGATCATGCAGTGCAAGGACAAGGCCGAGGCCCTGGAGTGGACCAAGCGCTTCCTGAAGGTCCACGAGGACTACTGGAACGTCTCGTGCGAGGTGCGGGAGATCGCCGAAGCCTGATCCCGCGTTGGCCCCAGTAGCCGTTCGGGGTGTTGCATGGTGGGCTGTGGAACCGCAGCCCACCGCAGCACGCCCGACCGAGGCGCCGCACACGAGTGAGACAGCGCACGCGGCCGAGACGGCGCACGCGGCCGAGACGGCGCACGCGATCGAGACCGTCTTCCGCCTGGAGTCGCCCCGGGTGATCGCCGGGGTCGCCCGGATCGTCCGGGACGTCGGCATCGCCGAGGAACTGGCGCAGGACGCCCTGGTCGCGGCCCTGGAGCAGTGGCCCCGGGACGGTGTGCCCGACAACCCGGGCGCCTGGCTCATGGCCACCGCCCGCCGCCGCGCCGTCGACCTGGTCCGGCGCAAGGAGACGTACGCCCGCAAGCTCGCCGAGATCGGCCGGGACCTGGAGACCACGGCCCCGCCGGAGGAGCCCGCCGACCCCGACGACATCGACGACGACCTGCTCCGCCTGGTCTTCACCACCTGCCACCCGGTGCTGTCCGCCGAGGCCCGCACCGCGCTCACCCTGCGCCTGCTCGGCGGCCTGACGACGGCCGAGATCGCCCGTGCCTACCTCGTCCCGGAGCCGACGATCGCCCAGCGCATCGTCCGCGCCAAGCGCACCCTGGCCACGAAGAACATCGCCTTCGAGGTGCCGTACGGCCCCGACCGCGAGGCCCGCCTCGGGTCCGTGCTGGACGTCATCTACCTGATCTTCAACGAGGGTTATGCGGCCACCGCGGGCGACGACTGGCTGCGCCCCGGCCTGTGCGAGGACGCGCTGCGGCTGGCGCGCGTGCTGGCCGCCCTGATGCCCAAGGAGCCCGAGGTGCACGCTCTGGCCTCGCTCCTGGAGTTCCAGGCCTCCCGCGCCGCCGCCCGCACCGGCCCCGGCGGCCATCCGGTGCTGCTCAGGGACCAGAACCGGCGCCGCTGGAACCGCCTGCTCATCGCCCGCGGCATCCGCGCCCTGGGCCGCGCCGACGCCACGGCCACCGGCGCTCCCGGTCCCTACGCCCTCCAGGCCGCCATCGCCGCCTGCCACGCCCACGCCCACACCTACGCGGACACCGACTGGCAGGCCATCGCCGCCCTGTACGGCCTGCTGGCGGCCCGGTCGCCGTCCCCGGTGGTCGAGCTGAACCGCGCGGTCGCCGTGTCGATGGCCGAGGGCCCGGCCGCGGGACTGAGGCTGGTGGACGCCCTGACCGGCGAACCCGCCCTGCGCGGCTACCACTTGCTGCCCAGCGTCCGCGGCGATCTGCTGGCCCGCCTCGGGCGCACCGCCGAGGCCCGCGAGGAGTTCGTCCGCGCGGCCGGGCTCGCCCGCAACGAGAAGGAGCGGGAACTGCTGCTGGGCAGGGCCGCGGAGTGCGGCCCGTGAGCGGATGGGCTCAGCAGGCGGGGGCGCCGATCAGCATGGTCGGCGCGCCCGCCACGCGGGTGAGGAACACGGTGGCCGCGTTCGGCCCCTGCGGCTTGACCTTCCGGCGCAGTTCCTCCGGCTCGACCGCCGACCCGCGCTTCTTCACGGTCAGCGTGCCGACCTGCCGCTCCCGCAGCAGCGCCTTCAGCTTCTTGACGTTGAAGGGGAGTTGGTCGGTGATCTCGTAGGCGGTGGCGTACGGCGTGGGCCGCAGCTCATCGGCGGTGACGTAGGCGATCGTCGCGTCGACGAGCCCGCCGCCGACCTCCTCGGCCACGTCCGCGACCAGATGGGCCCGGATCACGGCGCCGTCCGGCTCGTACAGATACCGGCCCACCGGCCGCACCCCGGGATCGGGCAGTTTCTTGCCGGGCAGCGTGCGCGGGCCGGGCAGCAGCGTGGCGCGGATGAGGCCCGGCTCGGTCCCGAACCACAGCACGGCCTCCTTCACATCGCCGCCGTCGGAGATCCACTCGGCCTCGGCCTCGGCGGGGATCGCCTCGTGCGGGATGCCGGGGGCGATCTTCAGGGCGGCGCGGGGCGCCTGGAGGGCCGCGGCTACCGCCCAGGACAGCGGCGGCGAGTAGGCCTCGGGGTCGAAGATCCGCCCGCGACCTCCGCGCCGGGCCGGATCCACGAACACGGCGTCGAAACCGGCCGTGTCCACCTCCGTGACGTCCGCCTCCCGCACCTCGATCAGCTCGGCGAGCCCCAGCTCCGCGGCGTTCGCCCGCGCCACGGCGGCCGTCAGCGGATCCCGGTCCACGGCCAGCACCCGGATTCCGGCCCGCGCCAGCGCGATGGCGTCACCGCCGATCCCGCAACAGAGGTCGGCGACCGAGCCGATACCCAGCTCCTTCATCCGCCCCGCCCGGTACGTGGCCACGCTCGTCCGGGTCGACTGCTCGACCCCGTTCGGCGTGAAGAACATCCGCTCCGCGTCCGCCGCCCCGAACTTCGCCGCCGCCCGCTGCCGCAGCCGGGCCTGGCCGAGCGCCGCCGACACCAGCTCCGCGGGGTGTTCGCGGCGCAGCCGGGTGGCGACGGCCAGCTCCTGCGCGGGATCGGTGCCGCGCACCTCGTCGAGGAGGGCGCGGCCTTCGGGGGTGAGGAGGAGAGCGAGGTCGTTCACCGGGTCATTGTGGGCCAGTCGGTGGACCGTGCGCCTCCGGTGGCGGTGTCGGCCCGGATCCGGGGACGGGGCCTGGGAGGATCCGGCACCATGCGAGCAGTCGTACAAAACGATAAAAATCGGTTGCCCTTGCGCACACTGATCCTCCGCTGCGGCACCGCGGCGCTGGTGTCCGCCGCCGTCGTCTCCGGCTGCGCCGCCCCCAGCTCCGACGCCGTCGCCCACCCCGCCCCCGGCCAGCAGCCCGTCCAGGGCGGCCCCGCCCGCGCCCTGGACTCCTACGCCGACCATCTCGCCGCCGAGCACGCCCGGGTGGCCGCCGCCGCCCGGCACTGGGGCCTGGCCCGCACCCCCTTGTCCCCGCCGGCCCCGCCCGCCAGGAAGCCGAGGATCACCGCACGCGCCGGCTTCGAGGTCACCGGGCAGGAGGAGGAGAACCTCCCCCCGGTCTTCACGACGATCCCCACCAAGCAGAGGGTCGTCTTCCTCACCATCGACGACGGCGCCGAGAAGGACCCCGCCTTCCTGCGCATGATGAGCGAGCTGAAGATCCCCTACACGGCCTTCCTCAGCAACTACCTGGTCAAGGACGACTACGGCTACTTCCGCAAGATGCAGTCCGAGGGTCACACCCTGAACAACCACACCATGACCCACCCCTACATGCCCGGCCTGTCCTACGAGCAGCAGAAGGACCAGATCTGCGGCATGCAGGCGGTCATGAAGAGGCAGTACGGCAAGGCCCCCACCGTCTTCCGCCCGCCGTACGGCAACTACAACGGCGACACTCTGCGCGCGGCCAAGGCCTGCGGGATCAAGTACGCGCCGATCTGGGACGAAGAGGTCTTCGTGGACCACTGGGAGTACCGCGAGTGGGACCGCAGCCTGCACCCCGGCGACATCGTGCTCACCCACTTCCGCGGCCGGGACGACTGGAACGGCACGATGATCGACGACATGCGCCGCTTCCTGAACAAGGTCACCGCCGAGGGGTACGCCGTGGCCCGCCTGGAGGACTACCTGTGAGGCGCGGAGGAAACCGGCGGGGCCTGGCGGCCGTCCTCGCCTCGGCCCTCCTCCTCACCGGCTGCGCCCAGTCCGTCGACCCCATCGAACGGCTCGGCAAGAAGGCGGCCCAGCGGGTACGGCAGCACACCTCCGCCGACCAGCCCTACCGCCACTGGGGCCTGGCGGCACCCCTGTCCCACCCGGCGCACCCCGCCAGGCGCCTGTCCGCCCGCACCCTCGGGGCGAAGGGCTCCGCCCTCCCGCCCGTGCTGGACCGCGTCCCCACTCACGACAAGGTCGTCTTCCTCACCTACGACGACGGCGCCGAGAAGGACCCCCGCTTCGCCGACATGGTCCGCGAACTCCGGCTCCCTGTCAGCATGTTCCTGGCCGGCGCCACGACCGGCCCGGTCCGCGCGCACACCGCCCGGCTGCGCTCGGCCGGCGCCGCCATCGAGAACCACACCCACGACCACCGCGCCCTGCCCGGACTGCCCTACGCCGACCAGCGCGCCGAGATCTGCGCCCAGCAGGACAGACTCCGCACCGGCCTGGGCCTCCACCCCCGCCTCCTGCGCCCGCCCTACGGCAACTACGACCCCACCACCCTGCGCGCGGCAGCGTCCTGTGGCATCTCCGCGGTCGTCCTGTGGCGAGCCACCATGGGTGCCCACACCCTGACCTTCACCCACGGCCCCCGCACCCTCCGCCCCGGCGACATCGTGGCCCTGAACCCGGACGGCACGAGGGGGCGGGCCCTGCGCGAGCGAACGACCCGCTTGCTGAGGCGGGCGCAGGAGAGGGGGCTGACGGTGGGGCGCCTGGAGGACTACCTGTAAATCGGCAGCGGGGTCCGGGGAAACAGGGCCGACGCGCCGTGCGTATTGGCACTCCGCTTGACCGAGTGCTAATCCCGGTCATAGTCTCGGCTCTGGCACTCCCCACTGGAGAGTGCCAACAAAGCGACGGGCAGGTCCGGCACCCGCGACGACGGATCCACCTGGTCGCCACCTCAGACAGTTAACCCCGTGAGATCTCCGAAGGGGGAGGTCGGATCGTGACGACCGCCAGCTCCAAGGTTGCCATCAAGCCGCTCGAGGACCGCATCGTGGTCCAGCCGCTGGACGCCGAGCAGACCACGGCCTCTGGCCTGGTCATCCCGGACACCGCGAAGGAGAAGCCCCAGGAGGGCGTCGTCCTGGCCGTGGGCCCGGGCCGCTTCGAGAACGGCGAGCGCCTTCCGCTCGACGTCAAGACCGGCGACATCGTGCTGTACAGCAAGTACGGCGGCACCGAGGTGAAGTACAACGGCGAGGAGTACCTCGTCCTCTCGGCTCGCGACGTGCTCGCGATCATCGAGAAGTAAACCTCGGCAACACTTGCCTTGAGCTGCGCCCCTGGCCCCCGCGACCGATAAGTAGCCGGGCGCCCGGGGCGCAGCTTTTTTCACCCACAGATTTCCGAGAGGGCTTCCGCTGTCATGGCGAAGATTCTGAAGTTCGACGAGGACGCCCGTCGCGCCCTTGAGCGCGGCGTCAACAAGCTTGCCGACACGGTGAAGGTGACGATCGGTCCCAAGGGCCGCAACGTCGTGATCGACAAGAAGTTCGGTGCCCCCACCATCACCAACGACGGTGTCACGATCGCCCGCGAGGTGGAGATCGAGGACCCGTACGAGAACCTCGGCGCGCAGCTGGTGAAGGAGGTGGCGACCAAGACCAACGACATCGCGGGTGACGGCACCACCACCGCCACCGTCCTCGCCCAGGCGCTCGTCCGCGAGGGCCTGAAGAACGTCGCCGCCGGCGCCTCCCCGGCCGCCCTGAAGAAGGGCATCGACGCGGCCGTCGCCGCGATCTCCGAGGACCTGCTGGCCACCGCGCGCCCGATCGAGGAGAAGTCCGACATCGCCGCCGTCGCCGCGCTGTCCGCCCAGGACCAGCAGGTCGGCGAGCTGATCGCCGAGGCGATGGACAAGGTCGGCAAGGACGGTGTCATCACCGTCGAGGAGTCCAACACCTTCGGTCTGGAGCTGGACTTCACCGAGGGCATGGCCTTCGACAAGGGCTACCTGTCGCCGTACTTCGTGACGGACCAGGAGCGCATGGAGGCCGTCCTCGAGGACCCCTTCATCCTCATCAACCAGGGCAAGATCGGCTCGATCGCCGACCTGCTGCCGCTGCTGGAGAAGGTCATCCAGGCCGGTTCCTCCCGGCCGCTGCTGATCATCGCCGAGGACGTCGAGGGCGAGGCCCTGTCGACCCTGGTCGTGAACAAGATCCGCGGCACCTTCAACGCCGTCGCCGTCAAGGCCCCGGGCTTCGGTGACCGCCGCAAGGCGATGCTGCAGGACATGGCGATCCTCACCGGCGCCACCGTCATCTCCGAGGAGGTCGGCCTCAAGCTCGACCAGGTCGGCGTCGACGTGCTCGGTTCCGCCCGCCGCGTCACCGTCACCAAGGACGACACCACGATCGTCGAGGGTGCCGGCAAGTCCGAGGATGTGCACGGCCGCGTCGCGCAGATCAAGGCCGAGATCGAGAACACCGACTCCGACTGGGACCGCGAGAAGCTCCAGGAGCGCCTCGCGAAGCTGGCCGGCGGCGTGTGCGTGATCAAGGTCGGCGCCGCCACCGAGGTGGAGCTGAAGGAGAAGAAGCACCGTCTGGAGGACGCCATCTCCGCGACCCGCGCCGCGGTCGAGGAGGGCATCGTCTCCGGTGGTGGCTCCGCTCTGGTCCACGCCTCCAAGGTCCTGGAGGGCAACCTCGACAAGTCCGGCGACGAGGCCACCGGTGTCGCCGTGGTCCGCAACGCCGTGGTCGAGCCGCTGCGCTGGATCGCGGAGAACGCGGGCCTCGAGGGCTACGTCATCGTCCACAAGGTCAAGGACCTGGAGAAGGGCAACGGCTACAACGCCGCCACCGGCGAGTACGGCGACCTGGTCAAGGCCGGCGTCATCGACCCGGTGAAGGTCACCCGTTCCGCCCTGGAGAACGCCGCCTCCATCGCCTCCCTGCTGCTCACGACCGAGACCCTGGTCGTCGAGAAGAAGGAAGAGGAGCCGGCCGAGGCGGGTCACGGCCACGGCCACGGCCACGCCCACTGAGCCACGCCGCTCTCGAGCGAAGGCCCGGCACCCAGGAAGGGGGCCGGGCCTTCGCCCTGTACTGCTCTAAAACTGCTGTACTGCGCTACTGCTCCAGCGCGTCGAGCGCGCCCAGCTGTTGCATCAGGCCCAGCTGGTCGTACTGCCACCACGTCTCGGCGATCTTGCCGTTCTCCGCGAACCGGAACAGGGTCAGCCCGGTCATGGAGACCTGCCTGCCGGTGGGCGCGATCCCCAGGAAGTCGCCCTTGTGCGTGGCGTTCCAGGCCCACCGGGCGCAGGCCTGGTTGCCCTGGGCGAGCACGCCCTCGATCGTGAACGCGAAATCGAAACCGCCGCGCCACATCCGGTACTCGCTGCGGGCGTTGTCCAGCCCGATGGTGTCCTGCGGGTTCGCCGGGTCGTGGCTGTGGATGTCCTCGTCCAGCAGGTCGTTCAGCGGGGGCAGCTCGCCCGCGACCGCGATCGCGTCGAAGAACCTGCGCACGGTGTCCTCGGCCAGCCGGTCGTCGCGTACGACGTCCAGGTCGGTGAACGTCGGCATCTCGTCGCACAGCGCGACCAGTTCCCGGAAGATCCGGTCGGTCTCCGGGAGGTTCGAGTTCCGCATCGCCTCCTCGTACGAGGGGAACTCCACCACTTCGACGATGTGCGACGCGTCCGAGCGGTCCTTGCCGACCACCGCGTGCGTCGCCGTGCGCTTCCCCTTGGTCTGCGCGACCCAGTCGTCCATGAGCCGGTTCATCTCGTCCAGCCGGCTGGTCTTGCACTCGATGAGCTGTACGAAGGTCATTCGACGCCGCCTTCCGGCCCCCCTGCCCCCGTTCCGTCACGCCCATTTTCGCACCGGAGCGACGGCGTCACCCGCCCGCCGGCCGCTACTGCGGCCCGTACTTGCGCCCCGTCTTCGACGAGATCCCGCCGAGCAGCGACCTCGGGGTCACCTTCACCAGGCCCATCAGTGCCTTGTAGCGGGGGTCCGGGATGGACAGCGACTTGCCGCGCGCGAGGTCGGCCAGCGCCGCCGTGACTACGTTGTCCGCGTCCAGCCACATCCAGCCGGGGATGTTGTCCGTGCCCATCCCGGCCCGCTGGTGGAACTCGGTGCGCACGAAACCGGGGCAGAGCGCCATCAGCCGCACCCCCGTGCCGGCGAGGTCCTTCGCCGCGCCCTGCGTGAACTGCACGACCCACGCCTTGGAGGCGCCGTACGTCCCCCGGGGCACGAAGGCGGCCACCGAGGCCACGTTCACCACTCCGCCGCGACCGCGCTCGCGCATCGCCTCGGCCGCCGCCGAGGTCAGCCTCAGCACTGCCTCGCAGTGCACCTTGAGCATCTTCAGCTCGTCCGCCATCGACACGTCGAGATAGCGGCCCTTGTTGCCGAACCCGGCGTTGTTGACCAGCAGATCGACCGGGTTGCGGCGGTCGCCGACCCGCTCCGCCACCGCCTCGATGCCCTTGTCCTCGGACAGGTCGGCGGTCAGCACCTCCGCCTCGATGCCGTGCCGGTCGTGCAGCTCGGTCGCCTGCTCGCGCAGCCGTTTGGTGTCCCGGGCCACCAGGACGAGGTCATGTCCGTCAGCCGCCAGCCGCCGCGCGAACGCGGCACCGATCCCCGCGGTCGATCCCGTAATCAGAGCCGTTGTCATGGCCCAAGGGTAGTGACCCGGACCGACAGAGTCCGCTGTCCGCCGGGCCTGTCCCGAAGACCGGACTGACGGGCGATCAGCCCCCGTACTTATCCACGTACTTGCGGGCCGCGGCCAGCGTCTCCGGGTGCAGCGCCTCGCCGGCCACGAGCAGCTGCGGCAGCAGTTCCCGCTCGGTGGTGACCGCGCGGAACTCCATCGCCGTCGTCACCGAATGGTCCGGCCGGTGCACGATCTCGATCTGGTCGCCCGCCCGTATGGAGCCCGGTTCGATCACCCGCAGGTAGGCACCCGTTGCGCCCTTCAGGGTGAACCTCTTCACCCAGCCCTGTTCGCCCAGGTGGCCCTGGAACGTGCGGCACGGCACACGCCCCGAGGTCACCTCCAGAACCACCTCGGAACCGATCCGCCAGCGCTCGCCGATCAGTGCCCCGGAGACGTCGAGTCCCTCCGTCGTGAGGTTCTCGCCGAAGCAGCCGTTGGCCAACGACCGGCCCAACTCGCGCTCCCAGTCGTCGAGGTCCTCGCGCGCGAAGGCGTACACGGCCTGGTCGTCCCCGCCGTGGTGCCGCAGGTCGCACACCGCGTCCCCGGCGACTCCGCTCGCCCCCACGCCCTTGGGTCCGGGGGCCGCCACCCGCACCGGACCGTCGACGGGCTGCTTGTCGATGCCCGTCAGGCCGTCCGGCTGGTCCGTGTACGGCACCGGACGGGGGCGGCCGAGATTGACAGAGAGAAGCTTCATGTACGCACGGTACGGGATCACCCCTCAAAGCATCGACGCATTATTGGGCGCCGCACCCAAGGTTGCCTTATGATTCAAGGGTGATCGAGGCCCGTCATCTCCGCGTCCTGCGCGCCGTCGCCACCACCGGCTCCTTCTCGGCGGCGGGGCGTGAACTGGGCTGCACCCAGCCCGCCGTCAGCCAGCAGATGAAGGCCCTGGAGGCCTCGGTCGGCACCCCGCTGCTGGTCCGCAGCGGCCGGGAGATGCGCCTCACCCAGGCCGGCGAGGCCCTCGTCCGGCACGCCTCCGGCATCCTCGCCGGGCTCACCGCCGCAGAGGAGGAGGTCGCCGCGATCGCGGGCCTCAGGGCCGGGCGGGTCCGGCTGGTCTCCTTCCCGAGCGGCAGCTCCACGCTGGTCCCCACCGCCCTGGCCGCCCTGCGCGCCGCCCACCCCGGCACCCGTGTCTCGCTGGAGGAGGCCGAGCCCCCGAGGTCCGTCGAACTGCTGCGCGGCGGCGACTGCGACGTGGCGCTGGCCTTCCGCTACGAGGGTGCAGCTCTCGTCGAGGACTATGACGACCTCGTCGTACGGCCCCTGCTGACGGACCGTCTGGTCGCCCTGGTGCCCGAACGGCACCGGCTCTCGCACGCGGAGTCCGTCGCCATAGGCGAACTGGCCGAGGAGCCCTGGATCGCGGGCTGCCCGCGCTGCCGCGGTCAGCTGGTGGAGGCGTGTGCGAGCGCCGGGTTCACCCCGCGCATCGACTTCGCCACGGACGACTATCCGGCGGTGGTCGGCCTGGTCCGTGCGGGTCTCGGGGTCGCGGTGCTGCCCCAGCTCGCGGTGGAGTCGGTACGGCCCACAGGAGTCCGGGCGGTGCGGCTGGAACCGGCGGTACGGCGGGAGATCGTCGCCCTCACCCTGCCCGACCTGGCACCGGTGCCGGCCGTGGCGGCGACGCTGGAACAGCTGGCCCGGGCGGCCGGGCACGTGTAGGAGCCCCCTCGCGGGGTCGGCGCAGGGGCCCGCGCAGAGTCATGGGCACGCGGCGCGCGTGCCCGGTGCGGGTTGGATTGAAGAAACGTTCCTTCAGGTGTTCGGGGCTGCCTCCCCGCCGGGGGTCGAAGCCGACACCAGGCGGTTTCGGGCCCGTCCCATCAACTCTTCGCGCTCGTCCTCGGTCAGGCCGCCCCACACGCCGTACGGCTCACGCACCGCCAGCGCGTGCGCGGCGCACTCCGCACGGACCGGGCACCTCATGCAGACCTCTTTGGCCGAGTTCTCACGAGCGCTCCGAGCCGCCCCGCGCTCGCCCTCCGGGTGGAAGAAGAGCGAGCTGTCCACCCCGCGGCAGGCAGCGAGCAACTGCCAGTCCCACAGGTCCGCGTTCGGTCCGGGAAGGCGGGAGAAATCTGCCATTACGTGACCCCTTGTAGCCGTTCTGGGCGGATACGGTGCCATCGACCGTACATCTCCGGTCTAAGGAGATGAAAATATGACTCATTGCGAATCTAGCCCCGGACACTGCGAAACGGGAAGAAAATCGTCTAAATGGGGCATAGGTTGTGATGAAAAGTTGAGGGTCCGTCGGGCATGTCTGCATCGTGTTGGCTCCCTCACGTAGAGTGCCGAAGACGGCGTGCGGCCCCGTAACTCTTTCGAGTGACCGTCGTTGAGAGTGCGGAGGCGGTTGAAAAAACAAGCGCTCGGGCAGGCGTCCGAGACGGTCGACCGCACAGGTGACGATTCCGTACCAGCCTGGAGGCTCAAGGTGACGCGCATCAGCTGCGGAGGGCGGTCATGACATCCGTCCTCGTCTGCGACGACTCCCCGCTTGCCCGAGAGGCGCTGCGCCGCGCGGTGGCGACCGTGCCCGGCGTCGAGCGCGTGACCACGGCGGCCAACGGCGAGGAAGTCCTCCGCCGCTGGGGCGCCGACCGCTCCGACCTGATCCTGATGGACGTACGCATGCCCGGCCTGGGCGGCGTCGAGACCGTGCGCCGGCTGCTGTCCGCCGATCCGGGCGCGCGCATCATCATGCTCACCGTCGCCGAGGACCTCGACGGCGTGGCCCTCGCGGTCGCCGCCGGCGCCCGGGGCTACCTGCACAAGGACGCCTCGCGCGCGGAGCTGCGCGCCACGGTGACGCAGGCCCTCGCCGACCCGACCTGGCGACTCGCCCCGCGCCGCCTGCGCTCGGCGGAGATGGGTGCCGCGCCCACGCTCACCGCGCGCGAGATCCAGGTGCTGGAGGGCATGAGCCACGGCCGCTCCAACGCCGAGATCGGCCGGGAGCTGTTCCTCTCCGAGGACACCGTCAAGACGCACGCCCGCCGCCTGTTCAAGAAGCTCGGCGCCTCGGACCGGGCCCACGCGGTGGCGCTCGGCTTCCGCTGGGGACTGGTCCGGTAGGAAGTGCGCCACGGCGGGGCAGCGGTCCGCCGACCGGATTCCCCCGCCTGCCACGCCGCGGGCGGGGCCGGCCGACGCCGGAACACTCCGCGCGCCGGGCGGGCTCCTGACGCCGAGCGCGCTCCCACCGCCCGGGCGGGCCGACCGGGAGCCGGTCTCTCCGGCCGCGCCCCGGGGGCGCGTCGGCGGAGGTCGCTCTGTGCTGCGGCCCCGGATGCGAGGGGTGAGCGGGGCTGCGGGGCGGCTCACCTTGCGCGGACCGTGAGCGGCGGGTGCGTCTGCCACGGGATCCCTGGCTGTTCGCACGGGATTCCCCGTCGCACTCGCAGGATCCCCGGCTCTGTGCGCGGAATTTCCGGCCGCTTCTCTGACCTGCTGTGTTGCCCATCATCCCGGGGCGCGGACTCGCCGGTTGCCGACCCGTGGCCCCTTCCCGGAGTGCGGGATGCGGCTGCCCGGCGGACGGCCGATGCTTGTTTCGCCGCGGATGCCGCATCCTTGAGATGTGGAGTCTCTCGGGGACGAGTCGGTCGAGCGGAAGGGGAGGGCGCAGGAGATGAGTGCCGGCGCACCTGCTCATAACGCTTCGGTGCACAACCAAGAGCACGATGCGACGGACCGGACGGCCGCAGGGCACCATGGACCGATGCGCGACGACGAGGCGGGCACGGCCCACGGGGCGATCGGTGCCCTGGTGCACCGTGCCGTCGACGGGGACGCGCAGGCCACGCACGATCTGCTCGCGCACGTCCACCCGCTGGCGCTGCGCTACTGCCGCACCCGGCTGTCCCGGCTCCCCGGGGACGCGCGCCACTTCGTGGAGGACCTCGCCCAGGAGGTCTGCGTAGCCGTCCTGCTCGCCCTGCCGCGCTACCGCGACACCGGCCGCCCCTTCGAGGCGTTCGTCTTCGCCATCGCCTCCCACAAGGTCGCCGACCTCCAGCGCGCCGCGATGCGGCACCCGGGCTCCACGGCGGTGCCGTCCGACGAGATGCCGGAGCGGCCCGACGACTCCCTCGGCCCCGAGGAGCGCGCCCTGCTCAGCAGCGATGCCGAGTGGGCCAAGAAGCTGCTGGCCAACCTCCCGGAGAACCAGCGCGAGCTGCTGCTGCTGCGTATCGCCGTGGGCTTGACCGCGGAGGAGACCGGGCAGATGTTGGGAATGTCACCCGGGGCGGTCCGGGTTGCCCAGCACCGCGCGCTGAGCCGGCTGCGGGCGCTGGCCGAGCAGTAAGAACAGGCGCGGCGACGGTTCTGTACGAACATACGAAGCCGAAGGCGATCTCGCACCGTGGAATTTGCTGGCCACGCTTCCCGTTAGCATGGACATCCGCACCGATCAAGGCCATTTGGGGAAGGTGTCATGACTGCCAACGTCGACGGAGTGCCCGGAAAATTCGCGACACTCGGGCTGACCTACGACGACGTGCTGCTGCTGCCGGGCCCGTCGGACATGGCGCCCGACGAGATCGACACCGCCTCGTACGTCTCCAAGAACGTGCGGGTGAACATCCCGCTGCTGTCCGCCGCCATGGACAAGGTGACCGAGTCCCGCATGGCGATCGCGATGGCCCGCCAGGGCGGTGTCGGCGTTCTGCACCGCAACCTGTCCATCGAGGACCAGGCCAACCAGGTCGACCTGGTGAAGCGCTCCGAGTCCGGCATGGTCACCGACCCGATCACGGTGCACCCCGAGGCCACGCTCGCCGAGGCCGACGCGATCTGCGCCAGGTTCCGCATCAGCGGCGTCCCGGTGACCGACGGCGACAAGAAGCTGCTCGGCATCGTCACCAACCGCGACATGGCCTTCGAGAGCGACCGCAGCCGCCGGGTGCACGAGGTCATGACGCCGATGCCGCTGGTCACCGGCAGGGTCGGCATCTCCGGGCCGGAGGCCATGGAGCTGCTGCGCAAGCACAAGATCGAGAAGCTCCCGCTGGTCGACGACGAGGGCGTCCTCAAGGGCCTGATCACCGTCAAGGACTTCGTCAAGGCCGAGCAGTACCCGAACGCCGCCAAGGACGCCGAGGGCCGGCTCATCGTCGGCGCCGCGGTCGGCGTGGCCGGTGACGCCTTCGAGCGCGCCCAGGCCCTGATCGAGGCCGGCGTCGACTTCATCGTCGTCGACACCGCCCACGGCCACTCCCGCCTGGTCGGCGACATGATCGCCAAGATCAAGTCGAACTCCACCGGCGTCGACGTCATCGGCGGCAACGTCGCCACGCGCGACGGCGCCCAGGCGCTGGTCGACGCGGGCGCCGACGGCATCAAGGTCGGCGTGGGCCCCGGCTCCATCTGCACCACCCGCGTGGTCGCCGGCGTCGGCGTCCCGCAGGTCACCGCGATCTACGAGGCCGCGCTCGCCGCCAAGAACGCCGGTGTCCCGGTGATCGGCGACGGCGGTCTGCAGTACTCCGGCGACATCGCCAAGGCCCTGGTCGCGGGCGCCGACACGGTGATGCTCGGCTCGCTGCTCGCGGGCTGCGAGGAGTCCCCGGGCGAGCTGCTGTTCATCAACGGCAAGCAGTTCAAGTCGTACCGCGGCATGGGCTCGCTCGGCGCCATGCAGACCCGCGGCGACCGCAAGTCGTTCTCCAAGGACCGCTACTTCCAGGAGGGCGTCGCCTCCGACGAGCAGCTGATCCCCGAGGGCATCGAGGGTCAGGTGCCCTACCGCGGCCCGCTGTCCTCCGTCGTCCACCAGCTGGTCGGCGGTCTGCGCCAGTCGATGTTCTACGTGGGCGGCAGGACCGTGCCCGAGCTGCAGGAGAACGGCCGGTTCGTGCGGATCACCTCGGCGGGTCTGAAGGAGAGCCACCCGCACGACATCCAGATGACGGTCGAGGCGCCGAACTACAGCAGGAAGTGACGCACCCGCGCGCGTAGCGCCCTTCAAGGCGTGATCGACGGCGGCCCCGGAACCTCCGGGGCCGCCGTTGCCGTACCCGTCGGCGATACTGGAAGGCGCTGCAACGCAAACGGAAAGGCCACCATCGTGACTGAGATCGAGATCGGGCGCGGCAAGCGCGGGCGGCGGGCGTACGCCTTCGACGACATCGCCGTCGTCCCCAGCCGCCGTACGCGGGACCCGAAGGAGGTCTCGATCGCCTGGCAGATCGACGCCTACCGCTTCGAGCTGCCCTTCCTGGCCGCCCCCATGGACTCGGTCGTCTCCCCGGCCACCGCGATCCGCATCGGCGAGCTGGGCGGCCTCGGCGTGCTCAACCTCGAAGGCCTGTGGACGCGGTACGAGGACCCGCAGCCGCTGCTGGACGAGATCGCCGAGCTGCCCGACGAGCAGGCGACCCGCCGTCTGCAGGAGATCTACGCGGCCCCCATCAAGGAGGAGCTGATCGGCGCGCGCATCAAGGAGGTGCGCGACTCCGGCGTGGTCACGGCGGCGGCGCTCTCCCCGCAGCGCACCGCGCAGTTCTCCAAGGCGGTCGTGGACGCGGGCGTGGACATCTTCGTCATCCGCGGTACGACGGTCTCGGCGGAGCACGTCTCGTCCTCGCACGAGCCGCTGAACCTGAAGCAGTTCATCTACGAGCTGGACGTCCCGGTGATCGTCGGCGGCTGCGCCACGTACACCGCCGCCCTGCACCTGATGCGCACCGGCGCGGCCGGCGTCCTGGTCGGCTTCGGCGGCGGCGCCGCGCACACCACGCGCAACGTGCTCGGCATCCAGGTCCCGATGGCCACCGCGGTCGCCGACGTGGCCGCCGCCCGCCGCGACTACATGGACGAGTCCGGCGGCCGGTACGTCCACGTGATCGCGGACGGCGGCGTCGGCTGGTCCGGCGACCTGCCCAAGGCGATCGCCTGCGGCGCCGACGCGGTGATGATGGGCTCCCCGCTGGCCCGTGGCACGGACGCGCCCGGCAAGGGTCACCACTGGGGCATGGAGGCGGTCAACGAGGAGCTGCCCCGCGGCAAGAAGGTCGACCTCGGCACGGTCGGCACGATCGAGGAGATCCTCACCGGCCCGTCCCACACCCCCGACGGCTCGATGAACGTCTTCGGTGCCCTGCGCCGTGCCATGGCCACCACCGGCTACAGCGAGCTGAAGGAGTTCCAGCGCGTCGAGGTGACGGTCGCGGACAGCCAGCACCGCCGCTGACGCCCGTACGACGCGAAGGGCCCGTCCACCGGAGCGGTGGACGGGCCCTTTCCCGTGCCTGAGCGGCTGCTGCCGAGCGGTTACGCGGCGGCCTTCTTGGTGCCCGAGAACGCGGCGAACGCGGCGATGGCGATGAACACGAAGGTCAGCGGGTCCGCGTCCTCCTTCCAGGCCTTCTGGACGATGTCGAGGTGGTCGAAGAACACCTCGGAGAAGCCCACGTGCACCAGCTTGGCGATCATCATGGCCTCGCCGACGAGCTGGCCGAGGTAGACCGAGCCGACCGCGAGCAGGGCGGCGGCGATCGGGACGACAGGGTTGCGGCCACCCGCCTTGCCCGCGGCGAGACCGATGACGAAGCCGACGCCGACCGCGGCCCAGCCGATCTCGTGCTTGGTGAGGCCGATGATCACGCCGTACAGGCCGCCCACGACCAGGGCGGCGGCCACGGCGGCGAGCAGGCCGACGACCAGGTTGTCCCGGCCCGGCGCGGGCGGCACCGGCGGAGCGAACGCGCCCGGCTGCGGCGCGTACGGCGCTCCGGGGGCGCCCGGGGCGCCGACCGGGGGCTGCTGGCCGTACGGGTTGCCGTCCGCCGGACCGTACTGGGGCTGCTGCGGCGGCGGGTATGACTGGCTCATGACAGGAAATCCCCCGTGTTGTGGCACAACTGGATGAAGTGGACGAAGAAGGTGGCTGACGCGCACATACGCGTGTGTGAAGAGCCCGGGGGAGACTAACAGCCGGGGACGACAGCGCCCCCGGCGTTTTCCGCTTGAGACCGCCCTGAGATCCACTCGGGACCGAAGCTACAGCCGGTGCGCCGCCCCCGTCGGTGTCGCTCCCCGGGTGTCCAGCAGCAACTGCGCCTTCACCGACAGCCCCTGGAGGTCGTACGTGCGGTGCTGCTGGACCAGGATCGTGAGGTCCGCGGCGGCGGCGGCCTCGTACAGCGAGTCCGCGCGCGGGACCGGCCGCTCCAGGACGCTCCACGCGGGCACGTACGGGTCGTGATAGCTGACGGAGGCGCCCAGTTCCATCAGCCGTACGGCGATCTCGTGCGCCGGTGTGCCCTGCTGGTCGGCGAGGTCGGCCTTGTAGGTGACGCCGAGCAGCAGTACGCGCGCGCCGCGGGCCGACTTGCCGTGCTCGTTGAGGAGGGCCGCGGCGCGCTGGACGACGTACCGCGGCATGCGGTGGTTGACCTGCTGGGCCAGTTCCACCATGCGCAGGGTGCGGCCCGCGTGGCCGGTCAGGTCCTGCGGGACGGCGGGCCCGCCGACGCCCGGGCCGGGCCGGAACGTCTGGAACCCGAACGGCTTGGTCTCCGCGCAGCGGATGACGTCCCACAGGTCGACGCCCAACTCGTGGCACAGGACGGCCATCTCGTTGACGAGCGCGATGTTGACGTGCCGGTAGTTGGTCTCCAGCAGCTGCACGGCCTCCGCCTCGCGCAGCCCGCGCGCGCGGACGACCTTGTCGGTGAGCCGCCCGTAGAAGGCGGCTGCCGATTCGGTGCAGGCGGGGGTGAGGCCGCCGATGACCTTGGGGGTGTTGGCCGGGGTGTGCTCGCGGTTGCCGGGGTCGACGCGGCTGGGCGAGTAGGCGAGGTGGAAGTCGCGCCCCGCGCGCAGTCCGGAGCCCTCCTCCAGCAGGGGGCGCAGGAACTCCTCGGTCGTCCCGGGGACCACGGGCGACTCCAGGATCACGGTGGTGTGCGGGCGCAGCCGTTCGGCGAGCGTGCGGGCCGCCGCCTCCACCTGGCCGAGGTCGAGCCCCCCGTCGGCGCCGCGCGGGGTCGGCGCGCAGATCACCGCCGTGCGCACCCGCCCGAGCTGGGCGGGATCGGTGGCCGGCCGGAACCCCGTGGCGTGCATCCGGCGCAGCTCGGCGGGGCTGAGCGAGCCCGCCTCGGGGCCGGTGGCATAGCCGATGGTGGGGATGCCCGCGGCCACGGCGGCCTGGGCGAGCGGCAAACCGTAGGGGCCGAGTCCGATGACGGCGAGGTCTGCGGGCATGGCGTGGCCGTCCTTCCCAATAGCCGAAGCGGGACAGGTGCGCAACCGCTGTGGACAAGACGAGCTAGCGCACGGTCAGACTAGGAGTAAATATGAACGTTATGTGGGATTGTGTTCGTGTGTCTTCCGGGGGTTGCGCGCGAGTTGTCCACAGGTTGGATCCGCGTGGTGGCTGAAGTCGGGCAAGCCGGTCAGAATTTGGGCATGAGGAGGGGGTGAACCGGGCTTCGCCCGCCGGGTGCGGCCGACGCGAGCGATCTGCGACAGCGGGAGGCAGCGGTGAGGACAGCGACACTGGGGCCGGAGCAGCGCGCCGAGGCGCTGGCGGCGATGGCCGAGCGCGAGCTGGACGTACTGGTGGTCGGCGGCGGGGTCGTCGGCGCGGGTACGGCACTGGACGCCGTCACGCGCGGCCTTTCCACCGGGCTGATCGAGGCCCGCGACTGGGCGTCCGGCACCTCCAGCCGGTCCAGCAAGCTCATCCACGGCGGCCTGCGCTATCTGGAGATGCTCGACTTCGCGCTCGTCCGCGAGGCCCTGAAGGAGCGCGGCCTGCTCCTGGAGCGGCTCGCCCCGCACCTGGTCAGGCCGGTGCCGTTCCTGTACCCGTTGCAGCACAAGGGCTGGGAGCGGCTGTACGCCGGCTCGGGCGTGGCCCTGTACGACGCGATGTCCATGGCCCGCGGGCACGGCCGCGGGCTGCCCCTGCACCGCCATCTGACCCGCCATCATGCCCTGCGCATCGCCCCCTGTCTGAGGAAGGACGCCCTGGTCGGCGCCCTCCAGTACTACGACGCCCAGATGGACGACGCCCGTTTCGTGGCCACCCTGGTGCGCACGGCCGCGTCGTACGGCGCGAAAGTCGCCAACCGCGCGCGCGTGACGGGCTTTCTGCGCGAGGGCGAGCGGGTCGTCGGCGCCCGGGTGCAGGACGTGGAGGGCGGCGGGGAGTACGAGATCCACGCCAAGCAGATCGTCAACGCCACCGGGGTGTGGACCGACGACACGCAAGCCATGGTGGGGGAGCGCGGCCAGTTCCACGTCCGCGCCTCCAAGGGCATCCACCTGGTCGTGCCGAAGGACCGCATCCACTCCACCACCGGTCTGATCCTGCGCACCGAGAAGTCCGTCCTGTTCGTCATCCCGTGGGGCCGGCACTGGATCATCGGCACCACCGACACCGACTGGGACCTCGACAAGGCCCACCCGGCCGCGTCCAGCGCGGACATCGACTACCTGCTGGAACACGTCAACTCGGTGCTCGCCGTGCCGCTGAGCCGCGACGACGTGGAAGGCGTGTACGCCGGTCTGCGTCCGCTGCTGGCCGGCGAGTCCGACGCCACCAGCAAGCTGTCCCGCGAGCACACCGTGGCGCATCCCGCGCCGGGCCTGGTGGTCGTGGCGGGCGGCAAGTACACGACCTACCGGGTCATGGCCAAGGACGCCGTCGACGAGGCGGTGCACGGCCTCGACATGCGCGTCGCCGACTGCGTGACCGAGGAGATCCCGTTGCTCGGCGCGGAGGGCTACCGGGCCATGTGGAACGCGCGGGCGCGGATCGCCGCCCGCACCGGACTGCACGTGGTCCGCGTGGAACACCTGCTGCACCGCTACGGCTCGATGGCCGAGGAGATCCTGGACCTCATCGCCGCCGACCCCGCCCTCGGCGAGCCGCTGACCGGCGCCGAGGACTATCTGCGCGCCGAGGTGGTGTACGCCGCCTCGCACGAGGGCGCCCGGCACCTGGACGACGTCCTCACCCGCCGCACCCGCATCTCCATCGAGACCTTCGACCGGGGCACTCGCAGCGCCCGCGAGGCCGCCGAGCTGATGGCACCCGTCCTCGGCTGGGACAAGGACCAGGTCGAGCGTGAGGTCGAGCACTACGAGAAGCGGGTGGAGGCCGAGCGGGAGTCGCAGCTCCAGCCGGACGACCTGACCGCGGACGCGGCGCGGCTGGGGGCGCCGGACATCGTTCCGCTCACCTGACCCGGCGCCGGATATCACCCGAACGAGTGTCCTTTGCCGGGATCTCTGTCCGGGCCCCGGCCGTTCTACCAGTTGCGAGGGCAGAACTCGGCGGCGAGCAGGGCCGGTTCGAGCCGGGGGTCTGCGATCGCGTCCGTGTTCACGCGGAAGGTGAGGACACGCCGGCCGTCGACGGTGGCTGCGGTGCGCACGTAGCTGCCGGATGTCCGGCCGTTGTGCCCCCACACCGTGATGCCGCACGGGAGCCTTGCCGGAAAGATCCCCATGCCGTACAGGCCGTGTGCGGCACGGGTGTCGAGCATCTCGCGCAGCCAGTGCGGGGGCAGCAGTCGGCCGCCCAGCAGGGCCGCGTAGAAGCGGTCCGTGTCGGCCGGCGTGGTCACCCGGCTCGACCCGCGGCCCCGGCCACCCGCGGGTCGAGCCGGGTGACGTCGGAGCCGTCGGCGGAGAAGGCGCGGCCGTGCGGCGAGGGCAGCGTGGTGTGGGAGCCCGGGAAGGAGGTGCCCGTCAGACGGAGGGGAGTGATGATGCGGCGCCGGGCCTCGTCGGCGTACGAGCGGCCGGTGACCCGGCGGATGACCAGTCCGAGCAGGACGTAGTTGGTGCTGGAGTAGGAGAAGCGGCCCGCGCGGGCCGGAGGGAGGGTGAGTGCGATGTGTACGGCCTGAAGCGGGGTCAGGGGGACGATGGCCCGGGTGGCTTGGGCGAAGTCCGGAAGCCCGCTGGTGTGGGAGAGCAGGACGCGCAGGGTGATGCGCCGGCCGTCGGTGCCGTGCCCGCGGAGCAGTCCGGGCAGGTACCGCTCCACCGGATCGGACAGGGAGAGCCGGTGCTGCGAGGCCAGTTGCAGGACGACCGTCGCGATGAAGGTCTTGGTGACGCTGCCGGCACGGAAGTGGTCGGTGCGGGCGATGCCGTGGCCGGCAGCCGTGTAGCGGGAGCGGGTGCCGGAGGAGGCCGGCAGGGCCGCTGCGGGCGCCTTGCCCCGGCCGGTGAGCCGCGGCAGTACCGTCTCCGTGGCGCCGGCCGCGGAGGTGGCACCGGACGCGGTGGGGGCGAGCAGCAGGGCCAGGAGCACCGGTACGGCCAGGATCGTCCGAAGCCTCGGCATCCGGGTGCCTTACTCGGCGCGGTCGGCTCGGGCTCGTCAGCAGGTCATCAATCCGACAAGCGGAACACATCATTCACCCTGCCCCCCGGTGCACGGACCACGCGTCGCGACCGGGGACACCCGGGACGTTGCGCACTTGTCGAGTGAGAGACAATGGAGGCTCTGTCAGGGCGGGTTGTTTGAGGGGACGCATGTCGGAGGCGGAGCGGGCGGGGACATCTCGTCAGGAGACTCGGCAGGACGCGAGCGGTGGTCGTCTCCTCGCCGGGCGGTACCGGCTGGGGGATGTGCTGGGTCGTGGCGGCATGGGCACGGTCTGGCGCGCCGAGGACGAGACCCTCGGCCGGACGGTCGCCGTCAAGGAGCTGCGGTTCCCGTCGAACATCGACGAGGACGAGAAGCGGCGCCTGATCACGCGCACCCTGCGCGAGGCCAAGGCGATCGCCCGGATCCGCAACAACAGCGCGGTGACGGTCTTCGACGTGGTCGACGAGGACGACCGGCCGTGGATCGTCATGGAGTTGGTCGAGGGCAAGTCGCTCGCCGAGGTCATCCGCGAGGACGGCCTGCTGGAGCCGAAGCGTGCCGCCGAGGTCGGGCTCGCCATCCTCGACGTGCTGCGTTCCGCGCACCGCGAGGGCATCCTGCACCGGGACGTGAAGCCGTCCAACGTGCTCATCGCCGAGGACGGCCGGGTCGTGCTCACCGACTTCGGCATCGCACAGGTCGAGGGCGACCCGTCCATCACCTCCACCGGCATGCTCGTCGGCGCCCCCTCCTACATCTCCCCGGAGCGCGCCCGCGGGCACAAGCCGGGTCCCGCGGCCGACCTGTGGTCGCTGGGCGGCCTGCTGTACGCGGCGGTCGAGGGGGTGCCGCCGTACGACAAGGGCTCGGCGATCGCCACGCTCACCGCGGTGATGACCGAGCCCCTGGAGGAGCCCAAGAACGCGGGCCCCCTCCGGGACGTGATCTTCGGTCTGCTCACCAAGGACCCGGCCAAGCGGCTCGACGACGCCGGCGCCCGCGCCCAGTTCAACTCGGTGCTCCGCGCGCCGGAGCCGGAGTCGATGGAGGCCACGCGGGTGGTTCCGCTGCCTGCGGAGCCCGGCGGGTCCGAGGGCAAGCGGGGTGAGGAGGCGGCGGAGAAGCTGCGGGGGGCGCTGCGCTCGGTCCGCAAGGCGGCGGGCGCGGCCGGTGCCGCGTCGGCCACGCGGCCGAAGAGCGGGGGCGCCGCGACCGCGCCGGGTGCCGGCGGGGCCGCGGGTGCCGCGGCTGCCGGTGGCGCCTCGGGCACGGCCTCCGGCGGTGCGGGCGTGGCGGGCTCGGCCTCTGCGGGGGCGGGTGCCGGTGCTGGTGCCGCGGGGAACTCCGCGGCGGCCAAGCGGAGTTCCGGGTGGCCCGTGGTGCCGCCGCCGGACCTGGACCTGCCGCCGCGGTCGGTGCCGAGGGCGCCGCTCACCGACGTGGTGCCCAGGCGCACGCTGGTGATCATCGCCGTGGTGGTCGTCCTGGCCGTGATCGGAATCGTGCTGGCCATCGCGCTCAGCGGGGGCAAGGGGGACAAGAACAACGGCGGGGCCAAGGCGGCGGCGAGCGCCAGTGCCTCCACCAAGCAGGACAAGGGCAACGGCAAGAACCAGGGCGGCGGGAACGGCGGGAAGCGGACCGACGGCAAGCCCTCGGCCTCCGCCGGCACCGGCTCGGAGGCGAGTCCTGGTGCGTCCGCGCCCAACTCCGGTTCGACCGGGGGCAAGGGCGGCGGGAGCGCGCCGGTGGTGTCGACCCGCAAGGGCGGCCAGGGCTACTCCATCGGGCTGCCCAAGGGATGGTCGTACCAGTCCACGGGCGCCGCCGGGGACCGCTACACCGGGCCCGACGGGCAGAAGCTGCTCATCGGCTGGACCGGCACGCCCAAGAGCGACCCGGTGGCGGACTGGAGGACCCAGGAGCACTACATGGTGCGCCCCCAGTACACGAAGATCCGCATCGAGAAGGTGGACTACCGCGGCTGGAACACGGCCGACTGGGAGTTCACCTATGTAGAGGGCGGCACCAAGTACCGTTCCATCGACCGGGGTTTCGTGGTGAACGACCATCTCGGCTACGGGCTGATGTACACCGCGAAAGCCTCGAACTGGGACAGCGCGCTGCGCAAGGACACCTGGGAAACGCTGCAGAGGTCGTTCCAGCCCAAGCCGTGAGGTGAGGGCGGGCCCGATCGGGCCCGGGCCGCGGGCGGTTGAATGCCGGAGAATCCGGCATCCGCTCAATGCGGGTTGCCTCCGGCACGTATCGTGAATGGTTGCGGACCGTACGCAGCCGATGTGGATGCGGAACGGGCCGCGAGGCGAACGGATTTGAGCGACCGGACGGCCGGGGGAGGCAACATGGACGACTACGCGGGTCGGGTGCTCGCCGACCGCTACCGCCTGCCTTTGCCGCCCTCCGACGAGTACGAACTGACCGAGACCCTCGCCTTCGACACGTACAGCGGTCAGGAAGTGCTGGTGCGGCAGGTGCCGTTGCCGGAGGTCGTCGAGGCCGAGGTGCTCGACGCGGAGGGGCTGCCCGAGGGGTTCACCGCCCGTGAGCGTGGGACACGCCGGGCGCCCGCGGCCCGGTCCGCGGCCCGCCGGCCCACCGATCCCGCCGTGCGGCGCGCCGTCGAGGCCGCGCAGGCGGCGGCGCGCATCCCCGACCACCCGCGCCTCGACCAGGTCTTCGACGTGTTCGCCGAGGGCGGTTCGCTGTGGGTGGTCAGCGAGTCGGTGGCGGCGCGTCCGCTGGCCGCGCTCCTGGCCGAGCAGCCGCTGACGCCGTACCGGGCGGCCGAGGTCGCCTCCGACGTGCTCATGGCGCTGCGGGTGCTGCACGCCCACGGCTGGGTGCACCGCAACATCACGGCCCGCACGGTCCTCGTCTGCGACGACGGCCGTGTGATGCTGACCGGCCTCGCGGTCGGCGCGGCGGAGGAGGCGCTGTGCGGGTACGACCCGGTGCCGGTCCAGGACGGGCCGGAAGGCCCGGGAGGCCCGGGAGGCCCGGGAGGCCCGGGAGGCCCGGAGGGACAGTCCGGGGGCGGCCAGGGGTTCGGTCACGCCGGAGGAGGACCCGGCACTCCCGGTGCCGCACCCGCACCTGCACCCGTACCCCCGCCCGGCGCCGGTGCCGATCCCGACCCCGAGGCCGCCCGGCGTGCCGCCATCCAGGCGCGGGCGGCCGGCGGTCTGCCGCTGCCGGGCGCGAACGGGGCCTCCGACGGCGGCGGGGTGCCCGGCGTGTCCGGGGCGCCGGAGCGGCGGGCGCTGACGACCGGCGAGGACATCCGTGCCGCCCGGGCCGGAGCCATCGCCGCCTACCGGGCGGGAGCCCGGGCCGCCGCCCAGGTGAACGAGACCCAGCACAGCGGGCGCCCCGCCCTGCCCGGCGCCCGGCCGCCCGCCGAGAGCGACACCGGCGCGGGTACGGGCGACGGCACGGCGCAGCCGCCGAACCCCGCAGGGCCGGGCGGCGGCAACACGCCCCCCGGCCAGATAGCCGACCCCTACGGAGTCCACGGCGCCCCCTGGCACGGCGCCACACCGCGCACCGGCCGGTCGCCCCGGCCCGCCCAGCTTCCACCCGACTCCGGTCAGCCGGGAAGCGGCGGTGTCTCCCTTCCCGCGCAGGCCGCCGCGCGGTCCCGTTGGGACGAGGGCGACGGCGGCGGCGTGGTCCGGCGTGGTCCCGCGAGCGCGCTGGGGGCCGAGCGCGCCCGGCAGGTGCGGATGACCGTGGTGGGACCGGTGACCGAGCGCTGGGCGCCCGAGCAGGCCGGGCCCGTGCACGAGAACTGGCAGCTGGCGGCGCCCATCGGGCCGGCCACCGACCTGTGGGCGCTCGGGGCGTTGCTGTTCAGGGCGGTGCAGGGGCATGCGCCGTACCCCGAGGAGTCCACCGCCGAGCTGGTGCAGCTGGTGTGCGCGGAGCCGCCCGCGTTTGCCGAGGAGTGCGGGCCGATCCGGCCGGTGGTGGAGTCGCTGCTGCGTCAGGACCCCACCGACCGGCTGGACTTCGAGGAGCTGGGCGGCTGGCTGCGCTCGCTGGTGCGGTCCGCGCCCGAGCCGGACGCCGGCAGCCAGGTCGTCACGGTTCCGCCCGCCGACCCGGCCCGGCTGCCGGTCATCCGGCGCCGGGGCGAGCTGATGCGGTGGCGGCGACGGCGCGCCGAGCTGCCCGCCATGCATCCGCACGGCCGGCACAAGCGGGCTCCGGAGCAGGCCCGTTCGCCGCGCAACCTCGGCCGGACGCTGCTCCTGCTGATCCTGCTCCTGCTGGCCGGCGCGGTGGCGTACGCGATGCTGTTCATGCCGAAGCAGGGCGAGAGCGGCGCGGCGCACGGGGACCGTACGGGCGCGGCCGGTGAGGTCAGTGCCGCCCCCTCGCCCTCGCCACGGCCGTCCTCCGGGCAGTCGGCGGACGGCAGCCCCTCGGCGTCCGCGCCCGTCACCGAGCCCCAGACGGGCGGCAACCCCTCCGTCGCCGACGGGTTCACCCTGCGCACGGACCCCGACGGCTTCCAGGTCGCCGTCGCCAAGGGCTGGTCCCGCACGCCCAAGAACGGCAGCGGCCAGGTGGTGTACGCGCAGGGGAACTTCGAGCTGCTCGTCGTGCCGGGAAGGGACGGCGCGGCGACGTACGGCAGCGACCCGATGGTCTACCAGCGGGACAAGGAGGCCGAGCTCCAGCCGTACCGGAACTCCAGCTGGGCCACCGCCAGCGGGCTGCGCACCATCGAGGTGGGCGGACGCACCATGGCCGAAGGACAGTTCACCTGGACCGATGCGCAGGGCCGCGACCTGTTCGTGCGCAACATGGCGATCCTGCTGAACGGCCGCTACCACATCGTCCAGGTCCGTGGCCCGGAGGCGGAGCGGGACGAGGTGACGCGGCTGTACGACCAGGCCACGGCGACGTACCGCTACACGGGTTGAGCGCCGCGTGCACGGAGCGGGCGGCCCTCCGTCCGGTTCCCGCCCGCGGGCAGAAGCGACAACCGTCACAGTGCGGTCTCCTTGGGACCCTGCTTGTTCCCTGAGGGCAGACCGGTCCTTAGTCTGACCCTGTCAAGACCATTGCGGGGCAACGTGAATCAGATGCAGGGCCTGCTCATAGCGGGCCGCTACCGGCTCGCCGATTCGATCGGCAGCGGCGGCATGGGCCGGGTGTGGCGCGCCCACGACGAGGTGCTGCACCGGACGGTGGCCGTCAAGGAGTTGACCGCAGCGCTCTACGTCTCCGAGAGCGACCAGGCCGTCCTGCTCGCCCGCACCCGGGCCGAGGCGCGGGCCGCCGCTCGTATCAACCACTCCGCCGTCGTCACCGTGCACGACGTCCTCGAGCACGACGGCCGTCCCTGGATCGTGATGGAGCTGGTCGAGGGCAACTCGCTGGCCGACGCGGTCAAGGACCAGGGCCGGCTCGACCCCCGGGAGGCCGCGCGGATCGGACTGTGGGTGTTGCGCGCGCTGCGCGCCGCCCACTCGGCCGGCGTACTGCACCGGGACGTCAAGCCCGGCAACGTGCTGCTCGGCCGGGACGGCCGGGTCCTGCTCACCGACTTCGGCATCGCCCAGATCGAGGGCGACACCACCATCACCCGCACCGGCGAGGTCGTCGGCTCGGTCGACTACCTCGCGCCCGAGCGGGTGCGCGGCCACGACCCCGGCCCGTCCTCCGACCTGTGGGCGCTGGGCGCCACGCTGTACACGGCCGTCGAGGGCCGCTCGCCGTTCCGCCGCACCTCGCCGCTGAGCACCATGCAGGCGGTCGTCGAGGAGGAGGCCGACGAGCCGCGCCACGCCGGTCCGCTCGGCCCCGTCATCGCCGCGCTGCTGCGCAAGGAGCCGGCCCAGCGGCCGGGCGCGGAGGAGGCTGAGCAGATGCTCGCCGAGGCGGCGGAGGGCCGACGGCCCAGCTCGGCACAGGCGTTCGTGCCGACGCAGGGGGCGGGCGTGGACCGGGGAGGGCAGCCGTACGGCACCGGTACGACGGCCACCGGCGGCCCGGGTTACGGGCCCGGGATGGGCACCTCCGGGTACGGCTACGGGCCGGATGGCCCGGGTGGCCCTGGCCGTTTCGCCACCGGGCCGACGGCGATGGGGCCCACCGTGGTGGGCCCGGCCGCGGGTCCGCCGGCGGTCCGCCCCCGGCGGCGGCTGCGTACGCTCGCGCTCGTCGTCGCCGTCGCGGCCGTCCTCGGCGGCGGCGCGGCGGTGGCCTACCAGGGGTGGGCCGGGATGGAGCAGGTCACCGTGTCGTCGGGGGGTACGGTCCCGGCCCCGGCGCCCTCGGCGGACGCTAGCGCCAGCGCCGGCGCCGGCCAGGAGGGCCCCGTCCCGGACAGCTGGCAACGGTACGACGACCCGCTCGGCTTCAGCCTCTCCCTGCCCAAGGGCTGGACGCGGAAGGTCTACGGCATCGAGGGCGCCCTCAAGCAGATCGACTACTCGCCCGACGGCGGCAAGCACTTCGTGCGCATAGCCGTCGACAGCTCACCGGACTTCGCCGACGCCTACCAGCACCAGAGTGACCTGGAGGAACAGCTCCAGCGGCTCGTCAACTACAGGCGCGTGACGATGAAGCCGAACACCTACCGCGACCGCAACGGCTCGCTGTGGGAGTACACCTGGACCGCGCTGAAGAAGGACCCGCCCTACGTTCCCGGGCCGCGCCACGCCATCGAGGAGACGTACTTCTCGCGCGCGGGCACCGAGTACGTGATCTACATGTCCTCGCCGGCCGAGGACTGGGCGACGACGAGCAGACAGTTCAAGTGGGTGCTGCAGAGCTGGCAGCAGCCGAAGACGGGCTGATACGCATCAGGCCAACCCGGCCGGTCGTTCACCCGACGTCTTGGCCGATCACCGTGCCGGAGCGGATGGGTCCGGTGCGGCATGATGGGGCGTATGGGGACCGAGGGCGCCGACATCCGTGTGATCGCGGGCCGTTACCGCCTTGAGGCGCGTATCGGGCGCGGCGGCATGGGCGTCGTGTGGCGGGCGAGAGACCAGGTGCTGGGCCGCCTGGTCGCGGTCAAGGAACTCCTTGCGGACGACTCGCTCCCCGGCGACGACACCCGCCGCCGCCGTGACCGTACCTTCCGCGAGGCGCGGGCGGTCGCCCAGTTGCGGCATCCGAACATCATCGTCGTCCACGATGTCGTGGAGCAGGACGAACGGCCTTACCTGGTCATGGAGTTGATCGAGGGAAGCTCGCTCGCCGACCGGATCGCCACGCTCGGTCCGGTCGACGCCGCGGAGGCCGCCCGGATCGGCATCGCCCTGCTGGGCGCGCTGCACACCGCGCACGAGGCGGGCGTACTGCACCGGGACATCAAGCCCGCGAACGTCCTGATCGAGTCCGGCACCGACCGGGTCGTGCTCACCGACTTCGGGATCGCACAGGTTGCGGGCGCAACGACGCTCACCGAGACGGGCTCCTTCGTCGGCTCGCCTGAATACACCGCCCCGGAGCGGATGTCCGGCACCAGGACCGGGCCCGAGTCCGACCTGTGGTCGCTGGGCGCCCTGCTGTGCACCGCGCTCAGCGGCGAGTCGCCGTTCCGGCGCGACTCGCTCGGCGGCATCCTGCACGCCGTCGTCGCCGCCGATATCCGGCCACCCGCGCAGGCCGCGCCGCTGCTGCCCGTCGTACGGGGCCTGCTGGAGCGCGATCCCGACCAGCGGCTGGGCGCGGCGGACGCCGAGCGGATGCTGCGGGCGTACCTGGAGACCGGGCGGACGCCACCGGCGCCGGGCGGCGGCGCGGGTTCCTCGGGAACACACGGCACAGGGCGGATCCACAGGATCGGCGTGGGGCGCACACACAGGGCGGGAAGCGGCGGGGGGCGTACGCCGGAGTCCGGTGCGGGCGGGGAGAGTTCGGCGCATCCCGTGGTGCCGGACGACGACCGCGCAGTGCCGGATTCCGCGACGCATTCCGCGCCGGCCGGTAGCGACAGCCGTGCGACCGAGTCCGACGTGCCCTCGGCGTCTTCGCCGACGCCGACGCCGTACACCCCGACCGAGCGGGACGTACCGCACGCCGGCACCGGCACAGGCGTGCGGCAGCCCGACGCGCCCGGGTCCGCCCCGGCCCGGTCGTCCACCCGTGCCGTGCTGCTCGCGGCGCTGCTCGTCGCCGCTCTCGCCGGGGCGGGCGTGTCGGGGGCGGTGCTGCTGATGGACCGCGGCGGACACGGGGGCGGTGGCGCGCCGGGCGGTACGGCCACGAGCCCCGCGACACGCACCAGTTCGAGCGCGTCGCCGTACCCGACAGCCACCACACCCCGGCCTCCCGGAGTGACCGGCCCCTCGCACGTGGCCGACTCGCACACGGCGCCCTCGGGTTACCGCACCGCCCAGGACCCGGCCGGCTTCACCCTCGCCGTACCGGAGGACTTCAAGCGCAGCCCGCAGGGCGAGCGCATCTTCTACCTGTCCTCCGGCGAGACCTTCCGCCTCGGCATCAGGGTCGCCGAACCCGAAGAGGGCGGCCCGACGGCGGTGATGAACCGGGCTGCGGCCGACGGGCCGAGCACGAACCCCGGTTACCACGACGGTCGGGTCACCCGGACCACGCACGCCGGACACCCCGCCGCGCTCTGGGAGTTCAGCTGGAACGGCTTCAGCACGGCGGAGGGCCCGCGCCACACCTACGACATCTGCTGGGAAGAGAAGGGGCGGTTGTACGACGTGTGGGTGTCGGCGCCGGTCGGGAAGGTGCGCGAGGCCCGGGAGTACTTCGACGTGGCTGTGGACACGTTCTCGGCCACGGGTCGGTGACCGGTTTGTGCCCACGCTGGATGTCCGCGCACTCGGCGCGACATGGGCAGCCCGCCAAGTCGTAAGTTCTACCTGCCGCTTCGACAACGACGCGGTGCGCACGATACTCATGTGACATGACTTCAGACGGCGAACACCGGGCCGACGGACGTCTGATCGGCGGGCGCTTCCGGCTCGTCGCACGCATCGGGTCCGGGCCGACCGGAACCGTGTGGCGCGCCCGGGACGAACAGGGCCAGGGGTACGTCGCCGTCAAGGAGCCTGCGCTGCCCGGCGATCCGGCCGACGACGAGGAGAGCCGACGGCTCGCACACCGGCTCTGCACGGAGGCGCGGGCCGCCGCCCGGGTGCGGCACCCCTCGGCCGTCACGCTGCACGACATCGTCATCGAGGACGACGGACTCCCCTGGATCATCATGGAGTTGGTCGAGGGAGAGTCGCTGCGGGAGGCCGTCCGGCGCGGCCCCCTTACGCCCGCCGAGGCCGCCCGCGTCGGGCTCGCCGTCCTCGGGGCGCTCAGGGCCGCGCACGCCGTGGGGATCGTGCACCGCGACATCAAGCCCGCCAACGTCCTGATCGAGTCCGGCACCGGGCGGGTCGTCGTCACCGACTTCGGGATCGGGGACGGCCACGCCGAGGACGCCCCCGCCGGATTCGTCGCCCCGGAACGGGCCACGGGACGCGGCGCAGGCCCCGCCTCCGACCTGTGGTCGCTGGGCGCGCTGCTCGACGCGGCCACGGGCGACGCGGACACCGGCCCGCTGGCGCCGCTGCTCGCCCGGCTGCGCGCACCGCTCCCCGAGGAACGGCCGCACGCCGAGGAGGTCGCGGCGGCGCTCGCCGACTACCTCGGCATCACCGCCGTGGAGGCGGGCTTCTACGGCACCCCGTCGGCACCGGAGCCGGTACGCGAACGGCGCCTGCCCCCGGCCCCCGCACCTGAAGCCGGTCCCGCCCCGGACCCCGCCCCGCAGCCCCGCCGCCGCACCCCGCTCGCAGCGCTGGGCCTCCTCCTGGCGAGAAAGCCCGGGGTCGCGTCGGAAATCACCGGAACCGAGTGATCGTCTCCCTGACAACGCCCTGATCAGCGCATTTGCCGCCAGTGATCGCTGGCGTCATGTGAGCACTCCGTGAATCCCCGTTACCGCCGGGTACACAAAGTCTCCGCTCCGGCATACCCTGCGCGTCATGACGGACTCGCAGGCCAAGGACAGCACCGGCACCAACCCGCTCGCGCCCGCCCCGCAGGGTGCCCGCACCGCCGCCGACGTGGTCACCCCGGAACTGGTGGCACAGCTCACCAAGGGAGTCGTCGGTTCCGGCCGTACGGCCAACCACACCCCGTTCACCGGCGAGAAGCTGGCCGACCTGCCCGAGTCCACCCCCGAGGACGTCCTCCGGGCGTTCCAGGCCGCCCGCGCGGCGCAGTCCGTGTGGGAGAAGACCCCGGTACGGCAGCGGGCCGCGGTGCTCCTGCGCTTCCACGACCTGCTGCTGGAGCGGCAGGCGGAGGTCCTCGACCTCGTCCAGCTGGAGACCGGCAAGGCCCGGCTGCACGCGCACGAGGAGGTGCAGGCCGTCGCCGTCGCCGCCCGCCACTACGGCCGCAGGGCCGCCGCCTACCTCCGGCCGAAGCGGCACACCGGCGCCATACCGACGCTGACGAAGGTCACCGAACTGCGCCACCCGCGTGGTGTCGTGGGCCAGATCGCCCCCTGGAACTACCCGCTGGAGCTGTCGGTCGGCGACGCGTTGCCCGCCTTCGTCGCCGGCAACGCGGTCGTGATGAAGCCGGACACGGAGACCTGCCTCACCGCGCTGTGGGCGCGCGACCTGCTCATCGAGGCCGGCCTGCCCGAGGGCGTGTTCCAGGTCGTGCTCGGCGAGGGCCCGGTCATCGGCCCGGAGGTCGTCCGGCACGCCGACTACGTCTCCTTCACCGGCTCCACCCGCACCGGCCGCGAGGTCGCCCAGGGCGCCGCCGCCCGCCTGGTCGGCGTGTCCCTCGAACTCGGCGGCAAGAACGCCATGCTGGTGCTCGACGACGCCGACGTCGAGAAGGCCGCCGCCGGTGCCGTCCGCGCCTGCTTCTCCTCCGCAGGGCAGCTCTGCATCTCCATCGAGCGGCTGTACGTCCACGAGTCCGTCGCCGACGCCTTCCTGGAGCGCTTCGCCGCCCGCACCAGGGCCATGCGCCTCGGCAACTCCCTCGCCTACGGCGCCGACATGGGCTCGCTGGTCGGCGAACGCCAGCTGAAGACCGTCGCACGGCACGTGGAGGAGGCGGTCGCGAAGGGCGCGAAGGTCGTCGCCGGTGGTGTGGCCCGCCCCGACATCGGCCCGTACTTCTTCGAGCCGACCATCCTCGACGGCGTCGAGGACTCCATGGCCGTCTGCGAGGAGGAGACCTTCGGACCGGTCGTCTCCGTCTACCGCTTCAAGACCGACGACGAGGCGGTCGAGCGCGCCAACGCCACGCCGTACGGCCTGAACGCGTCCGTGTGGACCAAGAGCCCCCGTCGTGGCCTGGACATCTCCGCCCGGCTGCGCACCGGCACGGTCAACGTCAACGAGGGCTACGCGCCCGCCTACGGCAGCGCGCAGTCCCCGATGGGCGGCATGAAGGACTCCGGGCTCGGCCGCCGCCACGGCTCCGAGGGCATCCTCAAGTACACCGAGGCCCAGACGGTGGCCCGGCAGACGCTGCTGCCGATGGCGCCTTCGCTGGGCATGGACGACGAGAGCTACGCCCGGTTCATGAGCCGCAGCCTCCGGCTCATGAAGGCCTTCCGGTTCCGCTAGACGACCCCGTTCCCGCCCGTTCGACTCAACTTCGTTTTCAGCCAAGCCCGTTCCCGACAAGGAGAGCACGTGTCGCAGGAGAAGTCTGTCCAGGCCCGGGACGAGGGCGAGTACGACTATGACTACGACGTCATCGTGGTCGGGTCGGGGTTCGGCGGTTCCGTGTCCGCCCTGCGCCTGACCGAGAAGGGCTACAAGGTGGGCGTTCTGGAAGCCGGCCGCCGCTTCACCCGCGACAGCCTGCCCAAGAACTCCTGGGACCTGAAGAACTACCTCTGGGCCCCCAAGCTCGGCATGTACGGCATCCAGCGCATCCACCTGCTGGGCAACGTCATGGTGCTGGCGGGCGCGGGCGTCGGCGGCGGCTCGCTCAACTACGCCAACACCCTCTACGTACCGCCGAAGCCCTTCTTCGAGGACCCGCAGTGGCGGGACATCACCGACTGGCACGAAGAGCTGAAGCCGTACTACGACCAGGCGCAGCGCATGCTCGGCGTACGACTCAACCCGACCATGACCCCCTCCGACGTGCACCTGAAGGCGGCGGCCCAGCGGATGGGCTTCGGCGACACCTTCCACATGGCGCCGGTCGGGGTGTTCTTCGGCGACGGCGAGGACGCCGACGGCAAGTCGAAGGTCCGGCCGGGCGGGGAGGTCGCCGACCCGTACTTCGGCGGGGCGGGGCCCGCGCGCAAGGCGTGCACCGAGTGCGGCGAGTGCATGACCGGCTGCCGGCACGGCGCGAAGAACACGCTCAACGAGAACTACCTGTACCTCGCCGAGAAGGCGGGCGCGGTGGTCCACCCCATGACCACGGTCGTCTCCGTCACGGACGACTCGCGGGGCGGGTACGCGGTGGCGACCCTGCCGACCGACCAGAAGAAGAAGGGCAAGGGCCGGATCTTCACCGCACGCAGGATCGTCCTGGCGGCCGGCACCTACGGCACGCAGACGCTGCTGCACCGCATGAAGGCCGGCGGCCAGCTGCCGTACCTCTCCGCCCGCCTGGGCGATCTCACCCGCACCAACTCCGAGGCGCTGGTGGGCGCGCAGACCGACAACCGCCGCTACCGCAAGGCGCACGGCGCGCCGAAGGTCGACTTCACGCAGGGCGTGGCCATCACGTCCTCCGTCCACCCGGACGAGAACACCCACATCGAGCCGGTCCGCTACGGCAAGGGGTCCAACTCGATGGGCGGTCTGACCGTCCTCCAGGTGCCGTACGCGGAGGGCTCCTCGCGCCTCCTGGGCTTCCTGGCGAGCGCGGTCCGGCACCCGATGCTGGTCCTGCGCTCCCTGTCCAACCGGCGCTGGTCGGAGCGGACCATCATCGGCCTGGTCATGCAGTCGCTGGACAACTCGCTGACGACGTACCTGAAGCCCGGCGGCCTCGGCAAGGGCCTGCTGACCGCGCGGCAGGGCCACGGCGCCCCGAACCCCATGCAGATCAAGGCCGGCACCGACGCCGCCACCGCCATCGCCGAGGAGATCAACGGCTTCGCGGGCAGCAACGTCGGCGAGCTGATGGGCACCCCGCTCACCGCGCACTTCCTGGGCGGCTGCCCCATCGGCGATTCCGCGGAGACCGGTGTGATCGACCCGTACCACCGCCTGTACGGCCACCCCGGCATCTCGGTGGTGGACGGCGCGGCGGTCTCGGCGAACCTGGGTGTGAACCCGTCCCTGACGATCACCGCGCAGGCCGAGCGGGCCATGTCGTACTGGCCGAACAAGGGCGAGGCGGACCCGCGCCCGGCGTCCGGAGCGGTGTACGAGCGCCTGAAGCCGGTGGAGCCACAGCACCCCGCGGTCCCGGCGGAGGCCTTCGGCGCACTGCGGCTGCCGTTCCTGGGGATGCCGGCGGTACCGCCGAAGAAGTAGCCGGGCGCAGCAGTGAGGGACCTGCATCCCCCTCCGAACGCAGGTCCCTCGGTTCTTGCCATCTACCGTCTGCTTGATCCGGTACGAGGTTGGATCAACGGACGGCCCGAAGGGTTGCGGGCAGGCACCGAAATGCTGTGTGGCGTGAGTCACATGTAGAGACTTGAGTGACATGTAGAGGCTTGAGTCGCATGTAGGGGCATGAGTCGCATGTAGAGGCCGGGTCGCATGCAGATGGGTGTGACTGCGCATGGGCACGCCGAAGGGCCCCGCGGGAGTGAGCCGCGGGGCCCTTCTTCCGTCAGCACCGACGTCAGAGCAGCGCCGGTGCCTGGGTGCGGCGCCGGGGGTTGCGCCGCTTGCTCTGTGTGCTCTGTGTGTGCCCCGTGGGGGTGCCTGGCACGGGTGCCTGTGTGCGGTGTACCGCCGATCGGCCCCGGGCGTCCCCGGAGCCGACCGTTCTCTTGGGTGACCGGGCTGCTGTCCCCTGCCGTCCGGTCACTTACCTGGAGCGAGGTCCCACGGCGCACGGCACGACCCGTACGCCTCACGCTCCAGTGAGCCACGCGTGGTTCTGTCGGGCCCGCCCCTGGCTGGCACGGACATCCCGCTCAACGAAGCGGTCCGCGGGCCGGTCACGCGCCGTACGGGTGAGAGCTCGACCGAACTCGGATGCGACCTTCAGATGCGGCCCCGGCACAGTTCCAGGAGCGTCATCGCGAGGGACGTGCCCGGCTTGCCCAGGGCGTCCCGGTAGCGGCCGAGGATCTGCATCTCGCGGGTGAGGTGCACGCGCCGGCCGCCGGAGGCGATGCGGGTCTGCTGGACGACGGTGGAGACGGCCATCCGCTCCTGGATGAGGCCGATGATCCGGTCGTCGAGCGAGTCGATGCGCTCGCGGGCCTCGGCGATGGTCTGTTCCGGGGTGATGGTGGTCATGGTTCCGGGCTCCTCGGGAGGTGAGTGCCTCGGTACGACAGGTCCCGGAAAACGACAGGCGCCCCGGGCCTTGTCGGCCCGGGGCGCCTGGGAAGTCGCTTGGCGGTTGGCTCAAGCAGCACGACCATGGCAGCCGGCGGGCCGGGTGCCATAGGTAAAGACGAAGGTCGAGTGCTGGAGCATGCGGCCAGTATGCCATGGACACTCCCGCCTCACCGCGCCGATCAGCCGCACTTCTCGGCCGACCGAGTCGGGTGGTGGATGGGCACAGGCCCGGGGGGCCGGGGGCGGAGCCCCAGAACGACGGCCAGGTCAACCACGGCCGCCTAGGTAGAATCGTTAAGCACAAGACCCCGCCCAACCGCCGGAAGGCACCCCGTGTCATCAGCGACTCCCACTGCCGCCACCCCCGACACCGTCCTGGTCGTCGACTTCGGCGCGCAGTACGCCCAGCTCATCGCCCGTCGCGTCCGCGAGGCGCGGGTCTACAGCGAGATCGTGCCCAGCACCATGCCGGTCGCGGAGATGCTCGCCAAGAACCCCGCGGCGATCATCCTCTCCGGCGGCCCCTCGTCCGTGTACGAGGAGGGCGCCCCCCGCCTGGACCGCGCGATCTTCGAGGCCGGCGTCCCCGTCTTCGGCATGTGCTACGGCTTCCAGCTGATGGCGCAGAGCCTCGGCGGCACCGTCGACAACAACGGCGCCCGCGAGTACGGCCGTACCGACCTGCACGTCTCCCGCACCTCCTCCACCCTCTTCGAGGGCACCCCGGCCGAGCAGCACGTGTGGATGTCGCACGGCGACGCCTGCTCCGCCGCCCCCGAGGGCTTCACCGTCACCGCGTCCACGGACCTCGTCCCGGTCGCCGCGTTCGAGAACGACGAGAAGAAGCTCTACGGCGTCCAGCACCACCCCGAGGTGATGCACTCCACGTACGGCCAGCAGGTGCTGGAGCACTTCCTGTACCGCGGTGCGGGCCTGCAGCCGAACTGGACGACCGGCAACGTGATCGAGGAGCAGGTCGCCGCGATCCGCGAGCAGGTCGGTGACAAGCGCGCGATCTGCGGCCTGTCCGGCGGCGTGGACTCCGCCGTCGCCGCCGCCCTCGTGGCCCGCGCCATCGGCGACCAGCTGACCTGCGTGTACGTCGACCACGGCCTGATGCGCAAGGGCGAGACCGAGCAGGTCGAGAAGGACTTCGTGGCCGCGACCGGCGTCAAGCTGGTCGTCGTCGACGCCGAGGAGCGCTTCCTGACCGCCCTCAAGGGCGTCTCGGACCCCGAGGAGAAGCGGAAGATCATCGGCCGCGAGTTCATCCGCGTCTTCGAGCAGGCGCAGGCCGAGATCATCGCCGACGAGGGCCCGGCGGTCGAGTTCCTCGTCCAGGGCACGCTCTACCCCGACGTGGTCGAGTCCGGCGGCGGCACCGGCACCGCCAACATCAAGTCCCACCACAACGTCGGCGGCCTCCCCGAGGACCTCGAGTTCAAGCTCATCGAGCCGCTCCGGAAGCTGTTCAAGGACGAGGTCCGCATGGTCGGCCAGGAGCTGGGCCTGCCGGAGGAGATCGTCCAGCGCCAGCCGTTCCCGGGCCCGGGCCTCGGCATCCGCATCGTCGGCGAGGTGACGAAGGAGCGTCTGGACCTCCTCCGCGACGCCGACGCCATCGCCCGCGAGGAGCTGACCGCGGCCGGCCTGGACCGCGACATCTGGCAGTGCCCGGTGGTCCTGCTCGCGGACGTCCGCTCCGTCGGCGTCCAGGGCGACGGCCGCACCTACGGCCACCCGATCGTGCTGCGCCCGGTGTCCTCCGAGGACGCCATGACCGCCGACTGGTCCCGGCTGCCCTACGAAGTCCTCGCCCGCATCTCGACCCGCATCACGAACGAGGTCCGGGACGTCAACCGGGTCGTCCTCGACGTGACCTCGAAGCCGCCGGGCACCATCGAGTGGGAGTAGTCCCGCCCGCTGTGAAGGTCATGTCCGCCTGAGAGCGCGCACCGGCTCTCCGGGCTTCCAGACCTGGGCGACGAGGTACTTGTCGTCCTCGACGTAGGTCCGCACGACCTCCGTCAGCTCGGTGCGGAAGAGGTGGAACGGCTGCGGCGGTTCCACCTCTTCGACGTACGCGGCCTTGACCGCGCCGTCCCCGACCTCGTACGCCCGCCCGCTGATCCGTACGTCCCCGCCGGTCGCCGACGTCACGGGCAAACCGGACAGCCTCTGTCGGGTATTCGATGCGTACGTCATCTTTACAGCACAGCTCTGCCCTTTTGCGCTGACCGGCGGTAACTTCCGGCCGTAAAGCAAACTCAGCGCTGGAGTACGTATGCACGGACCCACCCCGCCGCTGCCGCTGCCCACCGACCAGCTGCAGTTCGCCATGCCGCCGATGCACGACTCGGTCGAGGACGAACGCCGGCACCGCAAGGAACGCCTTGCGGGTGCCCTGCGGATCTTCGGTCGGAAAGGATTCGAGGACGGGGTGTCGGGGCACATCACCGCACGCGACCCGGAGTTCACCGACTGCTTCTGGGTCAACCCGTTCGGGATGCCGTTCAAGCACGTCACCGTCGGCGACCTCGTCCTCGCCAACCAGGACGGCCAGGTCGTCGAGGGCCGCTACCACGTCAACCAGGCCGCCTTCACCGTGCACGTCCAGGTGCACGCGGCCCGCCCCGACGTCGTCGCCGTCGCCCACTGCCACTCCGTGCACGGCCGGGCCCTGTCCGCGCTCGGCGACCTCCTCGACCCGATCACCCAGGAGAGCTGCGCCTTCTACGAGGACCACGCGCTCTACGACGCCTACACCGGCGTCACCGTCGACGCCGAAGAGGGCCGCCGCATCGCGACCGCGCTCGGCTCCCGCAAGGCGCTCGTGCTGCGCAACCACGGGCTGCTCACGGTCGGCGACTCGGTGGACGCGGCGGCCTGGTGGTTCCTGTCGATGGAGCGGTCCTGCCAGGTGCAGCTGATGGCGAAGGCCGCCGGCCGCCCGGTCCTCATCGACCACAAGCAGGCCGTGGCCACCCGCGAACAGCTCGGCGGCGACCTGGTGGCGTGGATCAACTACCAGCCGCTGTGGCAGGACATCAGCCGCAGCGAACCGGATCTGCTCAGTTAGCGCACCGGTGGAGATCCAGGTGGCCACCGCCGCCGGGGCGGCCGGCAACCGGTGCATCGTCCAGGTGACGGAGTAGACGCGAACGGCGGAGCGAACGCGAACGGCGGGTCGGCGGGATCCGTGCAGCGAGACCCCGTAAAGACGCTTCACAGAACCGGCCGGGAGAGTATGGGCGAGGATTGAACCGACCCCGCTCGTCGTACGTATCGTCGGGTGAGGGCCCTGGCACGGCGGCGAGAGGCGGTTACGAGCGATGACTCACAGTATTCGGACGGACACGCACACCGGTCATGTCCACGGTCGCCGCGACTGGCGGGACAGCGCCGCCCACTACGCTCTCCTTCCTCTCCGCGTCTTCCTCGGCGTCACCTTCATCTACGCCGGCCTGGACAAGCTCACCGACAGCGCCTTCATGAAGTCCGGCGGTGCCGGCTCCATCGGCGAGACGATGCGTTCGGTCCGCGACACCGCCGCCATCCCGGCCCTGGTCGACCTGGCCCTGAAGAGCCCGGTCGGCTTCGGATACGCCATCGCCCTGGGCGAACTGGTCGTCGGCATCGGGACCCTGCTCGGACTCCTCGGCCGCCTGGCCGCGCTCGGCGGCGCGCTGATCTCCCTCAGCCTGTGGCTCACCGTGAGCTGGACCAGCACCCCCTACTACTACGGCAATGACCTCGCCTACCTGATGGCCTGGCTGCCCCTCGTCCTCGCCGGCGCGCCCTACCTCTCCGTCGACGCGGCCTGGCGAGCCCGGCGCCGACAGCGGACGGGCGGCTACCGCTAGCCGCCCGGGGCCTCCTGGGCGCCGCGTCGTCTGCGTATGCCCCGGGCCACGGCGGCCGTGACACCGGCCAGCAAGAGGCCGCCCACGACCAGCGGCACGGCCACGACCCACGATGTCTCCCACAGGCCGCCCGCGGCTCCGGCGAAGACGGCGGCGGTGGCGGTCAGGGAGAGCCCGGCGACCAGCTTCCCGGGCTGGAACTCATGACGCAGCACGGCTCACCTCCACGCGTCCCAGTCCGACCTCGAGATCGACGTCCAGGGTGCCCGCGTCCTTGCCACCCTTGACCGGTGACAGCGTCACCGTTCTGTGCCGGCCAGGCTGCACGTCCACGTCCTTTCTGCTCTGGCCCGGCAACCGGACGTCGCCCAGCCCCACGTCGATGTTCATCCGGACGGTCGCGTCCGCCGGCACGATCAGCTTCAGCCGCCCCGCGCCCACCCGGGCGTCCGTTGCGAGGGACTGCCCCTTGGCGAGGTGCAGACCGGCCAGGTCCAGGGTGCCGTCGCCGGTGCCGAGTTCGTACGCGGACCGTACGTCCGCCGCCGTCGCGGGCTTCCAGGATGTGTGTATCCAGTGCGTCGTGATGTCCCTGGGCAGAGCCGCCGACCCGGCGAGCAGCACCGCCGTGACGAGCGCCAGGAACACCGACCCGGCGCCCGTACGCCCCAGGAACGAGCTGACCGTGATGCCCAGCCCGAAGGCCGCGAGCGCACAGGCCAGGCCCATCTGCAGGCTGGTGCCCAGCGGACGCGTGTCCCACGTCAGCCCGGTGCCCAGGCCGCCCGCCACCAGGGCCAGCAGGAACACCCAGCCGCCGATCCAGCGCGGGCCGCGCGGTCTCGGGGGCGTGGTGCCCGGCGGCCGTGTGGACCCGTGGTGCGTCCAGGGGGTGGCGATGCCGACGTCGAGGGCCGAGACCACGTCCCGGTCGCGGGTGTCGCCGGGGCCCCACAGATAGCCGGTGCCGCCGAAATGGGTGCCGTCCTTGACGATCGGGTCCCGCCACCAGGAGGGGTAGCCGGTGAAGACCGGTGGTGCCTGCGCCTCCGGCGGGGCGTCGGCGGCGGCCTGCGCCGCCAGCGGGTCCGCCTCGGCGGCGCCGCGCCGCCGGGACCAGTACCCGGCACCGGCCAGCAGCAGGGAGAGCGCGACGGCGAAGGTCAGCACGCCGCCGTTTCTCAGCATCGTCAGGAACACCCCGCAGCCGACGAGGGCGAACAGCACGGCGGCCAGCGCCTGACCGTCGACCCGGCCCGTCAGCAGCTTGCGGACCTCGTTCTCCTCCTCGTCCTCGTACGGAATGACGAGCCAGGCGAACCCGTAGAAGATGAGGCCCAGGCCGCCGGTCGCGGACAGCACGGCCAGGGTGATCCGGAAGATCACCGGGTCCATGTCGGTCTGCCGCCCGAGTCCCGCGCACACGCCTGCGATCATCTTGTGCCGGCGGTCGCGCCGGAACCGGTCGGGGGCCTCGGCGGCGTCCTGCTGTTCCCGTTCCCGCGCCTGCTTGTCGGTGCCTGATGTCGCGTCGGTGTCGCTGCTCGTGCCGGCCGCTCCCGTCTTTCCCGTCGCGGCGGGCCCGGCATCCGTCGGTCCGGTGCCCGGGGCCGGGCGCGGGCCGGTGCCGGGTCCCGGACCCGTCGCGGCGTGCTCGTGATCCGTCATGCGTCCATGGTGACGGCCCGGCCGCCGCGACGGCAGTCGGGACGACCCTGGGCGAACCCTGAAATCGGCCCTGAGACGGGACCGGGAAGCGTTCGACGAGCGAAGACCGGCCGGGCCGGGTGCCCCCGAGGAAGATCAGGGGAGTCTTAGGGCAGACCCTGATGCCCGGCATCGCCGGCCATGTGACCATCGATGGCATGCCGGAAGCCGCAGCACTGCCACTCGACGACCCGCGGCCACCGCGCAAGCTCTACCGCAGCAGCGACGGACGCTGGTTGGGGGGAGTGGCGCGGGGCCTCGCCGGGCATCTCGGGCTGCCCGTGATCTGGGTGCGGCTCGTCTTCGTCGGTCTGTTCATGGCCCATGGCTTCGGCGCGCTGCTGTACGCGGCGTTCTGGTTCTTCGTCCCGCTCGGCGTCGGCGGTGTCGGCGCGGAGAAGCACTCGCTGGTGGGCACCGAGACCGCGCCGGACGGCCGCCGGAAGCTCGTGGCGCGCAAGCCGGACAAGGGACAGCTCGTCGCGCTGCTCCTCATGGTCATCGTGTCCGTGGTCTTCGTGAGCAGCGTCAACCTCGGCGGCGCCGCCAGGGTGTATCTGGTGCCCATCGTCCTCGTCGCGGCCGGTGTCGCCCTGGTCTGGCGGCAGGCGGACAACGCCCGCCGGGCCCGCTGGGTCGAGGTCGGGCGCAAGCGCCACACGCTCACGCTGCTGCGCGCCGGCGTCGGCGTCCTGCTCGTCACGGCGGGCGTCTCCGCCATGTTCTGGCTGCAGGGGTCGGCCGCCCACCTCGGCGCGGTCCTCCAGGCCGCGCTCGCCGTGCTCGTCGGCATCACGCTGCTCGCGGGTCCCTACCTCGTCCGCATGACGCAGGACCTCTCCGAGGAACGCCTGATGCGCATCCGCGCCCAGGAGCGCGCCGAGGTCGCCGCCCACGTCCACGACTCGGTGCTGCACACCCTCACCCTGATCCAGCGCAACGCCGACAACGCCAACGAGGTCCGCCGCCTGGCCCGCGCCCAGGAGCGCGACCTGCGCACCTGGCTGTACAAGCCGGAGGGGACGGGCAAGGACGAGGCCGACGAGCCGGACACCGTCGCCGAGGCGGTCCGGCGCAACGCCGCCGAGGTCGAGGACAAGCACGGCGTGCCCATCGAGGTCGTCGTGGTCGGCGACTGCCCGCTGGACGAGAGGACCGGCGCACAGATGCAGGCCGCGCGCGAAGCGATGGTGAACGCCGCCAAGTACGGTGGCGAGGGCGGTGCCGTACAGGTCTATGCGGAAGTCGAGGGCAGGACTGTCTTTGTCTCCGTGCGCGACCGCGGTCCGGGCTTCGACCCCGACTCGATACCCGCCGACCGCATGGGCGTTAGAGAATCGATCATCGGCCGCATGGAACGCAACGGCGGCACGGCACGGCTGCGGTCGGTGCCGGGCGGTGGTACGGAGGTCGAGCTGGAGATGGAGAGGGCGGAGAAGACGTCATGAGCGACGCGACCGAGGCGAACGGCACGAACGGCACGGCGGAGACGGGCGGCCGGCATGTGCGGGTGGTGCTCGTGGACGACCACCGTATGTTCCGCGCCGGTGTCCAGGCCGAGATCGGCCGGACCGCCGAGACCGGTGTCGAGGTGGTCGGCGAGGCCGGTGACGTCGACCAAGCGGTCACCGTCATCACCGCGACCCGGCCCGAGGTGGTCCTCCTCGACGTCCATCTGCCGGGCGGCGGCGGGGTCGAGGTGCTGCGCCGGTGCGCGGCGCTGATGGCGGACACCGAGCGGCCCGTGCGCTTCCTCGCGCTGTCCGTGTCGGACGCGGCGGAGGACGTGATCGGCGTGATCCGCGGCGGCGCCCGCGGCTACGTCACCAAGACCATCACCGGCACCGACCTGGTCGACTCGATCTTCCGTGTCCAGGAGGGCGACGCCGTCTTCTCCCCGCGCCTGGCCGGCTTCGTCCTGGACGCCTTCGCCTCCACCGACGCCCCGCCGGTGGACGAGGACCTGGACCGCCTCACCCAGCGCGAACGCGAGGTGCTGCGCCTGATCGCCCGGGGCTACGCCTACAAGGAGATCGCCAAGCAGCTGTTCATCTCGGTGAAGACGGTCGAGTCCCACGTCTCGGCGGTGCTGCGCAAGCTCCAGCTCTCCAACCGCCACGAACTGACCCGCTGGGCGACCGCGCGCCGGCTGGTCTGACCGCCCCTTGCGAACTCCGGAAACCCAGACAGGGGCTGAGTGACCGCCGGTCCGAGAGACCCACGCCAGGACTATGCGGCGTGGGCCTCGAACCACAGGGACCCAAGATCGTGCCCTGCCGTGAGCCGGACATCGGAGTCAAGGGCAGCGGCCAGAGTGCGCAGCAGGCCGATGGTTGGCGTGGTTCCGCCTTCCTCGATGCATTCGATGTCGTCCTGGGTCATCCCGGCCCGTTCGGCCAGTTCCACCGAGGTCAGTCCCAGGGCTGTCCGGCGGTCGTACAGTGCCTTGCCGAAGGCCAGTGCCTCCCGGATGGCGATCCGTTCCGGGTCGTCGGTCTCGGCACCTGACGGTGCCCAGCGAACGTGTTCGCCAGCCATCACGCCTCCCTCGTGTACGTGTCGGTCGCCACTCCATGATGCTCGTTTTCGCAGAGCTTCTGGGCACTCACGGCTCGGTCGATCTGGGCCTGGTCGTGTTGCCTCGTTTTCCGGAAGACGGTCAGGAGCACGATGGTCCGGTTCGGGGCGAACCAGTACGTGATGCGTGGAGCGATGTCCCGGAAGCGGAGTCGCAGCTCTCGTACCGGTCCCTCAAGGTGATCGGACCACGGCCCGCCGAGGCCGGGACCCATCTCTGCCAGAAGCCCGACGACCTCGTCGACGCGCTTGAACTCGTGGTCGTCGAGGCCCTCTAGCCATCTGCGCACCTCGGGCTCGATTTCGAAGCGATACAGCTCACACACTCGGCTCCACCCCTTGTTGTTTCCGGGGTGTCCAACGTCGTCCGACGTGTTGCGTCACTGCATGTCCCCATGGGTGTCAGCGGGCTTGGTCGAGATTTCGAACCAGACCGTCTTGCCGATGCCGCAGGTGCGGGGCTCCGCGCCCCAGTCGTCGGCCAGCGCTGCCACCAGGTGCAGGCCCCGGCCGGTCTCGTCGTGGGCTGATGCTTCCCGCGGAGTTGGCAGACGGTCGTTCGCGTCCGCCACCGACACGCGGAGGCGGTCTGTCTCCAGAATGGCCCGGGTCCAGATCTCGCGGCCCGGGGAGCCCTTCGCGTGACGGTAGGCGTTCGTCATCAGTTCGCTGAGCAGCAGTACCGCCGTCTCCGTCACCTCGTCCGGGAGTTTCCAGGAGGTGGCCTGTTCGCGGAGGAGGGTCCGGGCCCGGCTCACGCTGCGCGCGTGGCGGGGGAGGCGCCACTCGATGTCCTTGGGGAGCCCGGGGGTCGTGGGCGGCGTCGGCATGCGCGGTTCGTTCCTTGCGTGTGGTTCTCCGTCATTTGGCCAGCCCAGGCTGGTGGTTCGCGCGTAGCCTCGGGAGTAACGGAACGGGTACACAGCGTGCTTGTACACGGTGTGTCAGCGGGAGGCGGGTGGGCGCGTGGCTTCGGGGGACTCCCAGCAGGCGCAGCAGAACTGGCGGTACTGCGGTGGCCAGGTCAAGTTGTGGCGGGAGGAGGCGGGGGTCAGCCGCCAGGCTCTGGCTGACCAGGCCGGGTACGACTACGAGTACGTCAAGTCGATGGAGTGCGGGAGGCGGCGGCCGACGCTCCGGCTGCTGCAGGTCGCGGATCAGTTGTGCGGGGCGCGCGGCAAGTTGGTGGCTGCACACGAGTTCCTGAAGCCTGAGCCGTTTCCGCAGCGTACGCAGCAGTATGTGCCAGTGGAGGATGAGGCGATCACGCTCTACTCGTACGCGGCGATGCTGATTCCCGGTTTGTTGCAGACCAAGGAGTACGCCAACGAGCTGATTAGCAACAGTTGCCCACCGCTTGATGAGGAGACGATTGAGGAGCGCATCGCGGCTCGGTTGAAGCGCCAAGAGATCTTGACCAGGAAGCCCCTGGCGCACTTCAGCTTCGTGATCCATGAGGCTGCACTACGTGCGGTGGTCGGTAAGCAGCAGGTCATGCGCAGGCAGCTCGGCCACCTATTGGAAGTGGGGGTGCCGCGGAATGTGTCCATCCAGGTCTTGCCGTTCGCTTCGGCACCCCCTGTGGCGCTCGGTGGCCCGCTGGTCCTCGTAGAGACCAAGGAGCATGAGCAGTACGCCTACGTCGAGGGGCAGGAGACTGGAGTGCTGTACGCAGATGCGGACAAGCTCAATGCCATGACGCAGCGTCATGGCATGATCCGCATGCAGGCGCTTAACGTCGCAGAGTCTGCTCGGTTCATCAGGAGGGTGGCGGAGGAGCTATGAGCGCCGGACTATCGTGGTTCAAGTCCAGCTACAGCGACGACCAGGGCGGCGAATGCCTAGAAGTCGCCTACACCTGGCGCAAGTCCAGCTACAGCAGTGAAGCCGAGGACGCCTGCCTCGAAGTCGCCGCTTGCCCCCACGCCATCCACGTCCGCGACTCGAAGCTCGGCGCTCGAAGCCCCCGCTTCGGGGTGCCCGCAGACGCCTGGGCCGCCTTCGTCACCTACGCAGCCCGCGAGGTCTGAGCCCCGAGCCATATGCGCTCACGCCACTCGCGTCGCCCCCGCGAACGGCATCAGGTCGACCGGGGCCAGCCGGACCGGGGCCGACGGGTTCGGGGCGTGGATCATCTGGCCGTCGCCCACGTAGATGCCGACGTGGCTGATCCCGGAGTAGAAGAACACCAGGTCCCCGGGCTGGAGTTGGGAGCGGGAGACGCGCCGGCCGGCGTTGATCTGGGCGTACGTGGTGCGCGGCAGGGAGACGCCGGCGGAGCGGTAGGCGGCCTGGACCAGGCCCGAGCAGTCGAAGGCGTTCGGGCCGGTCGCGCCCCACACGTAGGGGCTGCCGAGCTTGCCGTAGGCGTACGCGACGGCCGCCGCAGCGCGGGAGTCGGGGGCCGCGGCGGAGCCCGTACGCACCGGCGCCTCCCGGGTGTCCGGGGCCGACCGTGAGGCGTGTGCGGTGGTGCCGTCGGCGCCGGTGAGCTGCGCGCGCTCGCGCGGGGTGAGCCGCGTCAGTAGCCGCCGTGCCTCGGCCAGCTTGCCGGTGATGGTCTTCTTCTGCCGCTTCAGCTCCGCCTGCCGGGAGCGGAGCGACGTCAGCTCGGTCCTGGCGGCGCTGTGCAACTGCTTGATCTCCCGCAGTTGTTCACGCACCCCGGAGACGGCGGCGGCCTGCCGGTGGCCGGCCCGCTCCGCGAACGCGGCCCCGTCCAGATACCGGTCCGGGTCGCTGGACAGTGCCAGCTGCCAGGCGGGGTCGATGCCGCCGTCGCGGTACTGGGCCGCCGCGATCGAACCGAGCGCGTCCCGGGCCGAGTTGAGCCCCTGCTGCTTGCGGGCGACCTCGTCGCGCAGCGAGTTCAGCCGCCGCTGGGCCGCGTCCGCCTTCTCCTTGGCGCCGTCGTACTTCTCGGTGGCGGCCTCCGCCTCCTCGTACAGCTTGTCCACCTTGGCTTTCACCTGCGTGGGAGTCAGCTGCGGTGCGGCGTGTCCCGTTGCGTCGAAGCCCGTCGCGGTGGCCGCGCCCGCCATGGCGAGCGTGACGGCCGTGCGGGCCGTACCGCCACTGAGTGAGCGTTGTCGGGGCTTGCGGTGCGCTGCCACCTGGACCGTCACGTCCTTTCGTACGCCTCGTGCGGCCGAGGAGCGGTCGGTACGTCCGGCGGCGGCCCGCACGGGGGGATCGGGCCGCCGCCGGACCTTTCTCGGCGGGGGTGGCCGACTGTCGCCCCTGGCCGGGCGGCGTGGGAAGCCGGTCACCTGGGGGAGGACGCTAGGCCGGACGGTGACGGGTTGGTAACGCGGTGTACGGAACTGGCCCTGACGGGCCGGGATGTGACCGTATGCGACCGCGCTCCCGGTTCGGAGCCGTCGCCTTCGCGCAGCGTGGTGACCGAAGCGAGGAATGCCGGGGCTCCGGAAGCGGTGGGGTGCTATGGGGCGCGTATACGCAAGAGCATGGATGGGGGGCGGGTGCCCCGGGGACGCCCCGCGGGTGCGCCCTGATTAGGCTCCGGCCTCATGGACGTACTCATCCACATATTCGTCGCCTTGCACATCATCGGCATCGCGGCGCTGCTGGGCGGATTCATCACCCAGATCAAGGCCATAGGCCAGGGCACGGCACGGTTCGTGCCCGGGATGCTGCACGGCGCGCTGACGATGCTGGCCACCGGTGTGATCCTGGTCGGCCTCCACCGGGCCGACGACGACGGCCACGACCTCAACTTCCTCAAGATCGGCTTGAAGCTCGCTCTGCTCGTCGTGATCCTCGGGCTGGTCTACGTGAAGCGTGACGAGGAGGAGATCGACAAGAACATCTTCGGGCTGGTCGGCCTGCTGACCATGACGAACATCTTCATCGCCGTGCTGTGGACCTGAGTTCGGCGCTCTCGGCCTGACGCTCAGCGCCCGGGCCTGACGGCGGCGCGAGCCGTCGGCACCGCGCCGGCGGCGACCGCGAGCCAGGCGGCCACCGCCACCCACGTCAGGACCCGCCCCGGCCCCTTCAGCCATGGAACGTCCAGCGCGGCGGCGACGGCCACCGTCGCCGCCGCCGTCATTCCCATCGGGAACACGGTCGCCCACCGCCGTACGTCGTAGCCCGGGCGCGGCCGGACCAGTTCGGCCGCCAGCAGCACGAGGTACCAGGCCACATCCAGCACGAGCAGGGCGACCGTCAGCGTACGCAGCGTCCCCCGGTCGTCGACGTTCCACAGGTACAGCCGGGCACTGTCGGCGGAGAGCAGCTTCGCCCCGGCCAGCGCCGAGATGGCGAGCGCCCCGCCCGCGATCCAGTGGTCCCCGGCCCCTTCCAGCACCTGCCGCGACTCGAACCGGGCCAGGGCGACGCCGTAGAGCACCAGCCCCAGGAAGAACATCACCAGCGCGGCGTGCGCGAGCCACGCCGTCGCCTCGGCCGCGGCCAGCGTGGCCCCCAGTACGGCGAGCCCCTGTGTGGCCACACAACACAGGAACACCGCTCCCGGCATGCGCCGCTCCCAGCGCCGTACGACGAGAACGAGCAGCACGGGCCAGAGCAGCGCCGCCAGCGCGAGCAGCGCCTCGGCCAGGGTCTGCCGGCCGAGCGTGGAGAGCCGGGTGCCCAGGACGGACGTCGCGGCCACGGCGGTGAGCGCCCCGGGACTTCCGGCCTCGGCCAGCCAGCGCCGCCGCTGCCCCGCCAGCCGTACGACGAACTCCGCGCCCAGCCCCAGCCAGGCAACGCAGGTCAGCCCCAGGAAGACCTGGGACAGCCCCTCGTCGCCCGTGAGATGCAGCCCCACCGACACGATCCCGGTGGCCATCACCGCGGTCCCGGCCGCAGGCGAACGCCGCGCCGACCAGGCACGCAGGGAGGAGAGGCGGAACATGCGCCCGATGCTAGAGAGGGACGCGGCTCTTCAGGGCGGGGCACGCGGGCGTGCGCCACGCCCTGAGCCGGTCGCGCCACGCTCCTGTGCCGGTCAGGCTCCTACGCCGGCCGCACCACGCTGTGGATGATCGATGTGCCGCCGTAGTAGACCGACTCCTCGCGGACGTACGCGCCCGGCTTGGGGGCGTGGATCATCATGCCGTTGCCTATGTAGAGGCCGACGTGGCTGATGTCGTCGTAGAAGAAGATCAGGTCGCCGGGGCGGGCGTCGGCGAGGGAGACCGTGGTGCCCACGTTGACCTGGTCCCAGGTGGTGCGCGGGAGGCTGACGCCGGCGGCCCGCCAGGCGGCCTGGGTGAGGCCGGAGCAGTCGTAGGAGCCGGGCCCCGTGGCGCCCCACACGTACGGCTTGCCGATCTGCGCGCGGGCGAAGGCGATCGCCTCCGCGGCCTTGGTGTCGTAGGAGCCGGAGGTGGTCGAACCGCCGGAAGAGGTGGATCCGCCGGACGAGCCCGAGGTGTCCGAGGAGCCCGAGGGCGACGGAGACGGCGAAGACGAGGGCGACGGGGTGCTCTGCTGCGCCGCTCGCTGGCGCGCCGCCTGCTGCTTCGCCAGCTCGGCCGCCTTGCGGGCAGCCTCCTCCGCCTTCTGCTTCTCGATCGCCGCCAGGCGCGCCTTCTCCTCGGCCGTCAGCTTGGACAGCAGTTCACGCGCGGTAGCGAGCTTCTTCTGGACGGTGGCCTTCGCCGTCTTCAGGTCGTCCTGCGTCTTGGTCAGCGTCTGGAGGCTCGTCGCGGCCTCCCGGCGCTTCTTCATGGTCGCCGTCTGTTCCGTGACGAAGTCGTCGACCGCGCTCTTCTGACGCGAGGTCAGCCGGTGCATCAGCTGGCTCTGGTCGAAGTAGTCCTGCGGATTGCTCGCGAGCAGGAAGGTGGCCGTGTCCGGCACGGTGGTGCCGGTGCGGTACTGGGCGGCGGCTATGGTGCCCAGTTCCTCGCGGGCCGCGTTGAGGCGTTCCGTGCGCTTCGCGACATCGTCACGGAGGCTGTCGACGCGCACGCGCTCCTTGCCGGCGCGCTCCTTGGCCGCGTCGTACTTCTCGGTCGCCGACTCGGCCTGCCGGTAGAGATCGTCGACCTTCTTCTGTACCTCCTCCACGCTCGGCTTCCCCTTGTCGGCGGCGGGGGAGGCGTTCGCCGACTGGGAGAGTACGGCCACGGAGGTCAGTGCGGCGGTGGCGAGGACGGGGGCGCGGAGGCCTGCTGTACGGGGCCCGACGGGGCGCGGCTTGCGGTGCGACGCCAAGGGAGGCGACTCCTTCCATGCGCCGCCTACCGGGTTAGCTGTCGGGTTCGGGCGGGTGCGTTCGGAAGGGTTGCCCTACGGCCCCCTCCCGGTGGGAGGCGGCCGATTCACCCCAGAGGTCGGTGGGTCCCCGGCTCCGGTCGCCGCGAGGGCGCGCCGGACTCGGCGGGGGCCGCGCGGCCCGGCGAGGTTCGCCGGTGGGGGTCGTACGGCCCGCACGCACGCTAGCCAACTCGTGGGACCTCTGTGAAGGTTGGTGCGTAGTATGTCCGATACATTTTCGTGACCTCGGGGGTGGAGGTGCGGGAAATCACGGCTGGGTCATCGGGCGCTTCCGCAGCGTGAGGGGCGGAAGAGGCCGGGTGGGGCCTGGCGGGGAGCCTCCCGTGGGGGGCGGGTTCTCGGGGCGGCCCACGGTTGTCAGTCCGGCGCCCTAGACTCGGAGAGCGATGAGCAGCCTCTTTGACGACAGCTTCCTGGCGGACCTCCAGCCCCCTCGCGGGCACGAGGAGGAGCCCCCGCCGCCGCCCGAGGACGATCACGCTCCGGAGCCGCTTCCGGACGATCTGTTCGGCGGGAAGTTCGACGTGCCGCCGGACCGGGACCCGTACTACCGCGACGGCGCCCCGCGCCCCGCGATCGACGCCGCGGCCCTGCTGGAGGGGCTGAACGAGAACCAGCGCGCCGCGGTCGTGCATGCCGGCTCCCCGCTGCTCATCGTCGCCGGCGCCGGCTCCGGCAAGACCCGCGTGCTCACCCACCGCATCGCCCACCTGCTCGCCGAGCGGAACGTACACCCGGGCCAGATCCTCGCGATCACCTTCACCAACAAGGCCGCGGGCGAGATGAAGGAGCGCGTCGAGCAGCTCGTCGGCCCGCGCGCGAACGCGATGTGGGTCATGACCTTCCACAGCGCGTGCGTGCGCATCCTGCGCCGCGAGTCGAAGAGGCTCGGCTTCACGTCCTCGTTCTCGATCTACGACGCCGCCGACAGCAAGCGCCTGATGGCCCTGGTCTGCCGCGACCTGGACCTCGACCCCAAGCGCTTCCCGCCCAAGTCCTTCAGCGCCAAGATCAGCAACCTCAAGAACGAGCTGATCGACGAGGAGGACTTCGCCGCGCAGGCCGCCGACGGCTTCGAGAAGACCCTCGCCCAGGCCTACGCGCTGTACCAGTCGCGGCTGCGCGAGGCGAACGCGCTCGACTTCGACGACCTGATCATGACGACGGTCAACCTGCTGCGCGCCTTCCCGGACGTCGCCGAGCACTACCGCCGCCGCTTCCGGCACGTCCTCGTGGACGAGTACCAGGACACCAACCACGCCCAGTACGCGCTCGTGCGCGAGCTGGTCGGTACGGGCGACCGCGCCTCCGAAGACGTCGACGTCCCCCTGAGCGAGCACGAGCTGCCGCCCGCCGAACTGTGCGTCGTGGGTGACGCGGACCAGTCGATCTACGCCTTCCGGGGCGCGACCATCCGCAACATCCTCCAGTTCGAGGAGGACTACTCGAACGCGACGACGATCCTGCTGGAGCAGAACTACCGCTCCACGCAGACCATCCTGTCCGCCGCCAACGCGGTCATCGAGCGCAACGAGTCCCGCCGCCCGAAGAACCTGTGGACCAACGCCGGCCAGGGCGCGCGCATCACCGGCTACGTCGCCGACACCGAGCACGACGAGGCCCAGTTCGTCTCCGACGAGATAGACCGCCTCACGGACGCGGGCGAGGCGAAGGCCGGGGACGTCGCCGTCTTCTACCGCACGAACGCCCAGTCCCGTGTCTTCGAAGAGGTCTTCATCCGCGTCGGCCTGCCCTACAAGGTCGTCGGCGGCGTCCGATTCTACGAGCGCAAGGAGGTCCGGGACGTCCTGGCCTACCTGCGCGTCCTCGCCAACCCCGAGGACTCGGTGCCGCTGCGCCGCATCCTCAACGTGCCCAAGCGGGGCATCGGCGAGCGCGCCGAGGCGATGGTCGACGCCCTCGCCCAGCGCGAGAAGATCAGCTTCCCGCAGGCCCTGAAGCGGGTGGACGAGGCGTACGGCATGGCCGCGCGCTCCACCAACGCGGTCAAGCGGTTCAACACGCTGATGGAGGACCTCCGCACGATCGTGGAGTCCGGCGCCGGACCGGCGACCGTCCTGGAGGCGGTGCTCGAACGCACCGGCTACCTGGCCGAGTTGCAGGCCTCCACCGACCCGCAGGACGAGACCCGCATCGAGAACCTCCAGGAACTCGCGGCCGTGGCCCTGGAGTTCGAGCAGGAGCGTGAGGAAGGCGAGCAGGGCACGCTGGCCGACTTCCTGGAGAAGGTCGCCCTGGTCGCCGACTCCGACCAGATCCCGGACGAGGAGGACGGCGACGGCGTCATCACCCTGATGACCCTGCACACCGCCAAGGGCCTCGAGTTCCCGGTCGTGTTCCTGACCGGCATGGAGGACGGCGTCTTCCCGCACATGCGCGCCCTCGGCCAGACCAAGGAGCTGGAGGAGGAGCGGCGCCTGGCGTACGTCGGTATCACGCGCGCGCGGGAGCGGCTGTACCTGACCCGCTCGGCCATGCGCAGCGCCTGGGGCCAGCCCTCGTACAACCCGCCCTCCCGCTTCCTGGAGGAGATCCCGCCCGCCCACATGGAGTGGAAGCGGACGGGAGCCACCGCGCCGGTGTCCTCCGGGCCCGCGTCGGGCATCGCGGCCTCGCTGTCCTCGTCCCGCTCCCGCTCCTCGGCGGCGGGCGCGTCCGGCTTCGCCACGCGGCGCGCCACGGAGAAGCCGGTGGTGGGGCTGGCCGTCGGCGACCGCGTGACCCACGACCAGTTCGGCCTCGGCACGGTGGTCGCGGTCAAGGGCACGGACCCGAAGAACGCGGAGGCGACGATCGACTTCGGCGACGACAAGCCGAAGCGGTTGCTGCTGCGGTACGCGCCGGTCGAGAAGCTGTAGGAAGAAGCCGTGGACGAGTGAGCCCCGCCGGATATCGGCGGGGCTCACTCGTAACGGTCTTCAGGCCGGGCTCAGGTCGGGTCCAGGCCGTGGCTGCGCAGCCACGGCAGGGGGTCTATGGCCGCCCCGCCCGCCGGCCGTACCTCGAAGTGCAGGTGCGGGCCGGTGGAGTTGCCCGAGTTGCCCGAGTAGGCGATCGGCTGGCCGGCCTGGACGCTCGTGCCGGGGGCAACGCGGTAGCTGGAGAGGTGGCAGTACCAGGTCTCCGTGCCGTCCTTCGCCGTCAGGATCAACATGTTGCCGTAGGCGCTGTTCCACTTGGTCGAGACGACACCGTCGGTCGCGGCCATCACCGTGGTGCCGTACGACACCGGGAAGTCGATGCCCGTGTGCACCGACATCCAGTTGACGCCGGCCTGGCCGAAGTAGGCGCTGAGCCCGTGCTGCAGGACCGGCAGCACGAACTTGGGGCGCAGCCGCTCCTTGAGCGCGGCCTCGGCCGCCGCCTTTTTCTTCTCCAGCTCCTGCTGCGTCTTGAGGTCGATGCGCTCCTGCGTACGGCTCGCCCGGTCGGCGAAGTCGTCGGCGCCGGCGGAGAGGCTCCTGAGCTGGGTGTCCAGCTTGTTGTTGGCGACCGACGGCTGCACCGCGTGCGCGTCCGGGGCGGAGGCGGTGGTCTCCTTGCCATCGTCGGTCAGGCCGCCCACGGTCGCGGCGGCGATCCCGGCGACCCCCATGACACAGACGGAGGGGACCGCGACGGTCAGGAGCGCGGAGCGCTTGGCGGGCGTACGGCGCCGGGACCGCCCCGCGCCACGCGAGCCCCCGCGGGGCGCCGGGGCCGGGCCGGTCTCCTCCTGGTCCTCCAGCAGGCCGGTCACGGCGGGCAGTTCGCCGGTCGAGGACAGCTCGTCGTCTTCGGCGGGGTCGTCCTCGAAGCCAGAGTCCTCGAAGCCAGAGTCCTCGAAGCCAGAGTCCTCGTCAGAGTCCTCGAAGTCGATGTTTTGGTAGTACGGGTCCTGGAAGCCGGTGTCCTCGTACGCCGTGTCGCCGTACGGCGCCTGCTCGGACACGGTGGTGGAGTGCTGGTCGAACGGTTCGGCAGGCTGCTCGTGGTGAGCGGCCACGGCCTGGCCGTCGGCGTTCCACTGGGTGGCGTCGTACGCGCCCGTGTCGAAGGTCTGGGTGCCCCACTGCCACTGCTGGGTCGGGTCGGCGCCGCCGGGCTGCTCGGACACACCGGGCTGGAGCCAGGTGCTCGCGTCCCAGTGGCCGCTGATGTCGTTCCCCGTGGCCTGCGCCGGGACCGCCCAGGCGGTGCTGTCGTAGACGCCGGAGTCGTAGGCCGCGTGGTGCTGGGCCGCGTACGGGTCGTAGTGCAGGTTCTGGCCGGTGCCGGTCTGCCACTGCGTGGCGTCGTACGAGCCGGTCGCGTGCGCGTCGCCCGGGAGGCGGCCGAAGAGCGGATCCGCGTCGTAGGCCGGGGCGGGTCCGGAACCGGCGGCAAAACCAGTGGCGTCGTAGCCGCCGTACGTGGTGAGGTCGCCGTAGTGGACTCCCTGCGCTCCGTAGGGCGCGTGGGTCGCGGAGGAGGCGTCCGAGGCCGGGGCCGGGGGTGTCATGGTCCCCGACGGGTGACGGTCGTTCACCAACTTCTCTTTCGCCTCGACGACAGGGGCTGCCAGAGCAGTGCGGCGACTGTACCCGCCGGTACCTGGACCCGACAATCTTCGGCTGGTTTCGCGTTGGCCGGAAACGGGCATTCGGCCGTGTTTCGGGGGAGGCTGGACCTGAGTTTGGCCTTGTGTTCGAAGAATGTTCGGTGAGGAGTGACGGTCCGTCGCCGATTCTTCATCTGTGCGTCGCTTGTGCGGCGGTCTCGGGCGACCTCAGCCGGCCTCAGGCCACCGTCAGTCCGCCGGCGAGCCGGTCCTTTGGGTGTGCCGCGTCGAGGGCCTCACGTATTCCGGCCGCGACGGCGGGGTGCACGGGGAGTGCGAGATGCCCGATCCCGGTCACCCGGACGTTGCGCACGTCGAGGTCGGGGTGGTCGAGGCGGGCCGACTCCAGCGGGTCCATCAGGGAGTCGAGGTCGCTCCAGAAGCTGACGAACCGCGTACGGCAGCCGGGCGCGGGCCGGGCCAGCTCCTCGATCACCGCCGAGCCGGGCCGCATCTGGCGCACGATCGGATGGGCGTCGGCCAGCGGCGCCACCCGCGTCCCGGAGTGCGGGGTGCCCAGGGTGACCAGCGTGCGCACCCGGAGATCCCCGCCGAGGCACTGTGCGTAGTACCGGGCGATCAGCCCGCCGAGGCTGTGCCCCACGATGTCGACCCGGTCGCTGCCCGTGCGCTCGCAGATCTCCTCGACATGCCGGCCGAGCAGCTCGGCCGCGGTACGGATGTCACGCGTGAGCGGAGAGTAGTTGAGCGACTCCACTCTGCGTCCGCCGTGCTGGGTGAGGCCGCGGCGCAGCAGTACGAAGACCGAGCGGTTGTCGATGAACCCGTGCAGCAGCACGACCGGCGGGCCCGGCCGGACCGGCAGCCGCGCGGGGTCGCCCTGGGCGGGGTGTTCGGCTGAGCGGCGCTCCGGGGTGAGGCCGGTCGGATACAGCACGAGGTGGCCGGCGAGGATCGCGGCCTCCAGGACGGTCGCCTTGAGCAGCGCCACGGAGAGTCCGGCCAGCCTGGTCAGTTCGGTCGGCCTGCCGGGGCACAGGCGCCGGCACAGCGGGAGGAAGAGTGGCAGTACCCCGGTGACCTTCATGGCCGACCTCCTGTCGGCACGCAGGAGGAGGCCGCGCTCCCCCGTGTGCCTTCATGTCCCACCGTGTGATTTCCCCCTCGCTCGCCACCGCAAAACTGCCGGTTACGGGATGCTGGAGATAACGTTCGTTCACTTCGCGGTGGGTGACGGCACGCGCGAGATGTGCGGTACTTGTCGGTACGGACGGAAGCGGTCGCTTCCGTAGTCGGTTGATGGAGGAAGTGATGGGTGTGGCAGCCGGTCCGATCCGCGTGGTGGTGGCCAAGCCGGGGCTCGACGGCCACGATCGGGGAGCCAAGGTCATCGCGCGCGCCCTGCGCGACGCCGGTATGGAGGTCATCTACACGGGCCTCCACCAGACGCCGGAACAGATCGTCGACACCGCCATCCAGGAGGACGCCGACGCGATCGGCCTGTCCATCCTCTCCGGCGCCCACAACACCCTCTTCGCCGCGGTCATCGACCTGCTCAAGCAGCGCGACGCCGAGGACATCGTGGTCTTCGGTGGCGGCATCGTCCCGGACGAGGACATCCCGCCGCTGAAGGAGAAGGGTGTCGCGGAGATCTTCACGCCGGGCGCGACGACCACGTCGATCGTGGAGTGGGTGCGGGGCAACGTGCGTCAGGCGGCGGAGGCGTAGGCCGGACCGGGGAGGGAAGCCGGCAGTGCTCAGTGACTGCCGGCCGGTCACTCAGCGGCTGTCGGCCGCCCCCAGTTCCTCGGTCATCGCCGCGCGCAAGCGCAGCGTCGTGACCAGTCTCAGGAACGCCTCCGCCCAGTACCCCCCGGCCCCCGGTGAGGCGTCCTCCCGTTCGTCCGGTATCGCCAGCAGGCCGTCCAGCCGGGCGGCCTCGGCCGGGTCCAGGCAGCGCTCCGCCAGGCCCATGACCCCGCTGAAGCTCCAGGGGTAACTGCCCGCGTCCCGCGCGATGTTGAGGGCGTCCACCACGGCCCGGCCGAGGGCGGGTGCCCAGGGGACCGCGCACACCCCGAGCAGCTGGAACGCCTCCGACAGGCCGTGCGCCGCGATGAACCCGGCCACCCACGCGGCCCGCTCCTCGGCGCCCAGCGTGCCCAGCAGCTTCGCCCGTTCCGCCAGCGACACCGCCCCCGGCCCGCCGGCCTCCGGCGCTGACGGGGACCCGAGCAGCGCCTTCGCCCACTCGGCGTCGCGCTGCCGCACCGCCGCCCGGCACCAGGCCGCGTGCAGCTCGCCCTGCCAGCCGTCCGTCACCGGCAGCGCCACGAGCTCTTGGGGCGTACGTCCGCCCAGCCGCCGCGGCCAGGTGGAGAGCGGCGCGGCCTCCACCAACTGGCCCAGCCACCAGGACCGTTCCCCTCTGCCCGCCGGAGGTTTGGCCGCGACGCCGTCCCGCTCCATGTCGCTGTCGCACCTGAGCGGGGCCTCGACCGCGATCGCCGGTGCGTCCCCCATGGGGTCGAGGGCCACGCACGCGGCGGCCCGCACCGCCATGCGCGCGGCGAGCGCCGACCCCGGCAGCGCGGACAGCAACTCGGCCGCGGTCGCCCGGACGTTGCGGCTACGGTCGCCCAACGCCTGCTCCAGGAAGGGCTCGTCGGCCGCGGACAGGCCCGTGCGCAGCGAGTCGAGGAACATCAGCCGGTCCTCCGCCCGCTCCGTCGCCCAGGTCGCCGCCAGCAGCTCCCGCGCGGACGCCGTCGTACGGTCCCGCAGCGCACCCAGCAGGGCGACCCGCTCGGCGAACAGGCCCTCCTGCCACAGGCGTTCGACTGCCTCGGAGTCGTCGAGGTCGGGCAGCGTCGCACCGCCGCCGGGGGCCGCGCGCAGGGCGAACCGCCAGTCCGGGTTCAGCCGGGCCAGCCACAGCGCCCGCGGCCCCGCGAACGCCAGCGCCGCCGGGCGCAGGTCCGTACGGCCCCGGGCCGCGTCCAGCAGGGCGGGCAACGTGTGCGGGGGTGCGGCGTACCCGCGCGCGTTGGCCGTCGCCAGCCACTGCGGGAGCAGCTCCATGAGGTCCGGCGAACTGCCCCGGCGGCCGCCGCCCGTGCCCGCGGAACGGTCGGCCAGCAGCGTCGCGAGCCGGTGCGCCGCCGCGCCGGGCAGGGCCGGGCGCGGGTCCTCGGGCGCCGGCTCCGGCCGTCGCGCGGCGGGCGCGGCCCGCAGCCCCGCCCGCCGCCGTACGGTGGCCAGGGCGGCCAGGTCCAGCAGCGCGAGGGGCGCTTCCCGGCCGGGTGGCTGCCCGCCGGGTCCGCCGCCGGGCACCGGTCGCCGGTCGGTGCCCAGCAGGGCGGTGGTGAGGAGGTCGTCCCAGGCGGGCGCGGGTGCGCTGGACGCCGTGGTGGCCGAGGACCCGTTCATGACCGTCCTTTCCGGTGCGGTTGAGGGTCTGCGGTAGCGGCTGGCGGGTGGGGTTTCAGCACAGCATCACCGCCTCGCCCGGGCCCTGCGGCCAGGCCGTGAGCGGGGTGAAGCCGCGGTGGCCGCACTCGCCGAAGACCTTGACGGGGGCACCGCCGGAGAGGGCGACCAGCCGCCACAGGCCGGGGCGGGTGCGCGCGGCCGGGGCGAGCGGCAGGGCCGAGTCGGCGTCGGCGTCGGCCAGTTGCCAGGAGCCCGGTTCCTCGCCGGGGGTCGGTATGACCCGGTCCAGAGTGACGGGGACCGACTCCAGCCAGGGATCGGCGCACAGGGCCTCCCCGTAGCGGGCTGCCGCCTCGGCGGTACTCACGCCCGGCGGACGGATGCCGGCCGGGGCTGGACGGGTGAACTGCTCGCCCAGGGCGGCCCGCGACTGCCCGGAGCCCGGATACGCGGACAGCTCCGCCTCCAGCGCCAGCCCGACCGGCAGCGACAGCTCGGGCGCGCGGCCGGCCGCGCCGTAGGAAAGGAGCAGGCGGGTGCGGTCGGAGCCGGCACCGTACAACCAGACCCGGCGCGTCGTCAGTTTCGCGTCCACCGTGTCGTACTGGGCGAGGACCAGCCAGTGGTCGCGCACCGGCGGGCCGTCCGCCGAGGCGGGCAGGCCGAGCCGGGAGCGGACCGTGGCCGCGAGGGCGTCCGGCAGCCGGTCGCGGCGCAGCCAGCCCTGGTCGAGCAGATGGAGCAGCGCGCACTCCTCCAGCAGCCGGGCCGGCCAGCCCGGACCGGAGGCCGGTATCGCCCCCAACTCGCGCACGCGCGCGGCCAGCCCGGGCGCCTGCGCGTCCACCATGCGGGCCGCCGCCTCCTCCCACAGTCCGTACCCGGCCTGCTCGGCCGAGGCGAGGCCGCCGCGCAGCAGGTCGGCCAGGCGCTGCTCCAGCTCCGTCGCGCCCGCTGTGACCCGCTCGGCCCGCCGCTCCGCCCGGCGCCGGGCCGCCTCCGGATCAGCGGGCCCGGAGGAGGAAGTCCCGCTGTCCTTCTCCCGTTTGCTCTCCGCCCGCTTGCGCCGGCCCGAGAGCCACTCCTCGGCCCAGTCCGGCGGCTCCGCCGGACCCGGTACCGCACCCTCTGCGCCGCCTTCGCCCGCCCACAGCAACAGCAGCCCGAGCGCGTGCTTGCACGGGAACTTCCGGCTCGGGCAACTGCACTTGTACCCGGGCCCCGCCGCGTCCGTCAGATCCACCACCGTCTGGTACGGCCTGCTGCCACTGCCTCTGCACAGCCCCCACACCGTCCCCTCTCCGCAGCTCCCCGTCCCGGACCACGGCCCCGCCGTGCCGAGTTTGCTTCCCGCTTTGCGTGACGCGGCGTCAGGCGCCAGTGCCAGCACCTGTTCCGCGGTCCAGCGCACCCCCTGCTGAGTCATGCCAACGACGGTAGATCCCCCCACTGACAATCGGCCCTGCGAGCACATTTGTGCAGGTCAGAGCGATTGTCAGTGGCGTGGTGCACGGTGGATGCCAGAAGTCGAACCGGCCGAGCTGGAGGGGGCCTCAGCCATGTCCGTGTCCGTGGACGCCACGTCCGTCGAACCGAGCCAGAACCACTCCGCGCCCGCGAACGCGGGCCCGTCCGCATCCGCGTCCGGGGGCGACGCGCTGCGACCGCACGCCGAGCACGCCTTCGCCGCCGAACTCGCCGCGCTGGCCGTCCAGGACGACCGTCCGCGCCCGGCGCGCTGGAAACTGTCGCCGTGGGCGGTGGCGACGTATCTGCTCGGCGGCACCCTGCCGGACGGCACGGTGATCACACCCAAGTACGTGGGCCCGCGCCGCATCGTCGAGGTCGCCGTCACCACGCTCGCCACCGACCGCGCCCTGCTCCTGCTCGGCGTGCCCGGCACCGCCAAGACCTGGGTCTCCGAACACCTCGCGGCTGCCGTCAGTGGCGACTCGACCCTGCTGGTGCAGGGCACCGCCGGCACTCCTGAGGAGGCGATCCGGTACGGCTGGAACTACGCACAGCTGCTCGCACACGGCCCCAGCCGGGACGCCCTCGTGCCCAGCCCCGTCATGCGGGCCATGGCGGAGGGCATGACGGCCCGCGTCGAGGAACTGACCCGCATCCCCGCCGACGTGCAGGACACGCTGATCACGATCCTGTCCGAGAAGACCCTGCCGATCCCGGAACTGGGCGAGGAGGTGCAGGCGGTCCGCGGCTTCAACCTCATCGCCACCGCCAACGACCGCGACCGCGGCGTCAACGACCTCTCCAGCGCGCTTCGCCGCCGCTTCAACACCGTCGTGCTGCCGCTGCCGGAGAGCCCCGAGGCCGAGGTCGACATCGTCACGCGCAGAGTGGACCAGATCGGCCGCTCCCTCGATCTGCCGGCCGCGCCCGACGGCATAGAGGAGATCCGGCGGGTGGTGACCGTCTTCCGCGAGCTGCGCGACGGCATCACCGCCGACGGCCGCACGAAGCTGAAGTCGCCGAGCGGCACGCTCTCCACCGCCGAGGCGATCTCCGTCGTCACGGGCGGCCTCGCCCTGGCCGCCCACTTCGGCGACGGCGTGCTGCGGCCGGGCGACGTCGCCGCCGGGATCCTCGGCGCCGTCGTCCGCGATCCGGCGGCCGACCGGGTCATCTGGCAGGAGTACCTGGAGACGGTCGTCCGCGAGCGCGACGGCTGGAAGGACTTCTACCGCGCCTGCCGGGAGGTGAGCGTGTGAACGACTCCGCGGAGACCGGGGCATACGCCTCCGGGCCGCTGCTCCTCGGCGTACGGCACCACGGGCCCGGCTCCGCGCGCGCGGTGCGCGCCGCCCTGGACGCCGCTCGGCCCGCCGCCGTACTGATCGAGGGACCGCCGGAGGCCGACGCGCTGATCCCGCTGGCAGCCGACCCGGAGCTGCGCCCCCCGGTCGCGCTGCTCGCCCACGCGGTGGACGAGCCCGGCCGCTCGGCGTTCTGGCCGCTCGCCGAGTTCAGCCCCGAGTGGGTGGCGATCCGCTGGGCCCTCGACCACGGGGTCCCGGCCCGCTTCATCGACCTGCCGGCCGCGCACACGCTCGCGTGGCAGACCGAAGAAGAGGAGCCGCCGCAGTCACCGGAGCCCGGCCCCGCCGCCGAGGAGCGGCTCCGCGTCGACCCGCTCGCGGTGCTCGCCGAGGCCGCCGGGTACGACGACCCCGAGCGGTGGTGGGAGGACGTCGTCGAGCACCGGGGCCCGGGGGAGCGGGAGCCGTTCGCGCCGTTCGCCGCGCTGGAGGAGGCGATGGGCGCGCTGCGCGAGCGGTACGGCGTCGGCGGGCGCCCCCGTGACCTGGTGCGGGAGGCGTACATGCGGCTCCAAGTGCGCGCGGCCCGCAAGGAGTTCGGGGAGGCCGTGGCCGTGGTGTGCGGCGCCTGGCACGTGCCCGCGCTGCGGGCGAAGACCACCGTCACCGCCGACCGGGCGCTGTTGAAGGGGCTGCCCAAGGTCAAGGCGGATCTGACCTGGGTGCCATGGACGCACCGCAGGCTGGCCCGGTCGAGCGGGTACGGCGCGGGCATCGACTCGCCGGGCTGGTACGGGCATCTGTTCCGCGCCCCCGACCGGCCGGTCGAGCGCTGGATGACCAAGGTGGCGGGGCTGCTGCGCGAGGAGGACCGGATCGTGTCCTCCGCGCACGTCATCGAGGCGGTCCGGCTGGCCGGGACCCTCGCGGCGATGCGCGGGCGCCCGCTGCCCGGCCTGAGCGAGACCACCGACGCCGTGCGCGCGGTGATGTGCGACGGCTCTGACATACCGCTGGCCCTGGTGCACGACCGGCTGGTGGTCGGGGACGTCCTCGGGGAGGTCCCGGAGGCGGCCCCCGCCGTGCCGTTGCAGCGCGACCTGGCCCGGCAGCAGCGCTCGCTGCGGCTGAAGCCGGAGGCGCTGGAGCGCGAGCTGGAGCTGGACCTGCGCGCGGAGACCGACGCCGGCCGCAGCAGGCTGCTGCACCGGCTGCGGCTGCTCGGCGTCGGCTGGGGCGAGCCCGCGCGGTCGCGGGGGAGCACGGGCACGTTCCGGGAGACCTGGCGGCTGCGCTGGGAGCCGGAGCTGTCGGTGCGGGTCGCCGAGGCGGGCGTGTGGGGGACGACCGTGCTCGCCGCGGCCACGGCCAAGGCGGAGGCGGACGCGACGGCCGCGCAGGCCCTCGCCGAGGTCACCGCTCTCGCCGAACAGTGCCTGCTCGCCGGGCTGCCGGACGCGCTGCCCGTCGTGATGCGGGTGCTCGCCGACCGCGCGGCCCTCGACACGGACGTCGGCCAGCTCGCCCAGGCGCTGCCCGCCCTGGTCCGCTCGCTGCGGTACGGCGACGTGCGCGGCACCGACACCGGCGCGCTGGCCGGGGTCGCGGCGGGCCTCGCCGAGCGGATCTTCGTCGGCCTGCCCCCGGCCTGCGCCGCCCTGGACGCGGACGCGGCGGAGGAGATGCGCGGCCAGGTGGACGCCGTGCACACGGCGGTGGGGCTGCTCGCCGAGACCCTGGCCGGTGCCCTCGCCGAAGAACACGGCGACCTGCGCGGCCGGTGGCGTTCCGTGCTGCGGACGCTGGCCCTGCGGGACACCGTGCCCGGAGTCGTGCGGGGGCGGGCGGTGCGGCTGCTGCTGGACGACGGGGAGCTGGGGCCCGAGGAAGCGGCACGGCTGATGGGCCTGGTGCTGTCACCGGGCACCCCGCCCGCCGACGCTGCCGCCTGGATCGAGGGCTTCGTCGGCGGCGGGGGCGGCATGCTGCTGGTGCACGACGAGCGGCTGCTCGGCCTGGTCGACGCCTGGCTGACCGAGGTACCGGCGCAGGCGTTCACGGACGTACTGCCGCTGCTGCGGCGCACGTTCGCGGCGTACGAGCCGGGGGTGCGCCGCACCCTCGGCGAACTGGTCCGGCGCGGCCCGGGAGCGGCGAGCGGCCGGGCCGGGACAGGGGGCGCCGTGCCCGGCTTCGCCGCGGAGGCCGACGCCGAACGCGCGGACGCCGTGCTGCCGGTGCTGCGGCTGCTGCTCGGTCTGGAGGGCGCCGAGCCGGAGACGAGGGACGACAACTGCCTTACGGGGGTGGGCCCATGACAACCGAACGGATCACGGTGGAGGCTGACGCCGACACGGCCACCGGCCTCGGCGACCCGGCGCGGGAGCGGCTGCGGCGCTGGCGGCTGGTGCTCGGCGGCGAGCAGGCCGACGGCACCGGATGCACGCTCTCCGGCCGGGACGCGGCGATGGACGGGACGCTCGCCGCGCTCTACGACAAGGGCGCCAAGGCGCAGGCGGGCCGGGACCGTTCGGCGGGGCTCGGCGCCTCGGCGCCGTCCGTGGCGCGCTGGCTCGGCGACATCCGCACCTACTTCCCCTCCTCCGTCGTCCAGGTCATGCAGCGCGACGCCATCGACCGGCTCGGGCTCTCCGCCCTGCTGCTGGAACCGGAGATGCTGGAGGCGGTGGAGGCCGACGTGCACCTGGTCGGCACGCTGCTCTCGCTCAACAAGGCGATGCCGGAGACGACGAAGGAGACGGCGCGCGCGGTCGTGCGCAAGGTCGTCGAAGACCTGGAGAAGCGGCTCGCCACCCGCACCCGGACCACTCTCAACGGCGCCCTCGACCGCAGCGCGCGCATCCACCGGCCGCGCCATCACGACATCGACTGGAACCGCACCATCGCGGCCAACCTCAAGCACTACCTCCCCGAGTACCGCACGGTCGTGCCCGAGCGGCTCATCGGGTACGGGCGGGCCGCGCAGTCCGTGAAGAAGGAGGTCGTCCTCTGCATCGACCAGTCCGGGTCGATGGCGGCGTCCGTGGTCCACGCGTCCGTGTTCGGGGCGGTGCTCGCCTCCATGCGGTCGATCAACACCCGGCTGGTCGTCTTCGACACGGCGGTAGTCGACCTCACCGACCAGCTCGACGACCCCGTCGACGTCCTCTTCGGCACCCAGCTCGGCGGCGGCACCGACATCAACCGGGCGCTCGCGTACTGCCAGTCCCGGATCACCCGGCCCGCGGACACGGTCGTCGTGCTGATCAGCGACCTCTACGAGGGCGGCATCCGCGACGAGATGCTCAAGCGGGTCGCGGCCATGAAGGCCTCCGGAGTGCAGTTCGTCGCCCTGCTCGCACTCTCCGACGAAGGCGCGCCCGCCTACGACCGGGAGCACGCGGCGGCACTCGCGGCGCTCGGCGCACCGGCGTTCGCCTGCACGCCCGACCTGTTCCCCGAGGTGATGGCGGCGGCCATCGAGAAACGGCCGCTGCCGATACCGGACATGGCGTGACGCCGGGCATGAAAGGGGACATGACTACCCATCGGTAACAGGGGGCTTGCGCAACCTCGGGCGAACCGTGCGAGGATCGACGGCGCCCGAATCGGTGGCCACACAGAGGATCCGCCCCCTTGACCCTGTCAGCAGCCCTGCCCCCAGCTGCCCTGCGCGTGATGCGCGCGGTGGCCGGTCGGCGTGCGCTGCAACTGGCGCTGCTGGTCGGCGGGGTGTTCGCCCTCGGGCTGCTGTGCGGGCAGCAGGCACACGCGGCCGAGGGCGGGCCGGCGGTTCCGGTGGCCCAGACGGTGGCACCGGTGCGGACGACGCTCACGCAGAAGGCCGTGACTCCCGTACGTGAAGTGACGCGCACGGCGTCCCGCGCTCTGGATTCCGTGCTTCCCCCGGTGCCTGAGGTGCCGAAGCAGTCGCCGGAGCAATTGCCCACGCAGTTGCCGGTGGAGCTCCCGGTGGATCCGCCGACGCGCTCGCTGCCGACGGTTCCGCACGGCGGGGCACCGTCCCGGCCGCAGCCGCACGCCGGCCCGGTCCAAGCAGTGCCCGCGGCCCCGCGCGTCCGTGCCGAGGCCCGTCACGCCGTACCCGTACCCGTGGGCGTGCCTGCACCGCAGCCGGTCGCCGAGTACGGCCCGCACGCGGCCTTCGTGCCGCACGGTGCGGCGCACCCGTCGGTGCACCGCGCCACCGCACCCGTCGAGGCCCCAAGCCGGCCCGCGCCCTCCGGAGACCCGGACAGCGTGCTGGGCAAGCAGGCGGTCGACGGCAGCGCGTCCCGTCACGGTGACGGGTACGCGATCACTCTCGACGACCGGGCGCCGCTGTGGCTGCTGCCCGGCGCCGCCGCGCGCGTCGACGCGCCCCGGACCCGGGAACGGCACCGGGACATCCCCGTCTTCCCCGGCTAGGCAGCAGGGCCGACCTCCCCGCCACACAACTGTCGCGCGGGGGCGGAACAGGTCTGCCCGCCCGTCCGGACCTCCCAGCCGTCAGCCAACTGCGATGAGCGCTGAGCGACCTCCGGACGGAACTCCCTAGCCGTTTCCGAAGCCGTTTCCGAAGGATTTGACGCACGCGATGAACAAGAACATCCGCCGTTCGATCGTCATAGCCGCTGGTGTCACCGGTGCGTGGGCGCTCGGCTCTGCCGCCGCCAGCGCCGACGAGCTGCCCGCCACGACCCTGTCCGTACCGGACGCGGGAGCCGAGGCCTCCGGCGCCATCGGCGTCCTGGCCGACACGGTCGACGGCGTCGCCACCGACGTCCACGACACCGTCTCCGGCGCCCAGGGCACCGTCTCCGGCCTGACCGGCTCCGCGGCCAAGGCCACGCAGCACGCGCAGTCCGTGCAGTCTGTGAGCACCGCCGCCACCGGCACTGCCACCGGCAAGGCCGACCAGGCCCGCCGCTACGTCGACGCCAAGATCCCGGCCGCCGCGAAGGTCCGGGGCGGCCAGGCCGTCAAGGGCGCGCAGGCGGCCCGGGCCGAGCAGGCGCGGACGCAGGCGAAGGCCGAGGCCCGTGTGCACGCCGAGGGCGCGCCCGTCACCGCCCGGGTCGCCGACGAGGCCACCCACGCCGTCTCGACGTCTCCCCGGGACGAGCAGGACGAGATCGACTACCTCTTCGGCCCGCTCGCCTCCTTCGCCCCCGAGGTGGAGGAGGCCCTGGCCGCCGCCCAGACCAAGCTCCAGGCCACGCAGGCGGCGCTCCGCGCCCAGACGCTGGGTGTCCAGGGCGCCGTACGGACGACGGCACAGCAGACCGTCGCCGCGGCGCAGGGCCGGACCGCCGGTGCCACGACCCTTGCGACCGGCAAGGCCACCGAGGTGACCGGCGCCGTCCAGGCCTCCGTCGCCGGTGTCCCCGCACACGTCACCGGCACCGTCACCGGGGTCGAGCAGCGGGCCGTCGGCACGGTCCGGGCCGTGCCGGGCACGGTCACCCCGGTGGTGGACGGGACGGCCGCCTCCGCCGTCCCGCCGGTGGCCTCCGTCGCCGTACAGGGCGCCGTGCCGGTTGCAGGCCAGGCGCCGGCGGGCGTGCAGCCGACGGCCGGGCATGCCGTCGCGGGCGTGTACGGGACCGCCGCAGACGCCGTTCCCGGCGTGCAAGGGGCGGCCGGTGACGCGCTCTACGGCGTGCAGGGCACCGTCGGGGGCGCCGTCGCCGGTGTGCATGGCACCGCCACGAACACGGTGGCGGGTGTCCACGGTGTGGCCGCGCATGCCGTCGCCGATGTGCACTCGGTCGCGGCCGGGGTCCTCGCGGACGTGCCGTCGTACGCCACCGGGCTGGTCGGCCAGGTCGCCCGGGACACCACGGACGCCGTGCTGCCGCCGGTGGCTTCCGCCGCGGTGCACGGGGCCGTGCCGGTCGCCGGGCAGGCGGTCGCGGACGCGGGCGGTCTCGCCTACGGCGTGACCGGGGACATCCGGCCCTTCGCGGACGGGGTCGTCGGCGCCGTACCGCCGCTCGCGCACGGCGTGGCCGGGCAGGCCGGGTTTTTCGTCGAGGGCGTGCGCGGGCAGGTGCCGCCCTTCGCGGCCGGGGTCAGCGGTGCGGTCCAGCCGGTCACGGACACAGCCGCGGGTGCCGTCCATCAGGCCGTCGGCACGGTCACCGGGGCCGTCGGGCCTGTGGCCGGCGGGGTCCAGGGCGGTGCGGCCGGGCTGGCGTACGGCGTGGCGGGCGAGGCCGGGCCCTTCGCCGGGGGCGTCACCGGCGCGACCGTGCCGCTCACGCAGCAGGCCGGGGGCTTCGCGCAAGACCTCGGCAGCACGGTGCAGGGGGCCGGCGGCCCGCTGGCCGGGCACGCGGTCACCGGTGCCGAGGGGATCGCCCACTCGGCCACCCCGGGCTACGCCCACGACCTGACCACCGGCTACGCCCAGGACCTGTCGTACCCGAGCGCCCAGCCCCACATCTGGTAGCCGGGCCGTACCGCTTCGCGGGGGTGACCGGAACCCGGATGGCCGAATGCCATCGGTTTGTCCGGCCGGAGTCCCGCGGAGGGGCGGGTGGTCCCCATTGGGGTGGGGATCAACCGCCCCGGACCGGCCTCGGTGCCACCGGGGCCGGTCCGGAGGCCTCACCGGGTAGACCCCAGCCCGGTGAGGCCTCGCACATCGCGCCAAGTCAGCACGAAGGCAGCCTGTACGTCACTCACATGTCGGCACGCCGTGCCAGGTATCCCGGCATCGTGTGACAGGTATCACCGCTCAGGTGTGACTCGCGATTTAGAGCCCTCCGGCAAGCAGAGATAACCTGCGAGACGGACATGCCGCGCGCTCGGACACCGTGTGCGCCCCCCTAGTGACAAGCGGACGTCACGTTGCCCTTCGCGGCACGCCCACGCATCCAACGAACCGCGAGATCACTGATAGGGACGGAAGCGCGTGGACCTGTTCGAGTACCAGGCGAGGGACCTCTTCGCCAAGCACGATGTACCGGTGCTGGCCGGTGAAGTCATCGACACGCCTGAGGCGGCGCGCGAGATCACCGAGCGGCTGGGCGGCAAGTCCGTCGTCAAGGCCCAGGTGAAGGTCGGTGGCCGCGGTAAGGCCGGTGGCGTGAAGCTCGCCGCCACCCCGGACGAGGCCGTCGCCCGCGCGACGGACATTCTCGGCATGGACATCAAGGGCCACACGGTCCACAAGGTGATGATCGCCGAGACCGCTCCGGAGATCCTCGAGGAGTACTACGTCTCCTTCCTCCTCGACCGTGCCAACCGCACCTTCCTCTCCATCGCCTCCGTCGAGGGCGGCATGGAGATCGAGGAGGTGGCGGCCACCCGTCCGGAGGCCGTCGCCCAGACGCCGATCAACCCGATCGACGGCGTGGACGAGGCCAAGGCCCGCGAGATCGTCGCCGCCGCCAAGTTCCCGGCCGAGGTCGCCGACAAGGTGGCGAACGTCCTCGTCAAGCTGTGGGACACCTTCATCAAGGAGGACGCCCTCCTGGTCGAGGTCAACCCGCTGGCGAAGGTCGCCTCCGGCGAGGTCATCGCCCTCGACGGCAAGGTGTCGCTGGACGACAACGCCGAGTTCCGTCACCCCGACTTCGAGGAACTCCACGACAAGGCCGCGGCCAACCCGCTCGAGGCCGCTGCCAAGGAGAAGAACCTCAACTACGTCAAGCTCGACGGTGAGGTCGGCATCATCGGCAACGGCGCGGGTCTCGTCATGAGCACCCTGGACGTCGTCGCGTACGCCGGTGAGAACCACGGTGGCGTCAAGCCCGCCAACTTCCTGGACATCGGCGGTGGCGCCTCCGCCCAGGTCATGGCGAACGGCCTGGAGATCATCCTCGGCGACCCGGACGTCAAGTCCGTGTTCGTCAACGTCTTCGGTGGCATCACCGCCTGTGACGAGGTCGCCAACGGCATCGTCCAGGCCCTCAAGCTCCTCGAGGACCGGGGCGAGAACGTCACCAAGCCGCTCGTCGTCCGTCTCGACGGCAACAACGCCGAGCTCGGCCGGCAGATCCTCACGGACGCGAACCACCCGCTGGTGCAGCGCGTCGACACCATGGACGGCGCGGCCGACAAGGCCGCCGAGCTGGCCCACGCCGCCAAGTAAGCACTCAGGACGAGGACACAACACACCATGGCTATCTGGCTCAACAAGGACAGCAAGGTCATCGTCCAGGGCATGACCGGCGCCACGGGCATGAAGCACACCAAGCTCATGCTCGGCGACGGCACCAACGTCGTGGGCGGCGTGAACCCGCGCAAGGCGGGCACCAAGGTGGACTTCGACGGCACCGAGGTACCGGTCTTCGGCACCGTCAAGGAGGCCATCGAGGCCACCGGCGCCAACGTCTCGGTCATCTTCGTGCCGGAGAAGTTCACCAAGGACGCGGTCGTCGAGGCCATCGACGCCGAGATCCCGCTGGCCGTCGTGATCACCGAGGGCATCGCCGTGCACGACACGGCCGCCTTCTGGGCGTACGCCGGCAAGAAGGGCAACAAGACCCGCATCATCGGCCCGAACTGCCCCGGCATCATCACCCCGGGCCAGTCGAACGTCGGCATCATCCCGGGCGACATCACGAAGCCGGGCCGCATCGGCCTGGTCTCGAAGTCCGGCACGCTGACGTACCAGATGATGTACGAGCTGCGTGACATCGGCTTCTCGACCGCCGTCGGCATCGGTGGCGACCCGATCATCGGCACCACGCACATCGACGCCCTGGCCGCGTTCCAGGACGACCCCGACACCGACCTGATCGTCATGATCGGTGAGATCGGTGGCGACGCCGAGGAGCGCGCGGCTGCGTTCATCAAGGAGAACGTGACCAAGCCGGTCGTCGGCTACGTCGCGGGCTTCACCGCGCCCGAGGGCAAGACCATGGGCCACGCCGGCGCCATCGTCTCCGGCTCCTCCGGCACGGCCCAGGCGAAGAAGGAGGCCCTCGAGGCCGCCGGCGTCAAGGTCGGCAAGACGCCGACCGAGACGGCGAAGCTGGCGCGCGAGATCCTGAGCGCCTGAGCTTCTCAGCTGCGTTGGTGGGCCCGTTCCCCTTGGCTGGGGCGGGCCCACCGCCGTTTTTGCCCGCCCGCCCGCAGCGGCGGCGGGCTGTCGGCGTTCACCTCGCCAGCGGTACCAGTCTCTCCGGTCCGCTCGCTTCCGACCGTTGCAGTTTTGCTCGCAGTGCCTGTTCCTGCTCGGACAGCGGGCCCAGGGCAACCCGGGCCGGGACCCCTTCCACCGCATGCGGCGCGGCGATCGGCGGCTCGTAGTGCGTCGGCGCTGTCCGCAGCGTGAGCGTCGTCGCGCCGATGATCGTCACCGTGAAGGCGATGGCCGCCCGGGTCCAGAACACGTTCCGGCGTTCGCCGACGGTGCGCACCGTTGTCGGTCTGGCCGCGCTCAGCCGCTCCGCGGAGGCCAGTTGGGCCAGGCGCCGGTGCAGTTGCGCGGGGTCGGCCAGCTCCGGCAGCAGCGCGGCCACGGCCGCACGGGCATGGGTGAGCCGGTTCGCGGCGGCCGGTGTGCTCGCCTCCGTCTCCGCGGCCGTCTCCGGCAGGCCGACCTTGACGCCGTCGTAGAGGACGAGCGTGCGCCGGTACGACGCCGGAAGCTGCAGCAGGACGTCCAGCAGTTCCCGGTCGGCGGGGGTGGCGGGCGGGGGCTCCGGGGAGCGGTAGCGCGGGCGGAAACGGTGCCAGGGGGAGAGCGCCCAGTCGTACGCCGTCGCCCGCACCCACCCTGCCGGGTCCCGGTCCCGGGCCACCTCCGGCCAGCGCTGCCAGGCCAGCTGGAAGGCCCGCTCCACGGCCTCCCGGGCCAGCTCGCGGCGCCCGGTGAGCAGATAGGTCTGGCGCACGAGAGCGGGAGCGCAGAACGCGTACAGGGCGTCGAAGGCCTGATCGGGAGTCAGCTGCTCGGGCTCGGGCGGCACAGCCGTCGGCTCCGCGAAAGAGGCCAGCAGCCGGGCGTACGCCTCGCCCGCGTCGCCGCTCGGGGTGCCGCGGCCCTGCTCCCAGGCGCGTACGGTCGCGCGCCTGACGCCGACCCGCGCCGCCAACTGAGCCAGCGTCAGAGACTGGGACTCGCGCAGCCGTCGGCGCTCCTGCGGCGGTGGCAGCGGGCTGGCAGGGCTCTGAGTCACCGGGCGCCCCTCCGTACGGAAAAGTACATAAGCATATATTGAGCGACACATCGGAGGTTCGCCTGTTACGACGGGAAAGCGTGTGTCGTTGGGAGCATGGCGGGCGTGATTCCCGTGACCGCTCGCCGATCGTCGTTGTCCCCTCTGCTCACCCGGGTGCGCGACCGCTCGCCCGGACTGGCCAACAGCCTGCTGGGAGGTGCCGTCGCGGCCGGGCTCGGGTTCGGCTCGTTCGCCGTGCTCGTGATGGGGCTGTGGATCAGCTCGCCGTACCCCGACAGCGGCCCCGGCGCCGCGCTGCACATCGCCGCCGCGCTCTGGCTGCTGGCCCACGGGGTCGAACTGGTCCGCACCGACACCCTTTCCGGCGCCCCCTTGCCGATGGGCGTGACTCCGCTGCTGCTGCTCGCGCTTCCGCTGTGGCTGCTGTTCCGGGCGGCCCGGGACGCGGTGGACGCGCCGCCCCCCGACTCCGACGGCCCGCCGCCGGTGCCGGCGTACGCGGCGTGGACGGGCGTCGTCCTCGGCTACCTCGCCACCGGCTACGGGATCGCGCTGTACTGCTCCGGCGGCGAACTGCGGCCCCAGTGGAGCTGGGTGACGGCATCTCTGCCGCTCGTCGCGGCGGGCGCGGCAGGCATCGGGGTGTGGTCGGCGTACGGCCGTCCGCGATGGCGGCGCCTCCCTGCTCGAGCGGAGCCGAGAGCCTGGGGGACGCTGCTGGGCGTGTTCGGTACGGCGGCACGCGCGGCCGGGGCCGCGACGGCGGTGCTCGTCGGGGGCGGGGCGCTGCTGGTCGGGGTGTCGCTGGTGTGGCACGGCGACGCGGCCCGGCTGTCCTTCGTGGAGCTGACGCAGGGCTGGACGGGCCGCTTCGCCGTCCTGCTGCTCGGCGTCGCGCTCGTCCCGAACGCGGCGGTGTGGTCCGCCTCCTACGCCCTCGGCCCAGGTTTCGCCCTCGGCGCCGGGCACCTGGTGCACCCGCTCGCCTCCGACCCCGCCCCGCTGCTCCCGCCGTTCCCTCTGCTCGCGGCAGTGCCGGAGCCGGGCGCCGGGAGCCTGCTGAACTGGGCGGCGGGGCTGGTGCCGGTGGCGGCCGGGGTGACGGCGGGCTGGTTCGTCGTGAGACGCGCTCCGGGCCGGCCGCAGTCCGGGTCCGCCGGCCGGCCGGAGCCCGTCGAGTCGGCGCCGGTCCGCTGGTCGGCCGGGCGCACCGCCGGGGTCGTCCTGCTGACGGCGATCCTCTGCGCGGCGTTCCTCGCGCTCCTGGCCGAGCTGGCGGGCGGCCCCCTGGGCGTGGGCGCACTGGCCCGCTTCGGCCCGGTGTGGTGGCAGACCGGGGCGGCGGCGGGCCTCTGGATCATGCTGCTCGCGCTGCCTCTGTCCCTGACCGTACGGGCCTGGCGACTACGGGGCCCGCGGACACGGGCCGGAATTCCCGCACAGGGCACCCTGGGCAGGTCGGTGAAGGAAGGAAAACCGGCCAAGGAAGGCAAGCAGGCGAAGGAGGCAAGGCCGACGAAGGACGCGCCCCAATCGGAGAAGCCGTCCGCCTCCACGCTCACCGCTTCCGAGCCCACCGAGGACGAGGACGGGCCCGAGGAGGAGGAAGGCGACCTCTACGACTTCCTCCCAGCCGACGACCCGTTCCCCCCGCTCCCGGACTGGCACGACGACCTGTCCCGCGAGACCCGCTGGGCGGCTCTGCGCGAGGCCGCGACCCCGAGGGACACCCCGGACACGCCCCCGCTCCCCACCGATCCCCCTGCCGATCCCCCCGCCGGAGGCTGACCTCGTGCCAGGCCGCGCGCTCGGCCTCAGCCGTTGTTGACCCCCAGCACCCCGCGCAGCTCGCGCGGCAGCAGCTGGTTGCAGGACTGCTTGGCCTCGTGGGTGAGGGCGTCGCTGACGCAGGTGTAGTAGTCGCGGTAGACCAGCTGCACGGTGAAGGTCGCGCCCACCAGGACCAGGGCCAGGGACCCCGCGAGCAGGCCGCCGAGGGCCGCCGTCACCTGGGGGCGGCCCGTCGGGGCGGCCGGGGCCGGGGCGTCCGGGGCGGGGGTGCGGGGCTTGGCGCGCAGGGCGCTGATCGCCCAGTACAGGGCCAGCGCGCCCAGCAGCAGGGACACGTACGGCCAGCTGAACAGGGCGAAGAAGACGGCCCACATGCCCGACAGCAGTGCGTAGCGCGCGCGGCGCTGGGCCGGGTCCGTCGGGTCCCAGCGCATGCCGGGGCCGCCTTGGCGGTCCGGGCCCTGGGGCCCGCCGCCGGGACGTTCACCGAAGCCGCCGGGGCGCTGGCCGAAACCGCCGGGGGAGCGGCCCGGCTGCTGGTCGCTCCACTGGCTGCCCCAGGGGGAACCGCCCCCGGAGCCCGAGGACCCATCGGAGCCCGAGGACCCTTCGGGGTGCCGGGGCTGCCAAGGCTGGTCCGGGGTGCCCTCCGGCGGTGGCGCGAAGGGGTTGTCGTCCTGCTGCTCACTGCCCCGACCGTTGCCGTCCCGGCCGCCCTGGGGCGCCTCGGGCGGAGAGGTCGGCCGCTCCCGCAGCAGCAAGGCACCACGCTCGCCTCGCTGGGCCGGGCGCGAGGGAAACGTGAGGAGTCGCAGGCTGCGATCGGGCATCAAAAGAGCGTCTTCCCCTAGGTGAATAAGGCAGTCCGACGTGAGCTTCCACCCCGTGAACGCACCGCACGACGACCGCGTTCCCGAGGCTGCTCGTATTCGATTCCTCCCGAACGCTACCTTCCGGCCACACACCCGTCCCGAGGGGGCCTTCCGGAATGCCGGTATCGTTGCTGCCGGTCGGCCGCTTCGTAGACTTCCCCGTATCCCGCGGGGTGAAGCATTCGTACGACTGTACAAACCCCGACTGCACAAACCCGCCCGGCCGGGCGACAGCCCGCCGGACACATCGCTTCCCGAGAAAGGGCCCCATCGTGGCCGCCACCACCCCTGGCCCCGCGGTCAAGCGCCTCGTCGTGCTGGTCTCCGGATCCGGCACCAACCTGCAGGCGCTCCTGGACGAGATCGAGCGCACCGGAGCCGATGCGTACGGCGCCCGCATCGTCGCCGTAGGGGCCGACCGCGACGGCATCGAGGGGCTCGCCCGCGCCGAGCGGGCCGGCCTGCCGACCTTCGTGTGCCGGGTGAAGGACTACGGCACCCGCGAGGAGTGGGACACGGCCCTCGCCGAGGCCGTCGCCGCTTACGAGCCGGACCTCGTGATCTCCGCCGGGTTCATGAAGATCGTCGGGAAGGAATTCCTCGCGTCGTTCGGCGGCCGGTTCGTGAACACGCACCCGGCCCTGCTGCCCAGTTTTCCCGGGGCCCACGGCGTCCGCGACGCGCTCGCGTACGGCGCCAGGGTCACCGGCTGCACCGTCCACTTCGTCGACGACGGCGTCGACACCGGCCCGATCATCGCGCAGGGCGTGGTCGAGGTCCGGGACGAGGACGACGAGAGCGCGCTGCACGAGCGCATCAAGGAAGTCGAGCGAAGGCTGCTCGTCGAGGTCGTGGGGCGGCTCGCCCGCAACGGCTATCGCATTGAGGGACGAAAGGTAGTAATCCAGTGACCGCCGAGAGCACAGTCACGGCCGAGAGCAACCAGCGGGCCATTCGCCGCGCGCTCGTCAGCGTCTACGACAAGACCGGCCTGGAAGAGCTGGCCCGCGGCCTGCACGAGGCCGGCGTCGAGCTGGTCTCCACCGGCTCCACGGCCGGCCGGATCGCCGCCGCCGGTGTCCCCGTCACCAAGGTCGAGGAGCTGACCGGCTTCCCCGAGTGCCTGGACGGCCGCGTGAAGACCCTGCACCCGCGGGTGCACGCGGGCATCCTCGCGGACCTGCGCCTCGACAGCCACCGCGAGCAGCTCGCCGAGCTGGGTGTGGAGCCGTTCGACCTCGTCGTGGTCAACCTCTACCCGTTCCGCGAGACGGTCGCCTCCGGCGCCTCGGACGACGAGTGCGTGGAGCAGATCGACATCGGCGGTCCCTCCATGGTCCGCGCCGCCGCCAAGAACCACCCGTCCGTGGCCGTGGTCACCAGCCCCGAGCGGTACGCCGACGTCCTCGCGGCCGTGCAGGGCGGCGGTTTCGACCTCGCCACCCGCAAGCGCCTGGCCGCCGAGGCCTTCCAGCACACGGCCGCGTACGACGTGGCGGTCGCGTCCTGGTTCGCCTCCGGCTACGCCCCGGCGGACGACGACTCTCAGTTCCCCGACTTCCTCGGCGCCACCTTCGAGCGCGCGCACACCCTGCGCTACGGCGAGAACCCGCACCAGCCCGCCGCCCTCTACGTCGACGGCAGCGGCGCCGGCCTCGCGAACGCGGAGCAGCTGCACGGCAAGGAGATGTCGTACAACAACTACACGGACACGGACGCCGCGCGCCGTGCCGCGTACGACCACGACGAGCCCTGTGTCGCGATCATCAAGCACGCCAACCCGTGCGGCATCGCGGTCGGCGCGGACGTCGTCGAGGCGCACCGCAAGGCGCACGCCTGCGACCCGGTCTCCGCGTACGGCGGTGTCATCGCCGTGAACCGCCCGGTCAGCAAGGCGATGGCCGAGCAGGTCGCGGAGATCTTCACCGAGGTCATCGTCGCGCCGGACTACGAGGAGGGGGCCCTGGAGGCCCTCACCAAGAAGAAGAACATCCGCGTGCTGAAGGCCCCGAACGGCCCGTGCAACAAGGTCGAGGCCAAGCAGATCGACGGCGGTGTCCTGCTCCAGGAGGCCGACCGTCTCCAGGACGCGGGCGACGACCCGGCCAACTGGACGCTGGCGACGGGCGAGGCGCTCTCCGCCGAGGAGCTGAAGGAGCTGGCCTTCGCCTGGAAGGCCTGCCGCGCGGTCAAGTCCAACGCGATCCTGCTCGCCAAGGACGGCGCCTCGGTCGGTGTCGGCATGGGCCAGGTCAACCGCGTGGACTCCTGCAAGCTCGCGGTCGAGCGGGCGGGCGAAGAGCGGGCCCGCGGTTCCTACGCGGCCTCCGACGCGTTCTTCCCCTTCCCCGACGGCCCCGAGATCCTCATCGGCGCGGGTGTCCGGGCGATCGTCCAGCCGGGCGGCTCGATCCGTGACGAACTCGTCGTGGAGGCCGCGAAGAAGGCGGGCGTGACGATGTACTTCACGGGCACGCGCCACTTCTTCCACTGAGCCCTCCACCGAGCCCTCCGGCGGTTTCGCCGGACAGTTCGCACCACACGGTCTTGTCGCCGGGGCAGTGCTCCATGCCCCGGCGCAGGGCCACGGCGTCGACCGGCAACAGGCCCCGGCCGGACTCCTCGTCCGCGCCGGGGCGGCGCCGTACGAGCCAGGCGTGGGCATCGGGGTCGGAGACCTCCAGCCGGGTACGGCCGCCGTTGTCTGCGGTTTCGAGGCGGGCCCCCCGGCGCGGACCCGAACACCCTCTGAAACCTGAGGCCTGAGCCGCCGGGTTCAGCCGGTCTGGGGCTGCAGCCGGGCCGGCAGCAGCGCTGCCACCGTGGCGGAGGCCAGCACCAGCGAGAGCGCGGACACCGGCATCGAGAGGTGCATGCCGGCGATGAAGCCCGACCCGCCGGCCGCCAGGGCACCGAAGACCGCCACCCCGATGGCGCCGCCGATCTGCCGGGCGGAGTTGAGGATGCCCGAGGCCAGGCAGGCCCGCTCGTGCTCTTCCGCCTCCAGCATCGAGGTGGTCAGCGGCGGCACCGCGAGCCCACCGCCGATGCTTGGCGGCACCAGCAGCGCCAGCAGGCCGGCCGCCTGGATCAGCACCCCCACGAGCAGCGGCAGCCGCGACCCGTACCGGTTGGTCAGCCGCCCGGCGGCCATACTGACCACGGTGTTGAAGGCGGTCATCGGCACGAACGCCGGGTCAGCCGATCTTGCGGCGGACCAGCCAGACCGTGACGATGGCCAGGAGCAGGGCGAGCAGGCCCGTCCAGCCGGCCTCGATGAACTGGAAGGACCAGAAGCGGCCGGCGGGGTGGTAGCTCGTCACGATGGTGTAGTGCCGGGCCTGGAGCCAGTCCCTGTAGGTGACCGAGGGAAGCCCGTTGCCAGGGGGGAGCTGCGCCAGGTACTTCATGTACAGGCTGTGGCTCTGGGCAGTGCCGAGCGGGTGACCGGTGGGATCCGTGTATGCGTTGCCGATCACCCAGTCCCGAGGGCCGGGCTTGCCGATGGTGGTCAGCGGCGTCATGTAGTGCCGGCGGAGCTTGTAGTCGGTCGCCATGAGCAGGCCGAACGCGCCGAGGAAGACCGTACCGACCGCGACCATGGTGCGGCGGATGAGCACGCCGGCGAGGACGCCTGCCGTGAAGGCCAGCAGCGTCTGGACCGGGAAGACGATCCCCTCCAGCTCGAAGGTGAGCTGGTCGCCGAATCCGCTGGGCAGGGCGTGGTCCAGTGGGGCGTTGTACCACGTGTACAGGGCGCCGAATGCCTCCGTCACCGCGGCCAGTGCCACCGCGATCAGGGTCAGCTTGGTCAGCAGCCAGCGGGTGCGCCCGGCCGCCTGTGTCCAGGCGAACCGGTAGGTGCCCGTCTCCAGTTCCCGTGCGATCAGGGGCCCTCCGAGGAAGGCACCGAATGCCCCTGGCAGCAGAAGGAGGAACAGGAAGGGCCACTTCGACCCGTACGAGGTGAACAGGTCGTCGGCGAGTTGCCGGCAGCGGCCGCTGGAGTAGGACGTGCACTGGGCCAGCCCCAGCTGGTCGTAGGTCGAACGTGCCTGCAGGCCTCCGGCCACCATCAGCGCGGCGAAGCAGGCCAGCATCGCCAGCAGGCCATAGAGAGCGAACCGGTGCTGGCGCCAGGTCACCCAGGCAAGGCCGAGCCGGGGCAGCGAGGCGCCGCGAGCCGGGGACGGTGCATCGGTCATTGCCATCAGTGGACCACCTGTTCGCCGTGTAGGGGTTTCGGGCCGGGCAGGGCCGAGGCGGAGGGTTCGCGCATGTAGGCGAGCACCAGTTCCTCCAGGCCGACCGGGTGCCGTTGCCAGCCCGGCGGTGCGGCCGACGGGTCGGGGGTGCGGACCAGCAGGTGCGCCTGGGCGGCAGTGCGCCGGTCCCGGACGACCGGGAAGCGCTGCGTGACGGAATCGGCCTGCGCGGTCGGACCTGTCCAGACGTGATGCCCGGCGACCAGTTCCTCGGCCTCACCGCAGACCTGGATCCGGCCGCCGTGTACGACGACCACGTAGTCGCACACCCGCTCCAGCTCCGCGACGACGTGGGAGGAGAACACCACCGAGATGCCGTCCTCCGACACGGCCGTCATCAACGCCGACATGAAGTCCTGGCGCGCAACGGGATCCAGCGCGGCCAACGGCTCGTCCAGGATGAGCAGTTCCGGGCGTTTGGCGAGCGCGAGGGAGAGCGCCACCTGTGAGCGCTGGCCGCCGGACAGAGCGCCGACCTTCTTCGCCAGTGGAATGCCCAGCTCCTTCAGGCGGTCCTGGGCGCGGTCGGCATCCCATCGCCGGTTCATGACGCGCCCCATCCGCAGCATGTCGGCCACGGACAGATTGCGGTAGAGCGCCGCCTCCTGGGCGACGAAGGCGACCGCGTCAAGCGCGGCGGCCGACCCCGCAGGCCTGCCGCCTGCCACCCGCACCTGCCCCGTCGTCGCCCTGGTCAGGCCGACCGCCAGGCTCAACAGTGTTGTCTTGCCCGCACCGTTCGCGCCGACCAGGCCGACCACGTGTCCGGCCGGAACCGCCAGCGAGCAGTCCCGCAGGGCCCACGTGCGGCCGTAGCGCTTGCCGAGTCCGGCCGTCTCGATCGCCAGGTCGCTGCTCATGCGACCACCCCCGCCCGGCTGCTGCCGCCGTCCTCGTCCGCGCGCCCTGCACGGCTCTGCCGCAGATCGTGCAGGGCCGCGGTGAACAGGGCACTCATGCCGTCCTCGTCCAGCCCGGCCTCGTTCGCCGTGCGCATCCAGGCCAGCAGGCTCTTGTGCAGGGCTGCCTGTTCTCGCAGGCCCACACGCTCCACGGTGCCCTCGACGAACGTCCCGACTCCGCGTCGACCGGCCACCAAGCCCCGGTGTTCCAGCTCCCGGTAGGCCTTCAACACCGTGTTGGGGTTGATCGCCAACCCGGCGACGACGTCCTTGACTCTCGGCAGCTGATCTCCATGCCTCAGATATCCCAGCCGGAGCGCCTGCTCCACCTGCTGGACCAGTTGCAAGTAGGTGGGCACCCCTGATCCCGGATCGAGGCGGAACTCGATCGGCGACGGCGAACCATCTTTATCTAGATCCATAGTTATTGAGTTAAATCAGATTGCTGATCTTGTGTCAACCTCTTGTGCTGACCTCGCACCAGGGTCGTCGCACCCTCGCGCCGTCGTATGTGCTCAAGAGCAGCCGGTCCTCGCCGAGTTGGCGTGCCCGTGCGGGGCACCTGCTTGCGGGTTATGGTCGTAAAGGCAGGGTGGAGAACCGCCCTGCGGCGGCACGGCCGGGGCACAGCCGGGGCGCACCTTGGTGCCGACGCCCTCACATATCGGCGGCTCCCGTGCCGTGACACTCACCGTCATTACGCGTCACCCCAAGTGATCGCCGTGGACGGAAGGGGTCTGCCCATGCGTATCGCCGTGGATCTGAACCGGTGTCAGGGGTACGCGCAGTGCGTGTACCTGGCCCACGAGGTCTTCAAGCTGACGGGCGATGAGGTGCTCTCCTACGAACCCAACCCCGATGACGAGCGGCGCCTGCACGTACGGCGAGCCGCCGCGGCCTGCCCGGTGCAGGCGATCGTGGTCGACCGCCTGGACGGCCCGGCCGACGCGGAGCGGGGCACGACGTCATGACCATGGCGGCAACGCTCTCGGAGCTGGTGCGCGACTTCAGGGCCCGAGGCCGGATCGTCATCGTCGGCGCCTCCCTGGCGGGACTGCGGGCCGCCGAAGCCCTGCGCGAGGAGGGCTTCACCGGGTCCCTGACCATCATCGGGGACGAGCCCTACGAGCCCTACGACCGTCCTCCGCTGTCCAAGCAGGTGCTCAAGGGGTGGGTGCCGGCCGGCAACACCACCCTGCCCCGCCTGCGGGAAGTGGACGCGGAGTGGCGTCTCGGGGTGCCCGCCACCCGGCTGGACCGGGCCCACAAGCAGGTCCTCCTGGCCAACGGCGATCAGGTGCCGTACGACCGCCTGCTGATCGCCACGGGAACCCGCGCGCGGCAGTGGCACAACCCGGCCGAGGCCGGCCTGGAGGGCGTGCACACCATGCGCTCGCGTGATGACGCCACGGCGCTGCAGCGGGCGCTGGCCGCGCGGCCCTCGCGGGTGCTCGTCATCGGCGCCGGGTTCATCGGCTCGGAGGCGGCCTCCGTCTGCCGGGACCTCGACATCCCGGTGACGGTCGCCGAGCGGGGCGCGGCGCCGCTGATCGGCGCGCTCGGCGGGGTGATCGGCGAGATCGCCGCTGAGACGCAGCGCGACCACGGCGTGGACCTGCGCTGCGGGGTGGGCGTGCTGTCGCTGGAGGACGACGGCGCCGGACACGTACGGGGCGCCCGGCTCTCGGACGGGACCACCGTGGAGGCCGACCTGGTGCTGGCCTCGCTGGGCTCGATCCGCAACGTGGAATGGCTGGACGGCGCCGGGCTGGCAGTCGGCCCCTGGGGCGTCGGCTGCGACGCCGGAGGCCGGGCCTTCGACATCAACGGAGTGGTGACCGACTCCGTCTACGTGGCGGGGGACGTCGCCCGCCAGCCCTACGTGCTGTACGAGTACGAGTTCCTCGCGATGGAGCACTGGGACAACGCGGTCTTCGGCGCCCAGGTCGCGGCCCACAACATGGTGAACCTCGAACCCCACTACCGGCCGAACCTGCTGCTCCCCAGCTTCTGGTCCGGCCAGTTCGGCGTGAACATCAAGTCCGTCGGCGTACCGCCCTTCGGCGACGAGATCATCTTCACCCAGGGATCGGTGAAAGAGCGCCGCTTCATCGCCGCCTACGGCCACCGGGGCCGCACCGTCGCCGCCGTCGCCTTCGACCAGGGCAAGTGGCTGCAGCACTACGGGCGGCTGATCGAGCAGTCGGCTCCGTTCCCGCCCCCGCCGCCGGGCTGGGACGTGCCCGACTACATGCAGGCGATGCCGGCCGGGTTCCCGGCACCGGGCGCCCCGGCCGCGATGCCCGACGTGGTCCTGACCGGCCACGACCCGACCGAGCGGCGGGCCGAGTTCCGGCCCCGGAGCCGCTGACGAGCGTCACGGCGACCGCGAGCGCAACAGCGACAGGTGGTGAGGAACCGTGGTCGAGGAAACTCCCTGGCAGCAGGCTCTCCGCTATGCCAACCGCGCCAACCCGTACCCCTTCTACGAGGAGCTCAGGAAGACGCCGGTGTCGCGGCAGCCGGACGGCACCTACGTCGTCAGCACCTACCGGGAGGTCGTCTCGCTGCTCCACGACAACCGGGTCAGCTCGGATTTCACGAAGCGCCCCCGGGCGGTCACGGCGGTGCCGGGGCACGAGTCGATTCTCCAGGTCGCCGGCGTGGCGCCGAACATCATCACCGTGGACCCGCCCGAACACGACCGGGCTCGGCGCCTGATGATCCGGCACTTCTACGGCCCGCCCGAGTCACCCGACTGGATATCCCGCCTGGAGCCCGAGATCCGCCGCATCGTCGGCGATCTCCTGGACAAGCTGCGGGGCAAGACCCGCTTCGACGCCGTCGACGAGTTCGCCTACCCCCTGCCGGTGACCGTGATCTGCGAGATCCTCGGCGTGCCGATGAAGGACGAACCGCTCTTCCACGCCTGGATCCACACGGCCCTGGAAGCCCTGGACCTCGGCCCGGAGGCGGGCGACGAGGAGATACGGGGTCGAGCGCAGGAGGGCCGGGAGAGCGTGAAGAAGTTCGAGGAGTACCTGGCCGGGCTGCTCGACCAGTACGCCGAGGAGCCCGGCCCCGGCATGCTCTCGGCGATGGTGCACGACCGTGGCCCGAACGGTCCCATGGCCAGGGGCGAGCTCATCAGCAATGCCTTGCTCCTGCTCTTCGCCGGGCATGAGACCACGGTCAATCTGATCGCCCACAGCGTGCTCACCCTGCTCAGGCACCCCGACGCTCTGGACAAGCTGCGCCGTCGGCCCGAGCTGATCGTGACCGGGGTCGAGGAACTGCTGCGCTTCGAGTCGTCGGTCCAGTTCTGGCACACCCGCTCCGCCCTCGCGGACATCGAGATCGCGGGCACCACCATCCCGAAGGGGGCGCCGATCTTCCTGGCGTACGGCTCGGCGAACCGTGACCCGGAACGGTTCAAGAACCCCGACCAGGTCGACCTCGAACGCCCCGACAACCAGCACGTCGGTTTCAGCCAGGGCATCCACTTCTGCTTCGGCGCCCCGCTCGCCCGGCTCGAAGTCCAGGTCGCCGTCGGCGAGTTCGTCCGCCGCGTGGAGAACCCGCGGCTGGTCGAAGACCCGCCGCCGTACCGTCACAACCAGATCTTCCGCGGCCCGCGCCACGTCCTGGTCGACGTCGACGGCATCCGCGACTGACGCGGTACTTGCCGCAAGGGATCGCCATGCGCGCTTTTCGACTCGTCGAATGGCAGAAGCCGCCCGAGCTGCGCGAGGTGCCGGTTCCCGAGCCCGGGCCGGGGCAGGTCCTGGTGAAGGTCGCGGGAGCCGGCGCCTGCCACTCCGACCTGCACATCATGGAGGAACCGGGGCCCGGGAGCGGCGAGGGGCTGCCCTTCACGCTCGGCCATGAGAACGCGGGGTGGGTGGAAACACTGGGGCCGGGTGTCACCGGCTTCGCCCCCGGAGACCCTGTGATCGTCTACGGCCCCTGGGGCTGCGGGGTGTGCGCCAACTGCCGGGAGGGCCGGGAGAACTACTGCCAGGTGGCCAGCGGTCTGGGCGGGGGCCTGGGCGGTCACGACGGCGGAATGGCCGAGTACCTGCTGGTCCCGGCGGCACGGCTCCTGATCCCGCTGGGCGACCTCGACCCCCGCGAGGCCGCCCCGCTCACCGATGCGGGCCTCACGAGCTACCACGCCGTCAAGCGGTCACTGCACCTGCTGGGGCCCGGCTCGACCGCGGTGGTGATCGGGGCGGGCGGACTGGGCCAGATGGCCATCCAGATCCTGCGCGCGCTCAGCGCGGCTACCGTGATCGTCGCCGTGGACACGGCCGCCGACAAGCTGGAGACCGCCAAGCGCATGGGCGCGGACGAGGCCCTGCTCTCGGGCGACGAGGCGGTCACGCGCATCAAGGACATGACGCGCCGGCAAGGCGCCGAGCTGGTGCTGGACATGGTCGGCGTGGACCCGACCCTGCGGACGGCCGCCCAGGTGGCCCGGGTGCTCGGCCACCTCACCATCGTCGGCCTCGGCGGCGGAGCCCTGCCGGTCAACTTCTTCAGCCCGCCGCACGAGTGCTCGGTCGCCTCCCCCTACTGGGGCTACCTCACCGAACTCATGGAAGTCATCACCCTCGCCCAGCAACAGAAGATCAAGCTGCTGGTCGAGCACTTCCCCCTGGAACGCGCCGCCGAGGCCTACCAGCTCCTGCACGAGGGCAGGATCAAGGGCCGCGCGGTCATCGTCCCTCACGGTTGAGGGGTTCGCACGAGTGCAACATCGCCGATCACGTGGCGACCCTGATTGGAACCCGGGGCCCGTCATCCGCGAGGATGGTGCCATGACCGCCCAGATTCTCGATGGCAAGGCCACCGCAGCCGCGATCAAGTCCGATCTGACCGTCCGCGTGGCGGCGCTGAAGGAGAAGGGCTTCACGCCCGGCCTCGGCACGATCCTGGTCGGGGACGACCCCGGCAGCCGGAAGTACGTGGCCGGCAAGCACCGCGACTGCCGCGAGGTCGGCATCGCCTCCATCCAGCGGGAGCTGCCCGCCACCGCCACCCAGGAGGAGATCGAGGCGGTGGTGCGGGAACTGAACGAGGACCCGGCCTGCACCGGCTACATCGTCCAGCTCCCGCTGCCCAAGGGCATCGACGAGAACCGCATCCTGGAGCTGATGGACCCGGAGAAGGACGCGGACGGACTCCACCCGATGAACCTGGGACGGCTGGTGCTGGGCGAGCCCGCGCCGCTGCCCTGCACCCCGAACGGCGTGCTCACCCTGCTGCGCCGCCACGGTGTCGAGACCAAGGGCGCCGAGGTCGTGGTCGTCGGCCGGGGCGTGACCATCGGGCGCCCGATGCCGCTGCTGCTCACCCGGCGCAGCGAGAACGCCACCGTGACCCAGTGCCACACCGGCACCCGTGACCTGTCCTCGCACCTCAAGAAGGCCGACATCATCGTCGCGGCGGCCGGCTCCCCGTACCTGATCCGTGCCGAGGACGTGAAGCCGGGCGCGGCCGTTCTCGACGTCGGTGTCTCGCGGAACGCGGACGGCAAGATCGTCGGGGACGTGCACCCGGACGTCGCCGAGGTGGCCGGGTGGATCTCCCCGAACCCGGGCGGTGTGGGCCCCATGACCCGGGCGCAGCTGCTGGTCAACGTGGTCGAGGCGGCGGAGCGCCGTGCCGGCTGAGGACGCCCGCGGCGGGCGGCCCTCGCGCCGCTTCCCGCGGATCACCAGGGACACGGCGCGCCCCGAGGGCGGCGGCAGGGCGGCCGGGGGTGACGCGCCGGCGCCCTACCGGCAGTGGCCCCTGCTGGTCGTGCTGGGCACGGTCGCCCTCGGCCTGCTGCTGACCTCGCTCGACGTGTTCCGCTACGGCACCCTGCTGATCGGCGCCGCCCTGCTGGCCGGCGCGGTCATGCGCTGGATACTGCCGAGCGTCGGCATGCTCGCCGTACGCTCGCGCTTCACGGACATCGTCACCTACGGCATCCTCGGCCTCGTCATCGTCCTGCTGGCGCTGATGGCCCAGCCCAAGCCGTGGCTGCAGCTCCCCTTCCTCAAGGACACCCTGCACCTGACGGTCACCAAGTAGCCGCCGAGCAGCGGCAGCGGTGCCCGTACGACCGGTGGCCCGCGTCTCCCCCGGGGACGCGGGCCACCGGCGTCTTCCCCCGTTCCCCGGATCGACCGTACGGGCGCCGGGCTGCCCGCTGCGTCAGACCCCGGGCGGAACTCCTCGTACCGCCAGGGTGTTCCGAGCGGTGCCGTACTGCAACTTCCGTGGTACGCCTGTGGATTGACTCCCCGCCCCGGCCTCGGGCGTTACCCTGCGGCGGTGCAGCTGAGGACCCCCCGCCCCCTCGCCGTGGACACGCTGATCGCTGTCGCCATGGCCGTGGTCGCCGTCCTGCTCGGGCGGGAGTCGCGCTCGCAGGGCTGGCCGGAACTCGATGCCCGCGCCTACGTGTTCGTCGCCCTCGCCCACCTGCCGGTCGCCCTGCGCGGGCGGTGGCCGCTCGCCGTCTTCGCCGTCGTCCAGGCGGCGTTCGTCGGCTACATCAGCCTCGGCTACTGGCCGGTGGTGTGCACCTTCGGCTCCATGCTCGCGCTGTACACCGTCGCCTCCGTCCGCCCGGTGCGCACCGCCCTGGTCTGCGCGGTCTGCATGACCGGCGTGTGGGCGTACGCCGGGGTGGTCAGCGACACCCCCTCCATGGCGTCCGTGCTGGGGCAGGCGCTGCTGTACTGCTCGGTGCTGGTCTGGTTCGGCCACCTGGCCCAGCGCTCCGCCGAACTCACCCGCAGGCTGCGCGCGGAGCAGGCCGAGCGGGCCCGGCAGGCGGTCGCCGAGGAGCGCGGCCGGATCGCCCGCGAGCTGCACGACGTGGTCGCCCACCACATGTCGGTGATCTCCGTGCAGGCGGGGCTGGCCCGGTTCGTCTTCGCCTCCGATCCGGCCAAGGCCCGCGGCGCGCTCGGCACCATCGCGGACACGAGCGGCGAGGCCCTGGAGGAACTGCGCCGCATGCTCCAGGTGCTGCGCGAGGAGGACCCGGAGGCCCCCGAACGGGCGCCCATGCCCACCCTGGAGCGGCTCGGGGAACTCGTGGACCGGGTCCGGGCCGGCGGTCTGCCCGTGGAGCTGACCGTCGAGGGCACGGCCCGCCCGCTGCCGCCCGGCGTCGAGCTGTGCGCCTACCGGGTCGTCCAGGAAGCCCTCACCAACGCCCTCAAGCACGCGGGACGGGCCCGGGCCCGGGTGGAACTCGGGTACGGCACCCATGACTTGACCGTCCGGGTCACCGACGACGGGGAGGGGGCGATTCAAGCCAGAGTGCCGACCCGCGGCGGGCACGGCTTGATTGGCATGCGCGAGCGGGCCAAGCTCTACGGCGGGACGATCAGCGTCGGCCCGCGTGCCGAGGGCGGCTTCGAGGTCCACCTGACCCTGCCCACCTCGGCCACCGAGCGGAGCCGCGGGGGCACGCCGGAGGCGGAACCGACGTAGGACGGCGCACCGGGGGGCGGGCGTACGCGATGACCAGAGTGCTCGTCGTCGACGACCAGTTCCTCATCCGCGCCGGGCTCGTGGGCCTGCTCGACGCGGCGCCCGGCTTCGAGGTGGTGGGCGAGGCCGCGGACGGCGCGGAGGCCGTACGGCTCGCCGCCGAGACCCGGCCCGACGTCATCCTCATGGACATCCGGATGCCCGGCGTCAACGGCATCGAGGCCACCGAGCGCATCCTCGCCGAGGCCGGCGACCGGCCGCCCCGGGTGCTCGTGCTGACCACCTTCGACCTGGACGAGTACGTGTACGGCGCGCTGCGCGCCGGAGCCGCGGGGTTCCTGCTGAAGGACTCCGGGCCGGAGCGGCTGCTGGCCGCGGTCACCGCCGTCGACGGCGGCGACGCGCTGTTCGCGCCCAGCGTCACCCGACGCCTGGTCGAGGCCTTCGCCCGGCAGCAGGGCCCCGCACAGGGCGGGGCGGCCCCGCCCGACCTCGGCGTGCTCACCTCCCGGGAGACGGAGGTCCTCAAGCTCACCGCGCGCGGCCTGTCCAACCTGGAGATCGCCGACCGCCTCTACATCAGCGAGGCCACGGTCAAGACCCACCTCAACCGCACGATGACCAAGCTCGATCTCGGCAGCCGGGCCCAGGCGGTGGTGGTGGCCTACGAGTCGGGCCTGGTGACGCCGGGCGGGTGAACGCCTCCCCGTGGGCCCGGTGGACATGCGGAACGGTGGCCCGCCCCCTCCCCCGATGAGGGGCGGGCCGCCGTCGCAGACACAGCCTTCCCTGCCGAGAACTGCCTGTTCAACGCCTGTCTGTGCGCTGTGGCACGGAAGTGACCGTTCCGCTACCGTGTCCGCGCACTGCCACATGTCGGGGTGCCCGATCGGGGCGGCACGGGGGACCATGGGGGCGTACCGCGTATTGGGGGGAAGCGATGCCTCGTTGGAAGGCCCTGCCGGACGATCTGGATCCGCAGATCAAGGAGTTCATCGGTGAGTTGCGGCTGCTCGTCGACCGCAGCGGCCTGAACCCCGCGACGCTGGCCGACCGCACGGGCTACGCCAAGACGTCCTGGGAGCGTTACCTGGGCGGCGAGTTGCTCGCACCCAAGGGCGCGGCCGTCGCGCTCGCCGAGGTCACCGGCACTGGCCCGGTTCACTTGACGACGCTGTGGGAGCTGGCCGAACGCTCCTGGAACCGCGCGGAGGCGCGGCACGACACCACCATGCAGGCGCTCCGGATCTCCCAGGCGGGCGCGGCGCCGGGGGAGTTCGGGCAAGCGGGCGGCGCGAGCGGCTCGGGAGGCGTCCCGGATCCGTACGACGGCGGGGCGCGGCCTCCGCGGCCGGGCGCGGGCACGGCGAGCGCGAACAGGCACCGCGTGACGATGCTCCTCGCGAGCCTGGCCGGTGTGCTCGTCATCATCGCCGGGGTCTTCTTCTTCACCCGTCAGGGCAGCGGCGAGAAGCACGAGCGCGCCGCCACGCCGCCCCCGTCCTCGCCCTCCCCGGCCGCCACCCACCCGGCCCTGCCCGCCGGGGTCAAGTGCGCCCACTCCGCCTGTACCGGCAAGGACGCCGAGGCCATGGGGTGCAGCGGCGAACTGGTGACCACCGCGAAGACCGCCACCATCGGCACCGTCACCCTGGAGGTCCGCTACAGCAGGACGTGCGGCGCCGCCTGGGGGCGGATCACCGACGCCTCCCCGGGCGACACGGTGCAGCTCTCCGTGGGCACGGTCCGGGAGCGCGGTGACATCGCCGGCGCCGGGGACACCATCGCGTACACGCCGATGGTGGCCGTACGGGACGCGGGCGCGGCCCGTGCCTGCGCGACCCTCGCCGACGGGCGGACGGGGTGCACGCGGTAGTGAGCCGAGAAACGTGAACTATTTCGGGTGACGGACGCATGGCCCGCCGAATCCGGGGCACGCGAACCGTACCCCCACGGGATCCGGGCAATCCGGTACCCCCATGGCGGCCGTCCTCGTCCACCCTCTCCCGGACGGACGGCCGCCACTTTCGTTCACAGCCGCCACATTCGTTGTGCTTCGCGCACCAGTTCGTGCACCACGAGACTTGTGGGGTGAGCCACAGGGCCCGGGACGTCTCGCATGTCGGATGCGCGATAGCCTGACCGCTGGATTCTCTTGATGCCAAGAGATCGATCATCCGGGGCCAACGACGACCCCACCGCCAGCTGTCATACGGAGAACGCCATGACCCGCACTCCCGTGAACGTCACCGTCACCGGCGCGGCCGGCCAGATCGGTTACGCGCTCCTCTTCCGCATCGCCTCCGGCCAGCTGCTCGGCGCGGACGTGCCGGTCAAGCTGCGCCTGCTGGAGATCACCCCGGCCCTGAAGGCCGCCGAGGGCACCGCCATGGAGCTGGACGACTGCGCTTTCCCGCTGCTCCAGGGCATCGAGATCACGGACGACCCGAACGTCGCCTTCGACGGCGCCAACGTAGCCCTCCTCGTGGGCGCCCGCCCGCGCACCAAGGGCATGGAGCGCGGCGACCTGCTGGAGGCCAACGGCGGCATCTTCAAGCCGCAGGGCAAGGCCATCAACGACCACGCCGCGGACGACATCAAGGTCCTCGTCGTCGGCAACCCGGCCAACACCAACGCCCTCATCGCCCAGGCCTCCGCGCCGGACGTCCCGGCCGAGCGCTTCACCGCGATGACCCGCCTGGACCACAACCGCGCGCTGACCCAGCTCGCGAAGAAGACGGGCACCACGGTCGCCGACATCAAGCGCCTGACCATCTGGGGCAACCACTCCGCCACCCAGTACCCGGACATCTTCCACGCCTCGGTCGCCGGCAAGAACGCCGCCGAACTCGTCAACGACGAGAAGTGGCTCGCCGAGGACTTCATCCCGACCGTCGCCAAGCGCGGTGCCGCGATCATCGAGGCCCGCGGTGCCTCGTCGGCCGCCTCCGCCGCCAACGCCGCGATCGACCACGTCTACACCTGGGTCAACGGCACCGCCGAGGGCGACTGGACCTCCATGGGCATCCCGTCGGACGGCTCCTACGGCGTCCCGGAGGGCCTGATCTCCTCCTTCCCGGTCACCACCAAGGACGGCAAGTACGAGATCGTCCAGGGCCTGGACATCAACGAGTTCTCCCGCACCCGCATCGACGCCTCCGTCGCGGAGCTTACGGAGGAGCGCGACGCGGTCCGCGCCCTCGGCCTCATCTGAGCCGACTCATTGCACGCACGGGCCCCGTTCCGGTTCTCCACCGGAGCGGGGCCCGGCCGCTTCCCGAAGCGGTAAGTGAATCCGGCAGTGGATCGTCCGGAACGGGCCATAGCGTGCTCGTCATGGACACCAAAACGGCTCTGTTCGGCGAAACGGTTCTCTTCGAGCCGCCCCTCGCGGGCACCGAGGCCGACACGCTGACCGGCTCGCTGGAACGGCAGCGCAGGATCTTCGCCTGGAAGTGCGGGAACCTGGACGCGGCCGGCCTGGGCGCACGGCTCGCGACCTCGACGCTCACCCTCGGCGGGCTCCTCAAGCACCTCGCCCTCGTCGAGGACGAGTACTTCAGCAAGCGGCTGCTCGGCCAGGAGCTGGGCGCGCCGTGGAGCGCGGTCGACTGGGACGCCGAGCCCGACTGGGAGTGGACCTCCGCCGCCCACGACACCCCCGAGCAGCTGTACGCCCTGTGGGAGGGGGCCGTGGCCCGCTCCCGCGCGGCCCTGCGGCAGGCGCTGGCCGAGGGCGGCCCGGACGCACCCGCCCACCACACCTCGCGCGACGGACGCTCTGTCAGCGTCCGGCGCCTCCTGATCGACGTCGTCGAGGAGTACGCCCGCCACCTCGGCCACGCCGACCTGATCCGCGAGGCGGTCGACGGCCGGGTGGGGGAGGACCCGCCGGAGCCCGCGAACTGAACTACGCACCCCTGCCAGCGCATTCCGCTTTCCCCCGCACGGCTCGTCACTCTATGCTCATGGCCCGTCAGTTCATCTGTGAGCAAGTGACTTTCCACGCCTCGGGGGACTCGCGTGAGCAACGCCTACGTGCCGCAGCAACCGCAGCCGGCCGACCCGTCGCAGCCTGCGGCACCACCACCCACGCCACCGGCCACCCCACCACACGCCAGTGAGGCCACACGGCTGCTGTGCGCGGGTACCTATCTGGATTCCGGTTACCGGGACCGCGTCATCGGGCAGCTGCACCTCAACAGCCAGCGTTTCGTGCCGCCTTCGCTCGGTTTTGATGCGGCTCGCGTCCTCGCGCACGCGCTGCGCGCCCGTCGGCAGGAACTCGCCTGGGCCGCGGCGATCCTCGCCCTGTGGGTGGTGGGCGCCGCGTTGAGCGGCGGTCTGCTGGTCGTCTTCCTGGGGCCCAGCCTCTACCTCGCCATCGGCGTGTGGATCAGGGGCGGCAATCCGGAGCCGCCCATGTACCGCCTGGTGGCCGCCTTTGTCTTCCGCTGGTGGGGCCGCCTCACGTTCGCGGGGCTGCTGCTGGTCACCGTGATCGCCGCGTTCGGCGGCTGGGACGGCGGCGACACCCACGTGTCGTACGACGACTACGGCAACGTCTACACCGACGGCGAGGGCCTCGACTCACTGAGCCCGAGCGACATCTTCCTGGTGGGGTTCAAGAGCCTCGCGAACGCGATCAAACCCTGGCAGGCCTGGGCCGCGCTCATCGTCTTCGTGCTGATCATCCTGTGCACGGCGGGCCAGCGGGGCGCCTTCGCGCGCGTGCTCGCGGCCGAGCTGTCCCCGCAGCGCTTCCCGGACGCCGCCGGCGACCCCGCCGAGCAGGGCGACAGCCAGCGGTTCCAGTGGCTCAAGCACCGCATCCGGACCGAACAGCACGCGCCTCTGGTCATGTACCACGAGGCGCGCCCGTTCTGCGGGGCCGGCGCGGCCTACCCGGACTGGGTCCTCGCCGTCGAGCTGAAGCCCGACCCGCTGAAGAAGCAGCAGCCGATCAGCAACCGTCTGGTGCTGGAGAAGATCCGGCCGCTGGTGGAACGGCTGCGGTTGCCCGCCGAGTACGCGGGACCGGGCGTGCGCGACCGGCTGCGCTGGCTGGAGCTCGACGAGTGCGTGTTCCTGCCCGCCGAGGGGCTGCTGCGCCGCGACGACGCGCCGTACCACCCGCAGGCCTTCGAGGACCACCGGGCGCACGCGGTCGAGGAAGGCGCCGAGAAGCGCCGCCACTTCCTGCGCATCCGCGTGGGCGGCTGGGAGGAGGAGCTGGTCGTCACGGTGTTCGTGCGCATCCACACCCAGGGCCGCATGCTCATGCTGGAGATCGCCCCGCATGTACTGCTGCCGGTGCGCGCGGACTTCAAGGACGCCGACCGTACGGCCCACCGGTTCCGGCACAACAACGTGCTCGGCAAGGCGGCCTGGGCCATGGCCCGGCTGCCGCGCTCCCTGGCCGCCTCCCTGGTCGTCCTCAGCAAGGCCGTCGTCTACGGCTGGCGGCTGCTGACGGGCGGGTACGCGAACGCGCTGCCCGACGGGCCCACGCTGTCCGTGCGGGAGCTGGGCTCGGCGAACGCCGGCTCGCACTTCCAGGAGATGGACGTCTCCCGCTACCTCAAGAGCATCCAGGACCGGGTGGCCAACGGGGTGCGGGCAGCGCTCGCCGAATCCGGGTACCAGACCGGTGAGTTCGTCCAGCAGGTCAACAACATCAGCAACGGAGGCGTGCACATCGGCAAGGTCGAGGGCAGCACGTTCGCCGTCGGCGACAAGGCCTCCGCCTCCTCCACGACCGGCGGCGGCACGCCGCAGAAGGGGGCCGACGGCCATGGCAACGGATGAGACGAGGATCAGCATCGGCGACGTGTCGAACAGCACGTTCGCCATCGGCGACCACGCGCACGCCGAGAGCCACCACGGCACGAGCGCGCAGTACGACGCGGCGGCAGAGGAACTGCTGAGCGCGGTGCGGGAGTTGCGCGCCGACCTGGCCCGGGTGCGGGCCAGCGAGCAGACGGCGGAACTGGACGCGGCCCTCGCCGACACGGAGGACGAGATCACCCGCACCGGCCAGGCGACCCCCACCCGCCGCGAGCGCCTGCGCAACCTCCTCGACGACTCCCAGGCCCTGCTGAGCGTCCTCGCCTCGGCGGGCGCGCTGGCCGGCCTGGTGGGGCTGTGAGAGGGCGACGATGACCGGGGGAGCGCGCTTCTGGAACGAGGAGACCCAGCGCTGGGAGGACGCCGACAGCGCCCGGCCCACCGCGCCACCGACACCACCACCACCGGCCATGCCGGACCAGCCGCCGGCGTGGCCGCCTGCCGGCCAGCGGGCCGGCGCGCCGGTGGCTGGTCCGGCTGGAGCGCCGTCCGGTCCGTCGGCCGGGGAGGATGCGTCCGCCCCTCCGACACCTGAGGCGACGCCCGCCGGGCCGGGCCGACCTGCTCCGGCGGTGCCTGATGTGACGCCGACGGGGTCGGGCGGGCCTACGGGGGCGGTGTCCGATGCGACGCCGTCCGGGGCAGGCGCGTCCGCCGCCCCGGCGCCCGAGGCAGCACCGCCCGTGCCGTCGTCGGTCGAATGGTGGCGCGGGTCGGACGCGGGTACGAACTCGGGTGCCGGCGTCGGCACTTCGGTCGACGGCTACGGCCCCGGCGCGCCCCACGGTGGCAGCGGCGGCTGGTCCACGCCCGAGTGGCCCGTCCCGGGGGTCGGTGGGCCGGTGGAGCCCGGTCAGGCTCCTGCACCCGCCGGCGGTTTCAGTCGTCGTACGGTCTGGTCCGTCCTCGCGGGGGCCGCAGTCGTCGGTGTTGCCGTGAGCCTGGTGCTGACCCTCGTCGTCAAGAACGGGGACGGCAACTCGCCCAAGCGGGCCAGCGGTTCGCCGAGTGCGTCCGTGTCGGCTCCGGCCTCCACGGTCTCCGAGTCCCCGACGCCGAGCGACGAGCCCACCGAGTCTCCCTCGGCCTCGGTCTCCGCCTCGCCGTCCGAGCTCCCCGCGGGCTACGAGTCGTACGAGGACGCGGAGGGCTTCCGAATAGCGCGCCCCAAGGGCTGGTCGCGGTCCTCGGTCCAGTCGTCGTACGGCATCGCGGTCGTCAGCTACCGCAGCCCGGACCGGCAGCACCGGCTCCAGGTCTACCAGGTGGCGGAGTCGTCCCCGGACGCCTCGTTCGAGCAGTACCTGTCCGACGCGACCCCCAAGCCGGACGGCTTCCAGGAGCTGAACCTGGAGAACCTCGACCAGGGCGACTTCGTGGGCTCACGCCTTGAGTACCTGGCCGGCAGCATCAAGGGCGAGCCCGACGTCGGCACCTGGCACGTCTACGACGAGCGCTTCGTCGCCGGGGACGGCAACATCTACGCCATCGCCGCCTACGGTCCCGACAGCGACGGCGGAGACGACGAACTGGCGCTGCTCAACAACGCGTTGGGCTGGTTCTGCCCGCCCGGCCAGAGCTGCGATTCACCGACGGACACGGAGTAGCTCAGGAGTTCCGCAGCTGCTGCTCCAGCTTCGAGATGTCCACGGACTCGCGCGCGGAGGGGGTGGCGGAGGGGACCGGCGCGTTGTACTTGTCGACCGACAGCGTCTGGTTCGTGCCGCCGCCCTTCCGCGTGGCCTCGACCAGCCGGTGCGGGGTGGCCGAACTGACGTACATGACCACCTGCTTGCCCTCCGAGGTACCGCTCACCGGAGTGGCCTTCGTGCCGTTCACGGTGGTCTGCGAGCCCTTCGCCGGCGATCCGAGGCGGTGACCGGCGACCTCCTTCTGGAAGTTGGTCAGGTCGCAGCTGTCGGCCATGTTCCTGAGCAGCGGGTCGTGCGTGGAGCCGTGGAGGTAGCGGTTCCTGAACAGGTTGGCGACCGCACCGCCCTGGCCGCCCGGCAGCTGCGCCTTGTAGAACGCCGTGTCGGGCTTCATCCAGACCTGGTCGCCCTGCTTGATCAGCTCCACACTGCCGCCGCCCCCGCTCATGGTGACCTTGCCCACGCAGTTGCCCTGCCGGTTCAGTGTCAGGTCCACGACGGTCGGTTCGGTCCGGTTGCCGCGCACGTTCGCGCTGTTGTCCCTGAGCAGCAGATGGACGGAGTTCGCCCTGACGAGGTTGGCGCGGGCCTCCTTCTCCAGGTCACGGGCGCTCGGGCCACTGCCGGCCGCTCCGGCGGCGACGGAAACGGCCGGGGTGAGCAGAAGAGCCGCCGTGATGGTCGTCGCCGCACAGGTCAGTGATCTTCTGGGCATCACATACCTCCCAACACCCTTTTCCAGCCTACTTTTGTACCTTTTCGCCCGCATTTTCAGTGACGAGGCGCACTTTCGACCACCGATTGCGCATGCCATGCATGGCCCGGGGCAGGCGGTGACGGTCCCCGAGTGTGGCATCCATGTGACGCAGGGGTACCGAACAGGAACGGAAGGCAACACCGATCATGGCGGAAAGAACCGAACGACAGGCCGAGGCGACCATCCACGCGGGAGGTGAGTGGCTGGCCGCGAGCTCCGGCGCCACGCGCGAGATCCTGGACCCCGCGGACGCCCGGCCCTTCGCCGTGGTCGCGGAGGGTGACGAGAAGGACGCGGAGCGCGCGATCGCCGCCGCCCGGCAGGCCTTCGACCGCGGCCCCTGGCCGCGCACCCCCGTCGCCGAGCGCGCCGCCCTGCTGCGCCGCGTCGCCGACCTCCTCGTGCGCGACCGCGAGGAGCTCGGCCTGCTGGAGAGCCGGGACGCGGGCAAGACGGCCGAGGAGGGCCGCATCGACATCGACTGCGTCGCCGACGCCTTCCGCTACTTCGCCGACCTGGTCGCCGCCGAGGCCCCCGGCCGGGTCGTCGACGCGGGCTCGCCCGACATCCACAGCGTGGTCGTGCACGAGCCCGTGGGCGTGTGCGCGCTCATCACGCCCTGGAACTATCCGCTGCTCCAGGCCAGTTGGAAGATCGCCCCGGCGCTCGCCGCGGGCAACACCTTCGTGGTCAAGCCCAGCGAGATCACCCCGATGACGACCATCGCGCTGATGGACCTGCTCGCCGAGGCCGGGCTGCCCGCCGGTGTCGCCAACCTCGTCACCGGTCCCGGCCACTCCGTCGGCGCCCGGCTCGCCGAGCACCCCGACGTCGACCTGGTCTCCTTCACCGGCGGCCTGGTCAGCGGCACCAAGGTCGCCCAGGCCGCCGCCCCCACCGTCAAGAAGGTCGCGCTCGAACTCGGCGGCAAGAACCCCAACGTGGTCTTCGCCGACGCCTGCGCCACCGCGGAGGACTTCGACACCGCCGTCGACCAGGCCCTCAACGCCGCCTTCATCCACAGCGGCCAGGTCTGCTCGGCCGGCGGCCGGCTGATCGTCGAGGAGTCGATCCGGGACCGCTTCGTCGCCGAACTCGCCCGCCGGGCCCAGCAGATCAGGCTCGGCCGCGGCACCGCCGACGGCGTCGAGTGCGGACCGCTCGTCTCCGAGCAGCAGCGCGCGAAGGTCGAGGCGTACGTCTCCTCCGCGCTGGCGGAGGGCGCCGTACTGCGCAGCGGCGGCAAGCGCCCCGAGCCGAGCGAAGTCCGCCCGGAATCCGGCTACTTCTACGAGCCGACCGTCCTCGACCACTGCCACCGCGACATGCGGGTCGTGCGCGAGGAGGTCTTCGGCCCGGTCCTCACCGTCGAGACCTTCCGCACCGAGGAAGAGGCGGTGTTCCTCGCCAACGACACCGAGTACGGCCTCGCGGGCGCCGTCTGGACCGCCGACCCCGGCCGCGCCCGGCGCGTCGCGGCCCGGCTGCGCCACGGCACCGTCTGGATCAACGACTTCCACCCCTACCTGCCGCAGGCGGAGTGGGGCGGCTTCGGCAAGAGCGGCACCGGCCGCGAACTGGGGCCCGCGGGGCTCGCCGAGTACCGCGAGACCAAGCACGTCTACCAGAACCTCGCGCCGAAGCCGGTCCGCTGGTTCGCCGGCTGACGCCCCGCCTCCCCTTCGAGTACGACCCCTCCACGCTTCCGGAGTGAGCACCACCATGTCCCACACCCCGAAGACCCCCCACACCCCCCACGAGTACGACTACGTCGTCATCGGCGGCGGCACCGCCGGTTCCGTCATCGCCGCCCGCCTCACCGAGAACCCGGACGTCACCGTCGCCGTCATCGAGGGCGGCCCCAGCGACGTCGGCCGCGACGACGTCCTCACCCTGCGCCGCTGGATGGGCCTGCTCGGCGGCGAACTCGACTACGACTACCCGACCACCGAGCAGCCCCGCGGCAACTCGCACATCCGGCACAGCCGCGCCCGCGTGCTCGGCGGCTGCTCCTCCCACAACACCCTCATCTCCTTCAAGCCGCTGCCGTCCGACTGGGACGAGTGGGAGGCCGCGGGCGCCAAGGGCTGGGGCGCGGTGCCCATGGAGGCGTACTTCGCCCGCCTGAAGAACAACATCGTCTCCGTCGACGAGAAGGACCGGAACTCCATCGCCCGCGACTTCGTGGACGCCGCCCAGTCGGCCCTCGGGGTCCCGCGCGTCGAGGGCTTCAACAAGAAGCCGTTCACCGAGGGCGTCGGCTTCTTCGACCTCGCCTACCACCCGGAGAACAACAAGCGGTCCTCCGCCTCGGTGGCGTACCTGCACCCGGTCATGGACGAGCGCCCCAACCTGCACATCTTCCTGGAGACCTGGGCCTACAAGCTGGAGCTGGCCGGCACCCGCGCCGAGGGCGTGCACGTGCGCACCAAGGACGGCGAGGAACTGCTGATCCGCGCCCGGGGCGAGGTCGTCCTGTGCGCCGGCGCCGTCGACTCGCCGCGCTTGCTCATGCACTCCGGCATCGGGCCGCGCAGGGACCTCGAAGCGCTCGGCATCCCGGTCGTGCACGACCTGCCCGGCGTCGGCGAGAACCTGCTCGACCACCCCGAGTCGGTCATCGTCTGGGAGACCCACGGACCGATCCCGGAGAACTCCGCGATGGACTCCGACGCGGGCCTGTTCGTACGCCGCGATCCCGAACACGCGGGCCCGGACCTGATGTTCCACTTCTACCAGATCCCGTTCACGGACAACCCGGAGCGACTGGGTTACGAGCGGCCGGAGTTCGGCGTCTCCATGACCCCGAACATCCCCAAGCCGAAGAGCCGCGGCCGGCTCTACCTGACCAGCGCCGACCCGTCCGTGAAGCCCGCCCTGGACTTCCGCTACTTCACCGACGAGGACGACTACGACGGCCAGACCCTGGTCGACGGCATCCGCATCGCCCGCGAGATCGCCAAGTCCGAGCCGCTCGCGAGCTGGCTCAAGCGCGAGGTGTGCCCCGGCCCGGAGATCCAGGACGAGGCCGAGCTGAGCGATTACGCCCGCAAGGTCGCGCACACCGTCTACCACCCGGCCGGCACCTGCAAGATGGGCGCCGCCGACGACGAACTGGCCGTAGTCGACCCGGATCTGAAGATCCGCGGACTCGACGGTATTCGCATCGCCGACGCCTCCGTCTTCCCGACCATGACCGCGGTCAACCCGATGATCGGGGTGCTCATGGTCGGGGAGAAGGCCGTCGACCTGATCGGAGGTGACGCCCGATGACTCTCACCGTGCCCACACGCAAGCCCCCCACCACCGACAGCGCGCCTGTCTTCTCCGTCGACGGCCTGTGGAAGGTCTTCGGCCCGAAGGCCGGCCGCATCCCCGCCGACCCGGAACTCAGCGGGCTCAGCCCCGCCGACCTGCGCGCCCGCACCGGCTGCACAGCGGCCGTCCAGGACGTCTCCTTCGACGTGCGCAAGGGCGAGGTCTTCGTCGTCATGGGCCTGTCCGGCTCCGGCAAGTCCACCCTCGTACGCTGCCTGACCCGGCTGATCGAGCCCACCGCCGGCTCGATCGCCATCGACGGCGAGGACGTGCGCGCCATGGACAAGGCCCGGCTGCGCGAACTGCGCCGCCACCGCGCCGCCATGGTCTTCCAGCACTTCGGCCTGCTCCCGCACCGCACGGTCCTCGACAACGTGGCCTACGGCCTGGAGATCCAGGGCGTGGGCAAGGCCGAGCGGCGGGGGCGGGCCGCCGAGGTCGTCGCCAAGGTCGGCCTGGAAGGCATGGAGAAGCGCCGGCCCGCCCAGCTCTCCGGCGGCCAGCGCCAGCGTGTGGGCCTCGCCCGCGCCCTTGCCGCCGACCCCGAAGTCCTGCTGTTCGACGAGCCGTTCAGCGCGCTCGACCCGCTCATCCGGCGGGACATGCAGGAGGAGGTGGTCCGCCTGCACCGCGAGGAGGGCCGCACGATGGTCTTCATCACCCACGACCTCTCCGAGGCCCTCAAGCTCGGCGACCGCATCGCCCTGATGCGCGACGGCCGCGTGGTCCAGCTCGGCACCCCGGAGGAGATCGTCTCCACCCCGGCCGACGACTACGTCCGCGAGTTCGTCCGGGACGTCCCGCGCGAGCAGGTCGTCACCGTAGGTACGGCGATGAAGCCGGGGGACTGCGGCGGCCCGGACCACCCGGGCGCCCTCGCCCCCGACGCGGTCGTCGCCGACGCGATCAAGACGGTCGCCCGCGAGGGCAAGCCGGCGTGCGTCGTCCAGGACGGCCGCTGCCTCGGGACGGTGGACCACGAGCGCCTGCTCGGCGTGGTCGCCGGCGTCACCGCCGTAGCGACGCCGCCCGCCCCCCGCACCAGTCCGGAGGCCGTCTGATGGCCACACTCACCATCGCCACCGCCCGCACCCTGCGCCCCGGCCTGCTCCGTAACCGCGCGCTCGGCAAGCTCCTGCTGCTCGCGCTCTTCGCCGCCGTGCTCGTGCCCGCCGTCGACGCGCACTGGGGCAGCGGCGCCTGGCCGCACGCGCTGACCGTCGACCTGTCCAAGCCGCTCGCCAGTGCCAGCGACTGGGTCATCGACAACCGGGACAGCCACCCCCTGTTCCTGTACTTCTTCGGCTACATCAGCAATGCGGTCGTGCTCTCCGTGCGCGCCGTCTACCTCACCCTGCTCGCCGCGGGCTGGCTCGGCGTCACCGCCTTCGGTGCCCTCGTCGCCTGGCGCGTCGCCGGTGTACGCCTGGCCGCCGGCACGGCCGTCGCCTTCCTGGCCTGTGGAGCGCTCGGCATGTGGGTGCCGACCATGCAGACCCTCGCGCTGATGGTGGTCGCGGTCCTCGCGTCCGTCGTCGTCGGCGTGCTGCTCGGTCTCGCCGCCGGCCTCTCCGACCGCCTGGACCGCGCCCTGCGCCCGGTCCTGGACACCATGCAGGTGCTCCCGGCGTTCGCGTACCTCCTCCCCGTCGTCCTGGTCTTCGGCATCGGCGTCCCCGCGGCCGTCCTCGCCACCGTCGTCTACGCCGCCCCGCCGATGGCCCGCCTCACGGCGCTCGGCCTGCGCGGCGCCGACCCCGAAGTCCTGGAGGCCGTGGAGTCGCTGGGCGCCACCGCCCGCCAGCGGCTGCTGACCGCCCGCATCCCGCTGGCCCGCAAGGAACTCCTGCTCGGCCTCAACCAGACGATCATGATGGCGCTGTCCATGGCCGTCATCGCCTCCGTCATCGGCGCCGGCGGCCTCGGCGACCGCGTCTACCAGGCCCTCGCCTCCGTCGACGTCGGCGCGGCCCTCGCGGCCGGTATCCCGATCGTGCTGCTCGCGGTCGTCCTGGACCGCGTCACCGCAGCCGCCGGAAACGGCGCCGATGCGAGCGACCGCCGGACGACCGGCCGGCCGTACGCCCTCGCCGCCACCGTGGCGCTCGCCGTGGCCGCGCGCCTGCTCGGCCGCCTGAACTGGCCCGGGTCCTGGACGCTGGACATCGCCGAGCCGGTCAACCGCGCCGTCGACTGGATGACCGCCCACCTGTACTCCGGCGTCCCCGTCGTCGGCGGTACGGCCGACTGGGCGGCCCACTTCACCACCTGGGTCCTCGACCCCGTCCGCTCCGGACTGCAGTGGCTGCCCTGGTGGGCGGTGCTGCTCGTCGTGGCCGCGCTGGCCTGGGTGATCGGCACCTGGCGCACCGCCCTGACCGCCGTCCTCGCCATGGCCGCGATCGGCGTGCTCGGAGTGTGGGAGCCGTCCCTCGACACGCTCTCGCAGGTGCTCGCCGCCGTGGCCGTCACCCTCGTCCTCGGCTTCGCGACCGGCATCGCCGCCGCCCGCAGCGACCGCGTCGACCGCGCCCTGCGCCCCGTCCTGGACGTCTTCCAGACGATGCCGCAGTTCGTGTACCTGATCCCGGTCGTCGCCCTGTTCGGCGTGGGCCGCGCGCCCGCCGTCGCCGCGGCCGTCGTCTACGCCCTCCCGGCCGTCGTCCGGATCACCGCGCAGGGCCTGCGCCAGGTCGACCCGGCCGCCCTGGAGTCCGCGCGCTCGCTCGGCGCGACCGGCCGCCAGCAGCTGTGGCAGGTCCAGCTCCCGCTCGCCCGGCGTTCGTTGCTGCTCGCCGCCAACCAGGGCGTGGTCCTGGTTCTCGCCGTCGTCATCATCGGCGGCCTGGTCGGCGGCGGTGCCCTCGGCTACAACGTCGCCTTCGGCCTCGCCCAGGGCGACCTGGCGACCGGCCTCGTCGCCGGTGCCGCCATCGTCTGCCTGGGCCTGATGCTCGACCGGGTGACCCAGCCCACCGAACGACGCGCGAAGAAGGGAGCCTGACATGCGCATTCGTACGACCGTCCTGACCGCGACCGCCGTGGCGGGCTCGCTCGCCCTGCTCACCGGCTGCGGCGCCGCCGACATGACCAAGCAGGCCAGCCCGTTCGCCAACGCCCAGGGCGCGAAGTCCGTGACCCTGTCCGTGCAGTCCTGGGTCGGCGCCCAGTCCAACGTGGCCGTCGCCCAGTACCTGCTGGAGCACAAGCTGGGCTACCGCGTCGACACCGTCCAGGTGGACGAGGTGCCCGCCTGGGACGCGCTCAGCCAGGGCCGCGTCGACGCCATCATGGAGGACTGGGGCCACCCGGACCAGGAGAAGCGGTACGTCGAGGACAAGAAGACGATCACGCCGGGCGGCGACCTCGGCGTCACCGGCCACATCGGCTGGTTCGTGCCGACCTACCTGGCCAAGCAGCACCCGGACATCACGAACTGGAAGAACCTCAACAAGTACGCCTCCCTCTTCCACACCGCGGAGAGCGGCGGCAAGGGCCAGCTGATGGACGGCTCCCCGTCCTACGTCACCAACGACAAGGCCCTGGTGAACAACCTGAAGCTGAACTACCAGGTCGTCTTCGCCGGTTCCGAGGCGGCCCAGATCACCCAGATGAAGCAGTTCGCCAAGGAGAAGAAGCCCTTCCTGACGTACTGGTACGCGCCCCAGTGGCTGTTCAAGAAGGTCCCCCTGACGGAGGTGCAGCTGCCGCCGTACAAGGAGGGCTGCGACGCGGACCCGGCCAAGATCACCTGCGCCTACCCGCACACCCCGCTGCAGAAGTACCTCAACGCCGGCTTCGCCAAGTCCGGCGGCAAGGCGGCGGCCTTCCTGAAGAAGTTCAAGTGGACGACGGAGGACCAGAACGAGGTCTCGCTGATGATCGCGGACCAGAAGCTGAGCCCGCAGGAGGCGGCGAAGAAGTGGGTGGACAGCCACCCTTCCGTGTGGAAGCAGTGGCTGTCCTAGAACACCAGCTGTTCTGAACGCCCTTATTTCACGAGCCGGTCGGCGATCTCCCGCAGCGCGGCGGTGGCCGCCCACTGGAGTCCCGGCCCGAAGGTGATGCGAGTGGCCCCGAGCGCGCCGAGTTCGGCGGGCGAGGGGCCCTCGCCGCCCACGCGGGTCACCATGTTCAGCGGGCCCTGGATCCCGGCCCGCAGCAGCGGCAGTGCGTCCACCGGGGCGAGAATCGGGTACACGCAGTCGGCGCCCGCCGCCACGTACAACGCGGCCCGCTCGATGGCCTGTTCGATGTTGCCGTCCCCGTGGACGAAGGTGTCCACCCGGGCGTTGAGGAACAGCCGCCCGGCGGCGGCCGAGCGGACCTCGGCGAGGAACTCGGCGTGCTCGCGCGGGTCCTTGAGGGACTCGCCGACCGAGTCCTCCAGGTTGCACCCGACCGCGCCCGCCTCCAGCAGCCGCTCCACCAGCTCCTTGGGCGCGAGCCCGTACCCGCCCTCGATGTCCGCCGACACCGGCACGTCCACCGCCCGCGTGATCCGGGCCACCGCCGCGAACATCTCGTCCGCCGGGGTCGACCCGTCCGCGTACCCGAGGCTGGCGGCGACTCCCGCGCTGGGCGTGGCCAGCGCCGGGAACCCGGCCTCGGCGAACACCCGGGCGCTGGCCGCGTCCCACGGTCCGGGCAGGACGAGCGGGTCGCCCTGGGCGCGGCCCAGGTGCAGTGCGCGGAAAACCTCGGCCTTGCTCACGGCTGGTAACCCCCTGGCGGGACTCGGCGGCTGACCATCAGGCGGTTCCAGCCGTTGATGACGGTGATCAGGCCGATCAGATGGGCGAGTTCGGCCTCGGTGAACTGCTCGGCGGCCCGCTCGTACACCGCGTCCGGCACGAAGCCGTCCGTCAGCACGGTGACCGCCTCGGTCAGGGCCAGTGCGGCCCGCTCCCGCTCGCTGTAGAGGTCCTCGGTCTCCTCCCAGGCGTTGAGGAGCTGGATGCGGTCCTCCGACTCGCCGTTCTTCCGGGCGACCTGGAGGTGCATGTCGAGGCAGAAGGCGCAGTGGTTGATCTGCGAGGCGCGGATCATGACCAGCTCGGCGAGGACCGGATCGCCGAGCCCCTTCTTCGCCGCCGCGCTGAGCGCGGACATCGCCTGTGCGACTTCCTTGTCCAGCAGCTGTGTACGGCTCACTTGTACTGCCCCGGCTTGTAGTGGCCCGGCACCGCGCGGGTCGACACGCCGAAGCGGTTCCACGCGTTGATCACCGCGATGGTCGCGATGAGCTGGGCGAGCTCGGCCTCCTCGAAGTGCCGGGCGGCCCGCTCGTAGACCTCGTCCGGGACGAACCCGTCGGTGAGGTCGGTGACCGCCTCGGTCAGCTCAAGCGCGGCCAGCTCCTTCTCCGTGTAGAAGTGCTTCGACTCCTCCCACGCGTTCAGCTGCACGATCCGCTGGACACTCTCACCGGCCGCCAGCGCGTCCTTGGTGTGCATGTCCAGGCAGAACGCGCACTTGTTGATCGCCGAGGCGCGCAGCCGGACGAGCTCCACCAGTGAGGGGTCCAGGCCCTGCTCGGCCGCCTCGCTCAGCCGGGCCATCGCCTTGTAGACCTCGGGGGCGTGCCGGTACCAGTGCAGGCGGGGGGTGTGCTCGGGGGCGTACTCGACGGCTTCCTCTGTGCTCATGCCGTCGACCCTAGGGGGCAGGCAGCCCAGGAGTATGGTCCATTTCCATGTCAAGAACTTGGGCCACTCTGGGCGTCGACCTGCACCTGGAACCGGCCCGCTCCGGCGGGCTGCGCCGGGGCCTGACCGACGCCCTGCGGGACGCGGTGCGCACCGGCCGCCTCGCCCCCGGCACCCGGCTGCCCTCCTCCCGCTCCCTCGCCACCGACCTCGGCATCGCCCGCAACACCGTCGCCGAGGCCTACGCCGACCTGGTCGCCGAGGGCTGGCTCACCGCCCGGCAGGGCTCCGGCACCCGGGTCTCCGACCGGGCCGTGGCCGCGCCGCCGGGCACCGGCAGGGCACCCCGGCGCCCCGAGCCCGGCCTCCCGGCCCTCAGCCTCATCCCCGGCACCCCCGACCTCGCGTCCTTCCCGCGCGCCGAGTGGCTCAAGGCCGCCCGCCGCGCCCTGACCGCCGCCCCGTACGACGCCCTCGGCTACGGCGACCCGCGCGGCCGGACCGAGCTGCGCACGGCCCTCGCCGGCTACCTCGCCCGCGCACGCGGCGTCCGCGCCGACCCCGAGACCATGGTGATCACCGCGGGCTTCGCGCACGCCCTGCGCCTCCTCGGCACGGTGCTGCGGGCGCGCGGGGTGCGGACGGTGGCGGTGGAGTCGTACGGGCTCGACGTCCACTGGGCCCTGCTGCGCGCGGCCGGCCTGTCGACGCCCCCGCTGCCGTACGACGAACGCGGCACGGATACGACGAAGTTGACGGACGAGGCCGGGGCGGTGCTGCTGACCCCCGCCCACCAGTTCCCGATGGGCACGGCCCTGCGCCCCGATCGGCGGGCCGCGCTCGTGGACTGGGCGCGGCGGACCGGCGGGCTGGTCCTGGAGGACGACTACGACGGCGAGTTCCGCTACGACCGCCAGCCCGTCGGCGCGCTGCAAGGGCTGGACCCCGACCACGTCGCCTACCTCGGCACCGCCAGCAAGTCCCTCGCGCCCGGCCTCCGGCTGGGCTGGATGGTGCTGCCGCCGTCCCTGGTCGAGGAGGTCACGTCGGCCAAGGGCGGCGCCGACACCGTGGGCGCGCCGGACCAGCTGACGCTCGCGGAGTTCATCACGTCCGGCGCGTACGACCGCCACGTCCGCTCCTCCCGCCTGCGCTACCGGCGCCGCCGCGACGCCCTCGCGGCGGCGGTCTCCGACCGGGCACCCGGGGTACGGGTCACCGGGATCTCGGCCGGACTGCACGCGGTGCTCCGGCTGCCGCCCGGCACGGAGCGCTCGGTGATCCAGGCCGCCGCCTGGCAGGGCCTGGCCCTCCACGGCCTGGCCTTCCACCGCCATCCGGAGGCCGTGACCGAGCCGGTGGACGCGCTGGTGGTGGGGTACGGAACGCCGACGGACAGCGCGTGGGGCGGGGCGTTGGAGGCGTTGTGCAGGGTGTTGCCGTGACTGCGTGAACCTTCAGCCCGTCCGGCGTTCGAGGGCGAGGCCCGGCAGGGCCGAAGGGGGTCTGGGGCGCAGCCGCCAGGGGCGGTCAGCCCAACGAACCTGCTGCTTCCGCGGCTTCACCGCCGGAGGCCGGCGCTTCGCCGAACCTCGCCAGCAGCAGTGCCCCCGCCACCGCCACCGCGAACCCCAGCGTCGCCAGCCACGTCAGGCCCTCTCTCGTACGGTCGCCGAGCCAGATGACGCCCACCGCCGCCGGGCCGATCGTCTCGCCGATCACCATGCCCGCGGTCGCGGTCGTCACCGAGCCGCGCTGCAGGGCCGAGGTCAGCAGCAGGAACGCGGCGCCCCCGCCGATCAGCAGGGCGTACGTCGCCGGGTTGGCGAACAGGTCGGCCGGCCGCAGGGAGTCGATCAGGCGTACCGCCACCTCCACCACCCCGAAGCCGAAGCCCGCGCCGAGCCCGAGCAGCAGCGCCCGCGTCCGCCCGGACAGCTGCCCGCCCACCCCGCCGAGCAGCAGCACGCCCACCGCCGCCGCGACCATCGCGTACGCCAGCCAGTCGGGTGCGCGCCGGTCGCCCTCCGTCCCCGAGGCCAGGCCCAGCATCGCCAGCCCCGCGCACACCACCCCCACCGCGGCCCACTCCAGCCCGCTCAGCCGGACCCGCAGCAGCCGCGCCGCCACGACCGCCGTGACCGCGAGGCTCGCCGCCAGGGCCGCGCCCACCGCGTAGATCGGCACGGACCGCAGCGCCGCGATCTGCAACAGGAAACCGAGCCCGTCCAGCGCCAGCCCGGCGATGTACCGCCACTGCCGCAGGGCGCGCAGGAGCAGCGCCGCGTCCCCGCCGGCATCCCCGTCCGTGGTCGCCGCCCGGGCGGCCACCGCCTGCAAAACCGTCGCCGTACCGAAGCAGACCGCCGCGCCGAGGGCGCACACCATTCCAAACAACACAAAGGGACTCTAGGGGAAGGAGGGATCACGGGGCCGCCCGCGGGGGCCTTCACACCGATCCTTAGGCTGGCCGCCGAACACCGCACACCCGACGGGGGAGACACACGTGGCGAACACCCGCAGGCGACTCCGCTCCACCACGGTCGTCCTCGGCGGCATGGGCTTGCTGGCCGCCGCCCTCACCGCCTGCTCCTCCGAGCCGGACAAGCGCTGCGTCGACCGCGACAGCTACAACCTGGCCAAGGGCTACAAGGTCGTCGCCGACAAGTACTGCAAGACCGGCAACTCCATCCCGTCCGGCAAGCTCCTCAAGGTCAAGGTCAACACGGCCTGGTACTACGGCGGCAAGAAGAAGCACGGCTGGGTCGACGGCGGTTCCTTCGTCAAGCCCCACGGGGGCTCGGGCGGCTCGGGCGACCGTCACCGCAGCGGAGTCCACCGCGGCGGCTTCGGCGGCGGTCACCACAGCTCCGGCGGCTGACAGGTCCCGCCCCATGGAACGCCGTACCACCACCCCCCGCCCCGGCTGGCAGCAGACCGTCGAGGAACAGGGGCTCGTCTACCCGCTCACCCGGCACCCCGACGGCTCCCTGCGCCCGTACTGGGACGAGAGCGCCTACTACGTCTTCTCCCTTGACGAGGTCGAGGTGCTGGAGGAGACCGTCGGGGAACTGCACCGCATGTGCCTGGCCGCGGCCGGGTACATCGTGGCGAACGACCGCCTCGCCGACCTCGGCATCACCGACCCGCGCCTCGCCGCGGCCGTCACCGAGGCCTGGCACCGCCGCGCCGAACTCCCTTCCGTCTACGGCCGTTTCGACCTCCGCTACGACGGCACCGGCCCGGCGAAGCTGCTGGAGTACAACGCCGACACGCCCACCTCGCTGGTGGAGGCGGCCTCCCCGCAGTGGTTCTGGATGGAGGACCGCTTCCCGGGCGCCGACCAGTGGAACTCCCTGCACGAACGCCTCGTCGAAGCCTGGCGCAAGCAGGCCGGGCTGCTCCCGCCCGGCAGCCCGCTGCACTTCGCGCACTCCTCGGCCGACGAACTCGGCGAGGACCTCATGACGGTCGCCTATCTGAAGGAGACCGCCGAACAGGCCGGCATGGAGACCGACTGGCTCTCCATGGAGGAGATCGGCTGGGACACCCTCTCCAGCCGCTTCGTGGACAACCGGCTCCGGTTCATCCGCAGCATCTTCAAGCTGTACCCCTGGGAGTGGCTCACCACCGACGCCTTCGCCGGGCACGTCCTCGACACCCTCGACAACGGCGGCGGCACCGGCAGCACCCTGTGGATCGAACCGGCCTGGAAGATGCTCCTGAGCAACAAGGCCCTGCTCGCGATCCTGTGGGAGCTGTACCCGGGCCACCCCAACCTCCTGCCCGCTTACCTGGACGGCCCCCGCGAACTCGCGGCCACCGAGGGCTACGTGGCCAAGCCGCTGCTCGGCCGCGAGGGCGCGGGCGTCACTGTGCACCTACCGGGTGCCGAGCCCGTCGTACGCGAAGAACCGTGCTGCTACCAGCAGTTGGCCCCGCTGCCCGCCTTCGACGGCAACCATGTCGTACTCGGCGCCTGGGTCGTCCAGGACGAGCCGGCCGGCCTCGGCATCCGCGAGTCCTCGGGCCTGATCACCGACGAGTACGCCCGCTTCCTGCCCCATGTGATCCTCTAAGGCCTGCCTTTGGCCTCGGCACTCGGGACAGGGCCGCTCCAACTCTCCGCGACGGAACCTTCTACGAGCCACGAACCCCCGAAGCAGCCATCACATCCTGTCCTGTAGAAGATCAAAACTAGGGGGCAGCAGGTGTGGTCAGTGGTGTCGTCGAGCGGGGTGCCCGCGGCGGAGCGCTTCGACTGGTTCGCGGACATGGTGTCGCGTGAGGTGGTGCCCACCGCGATCAGCAGCGAGTGCCCGGCCGGCTTCCAGGCCGAGGCCGCCGTTCTGGGCCTGGGTGGCCTTCGTATGTCGAGGCTCGCTTACTCACCTCTGCGCTCGCGGCGTACACCCGCACTGATCAGGCGCAGTGATCCGGAACAGTACCAGTTGGCCCTGGTGACCAAGAGCTCCATGCTGCTGTCCCAGCATGGCAACGACTGCAGCGCCGTCACCGGGGATCTCGTGATGTGGGACACTTCCCGGCCCTCCGTTGCCCAGTCCCAAGGCGACTTGGGCGAGCTGGTCGTCCTGCAACTGCCCCGGTCGGCCCTCCCGCTGCGCACCCGTCAGCTCGAACGCCTTCTGGCCCGCCGCATACCCGGCGGTCGCGGTATGGCGGCGATGCTGGCCTCCTTCATGAAGGTCCTCGTGGACAACGGCGACCAATGCACGGCGGCGGAGCTGAACCGCCTCGGCACCATCACGGCCGAGCTTGCGGTGGCCTGCCTGGCCCAGCACCTCGATGCCGGGGAAGACCTGCCCGCCGAAGTCCGCGCACAGGCGCTGCTGCGGCAGATCCACTCGTTCATCGAGCACCGCCTCGGCGACCCGGAACTGACTCCCTCCGTCATCGCGGCCCACCACAACATGTCGGTACGCGCACTCCACAACCTCTTCCACGGCACGAGTGAAAGTGTCCACGCCAGGATCCGCCGACGTCGCCTCGAACAGTGTCGCGCCGATCTGGCCCGCCCCGACCTGCGCGCACCGATACAGGCCATCGCGGCCCGCTGGGGCTTCAGCAGGCCGGCGGTGTTCAGCCGTACCTTCCGCGAGGCGTACGGACTCAGCCCCTCCGAGTTCCGTGCACTGAAGATCAAGGAACTCTGCGCTGAGCGCAAACTACGGTGACGATCTTCCTTCCTAGGCTCGGTGGCGACTGATCGACCACCAGCACAGGGGGAGAAGACCGTGGTGAGGAAGACAAGCGTTCAGGTGGCCATGGCGACGGCTGCGGTGGCCGTCCTCGGAGTGATCACTGCATCTCCGGCGAACGCCGGGGGTGCGAACGCCCACCGGATCGTCAACGTGGCGAGCAACAAGTGCCTCGAGATCCCGATGAACCATGACTACGACGGCGCCCCGGCTCAGCAGTGGGACTGCAACGGCGGCTCCAACCAGACCTGGCTCGTGGACGCGACGCAGACGGCCGACGGCCGCCTGGCATGGACGTACCGGAACGCCGAGAGCGGCAAGTGCCTCGAAGTCGCCGACTGGCGCAAGGACGCGGGGGCTCCGGTGCGTGTGTGGCAGTGCACCGGCGGAGCCAACCAGCAGTGGGTCGAGGAGGTCGGTCAGGCCGGCGTGTCCGTCCGCAACGTCAACAGCGGCATGGCGCTGGACATGCCGGGATTCAGTACGGCCAACGACACCGATGCCGTCCAGTGGTGGCCCAAGAGCCGCAGCGAGGCCGCCGGCAACCAGGAGTGGTACACGGGGGGCTGAACCTGCCCCCGGCCGTCCGCCCACCCGGCGTCACCCGGCCCGATACCTCCTCTCGGTCGCCGACCCGGCCGACACCCCTGCACCGCTCGGGGGCGGTGTGCCCTGCTCCCGCCGCCCGCCGACCCGAGGCATTCCACCTTCGGCCGTAAGGCCGCAACTGAAAGGAACGCTAGTGCGTTTCACGCTGAAGGGAAACAGCTTTCTGTCCCGCATGGGACTCATCCTCGCGTCCGTTCTTGCCGCCTTCACCACGCTGATGGCTGCGCCCGGCTCCGCTTCGGCCACCGTCACCTCCTGCGCCGGTTTCGGTTGTGACGGACACAACCCCGACATCCAGAGCTGGGAGAGCGGCCCCACCCACCGGGACGGCCGGGATCACGGGAGCGGGTTCGGCGTCGAGCTGTGGACCGGCACGACCGACGGGGACTTCTACGCCTGGGGCAAGGTCAGCTATCCCAGCGGCAGCAACCCGTACGACTACACCGTGTTCGTCCAGCGCTGCCGGCTGGACCACAGCATGTGCGAAAGCCTCGGGGAGTCACGCGCGGACCAGATCACGTACGAGGGCATGGACGGCAACACGGTCATCAGGCACACCGGCATGTTCTACGACCCGGCGGCCCGCACGGCCCGCGTGTGTCTGCGAGGCGCGGGCCGCGAGGAGTGCACGGGCTGGATCTAGACAAGGAGCGGTCCGGGCGAGTGTCGCCGGTGTCCCGGGGCTGCTCGACGAGCTGGGCGGCGACGCGCGAAGCGCGCGGCAGCCTGCTGTCGCGCGCTTCGCTGTCATGCCCTTTCCTGCTTTCGCTTCCTTCCGCCGACCTGGCATCGGACCGGTATCACCACACCACGCGACCGCAGCAGCTCAGTTGACGGCAGGCAGTCCGTGAAGACCGCCAACGTGCGGCGGATGCCCACTGGTTGGCTTGCGACCGTCGCGGCAACACGCCGTTCCCCCCTCAAGTCGTCACGACCCTCAAGTCCGCACGGCGTCGTGACGTCATGCCCCACCCTCACGCTTCGCCGTGATGCGTGAACCTACGACATACGAAACGGGAGATCTCCCTTGAGACCTCGCAGAACCGCCCGCAGAGCACGAGGGCCCGTGCTCGCGTCGGCAGGCCTGGCCATGGTCGCCGGGTTGTTGCCGGGCAGCATGGCCTGGGCCGGGCAGTCGAATGCCGCCGAGGCCCAGCCCCTGGCGCCCGGTGCGGCCGCACCCAATACGGTGGCGCCCGAGCAGCGCGGCGACGCCCTCGGCAAGGACTGGAAGAAGTCGACCGACCGCGCGTGGACGACGGCCGGGGACGCGACCGGGTTCCACGTGCTGGTCGCCGACGCCAGCGCGGGCTACACCTGGCGCACCGTGGCGACGCTGTCGGAGCCGGGCCTGGAGACCGATCAGTGGATCGGCAACGCCTGTGTGACCGGCTCGGGCAAGCGGGCCGTGGTGGTCTACGCACCGCGGGCGTTCACCAACCGCAGCGACCTCTTCGACCGGGGTGCCTTCACCGCGGTCGTGGACCTGCACTCGGGCAAGGTGACCAAGCTGCCGCTGAACGCCAGCCTGGCCTACTTCGACCCCGGTTGCGGTGCAGGTGAGACCGCCGTCGTCACGCAGGCGAGCGCCGACAGCCACAGTGAGCAGACCCAGTTCCAGACCGTCGACGCCGCCACCGGAAAGATCGTCTCCACGGGGACGGTCGACGGCCAGGCGACCTCCGCGGTCCCGGTCGGCAAGGACGTCTTAGCCGCGGCCGGGCCGCACCTCATCAAGGTGAACCGGGCGGGCAAAGCGGAGGTGGTGGCCACCACGCACGGCACCGCGATGCGACTGCACCCGGACGCCGACGGCAACGTCGCCTTCCTGGAGCCCGCCAAGGGCGGCAAGGTCGGCGTCGAGCATCTGCGCGGCCGTACGGTCAAGACCCTGGCCGTCGGCAAACTCGGACAGGTCGGCTTGGTCCAGGGCGCGGCCGGCAAGGTCTTCCTGACCGGCAAGTCCACAGCGGCGAGCGACCTGCCCTCGACGGTGCGCCGTATCACCGAGGCACCCGCCCAGGCGGAGCTGTCGACCAACGGCCAACTGGCCATCGTCCAGGCCGTTCCCCAGCACCTCGCGGACAAGGTCGCCGCGCCGCTGCGGCGGGCCGCCCCGGTGGCCGAGGCCGTCGAGATCAAGGCGACGGCCACCGGCACCAACAAGCCGCTGGCCTTCACCGTGGCCACCCAGCAGACTCCGGCCCAGGCCGACGCCGGTGCGAAGCCCTCGCCGCTGCTGCCGTTCATCGCCGGCGGCCGCAGCAGCGTGAAGAAGGTGCTCTCGGCGCCCGGCGCCAAGGCCGCGGCCTCGGGCGACCCGGGCAGCGACCCGGTGGACGGCGACCGCTACTGCTCGGTGCCGCGCAACGACGTGAACACGCAGGTCTACCAGCCCACCCCCAACCAGGTGGAGTGGGCCGCCGACATGGCCATCCGGGGCCTGCTGACGTCCGGAAACGTCAACAGGCCGGCGAACTGGCGCAACTCGGGGCTGCCGGCCTGGTCGCCGCAGGGCATGTTTCCGCCGCGCACCCTGGTCACCGGCGGCCGGATCCCCGCACAGGTCATGCTGGGGATCCTGACCCAGGAGTCCAACCTCTGGCAGGCCAGCTCGCACGCCATGCCGGGCGAATACGGCAACCCGCTGGTCGGCAACTTCTACGGCACCAACATCTACGCCGGCACGACGGGCTACGACCCGAAGCGCATATGGAAGATCAACTGGGACAAGGCCGACTGCGGTTACGGCATCGGCCAGGCCACCGACGGCATGCGCATCGCCGGGCACCCCAAGGAAGGGGAAGTGCTCCTGTCGCCGGACCAGCAGCGGGCCGTCGCCATGGACTACGCCACCGGCATCGCCTACTCGGTGCGCATCCTGCAGGACAAGTGGAACGAGCTGCACACCGCCGGTACGCAGATCAAGCTGAACAACGACGACCCGACGCGTCCGGAGAACTGGTTCGCCGCCGTCTGGAACTACAACGCGGGCTTCAACGTGCCGGGCAGCAACCCGGACGACCCGTCGGCCTGGGGACTGGGCTGGGCCAACAACCCCTCCAACCCCAAGTACCCGATGGACCGCGGCGCGTTCCTGGACAACAACCACTACGCGGACGCCGCGAAGCCGCAGAACTGGGCGTACGAGGAGAAGGTGATGGGGTGGGGCGCCTTCCCCATCGACACCGGCCGCTCCTACGACGACAACGGCACCATGAACAAGGGCAACACGCACGGCTTCTCCCCGGCCTGGTGGTCCAACGCCTCGGAGCGCACCGACGCCATCAAGCCGCCGCCGTCGACGTTCTGCGACACCACCAACGGGTGCGACCCGATCAACCCGCCGGTCTGCCACACTGTCGCCTGCTACAACCAGCACTGGTTCCACCACGACGTCACGTGGAAGAACTGCGGCAGCCAGCCGACGACCCCCAATGGGCTCGTCAACGAGTGCGGCAACGAGTACCTCACCTACAAGACGGTGCGCGGCGAGCCCGGTGACGCCCATCCCACGCTCGGCCCCTGTGACACGTCTGCCCTGCCCAGCGGCACGGTGCTCGTCGACGACCTGCCCGACGACGCGCCGCAGAACCGCTGCACATCCCGCGGCTGGTCCAACAACGGCACCTTCTCCTGGGAGTTCCGCACGGACGACGAGGGCAAGTACGAGGCCAAGGAGGACCTGCACCAGATCGGCGGCGGCTTCGGTGGCCACTACTGGTTCTCCCACGCGCGTCAGCCCAACAACTGGGACAACTACCTGACCACCAACGGCACGTGGAAGCCCAACCTGGCCGATCACGTCTACAAGGTGCAGGCGTTCGTCCCGTACCCCTCCCACACCACCAAGAGCGCCCGCTACGAGATCACGACCAAGGACGGCAGGACCCGCGAGCGGATCGTCGACCAGTCCAAGGCCAACAACGCCTGGGTGACGGTCGGCTACTTCCAGCTGGGTGCCAACGCCAAGGTCTCCCTGTCCAACGTCACCAGTGACTCCACTTCCGGCGACCTGGACGTGGCGTACGACGCGCTCGCGTTCGTCCCGGTGGACGGGACGTACGAGCACCACACCTTCGACGCGGCGGCCATCTTCGAGAGCAACCAGGACCTGGACACCAACACTCCCTGGCTGATGAAGACCCCGATGCGGACGCGTCGGACCATCTACGACTGGGCGCGCTCACGTACGGCCGGCGGAACGACCTTCGACAACAGCGGACGGCTGGTCGGCCTGTCGAACTTCCAGGTCTGCAACAGCGGGGCGTACAACGACCTCTGTCTCGGCGACAACGTCTCCGCCGCAGTCAAGTCCTGGCAGGCCGACGTAGAGGCGGCCGGAACCGACCCGAACGCTCACCCCTCCGAGGCCGACTGGCTGGGATTCGCGATTCCTGCGCCTCCGGCGACGATCGACGAGCACACCTTCGACGAGAACCGCTCGTACAAGATCCGCACGCACATCGACACCTCGTACATCGTCGGCCCGGACGGCAAGATCATCCCGGGGACCGAGGAGATGGCGGACTCGGGCCGCACCGGCGATACCGAGATCGCCCCGTTCGCCCGCAACTTCATCCAGGCGACGGTCAAGGACTACGGCTCGCTGGGCGTCACCCTGCCCGACCTCTCCTTCGACGCCAAGGACGGCAACGTCACCGGTCGGACCATCCACGTGGCCAATCCGCTGGAGACCGGTATCACGCCCGGGCAGGCCTACCGTTCGGGCCAGCAGCCGACCACGATCGACTCCACCGGCAAGTGCGTGACGACCAAGTTCGTCAGCGGCGGCAGCATCGGCTACCGCCCACTCGACGAAGCGCCCAACACCGACGCCAACATGAGCGCCTGGGTGAACAAGCTCAAGAGCCTCGCCGACCAGCGGAAGATCCCGGTCGAGGTCGCGGACACGGCGGGCGACATCTACAGCCTGTTCTTCCGCGCGCCCGCGCTCGACGGCGGCGGCAACCCCCAGGGTTCGCTGTTCAACATGGCGCCCCCGATCTGGCAGAACGTCAGCATGGCTTTCTGTGCGGGCGGAAGCGTCAAGTCCACGGCCGCGGCGAACATCGACGACGACCCGACCACGGGGCTCGTGTACCAGAGCTACATGCCCAACCTGTACCTCTACCTCGACGGTCACATGGTCGACGAGACCGGGCAGCCGACCAATGGTCCCGTGCAGCGCGGCGACTTCAAGTCGTTCTCCAACATGCCGCTCGGCGACGACCACCACACCGGCTACGGATCCTGCGGCACCGAGATCAAGGGCAACGGAGGAAACCCCTGGAGCCTGAAGGCCGTGCCTTCCGGATTCCCCGGAGGCGTCCCCACCATCCCGATGTTCTGCGATGACGGGAGCCACGCTTCCAGCTGATGTCCCGGGCCCCGGCCGGGTCCGCCACCGCGGGCCCGGCCGGGGCCTTCGCCCGTGCCCACGAAGGAGGACCCGGACCATGGCGCGACGTATCACCGCGCCGGGACTGCTGATGGCGCTGCCGCCCCTGCTCTTCCCTCCGGCCGTGGCGCTGCCGTCCGGCCTCCCCGCGGGCCAGCTGGTCCTCGCCTCGACGATCGGCCTCTTCCCGGCCGTGCTCTCCGGCTGGCTGGCGAGCCGCATCCTTGGCCGACACGGCCGTCTGCGCCCTGCCGCCCTCACCGGGTGCGTGTCGACGTCCCTGTTCGGGTGCCTGGTCGTGGGCTCCGTCTACTACGGATTCGTCTTCGCACCCTTCCTCGTACTCGCCTTCGGCCTCCTCGGCCTGCTCAGCTTCTGGGGCACCTGGACCCTGGCCCAGGACAGAAGACGGGGCGCGGTCACCGCCTCCGTGCCACTGTGCCTCATCACTGCCGTCGCACTGCACGTGTCCACAGGCGGAGCGGCAGGGACACTCCTGCATCTGGTCGGCTGGACGTGTCTGGCCCTCGCCGTCGTGATCTGCGCGGTGACCCTGCTGGCGCTGCGAAGGGGCAGCTGAGGGACCGGGTGCCGGCCTCACCGGCACCCCCGGTTCGAACTCACCGACAGAAATGACTTCAGGTTGTTCCTGGCCGGGCGATGGTGACTGTCGTCGGGAGTGGACCACCACCCTCGCGGGCAGCAGCCGGCTACGCTGCTCGGCCGGCCCTCGCCGCCCAACGAGCCCAAGACACCGAAGTCACCAGCATCGCCCCTAGATCCCCAGCACCGCCCGCAACTGCTCCAGCCCCCAGTCCAGGTCCTCCCCGCTGATCACCAGCGGCGGAGCGATCCGGATCGTCGAGCCGTGGGTGTCCTTCACCAGCACGCCCCGCTCCAGCAGCCGCTCGGCGACCGCCCGCCCGGTGCCGAGCCGCGGGGAGACGTCCACCCCCGCCCACAGCCCGCGCCCGCGCACCGCCGTCACCTTGCCGGTGCCGAGCAGCCCGGCCAGCTCGCGGTGCAGATGCTCGCCGAGGAGCGTGGCCCGCTCCTGGAAGTCGCCCGAGCGCAGCATCGCGATCACCTCCAGCGCCACCGCGCAGGCCAGCGGATTGCCGCCGAACGTCGACCCGTGCTCGCCGGGCCGGAACACCCCGAGCACGTCCGCACTGCCCACCACCGCCGACACCGGCACGATCCCGCCGCCGAGCGCCTTGCCCAGCACGTACAGGTCCGGTACGACGCCCTCGTGCTCGCACGCGAAGGTCCGCCCGGTCCGGCCGAGCCCCGACTGGATCTCGTCGGCGATGAACAGCACGTTCCGCTCGCGGGCCAGCTCCCGCACCGCGGGCAGATAGCCCTCCGGCGGCACGATCACCCCGGACTCGCCCTGGATCGGCTCCAGCAGCACGGCGACGGTGTTCTCGGTGAGCGCGGCCTTCATCGCGGTCAGATCGCCGTACGGCACGATCTCGAAGCCGGGCGTGTACGGGCCGAAGTCCGCGCGGGCCTCCGGGTCGGTCGAGAAGCTGATGATCGTGGTCGTACGCCCGTGGAAGTTGCCGCCCGCGACCACGATCTTCGCCATCTCCGCGGGCACCCCCTTCACCCGGTACCCCCACTTCCGGGCCGTCTTCACCGCGCTCTCCACCGCCTCGGCGCCGGTGTTCATCGGCAGCACCATCTCCATGCCGCACAGCTCGGCCAGCTCCGCGCAGAAGGCGGCGAACCGGTCGTGGTGGAAGGCGCGGGAGGTCAGCGTGACCCGCTCCAGCTGCCGTCTGGCCGCCTCGACCAGCCGCGGGTTGCAGTGCCCGAAGTTCAGCGCCGAGTAGCCGGCCAGCAGATCCAGATACCGGCGTCCCGCCACATCCGTCAGCCACGCGCCCGCACCCGTGGCCACGACGACCGGCAGCGGATGGTAGGTCGGCGCACTGTGCGCGTCCGCAGCGGCGATGAGGTCTTCTGTAGTGGTCACGGCCTCTCCCGGGTACGACGCTGACCCCCCTGCCTGTCCTCGTTTCCCATCCTCCCCCTGAAGACGGACGCGGGCCGCGTTCAACATGCGGTCACCGTCGCGTGGCGCCGTGCGGTGCCCGGTAGGCTGATCGGCGGGCCGTGACTGGCGCGCGGGGCTCTGGCAGAGCCCAGGATGGGACGGACCATCGGGGAGCGGCCCGGCAGGAAAACAGTGCCGTGCGCCTGGGCCGAACGTGAACGCTGTAAGCACACCGTCCGGAGGTCCCGATGCCAGAGCAGCAGCCCCTTTCCACCGAGTCCACCGCCTATCGCGCGGCCCTCGACGTCATCCGCGCGGTCGAGCCCCGGGTCGCCGACGCCATCGGCCAGGAGGTGGCCGACCAGCGCGAGATGCTGAAGCTGATCGCCTCCGAGAACTACGCCTCCCCGGCCACCCTGCTCGCCATGGGCAACTGGTTCAGCGACAAGTACGCCGAGGGCACCGTCGGCCGCCGCTTCTACGCCGGCTGCCGCAACGTCGACACCGTCGAGTCCCTGGCCGCTGAGCACGCCAAGGCGCTCTTCGGCTCCCAGCACGCCTACGTCCAGCCGCACTCCGGCATCGACGCCAACCTCGTCGCCTTCTGGGCCGTCCTCGCGGACCGAGTGGAGGCCCCCTACCTGGAGAAGGCCGGCGCCCGCCAGGTCAACGACCTCTCCGAGAAGGACTGGGCCGCGCTGCGCCAGGACTTCGGCAACCAGCGCATGCTCGGCATGTCCCTGGACGCGGGCGGCCACCTCACCCACGGCTTCCGCCCGAACATCTCCGGCAAGATGTTCGACCAGCGCTCCTACGGCACCGACCCGGCCACCGGCCTGATCGACTACGACGCCCTGCGCGCCCAGGCCCGCGATTTCAAGCCGCTGATCATCGTCGCGGGCTACTCGGCGTACCCCCGTCTGGTGAACTTCCGGATCATGCGCGAGATCGCCGACGAGGTCGGGGCGACCCTGATGGTCGACATGGCCCACTTCGCGGGCCTGGTCGCGGGCAAGGTCCTGACCGGCGACTTCGACCCGGTCCCGCACGCCCAGATCGTCACCACCACCACCCACAAGTCCCTGCGCGGCCCGCGCGGCGGCATGGTGCTGTGCGACGACTCCCTGCGCGAGCAGGTCGACCGCGGCTGCCCGATGGTCCTCGGCGGCCCGCTCCCGCACGTCATGGCCGCCAAGGCCGTCGCCCTGGCCGAGGCCCGCCGGCCCTCCTTCCAGGACTACGCCCAGCGCATCGTCGACAACTCGCGCGCGCTGGCGGAGGGCCTGATGCGCCGCGGCGCGACGCTCGTGACCGGCGGCACGGACAACCACCTGAACCTGATCGACGTCGCCACCTCCTACGGCCTCACCGGCCGCCAGGCGGAGGCAGCGCTCCTCGACTCCGGCATCGTCACCAACCGCAACGCCATTCCGGCCGACCCGAACGGTGCCTGGTACACCTCCGGCATCCGCATCGGCACCCCGGCCCTGACCACGCGCGGCCTCGGCACCGCGGAGATGGACGAGGTGGCGGGACTGATCGACCGCGTCCTGACCACCACCGAGCCGGGCACCACCAAGTCCGGCGCCCCCTCCAAGGCGGCCCACGTCCTGGACGCGAAGGTGGCGGACGAGATCGCCCAGCGGGCGACGGACCTGGTGGCGGCGTTCCCGCTGTACCCGGAGATCGACCTCGGCTGACGCCCGGCTCCGACGGGAGCGCCTTTCCGGGGCGCTCCCGTCAAAGAGGCCCCCAACACCTGAGAGAATGGTGAACATGGCCTCTGACCGACCCCGCGTGCTCTCCGGAATCCAGCCCACCGCCGGCTCGTTCCACCTCGGCAACTACCTCGGCGCCGTCCGCCAGTGGGTGGCCCTGCAGGAGTCCCACGACGCGTTCTACATGGTCGTCGACCTGCACGCGATCACGGTCCCGCAGGACCCGAAGGACCTGCGCGCCAACACCCGCCTCGCCGCGGCCCAGCTGCTGGCGGCCGGACTCGACCCGGAGCGCTGCACGCTCTTCGTCCAGAGCCATGTCCCCGAGCACGCCCAGCTCGCCTGGATCATGAACTGCCTCACCGGCTTCGGCGAGGCGAGCCGCATGACCCAGTTCAAGGACAAGTCCGCCAAGCAGGGCGCCGACCGGGCGAGCGTCGGCCTGTTCACGTACCCGATCCTCCAGGTCGCGGACATCCTCCTGTACCAGGCCAACGAGGTGCCGGTCGGCGAGGACCAGCGCCAGCACATCGAGCTGACCCGCGACCTCGCCGAGCGCTTCAACGGCCGCTTCGGCGACACCTTCAAGATCCCGTCGCCGTACATCCTCAAGGAGACGGCGAAGATCTACGACCTCCAGGACCCGTCGATCAAGATGAGCAAGTCGGCGTCCACGCCGAAGGGCCTCATCAACCTCCTGGACGACCCGAAGGCCACGGCCAAGAAGGTCAAGAGCGCCGTCACCGACACGGACACGGTGATCCGCTACGACGCGGAGAACAAGCCTGGCGTGTCGAACCTGCTCACCATCTACTCCACGCTCACCGGCAAGTCGATCGCCGAGCTGGAGCAGGAGTATGAGGGCAAGATGTACGGCGCGCTCAAGACCGACCTCGCCGAGGTCATGGTTGACTTCGTCACGCCGTTCCGCGAGCGCACGCAGCAGTACCTGGACGACGCCGAGACACTCGACTCGATCCTGGCCAAGGGCGCGGAGAAGGCGCGCGCGGTCGCCGCGGAGACGCTCGCGCAGGCCTACGACCGGGTCGGTTTCCTGCCGGCGAAGCACTGAGCTGTAGAGCACACGGCCAGAGCCGCACAACTCGACGGCGGTAGCCGTACAGTCGATGCTGAATGCTGCCCGAGCAGGCCTCCCTGCCCGGGCAGACGGGGAATACCGGACAAACCGGACGACGGGAGACGACGTGGGGACCGTAACGATCGGCGTGTCGATCGCGGTCCCGGAGCCTCACGGCAGCCTGCTCCAGGAGCGGCGCGCGGGCTTCGGCGACGCCGCGGCTCACGACATTCCCACGCACGTCACCCTGCTGCCGCCGACCGAGGTGGACGAGGCCGAGCTGCCTGCCGTCGAGGCGCACCTCACCGAGGTTGCCGCGGCGGGCCGGCCGTTCCCGATGCGGCTGTCCGGCACCGGCACCTTCCGGCCCGTGTCCCCGGTCGTCTACGTCCGGGTCGTCCAGGGCGCCGAGGAGTGCGCCTGGCTGCAGCAGCGGGTCCGCGACGCCTCCGGGCCCGTGGCCCGTGACCTGCAGTTCCCGTACCACCCGCACGTGACCGTCGCCCACGGCATCGACGAGGCGGCGATGGACCGCGCCTTCGCGGAACTGGCCGACTACGGCGCCGAGTGGCCGTGCGCCGGGTTCTCGCTGTACGAGCAGGGTGCCGACGGGGTGTGGCGCAAGTTGCGGGAGTACATGTTCGGCGGATCCGTGGTGCCGCCGCAGGCCGGCCACGCGGACGTCGAGCGAGACACGATCGCCAGCCTCTAGGGCTGGTCGTTTCCGGTCGTTTCCGGCTTCTGGCCGCTGCCAGGCCCTGTCGGCCAGACCGGCAGCCTGCGGAACAGCGCGCGCGGCGCGTGCCGCAGCGCCGACATCACCAGCCGCAGCGCCCCCGGCACCCACACCGTCTCCGAGCGGCGGCGCAGCCCCAGCTCGATCGCCGAGGCCACCGCCTCGGGTGTGGTGGCGAACGGGGCTTTGGGAAGGCCCGCCGTCATCCGCGTACGGACGAATCCGGGGCGTACGACCATGACGTGCACGCCGGTGCCGTAGAGGGCGTCGCCGAGGCCGTGCGCGAAGACGTCGAGGCCGGCCTTGCTGGAGCCGTAGATGAAGTCGGTACGGCGGGCCCGCTCGCCGGCGACGGAGGACAGGACCACCAGGGAGCCGTGACCCTGTTGCTGAAGGGCGCGGGCGGCGACCAGGCCCGACGAGACGGCTCCGGTGTAGTTGGTCTGGGCGACCTGGACGGCGCGCAGGGGTTCGCGCTCGTCGTGGGCCTGGTCGCCGAGGATGCCGAAGGCGAGCAGCACCATGTCGACCTCGCCCTCGGCGAAGACCTTGCCGAGGACCGTCTCGTGGGACTCGGGGTCGAGGGCGTCGAAGGCGACGGTACGGACGTCCGCGCCGAGGGCGCGCAGGCCCTCGGCGGTCTGCTCCAGCGCGGGGGAGGGGCGGCCCGCCAGCCACACGGTGCGGGTACGGCGGGCGATCAGTCGGCGGGCGATGGCCAGCCCGATCTCGGACGTGCCACCGAGGACGAGCAGGGACTGCGGGGCTCCGGGCATGCCAGCGACCGTATCGCCCGGCTACGGGTGGTTAATGGGATGACGCGCCATATTGGCATTAGGTCTTTGTCGTCAGGTGTTTGCGTAGGTCTTTGCGTTGGGGGCAGGAACGGATCATGGACTGGCTGAAGAGACTGCCTGTCATCGGGCCGGTCGTCACCCGGCTGACGGCCACCCACGCATGGCACTGTTACGAGCGCCTGGACCGGGTGAAGTGGTCCCGGCTGGCCGCCGCCATGACGTTCGTCAGCTTCGTGGCGCTGTTCCCGCTGCTCACCGTGGCCGCCGCGGTCGCCGCCGCCACGCTCAGCCCGGCCCGCCAGAAGGCCGTCGAGCACCGGATCGCCGACCAGTTCCCGGGCCTCTCCCAGCAGTTGGACATCAGCGGCCTGGTCCACAACGCCGGCACCGTCGGCATCATCGCGGGCGCCGTCCTGGTGTTCACCGGCATCAACTGGGTCGGCCAGGTGCGGGACTGCCTGCGCGCGGTGTGGGAACTGCCGGACCGCGAGGAGAACCCCCTCCTCGCCAAGGCCAAGGACGCGGGCATCCTGATCGGCCTCGGCGGCGCCCTGCTGGTGACGTTCGCCGCCTCCACCCTCGCCTCCGCGGCCGTGGGCCGGGTGTCCCATGTGCTCGGCCTGGCCGGCGCGGGCTTCGGCAGCCTCCTGCTGCGCATCGCCGCGTTCGCCGTCGCCGTGCTCGCCGACTTCCTGGTTCTGCTCTACGTCCTGACCCTGCTGCCCGGGGTCGAGCCGCCGCGCCGACGGCTGCTGGTGGCCGCGCTGCTCGGCGCGGTCGGCTTCGAGGCGCTGAAGCTGCTGCTCAGTGGCTATATCCAGGGAGTCGCCGCGAAGAGCATGTACGGCGCGTTCGGCGTGCCCGTGGCCCTGCTGCTGTGGATCAACTTCACCTCGAGAATCCTCCTGTTCTGCGCCGCCTGGACGGCGACGCAGACCGAGGAGCAGTCGGAGACCGACGTACAGGAGGAGGCCGAAGAGGAGGACGTCAGGGACGGGACCGACGGCGCATCAGATCCGGCAGCGGCCAACGGCGGTTGACCAGGAACACCCCGCCCGAGAGCAGCACCAGCAGCCCGCCCGTGATGGCCAGCGCTATCCCGATCCCGCCGGAGCCGCCCCCGGCGGTGGCGCTCGTCACCGGCTTCGAGCCGGACCCGCCGGCCGCGGAGCCCTCCTTCCCGGCGGAGGCACCGCCGCTCGGCTGCGCGCCGGCCTGCACGGCACTCTTCGGCGGCACCAGCTCGCCCACCGCCGCGACCTTGCCGGCCGACCGGAAGCCCCAGTCGAGCAGCTTCGCGGCCTCCTTGTAGACCTCGTTGTGCTCGTGCTTCTCCGGATTCATCACGGTGACCAGCAGCACCCTGCCCTTCCGCTCGGCGACACCGGTGAACGTGGCGCCCGCGTTGGTGGTGTTGCCGTTCTTCACACCCGCGATGCCCTGGTAGACGGGCACGTCGGTGTCGCCGCTCAGCAGCCGGTTGGTGTTCTGGATCTCGGCCGGACCGAATTTCGCGCGCACGGTCGAGCAGTAGTCGCGGAAGTCCTTCTTCTGCAGCCCGGAGCGCGCGAACAGCGTCAGGTCGTACGCCGACGACACCTGCCCCGGGGCGTCGTAGCCGTCGGGGCTGATCACATGCGTGTCCAGCGCCTGGAGTTCGTCGGCGTGGTCCTGCATGTCCTTGACGGTCTGCGGGACGCCGCCGTTCATCGCGGACAGCACGTGCACCGCGTCGTTGCCCGAGCGAAGGAAGACGCCGAGCCACAGGTCGTGCACGTTGTAGCTGTGGCCCTCCTCTATCCCGACCACGCTGGAGCCGGCGCCCATGCCCGCCAGGTCGGACGCCGCCACCTTGTGCGTCATCGACTTCGGGAAGCGGGGCAGCACGGTGTCCGCGAACAGCATCTTCAGCGTGCTAGCCGGGGGCAGCCGCCAGTGCGCGTTGTGTGCGGCCAGCACCTGGCCCGACTCCGCGTCGGAGACGATCCAGGAGCGGGCGGTGAGGTCCTTCGGCAGCGCGGGGACACCGGGGGCGGAGTTCACCTGCGTGCCGGGCTGCCCGAGCCGCACACCGCCCACCGTCGACATACCGGCCGGAGGCGTGGCCGTCGGTGTCGTCGAGGGGCGCGGGGCAGCGAGCGCGGCGGGCGCGGCGACGGAGGCGACGGAAAGGGACAGCAGTGTGGCGGAGGTGACCAGCAGTGATCGCCTGATGGTCTTGTTCGGTGCGGACACGATCGAGAACGTACCTGGACCGGACGCCGAAGTCCCGCGCACCACCCCACCCCCGGCAGGGAACCGGACACCGGCCAGCGATACTGACCCCATGAAGCTCAGCCGCCCTGTCTCCTGGTTCCTGCTCGCCTTCGGGGTGTGGAGCTGGGTCATCTGGGTCACTTTCGTCAAGAATCTCGTCAAGGACAGCAGCGGACTCGCCTTCGACGACGGTCACCCGACCGCGTACTTCTGGGTGCATCTGCTGCTGGCGATCGTCTCCTTCGTACTGGGGACGGTCATCGGGGTCATCGGGTTGCGCGGACTGCGCGCACTGCGCCGCACTTCATAGCGGAGGGTGCGGTCACGCGCGCGTGACTGGAACCGCTTTCCTTCCGTGAAGGCGTTGTGAAACCGGGCGGTAACAACACGCTCGGTAAGTTCTTTCCCCATCTGGTCAGAAAGCCCTTCCCCCAGGTGAGAGACCTGTGATTAGGTGAGCCGCGCCGCTTAGGGGAGTGGCGAAATTGTGCTGGCCATGGGTAGGGCTCAAAAGGCCTGGGGAGGGCACCACCATGCGATCTGTTCGCATGCGCGTTCTCGTGACACTGATCGTGCTCGGGGTCGTAGGCATCGGCGGCTGGCAGTTGCTGCCGTCGGAGCAGAACAAGAACAAGACCATCGTGGTCGGTACGACGGACGCGGTGACGTCGCTGGACCCGGCCGGAGCCTACGACGCCGGTTCCTGGGCGTTGTTCAGCAACGTCTTCCAGTCGCTGCTGACGTTCGAGCCGGGCGGGGTCGAGCCGGTCCCGGACGCGGCGAAGAGCTGCTCCTTCCAGGGCGCGGGTCTGAAGACCTACCAGTGCACGCTGCGCGACGGGATCACCTTCCCCAGCGGGCGCACGATGACCGCCGCGGACGTGAAGTACTCCTTCGACCGGGTCAAGAAGATCGACTCGGATGTCGGCCCGGCGTCCCTGTTCGCCACGCTCGGCTCGGTGACGGCCGACAGCGCGACGACCGTGACCTTCCACCTGTCGTCCCCGGACGCCACGTTCCCGCAGAAGGTGGCGACCGGCGCCGGTGCCATCGTGGACAAGGACAGGTACCCGGCCGACAGCCTGCGCACCGACACCGCGGCCGACGGCACCGGGCCGTACCGGCTGACGTCGTACGTGAAGGACACGAAGGCCGTCCTCGCGCCGAACTCGAGCTACAAGGGCGACCTCAGCGGCACCGGCAGCCCCGTCGAGCTGCGCTACTTCGGCGACTCCCAGAAGCTGAACAGCGCCTGGAACGCCAAGAAGCTCGACGTCGCCACCCGGACGCTGCCGCCGGACGTGCTCTCCCGGCTGAACCCGAGCGACCCCAAGCAGCGCGTCTCCGAGGCCGACAGCTCCGAGACCCGCAACCTCTACCTCAACACCCGCGCCGGCTCCCCGCTGCACGACGTGCAAGTGCGCCGCGCGATGGCCTGGCTGGTCAACCGCGAGAAGCTCGCCGCCACGGTGTACCAGGGCACGGTCGACCCGCTGTACTCGCTGATCCCGACCGGCATCACCGGCCACACCACGTCGTTCTTCGACACCTACCCGACGCAGAACGTCGCCAAGGCCCGCGAACTGCTCACCCAGGCCGGCGTCACCCTCCCGGTGCGCTTCACCTTCGGCTACGGCAAGGGCCGGGGCGCGGGCGAGGAGGAGGCCGCGGCGCTGAAGACGCAGCTGGAGCAGGGCGGCCTGTTCAAGGTGGACGTCCAGGGGTACGAGTGGACCGACTTCCAGAAGCGCTGGGCCGCCGGGAAGATGGACGCCTGGGCGGTCGGCTGGGTCGCGGACTACCCCGACCCGGACACCTTCGGCTCCCCGCTCGTCGGCACCGGCTCGACCATGAACACGGGCTACAGCAACAAGGCGGTCGACAACCTCATCCTCGGCAGCCGGCAGTACGCGGACCGCAGCCGCGCGGCGAACGACTTCCGCGAGATCCAGTCGACCGTGGCCACCGACGTCCCGCTGATCCCCCTGTGGCAGCGCAAGGAGTACGTGGTCAGCACGGAGGACGTGGGCGGCGGCCAGTACCTGTCCGACGGCACGGGCGTGTTCCGGCTGTGGCGACTGGAGTGGATCTGATCAGCCGGCCTCTGGGCCCTCCCGGCCCTCCCGGCTCTTCTTCCCCGGGTCCGGCAGCGCCTTCGTCATCCCCGGCAGGAAGTCCGTGAACAGTTCGTGGACCTCCAGCACGAGGGGGCGCAGGACCCGGAAGCGGGCCAGGGCGACCCCCCGTGCGGTGAGGCGGGCACCCCGCCTCGCCAGCCGGTAGCTGCGCTCGCGCCCCTCCGTGCGGTCGAAGACCCAGTACAGGACCAGGCCCATCTGGGAGAGCCACATCAACTCCGGGAGAACCTCCCGGAGTTCGGGTGCGACCTTGGACTTGGAGCCGGCCAGGACCTGCCGGTGCACGCTGATGGCCTGCTCGCGCGCGTGCTCGCTCTCCGGGGAGAAGGGGCTGAGCGGGCTGTCGGGATCGGCAGCGTTCTTGAAGAACTGGACGGCGAACTCGTGGTACGGCCGGGCGATGTCCAGCCACGCGGTCAGCACTCCCGCGAGCCGCGCCTCCAGGTCGGTTTCCCGCTCCAGGACCTCCCGGACCGCCACCTGGTGCTCGGCGGCGATCCGGTCGTAGAAGCCCTGGATGAGGTGTTCCTTGCCCTCGAAGTAGTAGTACGCGTTGCCGACGGAGACCCCGGCCTCCGTGGCGATGGCCCGCATCGTGGTCTTGTCGTAGCCGCGTTCCTGGAACAGCCGCATGGCGGTCTCAAGGATCAGCGCACGGGTCTGCTCGGACTTGCTGCTCTGGGGGCCGGCCGCCTCGGGGCCGTCGTTCTTCGCGGGCACGAGAGGAGAGCCTAACGAGTGCCGTCGGCCGCGCCGGAGCAGGAGGGCGGCTCGTGGACCCAGCCGCTGCTCGGGTGATACACCCACCCGTCGGCCCGCCGGTACGACTGCCCTCCCCAGGCCCCGCCCTGCCCGCTCCGCTCCCCTCCGCCCGGCCACTGGGCGCCCCGCCACTTCGCGGCGGCCAGGACCGCTCCCCGGGCCACCTTGGCCCCGGCCGGAGTGCTCAACCTGTGCGCGAGCGGGCGGTGTTCGCGCAGGGCCCACAGGACGACGATCCAGGCCCGGGAGCCCCGGTAGACCTGCCCGGAGTCGCCGACGACGGTGATCTCCTCAAGGGTGCTTGCGGGGTCGAGCCCCGGGAAGCGGGCCCGTGCCTGCTCCGAGCCCGCCGGCACCAGCTCCAGCGGCACGAGCTGCGGCTGCCGGACGAGCCAGTCGCGCAGGTGGGCGCACAGGCCGCACGAGGCGTCGTACAGAACGGTGAGCCCGCGGACCGGAGCGGCGGCTGGGGTGGTCACGATGGTCACGCCCCGGCCGTCGGGGCGATCCACTCCTGCGGGTTGACCGGCGGACGCTGCTCGCGCTCCATGATCCCGCGCCGCCGGATCTTGTTGAGGACGTACACGTTGCCCAGGTGCATCGCGCCGAGCACCAGCAGGACCACGCCCAGCTTGGTCGACAGGGCCTCGAAGACGCCGCGGGTGTCCTCGATCGTCTCGTCCCCGCTCAGGTACAGCGCCACGAAGCCGAGGTTGACCAGGTAGAAGCCGACCACCAGGAGGTGGTTGACCGCGTCGGCGAGCTGCTCGTTGCCGCGCAGGACGTCGGCGAGGAAGATCCGGCCGTTGCGGCTGAGCGTGCGGGCCACCCAGATGGTCAGCGCGATGCTGACGACCAGGTAGATGACGTAGGCGATGACGGTGCGGTCCATGCCCCACCCCTTCTTGAACGCGTTCAAAACGCTGACAGGGATGACTGTAGACCTGCTTTTGAACGTGTTCAACTCAAAGGCGGGGAGAGGTGCTTCACCTTCTGCGCCCCAACTCCGGCCGCTTGCTGTAGTCCGTGAAGCCGAGGACGTTCCCCCATGGGTCGGCGATCTCCACGGTCCACCCGGTGGCCACGGGGAACGCCTCGTCCAGCGGCGTGATCCCGGCGGCGGCCAGCCCCCGCGCCGTCGCCCGCGCGTCGGGCACCTCCAGCCAGATGCGCGCCGAGTGCCAGGGCGGCGACCGATACCCCAGCTCCTCGTCCACCCGCAGCAGAATCCCGGGCGTCTCCTTGCCGACCTTCAGCAGCGCGATCCCGGCCTCGTCGAACCGGAACCCCACCCCGAACCCGGCCCGCTCGTAGAACCCGACGGCCTCCGCGAGGTCCCCGACGGGCAGCAGCACGTTGTCGAACCCGAGCAGCTCGTACGACTCTTCGTCTGACATGTCGTCAGATTAGAGCGGCGGGAAAGAGAACCCGCACAAAAACGCCCGAGGGCCCTGCTTCCGGAGCATCAGAAACAAGGCCCCGCATCACCGGCAGCCGGCTGGCAATCTCGGATGAGTCCACTGAGCTGCTCAGCGAGGAGCCCAGAACGGTTCGGTCGTCGAGTTCCCAGGGTTCCGGGGCATACGGGCGGCGTGTGGGCGGACGGCGTGATCACTCGTTCAGGTGAGGCGCCCTGCATTGCGCCTGAGTAGGCTGAAGCGACAGGCGAGGCTCCGGCCCCATGGGAGCACTGATGAGCGCCGCATCCGAGCATGAGGCAGGGCAGGGCGGCGAGCCTGGGTATCGCTGGCCGATCCCGCCGTCCGGGGGTTGGACCGCGGACGACCTCGACCGGATTCCGGGCCTCCCGCCGCACACGGAGTTGATCGACGGGAGTCTCGTCTTCAGGAGTCCGCAGACCCGGTTCCACTCGCGCACCCTGCGTCTGCTGGACAACGCCTTGTTGGTGCAGGTGCCGGAGCACCTTGACGTCGACCGGGAAATGACGATCAAACTGGACCCGAAGAATCGGCCTGAGCCGGATATCGTCGTGTTTCCGGCAGAGGCGGTCACCGGGCCTGACCAGACCTGGTACAGGGCCGAAGACATTGTCTTGGCCGTCGAGGTCGTCTCGGACGACTCCCGTGAGCGTGATCGCGAGGTCAAGCCCCGCAAGTACGCTGCGGCCGGTGTGCCGCATTTCTGGCGGGTCGAGAAGGACGAAGAGCAAGGCCTGCCTGTCGTCTACGTCTACGAACTCGACCCCGCCACGAAGTCCTACAGCCCCACCGGCATCTTCCACGACCGGCTCAAGCTCTCCGTCCCCTTCGACATCGAGATCGACCTGACCGCGATCAACGAGCGTCCGGGCCGTCGGCCGGAGGAGACGGAGAGCTGAGAGGCGTCTACTGCGGGAAACCGGGAGTCAGTTCGGTTTCCGTCGCGCCGGCCGTCGTGATGCCGGTTGTGCCGGCCCGGAGCAGGACGCTTGGGCCGGAGCCGCCCGACACCAGCAGGTCCGCGTCGCCGTCCCGGTCGAAGTCGCGCAGGCGGGCGTACATGCCGAACTGCTCGTACTCCGTCGCGCTGCCCGGTACGCCTGCCGTGGCGCGGCTGAACCACTGGGAACCGGTGCCGGTCAGGCCGTTCGTGCCGCCCCGGAGGATGTGGACGCCGCCCGCCTCCTTGACCGTGCCGACCTGCTCCTCAGGCACGCCCACCGCCAGGTCCGGGTAACCGTCGTGGTTGGTGTCGCCGGCGGAGAGGGCGTAGCCGAAGCCGTCGTGCGCCGTGGCGGCGGTGGCCACGCCCGATGTGGACTGGGTGAGGCGGTAGGACGTGGTCGGGCCGGTGGAGCCGCCGCGCAGGACGACGACGGAGCCCGCGCCGTGGTTGTAGGGGACGTCGCTGACCGCGAGGTCCCCGTAGCCGTTCTTGTCGAAGTCGGCGATGACTCCGGTCGGGCTGTAGTCCGGGGACGTGGCGTTGTACGTCGTGAACTTGCCCGACGTGACAGTGGTGCCGCCGCGCAGGAACCAGGCGGCCTGGGTCACCTTGTCGTTCTTGTAGCCCTGGCCGAGGACGTACAGGTCGGTCGCCTTGTCCGCCGTGACCTTGCCGGCGACGAGGGCGGTCGGTTCCAGGATGTCGTCGTCGGGGCCGGGGGGCCGCGTGTGCTTGGTGACCTGGCCCGTCGTACCGGTCTGGGAGAAGCCGCCGCGGTAGATGTAGACGGTGTCGACGCCGTTGGCGACAGCCAGGTCCGCCTTGCCGTCGCCGTTGAAGTCGCCGGAGGCGAGGGCGGCGCCGAAGCCGTAGTCGGCGTGGGCCGTGACGGGGATGCGCGTGGCCTTCGTGCCCAGGCCCGAGGCGGCGCCCCACAGAATGGTGACCGCGCCCGCTCCGGCCTGCGTACCCACCTTCTCGCTGCGGTCCCCGACCGCGAGGTCGGCGTAACCGTCGCCGTTGAAGTCCGCGTTCGCGAGCTGGTCGCCGAAGCCGTCGCCGTAGCCTCCGGCGTCGCCGGCCGTCCCGGGGATGCCGGGGCTGTCCTGCGTGAATGTCTTCGTCGTGGTGCCGGGGCCCGTCGCCGTGCCGTAGGTGACGGTGACCTCACCGGCCCAGCCGGACGCATAGTCCCGGTAGCCGTCCCCGTTGAAGTCGTCGGCGTACTTGGCGGGCGTGGCCGCGGTCGCCGACGCTGTCGAGAGGGCCAACAGTCCGCCGGTCAGCGAGGCGGCCGTCGCCGTCGCGAGAGCCAGGCGGAGTGTTCTGTGAGTGAGCAATGAGTCTCCTGTGTGCGATTCGTGTGCACCGTGGAGACTGGTGAGGAGGCGTCAGGGTTGTACGCTCCGAGGTCGGCCTGCCTCGATGATCTCGGTCGCGTCCAAAGTGACCTTGGCTCCGACGGAGTCCGGCAGGGTGACCGACTCACCGGGAGAGTGGATGCGGTGGCTTCCGTACTCGCCCTGGGCGGGCTCGGTGAGGACGTGGAGGCGCTGGTGCTTGCGGTCGACCACGACGTAGACGGGGACCTGGGCCTCGGCGTAGGCGGCGACCTTGGTCTTCAGGTCGTCCTTCCAGTTGCTGGACGTGACCTCCAGGACGAGGCGGAAGCAGACCGGGTCGTAGGCATTGTTCTCGATGAAGTGGTCGTCGATATCGGCGTCGACCACCACCAGGTCGGGGATGGCGTAGTCCTCGGCGCCGGTGGGGAGCCAGAGTCCGACGTTTTGCAGGACCTCGGTTTCGCCGTCGTCAAGTCCGGCAGCGATGAAGGGCCGCATCAGCTTGGTCAGGGCACGGGCGTGGGGGGCATCCGGTGAAGGGGTCACGAGGAGATGGCCTCCGATGATCTCGACTCGGTAGCCCGGATGGCGCTCCATGATCTCGTCGGCGATAGCCGTGAGGGAGAACGGCTCGTCGTCGAAGGGCTGCTCGACGGATGCAGCGGACATCGCATGCCTCCTAGGGGCTGGCGTCGAGAGCATCATCGTAGGTCGGACCCAGCCCTTGCGTCCCTTGCAACCACGCTCACCCGATCGTGTGGCATATGCCCGAGGGCCCCGTTTCCAGCGGAAACGGGGCCCTCGCGGAGGTCGGGAAAACCTCAGAAGCGACGCGTGATCAGCGCGCGCTTCACTTCCTGGATCGCCTTCGTGACCTCGATACCGCGCGGGCAGGCGTCCGTGCAGTTGAAGGTCGTGCGGCAGCGCCAGACGCCGTCCTTGTCGTTGAGGATCTCCAGGCGCTGCTCGCCCGCCTCGTCACGGCTGTCGAAGATGAAGCGGTGGGCGTTCACGATCGCGGCCGGACCGAAGTACTGGCCGTCGTTCCAGAACACCGGGCAGGACGAGGTGCAGGCGGCGCAGAGGATGCACTTCGTGGTGTCGTCGAAGCGCTCGCGGTCCTCGGCCGACTGGAGACGCTCACGCGTGGGCTCGTTCGTGTCCTTCGTGATGAGGAAGGGCATGACGTCGCGGTACGCCTGGAAGAACGGCTCCATGTCCACGACCAGGTCCTTGAGGACCGTGAGGCCCTTGATGGGCTCGATCGTGATCGGCTTCTCGGGGTTGATGTCCTTGATCAGGGTCTTGCAGGCAAGACGGTTCTTGCCGTTGATCCGCATCGCGTCCGAGCCGCAGATGCCGTGCGCGCACGAGCGGCGGAAGGTGAGGGTGCCGTCGACGTCCCACTTGATCTTGTGGAGGCCGTCGAGGACACGCTCCTTCGGGTCGATCTCCAGCTGGAAGTCTTCCCACGTCGACTCCGCCGAGACCTCCGGGTTGAACCGGCGGACCCGGAAGGTGACCGTGATGTAGGGGGACGCCGCCAGGGCGTCCGCCTCGGCCTTGTCCAGAACAGGGGTAGCCATCAGTACTTACGCTCCATCGGCTGGTAGCGGGTCTGGACGACCGGCTTGTAGTCGAGACGGACGGTTTCCGCGCCGTCGGCGCCGACCTCGCGGTACGCCATCGTGTGACGCATGAAGTTGACGTCGTCGCGGTTCGGGTAGTCCTCGCGGTAGTGACCACCGCGGGACTCCTTGCGGGCGAGGGCCGACACCGCCATGACCTCGGCCAGGTCGAGCAGGTTGCCCAGCTCGATCGCCTCAAGGAGGTCCGTGTTGAAACGCTTGCCCTTGTCCTGGATCGCCACGTTCTGGTAGCGCTCCCGGAGTTCGGCGATCTTCTCGACCGCCGTCTTGATCGTCTGCTCGGTGCGGAACACCATGACGTTCGCGTCCATGGTCTCCTGCAGCTCGCGACGGATGACCGCCACCCGCTCGTTGCCCGTCGAGGTGCGCAGACGCTCGATCTGCTCGACGACGAACGCCTCCGGGTTCTCCGGCAGCTCGACGAAGTCGGCCTTGTGGGAGTACTCGGCGGCGGCGATGCCCGCGCGGCGGCCGAACACGTTGATGTCCAGCAGCGAGTTGGTGCCCAGGCGGTTGGCGCCGTGGACCGACACGCAGGCGACCTCGCCGGCCGCGTACAGGCCCGGGACGACCGTCGTGTTGTCCGCCAGGACCTCACCCTCGACGTTGGTCGGGATGCCGCCCATCGCGTAGTGGGCCGTCGGCTGGATCGGGATCGGGTCCGTGTAGGGCTCGATGCCGAGGTAGGTGCGCGCGAACTCCGTGATGTCCGGGAGCTTCGCGTCCAGCTGCTCCGGCGGGAGGTGGGTGAGGTCCAGGTAGACGTGGTCGCCCTCGGGACCGCAGCCGCGGCCCTCGCGGATCTCCGTGTAGATGGAGCGGGAGACGACGTCACGGGACGCGAGGTCCTTCATGACCGGCGCGTACTTCTCCATGAAGCGCTCGCCGTCCTTGTTGCGGAGGATGCCGCCCTCACCACGGGCGCCCTCCGTCAGCAGGATGCCCATGCGCCAGATGCCGGTCGGGTGGAACTGGAAGAACTCCATGTCCTCCAGCGGCAGACCGCGGCGGTAGACGGCGGCCTGGCCGTCACCGGTCAGCGTGTGCGCGTTGGACGTCACCTTGAAGAACTTGCCGGTGCCGCCGGAGGCGTAGATGACGGCCTTCGCCTGGAAGATGTGGATCTCGCCGGTCGCCAGCTCGTAGGCGACGACACCGGCGGACTTCTTGATGCCGTCTTCCTCGGTGATCAGCTGGTCCAGGACGTAGAACTCGTTGAAGAACTCCACGCCTTCCTTGACGCAGTTCTGGTACAGCGTCTGGAGGATCATGTGGCCGGTGCGGTCGGCCGCGTAGCAGGAGCGGCGGACCGGGGCCTCGCCGTGGTTCCGGCTGTGACCGCCGAAGCGGCGCTGGTCGATCGTCCCGTTGGGCGTCCGGTTGAACGGCAGGCCCATCTTCTCCAGGTCGAGGACGGCGTCGATGGCCTCCTTCGCCAGGATCTCGGCGGCGTCCTGGTCGACCAGGTAGTCACCGCCCTTGACCGTGTCGAAGGTGTGCCACTCCCAGTTGTCCTCCTCCACGTTGGCGAGCGCGGCGGCCATGCCGCCCTGCGCGGCGCCCGTGTGGGAGCGGGTCGGGTAGAGCTTGGTCAGGACCGCGGTGCGGCTGCGCTTCGTCGACTCGATGGCGGCGCGCATACCGGCGCCACCGGCGCCGACGATGACGGTGTCGTACTTGTGGATCTTCATGATTCTCGCAGCCCCGTGCCTAGCGGATGTTCGGGTCGAAGGTGAAGATCACCAGCGTGCCCAGCAGGATGGTGAACACCGTGGCGGTGTAGAGCAGACCCTTCAGCCACAGCCGGCTGTTGGGCCGCTCCGCGTAGTCGTTGATGACAGTGCGCAGGCCGTTGCACCCGTGCAGCATCGCGAGCCACAGCATCAGCAGGTCCCAGACCTGCCAGAACGGGGACGCCCAGCGGCCGGCCACGAAGGCGAAGCCGACCTTGGTGACGCCGTTGTCCAGGACGAGCTGGATCAGCAGGTGGCCGATGACGAGGACGACCAGCACGACGCCGGACAGGCGCATGAACAGCCAGGCGGCCATCTCGAAGTTGCCCCGGGTGGACTTCGGGGTCTTCTTGGTCCGCTTGCGCGGCGCCTCGATGAGCGGGGCCGGGTTGTCGACGGAGTAGACGGGGGCGCCCTCGACGGGGCCGACTCCGGTGGTGATTTCAGTCGTGGACATGGGCGTCAGCTCCCGAACAGAACACGAGCGGCGTGGCCGAGGATGGGGTAGACCGCCCCGGCCATGAGCACGACCCAGATACCGACGGCCGCCCAGAGCATCTGCTTCTGGTAGCGCGGGCCCTTCGACCAGAAGTCGACGGCGATGATGCGCAGGCCGTTGAGTGCGTGGAAGAGGACGGCTGCGGTGAGGCCGTATTCCATCGCCGAGATGATCGGCGTCTTGTACGTGGCTACGACCCTGTCGTAGTCCTCGGGGCTGACACGGACGAGAGCCGTGTCCAGGACGTGGACGAACAGGTAGAAGAAAATGAGGACGCCGGTGACTCGGTGAGCCACCCAGGACCACATTCCTTCCCGGCCGCGGTACAGCGTTCCAGCCGGCACGAAAGAACCCTCCGGGAGCGGGGACTAGGGCCGCGCCGGCTTCACTGTCGGTCGGGCCCGGCCGGATCTGGTCCACCGGCCCTCAGCATCGTAGCCATGCGCCGTGCCGTGCTTTACGGGGGGCCTACCTTGTGTGATCAAAATGGCACCGGATGGGGTAGCGGACGGGCCGCCACGGGGGTGGGAACCGCTGTTATTTGCCGGGTGCCGGTGCTTTTGGGCTGCTCGCGCCCGGAGCCGCCGAGGGATGCAACGACCCCGCGCCCGTCAGGCAGGTCGTCAGCCTGTATCCGGCCAGGCGCCGCAGTTCGTCCCAGGCCACCACCCGCTCGTCCTCCGGATCGTTCGTCAACCGTGACCGGATGCCTTCGAGGATGCGGTCGATGGCCTCGTCCGGGTGGGTGTCGCCCAGATAGATGACGAACGCGTGTCCGAATCTGGCTTCGTAGGCCGCGTGGGCCGCGCTCAGGGCCATGTGGGCCGCCGAATACGTGCCTTCCGGCAGCTCGGGCAGGGACTCGCCCGCCAGGGCCTCGGCCAGATCGCCCGGGGTCAGGTCGTACGCCGCCTCGTCCGCCGCGGCCAGGAGGGAGTCCAGGTCGGGGTAGGGGCGGTGGTCGGCGACCCGGCGTGCCCAGCGCAGGCTGCGCAGGCAGTGGAGGAGGAGCGCGCGGGCCTCGTCGACGTGGGTGGCGTTGAAGGCGTCCAGCGGGTGGGGAAGAGAGGGGAGGCGGTGGGCGGGCAGCGTGGGTCCTCGAGTCACATGTGGTGTGGCGGGGAATGCTGTGAAAGGCGTGTCTTCACGTTATCGAGAGTGGTCACAGTGTGTCCGACGGATGCCCGAATTTCACTCGAACGGGAGAGTTTCGGAAGGTCTCGATGACGAACGACGCGGCAAGTGGTCGTACGTTGGCTGGGTGAGCCAGCACCGGCGCCGTCCTTCGGCGCAGCAGGTCAGACGTAAGCGGGCGGTAGTTGCCGCCGCGTTCGCGGGGACCGTCGCGCTCGGGGTGGGCGTCGGCGTGTGGGCCTCGGCGGACGGGGGCGGAGGCAAGCCGGAGATGGGGCCGTCCGAGGCCTCGTCGGAACGGGCGGGCGTCGGCGAGGCCGACACGGATGCGACCCCCAGCGCCAGTCCCACGCCCAGCCGGACCTACCCGCTGTCCCGGGCGCCGCGCACGATACCCGCGGTGCGCTCCCACACCCCGGCGCGCGGCCCCGGCTGGCAGCCCGGCAAGGGGCGGCGCGTGGTGGTGAGCGACGCCGAGCTGGCCGACGAGGGGCGGCTCATAGCCGGGGAGCTCGGGCTGGCGTACGCGGGCGAGAAGGACGACGTACGGACGGGGGACGTACGGCTCGCGCTCGGCGGGGGCGGGAACCAGGAGTCGTACACGATGACCGTGCGCGGCGGGCGGGTCGACATCAGCGGGCCCGGTGCCGCGGGGGTCTTCTACGGCACCCGCACCCTCAAGCAGGAGGTCCACGCCGGGGGTACGGCGCCGGAGGGGGTCGTGCGGGACGAGCCCGCCAAGCAGGTGCGCGGGTTCAACCTGGACATCGCACGCAAGCCGTACACCGAGTCCTGGATCGAGGACCGGATACGCGAGCTGGGGGACCTGAAGTTCAACCAGCTGGGGCTGCACTTCTCCGACGACCAGGCCTTCCGGATCGAGTCCAGCACCCACCCCGAGATCGTCTCCAAGGACCATCTGACCAAGGCGCAGGTCAAGCGGATCGTGGACCTGGCGAACAGCCGGCACATCACCGTCGTCCCGGAGATCGACTCGCCGGGACACCTGGGCGCGGTCCTCGCCGCCCACCCCGACCTGCAACTGCGCAACGCGAGCGGGGTCGCCACGCGCGGTGCGATCGACATCTCCAAGCCCGCCTCCGCGCAGCTCATCGACCAGCTCCTGAACGAGTACGCGGGCCTGTTCACCGGCAGCCAGTGGCATCTCGGCGGCGACGAGTACCAGGCGCTGACCGTGGCGAACCCGCAGGCCTCCTATCCGCAACTGGCCGCCGCCGCCCGGACGAAGTACGGCTCCGGCGGCACCGTCGCCGACCTCGCCACCGGCTGGCTCAACGACCGCGCCGACACCGTCCGCGCCCACGACAGGACGATGCGGGCCTGGAACGACGGCTTCTTCCGCAGCACCTCCGTGCAGCCCGCCAAGGACCTCCAGGTCGCCTACTGGACCGGCAAGGAGTACGGCGCCCGGCCGCCGGCGGAGTATCTGAGCGCGGGCCGGGAGCTCATCAACTACAACGACGAGTACCTCTACTACGTCCTCGGGCAGCCGCAGAGCTTCGTGTATCCGACGGGGCAGCGGATCTACCAGCAGTGGAACCCGCGGGTGGTGCGCGGCACGGCCGCCGTGCCGGCGCGCTACGACGGGCAGATCCTCGGCGGCTTCTTCGCCGTGTGGAGCGACCGGCCGTACGCCCAGACGCAGGACCAGGTCGCCGCGGGTATCCGCATGCCGCTGCGGGCCACCGTGCAGAAGCTGTGGGATCCGGATGCCCCACCGCTGACCTGGTCCGACTTCAGGAAGCTGGCGGCCCGTCTGGGTTGAGGTCCCACCCGGATTCGAGTGGACGTGCGAGTAGTGCGAACCGTATCTTCCGGTGTTCGTCACCGCGCGGACCCGGTTCAACGGATCCGGCTCTGGGGAGAGCCGCGCGCTTCCACGTCGTTTCGGGGGGACCCCTTCATGATCTGTGCCCGCTGCCGGCAGTTCGCCGCCGCTCCCGGGGGCACCCTGTGCGCCCAGTGCGCCGTGACCGCCCCGCCGGTGATGCCCGCCGCGCCTTTCGTGCCCGGCGCCGTCGTGCGCTCTCCGGTCGGGCTCGGCCGGGCCGCCGCCGTGCTGCTCGGCGTGGTCATCGCCGCCGACCTGTTCGCCGTCGTGGCCGACACGCTGGAGATGAACGTCGCCGGGGACATCGCCGACGGGGTCACCGGTGCCGATGTCCTCCACCGGGCCGACCACGCCGACGCGCTCTACAACGCCGCCGGCCTCGTCCAGGTCCTCGCCCTGCTGGCGACGATGACCGTGTACCTGTGCTGGTTCTGGCGGGTGCGGGTCAACGCCGAGGTGTTCAACCCCGGCGGGCACAGCAGGTCGCGGGGCTGGACGATCGGGGGCTGGTTCTGCCCGGTCGTGAACCTGTGGTTCCCGCGCCGGATCACCCTCGACATCTGGGACTCCAGCGCCGCCTGGGCCGAGCGCCCCGGCCATGGGCTGGTGAACTCCTGGTGGACGGTGTGGATCATCTGCGTGTTCGCCGGCCGGGCCGCCGACACGCAGTACCGGCACGCCGACGGTGCGGCCGAACTGCACGACGCCGCCCGCATGATGCTGTTCTCCGACGCGGTCGACATCGTGGCCGCCGTGCTCGCCATCCTGGTCGTTCTCAAGCTCACAAGGATGCAGCACGGCAAGGCCCTGGCGGGCCCCGTCCCGGTCCCGGTCCTTGGCTGACCTTGGCTGAAAACCCGTTACTGTGACACTCCCGCGCCGTCGCACGCAGTTAGGGGAAGTGCGGGCTCCGTATCGGTCGGTGCCCCGGCTAGGGAGGCTTTTCATGAGCCTGTTGGAACGGATCGCACAGGCCGACGAACGCGGGCTCGCCGCCGGCGGACTGGCTTGTTTGGATCGGTGCGTGCCCCTGCTCGGCGGCGACGACGAGGCGCTGCGCCCGCTGTGGACGCACCTCGCCGACGGCTCCGACTGGGCCGGAAGCCTGGAGAAGGCGCGCGCCGCGCTCGACCCGGGCAACGCGGGCGAGGAGACCGCAAAGGACGAGGCCGGGCTGCTCGCCCGCCGCATGCTGGAGGCCGCCCCGGCCGAGCGCACCGCCGACGTGCTGCGGACCTGGGCGGACGCCTGCTCCGTCGCCTCCCTGCGCATCCACCGGCTGCTCGACCCCGCCGTCGACGAAACCACCCCGGAGGACGACGTGGAGGCCGAGCGGGCCGGCGGCCCCGAGAGCGCGTCCCCGTTGGTCGCCGCCGAGCTGCGGCGCCAGATCCTCGTCCTGGAACTCCTCGCCGAACACGGCAAGCAGGGCCTGCGCCGCGCCCTGGACGTCTCGGTCGAGGGCCGCCGGGTGCTGAGGGCGGTGGTCTCCCGCCGGGCCCGCATCGGAGTCAAACCTGGTTGCTGAGGGGGTCCTGTGGCTGTCGTGCGGTGGAGCTGAGGCGGTCCTGCGCCGGTTGCCGAAACCAAGCGGAACCGAGTGACGAATGCCCTGCCCAGGCCGCTCTTTCCTATGTGACAGCCCAGTACGTGACAGCACAGCAGGAGACGACCAGGCCGAACGCCGCGACGAAGCCCGTGCGATGGGCGGCGGACGCGGTGGCCACCATGCGCGAGGGTGCGCGGGTGCGGCTCGACTACTCGGCACAGAGCCTGTGGCGGGTGGACCGGATGATCGAGGAGATACGGCGCGAGGATCCGCCGTACGCGGCGGTCGAGAACGTGCTGCGCGGCTTCGGTGCGTACGCCGGCGAGGTGATCGTCCGCCAGAGCGGCGCCGAGTGGTGGTCCACCGGCGGCGACCACTGGATCCGTACGCCCGACGGCCGGCTCTGGGACCCCATCGACGAGGCCCGGCGCTGCTACGAAGGCAACGGCTCGCTGCGCCTGCTGTGCCGGGACGCGACCGCCTCGGGGTGAACGGCCTTCGGTGGTCTGCCGGCGGTTAGTGTTCGGCGACATGCGTGAGCCGGGAGGGGTAGCAATGGCTGAGGAGCCGATCGACCTGATCCGTCTGGAGGGCGAGGGCAACAGCGTCGTTCTCCGGGTCATGGGGAAGGAGGCGCGGACTGGCCGTACTGGGACCGAGTCCGAGCCTGCAACCGATGTCCTGGTCGCCGAGTTCCTCGTCGACACGCCGTTCGTGCGCGGCAGTCTGGAGACCCGGCTCGTGCCCGAGGACCTGCGGCAGTGGCAGAAGGCCCTCGACATGCTCGACACGGGGCTGGATGTTGCGTGGCGCGAGCACACACGGTCCCCGTCGCTGTTCATCGAATTCGACAAGGACGATGACCGGTGCCGTGTCACGATCGAGGACCACTCGACGTCCCTGACGGCGGTGACGGTGACCGTCCCGCTGACCGATGCCTGGTTCGACGACGCATACCGCCGCCTGGACATGACCTGGGAGACCTGGCCCCTGGACGGAGCCTGAGGTGTGAAGGGGCTGTTCGTCCCGGTTCGTCTCGGCGCTCGCTGTTCCCCTGGTCGTTGATGTATAACCGGGCCTTCATCGAACCCCTGTCCGAGCCGAAGGGTCATGTCGTGTTGCCCGGAACCGGAAATTCCCTCTGCCCGAGTGGGCGTCGTGCCGTCGGCGTCGTGTTGGTCGTCGCCACCGCCGTGGTCGTGGGGGTGTCCGGGTGCTCCCCGCACGGCGGCAAGAGGAAGGCCGCTGGGCGGCACGGTTCGTCGAAGGCGGCGCAGGCCCATCCGGAGGCCGCCGGCACGTCGCATTCCACCACCGCGCCCGCCCCGGTGACGCCGAAGACCGCCGCGCAGTTCGTCGCCCGTGCCCGGCAGGCCGTGAGCGCCGAGAAGGGGTGGACCTTTGCGCTGCGGGGGAGTGAGTCCGCCGTCCTGCAGGGGCAGGCGCCCTCCTCCGCCACGTTCGCCGCGACCGTGCATCGCACCACCGGCCCCGCCGCGCTCCAGCAGAGCGGCACGATCACCACGAGCAAGGGGGAACGCAAGGCCGAGGTGGTGTACGTCGTCGGTGGGACCGGTTACGTGAAGGAGGGTGCCGCGAGGTGGAAGAAGGGGCCGTTGTCCCAGCCCGACATCGCCAATGATGTCGAGGATCCTGTGGCCGAGCTCGATGCCTTCGCGTCGTATGCCAAGAGTGCGACGGTCAGTCGTACGGGGGCGGGCGGCGGCGGGGTCGTACGGCTTCAAGTTGCCGCTTCCGGGTGGCAGTTGTCGGCTGCCCGTGATCGGCCCGCGCTCAAGCGAGCTGTGCGGGAAGTCGAGCCCACGCTGGCCCAGTTGCGCAAGGCGGGGGTGACCGCGACCGATGGTCGGATCACGCTGAAGAGTTACACGGAGACGTGGGAACTGGATGCCGGACATGGCTACCGGCCCGCAGCGCATCGCTACGCGTTCACCTTCCTCGTGCCCTACCAGGGCGGAGACATCACGGTCAGTCAGGAGGTACGGGCGGACAACCGTGGCGTGTTCCGTGGGCGCGTGGCCCTGCCTTCCGGTATGGGGTGATGTGTGCGACCCGCAACAAGGCTGGAAGGTTGCATGGGTGGCGTGGACACACGGCCGTCCGCCGGGGCGATGCGGGCATGTGCGGCGGCGTTCGTCGCACGTGCCACCGTCCGCAACCGGCTGCCGCTGGACTACTCCGAGCGCAGCCTGCGTGTGTCGACTTTCTGATCGACGGGTTACGCAGGGGCGGGGGTGACGAGGAACGGGCGCAGGGTGTGCTCTTCGGGCTCGGGGCGTACGTCGTGGGGGTACGCATGCCGGACGAGAGGGTGTGGAAGCCGCTGGGCAAGGTGCTCAATCGCTTCGAACTCGGTGGCCCGGAGGAGTCGTTGCAGATCTTCTGGCTGACGCTGCACGGGCGACGGGCACGGCGGGAGGTCGGCTGAGGGGACGGATTGCCCGGTTTGGTGCGTCGGTCGCCCTCGGCGCTCCCGCTGTTGTATAACCGGCCCTCGTTCTGGTCGGCCGCCGCACCTCTCGGCCGTGCCTTCTTGTCCTGCTTCCCATCGAAGGGGATCTTCGTGCTGACCGCTTTCCGCGCCCGTGTCCGTGTCCGTACGGGCTCCGTCGTCGCCCCCACCGTCGTCGGGCTCCTGCTGCTGGCGGCGGCCCAGCCCGCGTCCGCCGCCGCCCCCTACGTCCCCCAGCGCTTCCCCGTCCCCGCCTCCCCAGGCGACGCCACCCAGCTCATCACCGTGAAGGCGAGCGGGTCGTACGCCACCGTCACCGCCTGGGCCAAGCAGGCCCGGGGCTGGAAGGCGCAGTTCACCACGACGGCCGGGCGGGTCGGGGCCAACGGTGTCACCGACGGGGCCACACGGCAGCAGGGGACGTACACCACGCCCTCCGGGACCTACACCATCACCGAGGGCTTCGGCGTCTCGGCGGGTGGGACGAGCATGCCGTACCACGTCGTCAACAGCACCGACTGGTGGGTGGAGGACCCCCAGTCCAAGTACTACAACTCGATGCACAGTTCGGTCGGCGCCGACTTCCCGCTCACCGAGGCCGGTGACCGGGGCAGCGAGCACCTGATCAACCACCCCGTCCAGTACGCCAAGGCGCTCGTCATCAACTTCAACCGGTGGCCCGCCGTGCCCGGTCGCGGCGCCGGGATCTTCCTGCATGTCAACGGCAGCGGTGCGACGGCCGGTTGTGTGTCCGTGCCGCGCCCCGCCATGGACCGGATCATGGCCTGGATCCAGCCCGGCGCCCACCCGCGCATCGCCATCGGCTGACCCACACACATGACTTGCGTGCTGCGGCACCGGCGGCTGTGACACTTCTGTGAGCCGTGACGCTGATGTCCCTGGGGGACGGGGGACACGGAAAGTCGTGTCACACACTGCGGATTCGCTGCGGGCGCGGGCGGGGGCACGGGCTCGGCATGGACGAGGACGGTTCTTGAGTCACGGAGGGGAACCCCGCCGCCGGCAGGCGTACGACGGGGAGCTGGACGCGGCCGTCGCGCGGGCCCAGGACGGTGACGAGACCGCCTTCGCGGTGGCCTACCGGATCGTGCAGCCCGGTCTGCTGGGCTATCTGCGCGGCTTCGTCGGCGAGGACGCGGAGGACGTGGCCTCCGACGCCTGGCTGGAGATCGCCCGGGATCTGGGGCGGTTCAAGGGCGACGGTGCCGGCTTCCGCGGCTGGACCGCCACCATCGCCCGCCACCGGGCCCTGGACCATCTGCGCAAACAGCGGGTACGGCCCCGGACGGGCGCGCTCGAACAGGACGTACTGGAGCTGCCCGGACCGCACAGCACTCACGAGCAGGCCCTGGAGTCCCTCTCCACCGCCCGCGCTCTGGAGCTGGTCCGGGGGCTGCCGCGCGACCAGGCCGAGGCCGTGCTGCTCCGGGTGGTCGTCGGCCTCGACGGCCCCGCCGCCGCACGCGTCCTCGGCAAGCGCCCCGGCGCGGTCCGTACGGCGGCCCACCGGGGGCTGAAACGCCTCGCCCGGCAGCTCGGCGTCCAGCGCGCGGCGGACCAAGGTGTGGACCCAGGTGTGACGGATGAGGCTCCCCGGACGCTGGGTGAGTCGACATGACCGGCGACAGCCATGGGCGGGTGCCGGAATCCAGGACGGCCATGGGCCGTGATGCATCCAGGACGGCCGAGGGCCTCGATGAGTGCACAACGGCCGAGGGCGTGATGAATGCGGGCGGGCGGCTGAGGGCCGTATGAAGTCAGATGCGGTGGCCGGTTCGGCCGATTCGCCCGATTCGGGCGACCGGGCGGGCCGGACGACCACGGAAACAGGAACAGCAGCAGGTACGGGTACGGGAACGGGAGCTGGAACGGGCATGGGTGAACGGGAGAGCGGCGGTCGGCTGTCCGGCCTTCGCCGCGCGCACCCGCGTGGTGCCGTCTCCTCGCCGGGACCCGTCGACCCCGGGGCCGACGTGGACGCCCTGCTCGGGGAGCGCCTCGGCGCGACCCTGCGCGCGGACGGCGCCGACCCCGAGGGCGAACAGCGGGCCGTGGCCGCGTTCCGTGCCGCCCGCGACGCCGGCGCACACCGGGCGCGTACCCGGCGCCGGGACGACTGGCGGCCCCGTGAGCCGCACCGGCTCCGGCTCTCGCTGAAGGGCACGCTCTCGGTGGCGGTCGCGAGCCTCGCGCTGGGCGGTGTCGCCGTCGCGGCGATCGGTTCGGGCGAGTTCGGCGGGCACGGCGGCGACCCTGCGCGGAGTGCGGACCCGTCGGCGAGCGCGCCGGAGCGGACGGGCGCGGGCGCGTCCGGTGGGTCCGCCGGCCAGGGGGCCGGTGCCGCGGGGTCCGGCTCCGCCCGTCCGCACCATCCGGAGACCGCCAAGGACGCCCTGGCGCACTGCCGTGCCTACGAGCAGGTCGGGAGACGGGGCAGCGCCCTGGACGCCACGGCCTGGCGGCGGCTCGTCACCGCCGCGGGCGGCGAGGAGAAGGTCTCCGCCTACTGTGCCGGACAAGCCGAGGAACTGACGCGTGAGCAGGAGCGGAACCCCGACAAGAGTCGCAATGCCGGTAACACCAGTAATGCCGGTAATGCCGGTAGTGCCAGTAATGGCACCAATAGCAGTAACAGCAGCAGCAGTAGCAGCAGCGGTGACAAGGGCGACAGCGGCAAGTCCGGCAGCAGCGGCTCCGTGACCACCGGGCAGGGCAAAGGCAGGGATTGAGGCCGTGGGACAACGTCCTCTCGGCGCCGAGGCAACGGCCGGGGCCGCCACCCCCCACAGGAGAGGCCCCGGCCGTCGCGCGGCACGGGCCGCGCGGCGGCCCGTACTCTCTACAGCGCCGTGCGTGCCTTTTCTGTCACACCCCGTCGGCATCCGATTGCGTCACGAGTTAGTTGCATCTTCTACGGACATGGACGAGCAGCGGTTTAACGCCGTAACGTGCCTTTCGCGCCGACAGACCACGGGCGTAGAGGGAGTCAGGTGCTGGGGGACGACGCGGAGCTGACCGCCGCGGTGCGATCGGCGCAGGACGGGGACGAGACCGCGTTCCGTACTGTGTATCGCGCTGTGCACCCACGCCTGCTCGGCTACGTGCGCACGCTGGTCGGTGATCCGGACGCCGAGGACGTAGCGTCAGAGGCCTGGCTGCAGATAGCCCGCGACCTCGACCGGTTCGACGGCGACGCCGACCGCTTCCGCGGCTGGGCCGCCAGGATCGCCCGCAACCGCGCCCTGGACCACATACGCATGCGCGGGCGCCGCCCCGCGATAGGCGGCGACGAGACGGAACTGACCGGCCGGGCCGCCGAGTCCGACACCGCGGGCGAGGCCCTCGAAGCCCTCACCACCGACCGCACCCTCTCCCTCATCGCGCGGCTCCCGCAGGACCAGGCCGAGGCGGTCGTCCTGCGCGTGGTGGTGGGCCTCGACGCCAAGACCGCAGCCGAGACGCTCGGCAAGCGCGCGGGCGCCGTACGCACCGCCGCGCACCGCGGGCTGAAGCGGCTCGCGGAACTCCTCGGTGACGATCCGGAATCCGCGGGCGTGCTCGATGCTCTTCCGCCCCAGCGTGAACCCCGCCGAGGCGCGAAAACGTCTGTGACTGTGACGCATACGCGAGCACGGACGCAGAAGGACATGTGATGGCCGACGAGCACTACAAGTGGCTTAATCGTGAGAGGGCCGAACGGCTGCTGCGCGGTGAGTCGCTGGAGATAGCCGTCGACGCCGCCGCCCATGAGCAGGCCGAAGCGCTCTCCGAGGCGCTCGGCGCACTGTCCGCGCAGGTGGCCCCGGCCGCCGGTGAACTCCCCGGCGAGCAGGCCGCCCTGGCCGCGTTCCGCAAGGCCCGCGAGGCCACCGAGGCCGAGCGGACCGCCGCCGCCCTGGCCGACGGCACCCCCGGCCGGCGCTCCGCCGCGACCGCGCCCGGCCACGATGCGGGCCTGATCCGCATCGGCGCCCGGGCCCGTACCGGAATCCGCTCCGGGTGCCCGCGCTGGGCCCGTCCGGTGCGGCTGGCGCTCGCCGCGGCGGTGGCCGCGGGCACGCTCGGCGGGGTCGCCGTGGCCGCCGGGACCGGAGTGCTGCCCGGCCCGTTCGGCCAGGACCACCCGGGCCCCGCCGCCACGGTCTCCACCGCGCAGAGCCCCGACGGCCCGCTCACCTCGGCGTCCCCGCGGACGACTCCGGGCAGTGGCTCCGCCACCGCCTCGCCCGACGGCGGTACGAGCGGGGCGGACCGCGACGGCTCCGGCCGGACCGGCAAGACGGACAAGGGCACCGGCCGGGGCACCGGCAAGGGCGTCCCCGGTTCCGCCAACCCCTCCGGGGCCGCCGGCACCTGGTGGCACGCGGCCACCGCGGTCTGCCGTGACCTCCGGGACGGCAAGGGCCTGGACGCCCGCCGCCGGCGCACCCTGGAGGGCCTGGCGGGCGGCTCCACCCGCGTGAGCGCCTACTGCAAGGCCGTGCTGGCCGCGTCCGAGGCCGCCGCCCATGACAAGGACGGCGGCAAGGACGGCAAGGGCGGCGGCAAGGGCGGTGACGACGACAGCCACCCCGGCCGGGGCGGCAAGGACAAGGACCGGGACGGGGGCAAGGACCGGAGCCTGAGCGAGGTCTCACCCACCCCCAGGGGCACCTCCAGGGCCCTCGCTCCCACCCTCCTCATGCGGAAGGGCGGCACCTCGCCGAAGCCGTCCCCGAAGCCGACGCTTTCGCTCTGACCTGCGCTTTCTCAGTTCTGTGGAAATTTCTTCGCGCAAGGTGTGACGTTTCTGGAGCCCCCTACGCAGTAATGAGTGAGCCGACTGGTCATCGGCCGTCGCACTGAGCCGGGGTTCCCCCCGTACCCGAGGCTCGTGCACATGGCGCGGGCGGGACACGTTCCCCCGGTCCCGCCCGCGCCCCGCTCTCGCCGAAGGCTCTCACCGGCAGATGCTCACCAGTGGACGACGACCTTGTCGCCGACTTTCACCTGAGCGAACAGCTCCGCGATCGCCGTCTCGTCCCGGACGTTCACGCACCCGTGCGAGCCGCCCGCATAACCGCGCGCCGCGAAGTCGTAGGAGTAGTGCACCGCCTCGCCGCCGCTGAAGAACATCGCGTACGGCATCGGGGAGTGATAGAGCGTCGACACATGGTGCCGTGACTTCCAGTAGATGTGGAACACACCCTCGCGGGTCGGGGTGTACTGCGTGCCGAAGCGCACGGACACCGTCGACAGGGTCCGCCCGTCCACCATCCAGCGCAGCGTCCGGCTGGTCTTGCTGATGCACAGCACCCTGCCGGTCAGGCAGCGCGGATCGGGCGCGGCGGCCGGCTGGCCGCCCATCAGGTACAGCTCCCACTGCCCGGGCCGGTGTGTCATCGCGAGCAGCCGCTGCCAGGTGACCGTGTCCGTCTCTCCGGTCCGCGGCAGGCCGCGCTTGCCCTGGAAGCCCCTGACGGCCCGCTCGGTCAGGTCGTCGTACGTCCCCGTCGGCCCGTCGAACAGCCAGCCGATCTGCCGGAGCCGGGCCTGCAGCTCCCGCACCCGCGAGCCGCTGTCGCCGGGCGCCCACAGCACCTGGGGCGCGGGTGCGGCCGGCGACTCCTGGGCCGTACGGCCGGGACCGGCAGGGTGGTTCCCGGGGGTCTGGGCCCGCACCGGTGCCCGGGGCTTGCCGTCGGCGGTCATGGGCTGCACGGTGCAGCCGCAGAGGGCGGCGAGAGCGGCGGCCGAGGCGAGTACGACGGCGGGTCTGCCCGAGATCCTCATGCCCGGGATGTTTCCCCGCGTGAGCGCCGCCGAACTACGGGGCATGGTGAGGGGAGATACGAGGTACTGCGGAGGCACCCATGGCACGTGAGTCGGAGTCGGGACTGCCGATCGAGCCGGTCTACGGGCCGCAGGCCCTGGAGGGCTGGGACCCGGCCGGAAAACTGGGCGAACCGGGGGCGTATCCCTACACCCGGGGCGTGTATCCCACCATGTACACCGGCCGCCCCTGGACCATGCGCCAGTACGCCGGCTTCGGCACGGCCGCCGAGTCGAACGCCCGCTACCGGCAGCTGATCGCCCACGGCACCACGGGTCTGTCCGTCGCGTTCGACCTGCCCACCCAGATGGGCCACGACTCCGACGCGCCCCTCGCGCACGGCGAGGTCGGCAAGGTGGGCGTGGCGATCGACTCGGTCGAGGACATGCGGGTGCTGTTCGACGGCATCCCGCTGGACCAGGTCTCCACGTCGATGACGATCAACGCGCCGGCCGCGCTGCTGCTCCTCCTGTACCAGCTGGTGGCGGAGGAGCAGGGGGTGCCGGCGGACCGGCTGACGGGCACGATCCAGAACGACGTCCTGAAGGAGTACATCGCGCGCGGGACGTACATCTTCCCGCCGAAGCCCTCCCTCCGGCTGACCGCGGACATCTTCAAGTACTGCACGGCCGAGATCCCGAAATGGAACACGATCTCGATCTCCGGCTACCACATGGCGGAGGCGGGCGCGTCCCCCGCGCAGGAGATCGCCTTCACGCTCGCCGACGGCATCGAGTACGTCCGTACGGCGGTGGCAGCGGGCATGGACGTGGACGACTTCGCGCCCCGGCTGTCCTTCTTCTTCGTGGCCCGTACGACGCTGCTGGAGGAGATCGCCAAGTTCCGCGCGGCGCGCAGGATCTGGGCCCGGGTGATGCGGGAGGAGTTCGGCGCGCGCAACCCGAAGTCGCTGATGCTGCGCTTCCACACCCAGACCGCCGGGGTCCAGCTGACCGCCCAGCAGCCGGAGGTGAACCTGGTCCGGGTCGCCGTACAGGCCCTGGCGGCCGTGCTCGGCGGCACCCAGTCCCTGCACACCAACTCCTTCGACGAGGCGATCGCCCTGCCGACGGACAAGAGCGCGCGGCTCGCGCTGCGGACGCAGCAGGTGCTGGCGTACGAGACGGACGTGACGGCGACGGTGGACCCGTTCGCGGGCTCCTACGCCGTCGAGAGCCTCACGGACGAGGTGGAGCAGGCCGCGCTGGACCTGATGCGCCGGGTCGAGGACCTGGGCGGGGCGGTGGCGGCGATCGAGCAGGGCTTCCAGAAGACCGAGATCGAGCGGAACGCCTACCGCATCGCCCAGGAGACGGACTCCGGGGAGCGGGTGGTGGTCGGCGTGAACCGCTTCCAGCTCCACGAGGAGGAGCCGTACGAGCCGCTGCGGGTGGACCCGGCGATCGAGGCGCGGCAGGCGGAGCGGCTGCGGAAGCTGCGGGCCGCGCGGGATCAGGGGGCGGTGGACGCCGCCCTGGCCGCGCTCAAGAAGGCGGCGGAGGGCGAGGACAACGTCCTGTACCCGATGAAGGAGGCGCTGCGGGCGCGGGCGACCGTGGGGGAGGTGTGCAACGCGCTGCGCGCGGTGTGGGGCAGGTACGTGCCGAGCGATGCGTTCTGAGCCCGGCCCCTGAGGTTCCGGGATGTGAGCGACGGCGGCGGAGTGTCAGACCTGCGTGCGACACTCCTTCTCATGTTCGGCGTCATCGATCTCCCCACCTATCTCGCAGGGCTCGCCCTGATCGTCCTGCTGCCCGGGCCCAACTCGCTGTACGTGCTGTCCGTGGCCGCCCGCCGCGGAGTGCGGGCCGGGTACACCGCCGCCGCGGGCGTGTGGTGCGGGGACACCGTGCTGATGACGCTGTCCGCCGCGGGCGTCGCCTCGCTGCTGAAGGCCAACGCCGTGCTGTTCGGGATCGTGAAGTACGCCGGTGCCGGGTATCTGACCTGGCTGGCGGTCGGGATGCTGCGCGCCGCCTGGCAGCTGTGGCGGACCCGGCGGGAGCAGGCCGCCGACGAGGGCGGCCCGGCCGCCGTCGCCGCCGACGAGCGGCCCTTCCGGCGCGCCTTCGTCGTCAGCCTGTTCAACCCCAAGGCGATCCTGTTCTTCGTCGCCTTCTTCGTGCAGTTCGTGGACCCGGGTTACGCCTACCCGGCCCTGTCCTTCGTCGTGCTCGGCACCTTCGCCCAGCTGGCCAGCTGCCTCTACCTGAGCGCGCTGATATTCGGTGGCACCCGCCTCGCCGCCGCCTTCCGCCGCCGCAAGCGGCTGTCGGCCACGGCGACGACGGCGGCGGGTGCGCTGTTCCTCGGCTTCGCGGTGAAGCTGTCGCTGGCCGGCGCCTAGCCCTTTGGGAACGCGCCTGCCGGGATCAGAAGACTTCCATCCCGTACCAGGCCAGAGCCTCGTTGACCGGCTGGTAGTAGCTGAAGCAGGAGCCCGTGTTGAACCCGGACATCAGGCCCAGCGCGGCGTCGCCGGCGTAGAGCGGGCCGCCGCTGTCGCCGTGGTTGCGGCAGATGCTCGCTTCGTCCATGCCGGTGACCGTCATGCCGTCGCTGTAGTTGATGGTCTGGTTCTTGAGACCCAGCTCACCGCATCCGTACCCGCTGCGGTAACCGGAGACGCAGACGGTCTCGTAGACCTTGCTGTCGCGCGAGTAGGTGATGTCCTGGGACACGCCGTTCGCGGCCTCGACGTTGCCGTAGTACGTCACGTCCGCGTTGTAGGCCCGGACGAGGCCGAAGTCGTTCCCGTCGGCGACGTTGTGCCCGGTGGTGTACCCGATGTAGGTGCCGTCGGACTTCCGCCAGTCGGTCCCTGACGTGTTGGTGCAGTGGCCCGCGGTGAGGAACGCCTTGTAGTTCGCGTCCGTCTTCTTGCGCACGGTGAAGCCGTACGAGCACGAGACCACGCCGTTCTCGATGTAGTCCCCGCCGTTGATGGCCCCTGCCGCCCGCTCGGTCTTGCCCGCTATGCGTATGACGCGAGCGGCGTTGCCGTAGGGCGCGACGAACTTCTTCAGCGCCGCGAAGTCACGGGCCCTGACCGTGCTGTCCGCGCGGACCACCACCTGGTTGGCGGGGATGTCCACGCCCCACATCGTCCCGGGAGTCCTGAAGGCGGCGTCGAGCTTGGTCTTGATGCCGTCCAGACGGGCGGTGCCGTAGGCCACCCGCCGCGGGATGGCGCCGGCGTCCTTCACCGCCTGCGCGGTCCTGTCGTCGGTGACGGTGACGACGAACCGGCGTCTGCTGCGGTCGAGATAGACACCGGCGGTGTGGTTTCTGCCCAGACGGTCGGCGAGCCGCTGGCTCGCAGCGCCGCTCGGGCCCCCGGCCACGGGGACGTCATGCGTCGGACGAGCGGCGGGCTCGGCCTGGGCGCTCGCGTGCGGCGCCGCCGTCAGGGCACTGCCGAGCAGCGAGACGACGAGCAGGGTCTTGCCGGTGAACGTGAGTTTCCGGGACACGGATGTCGCACCTTCCATTGGATCGTTCGAGCCGAAACAGGAGGCAGTTCGGTCGGTCAGCCGGTGGTGCCGGACCAGTGGTAGTAGGAGGAGGACACCTGGTTGATGTTGGTGGAGTAGACCGCGTCCTTGACGTCGCTGGTCCGGAGGTAGAAGTCGTCGACCAGACCGAGCTCGTTGAAGAGCACCTTCGAAGAGCCGTCGTAGTACCACCACTGGCCGGCGGCGCCGGTGCCGCAGTCGCTCATCCAGACCGCGTTGGTCTGCGTCTTGTCGTCGGTCATCAGGCACTTGCCGGTCTCGGCGTTCTTGAGCTGGTGGTAGCCGTTGTGACCGGTGCCGACCCAGTCCCATTTCTGACGGTTCGAGCCCTGGCAGGTCGTGGCGTAGGCCGAGCCGGCGTCGCCGGCCGTCAGGCAGGTGCCGAACCGCTCGTTCTGGAAGGTCCAGTAGGTCGCCGCCTGGGCGGAAGCCGGGAACACGAGGCCGGCGCCGACAGCGAGGGTGCCAAGGGCACTGACAGCGGCAAGACGGAGTTTCTTCACTGCAACCTCTTCCTCGAAAGCTGACGGTGGAGCGCTTACTCGCGAACAGCTTGCCGGGAAGGGGCAGTTGGGGCCTTGGCGATCAGAGCACACTCATGTGGCAATCCGTCGACCGAGGGCGTGGGAGTGGTGGCGGAAGGCGGTGGGCGCGACGCCGTACGCGGTGCGGAAGGCCCGGGCGAAGTCGGTGGCGCGCGAGAAGCCCCAGCGGGCGGCGATGGCATGGACGGGCGTGGTGCCCTGCGCCGGGTCGGCCAGGTCGAAGCGGGCACGTTCGAGGCGCTGCCGGCGGATGTAGGCGGCGACGGTCTCGCTCTGGTCCTGGAACAGCCGGTGGAGATAGCTCAGGGAGATGCCGTGCGCGGCGGCGATGCGCTGAGGGGTCAACTCCGGGTCCGACAGGTGGCGTTGGATGAACCGCACGATGTGCCAGGTCAGGGTGGGGTGCGGCTGTCGCGCAGGCAGGCGGCGGCCGGGTTCCAGGGCGGAGGCGAACAGCGCGGCGACCAGGTCGCCGAGGACGGCGGCCAGACGTGGTCCGTCGGCGGGCTTGTGGTCGCCGGTGTCCTCCGTCAGCTGCTCTAGGAATTGGGCGAGCAGGGCGCCCATGCCGTCGCGGCTCCCGATGCGGCGGCCCAGCGTCAGGTCGGCCTGGTCCCGGCGCAGGGGCAGCAGGGCCTCGGGGATGACGATGCCGACGGCCCTGATCAGACCGGACCGCAGCTCGTAGGGCCGGGAGCAGTCGAGAAAGAAGAAGTCGCCGGCACCGAGGGCCGTCTCCCCGTGCTCCTGGCTGACCACCGCCCCACCCGAGAGGAGAAGCGCCAGATGGTAGTGCCTGGCGGCGAAGTCCGCGGCAGGTTCAAGGGCCTGTTCGAGGCATTGTGCCCGCAAGGACGCCGCCCACACCGACATCGCCCCGACCTCGGTGAGTTGCAGCCGCCCCGAGAGACCCGTCAAACGGCAGCCGGACATGCCTGTGAACGCTTCCACGAACTCCCCCGTCGAGCCCCGTGCTTCGCGTGTCGCCAACGCAAAGAAGGTAAAAGGGGAGTTGAGTCCTTCCGGTGAACGGCAGGTGTTCTATTTGCGTCGCGCTAGCGACGGGGGCATGCCGTAAGCGGAGCGGAAGGCCCGCGTGAACGAGGCGTGGTCCCTGAACCCCCAGCTGGCCGCTATGCGGTGGACCGGTATGTCCCGCAGTCGCAGGTCGGCGGGATCGTGGCGGGCGCGTTCCAGTCGCTGACTGCGGATCAGTTCCATGACCGTGGTGTCGTGGGCCCGGAAGAGCCGGTGCAGATAACTGACGGAGATGTGGTGGGCGGCGGCGATGCTCTGCGGGGAGAGGTCCGGATCGGGCAGGTGCTCGTGGATGAACGACTCGATGCGCAGGAGCAGAGCACGCCGGCGCGAGTCGTCCTCCGGCTCGGTGGAGTCGTCGAGGTGATGGGCCAGTACGGCGGCCATCAGGTCCAGGGCCATCGTCCTCAGCGCCACGACGCCTGCGGCCCGGGAGGACGGGCCTGTGGTCACGTCGGCCAGGAACCGGGTGAGCAGTGCCCCCACCCCCACTCGCCCGGGCAGTCGTGTGCCGAGCAGCCGGTGGGTCTGTCCGGCCGGGAACGGGAGCAGTGCGCGGTGCGCGTGCGCGTACACCAGCGTCGTCAGTCCCTCACCGGTGATCCGCACGTCGTACGGCTCTGAACTGTCGCAGAGTGCGAAGTCCTGCCCGCTCAGCGTCGCCTCGCGGCCCGCCTGGAACACCGTCAGACCGCCTCGCACGGGGAACACCACCGAGTACACCTCGGGGTCGGACCGGTGGATCAGCGCGGCGGTGCGCCGTATGAGGGACGGCGAGCAGGTCAGCTCCATGACGGTCACCGGTCCGAGGTCCAGCGCCCGTGCCGTGGCCCGGAAGTGTTCGGGATCCGTGCTGGTCACCCGCATCGGATACCCGCTGCCGAGCAGGAAACTGTCGAAGCGGTCCAGGCGCAGGTCCGGAGGCAGGTCCTCGCTGCGAAACACCGTGTTGATCACGGTCCTGTGCGCGCCTGCGGTTCAAAACCCAAGGTGCGGTGAACGGTCGGCCGGTTTCCGTGCCGTCAGCGCTCGCCTCAGGCGCGAACCGAGAGGTTTCTCGACGAACCGGCACATGAGCCACGCCAGGAGCAGCATGGTGGCCACGGCGCCCAGGAACGTGGCGTACGACGGGATGTGCAGGGTGCGGTGATAGGCCTTTATGACGACCCAGCCCAGGTGCTCGTGGATCAGGTAGAAGGGGTACGTGAGCGCGCCCGCGACCGACAGCCAGCGCCAGTTGGCCCAGTTCAGCCAGCCCAGTGCGATGGCCGCCACCGCCAGGTAGCCGAGTGTGACGATCAGGATGATGACGAACGAGGAGCGGTAGGAGAAGAAGGCCGGGTTCGGCTTGTGCCACAGGTCGGCCACCGCGTAGTGCTGGCCGATCAGCCAGCTGACGCCGACGATGCCCCAGGCGTACGCGTCGTGCCGGTCGCGGTGGATCAGGTAGAGGCCGATGCCGCCGATGAAGTACGACGCGTACTGCGGCATCAGGACGAGGTTCAGCAGCGGCTCGTTCGCGGCCTGCGCAATGGCCGCCGCAAGGGTCCAGCCGGCGCAGAACAGGATGATCCGCTGCCGGTTGGCGCCCGGCAGCACGATGCACACGGCGAACAGCGCGTAGAAGCGGACCTCCACCCACAGTGTCCAGCACACGCCCAGCACCCGGTCGGCACCGAGCGGCATCTGGAGCATCGTCAGATTCACCAGGGCGTCGCTCGGCGACACCGCCTTGAAGGCGACGACGGGCAGTGCGAACACCGCCGCCACGAGGATCACGGCCACCCAGTAGGCGGGCAGCAGGCGTGAGGCGCGGGAGGCGAAGAAGGAGCGCAGGGTCCGGCCCCAGCCGCTCATGCAGATCACGAACCCGCTGATCACGAAGAAGACCTCGACACCGAGGCAGCCGTATGCGAAGAACTCGTGGAGCTTCGGGAACTGCTGCCTGGGCGAGCTTCCCCAGGCGGTCGAGATCTCGCCGTCGCGACCACCGTAGTGGTACGCCGCCACCATCAGCGCGGCGATGAGTCGCAGCCCGTCCAGGGCGCGCAGCCGGGTCTCCCGGGGCTTGGCCCGCTCCGGCCGCAGTTCCGCCGTGGCCGGAGAGAGGACGGCGTGGTCCACCGTGTCTGTGGCAGTCCCGCGCGCCGCCTCGGGAAGGTTGCTCACGGGTGATCCCTACCCTCGACGTTCTGTTTCCAGGAATTCCTCAGCACATTAGTCCGATTGTCGGGAGGGATGCCGTGGTCGGATCAACGCTTCACGCCTCGGGCGGGACGAGTTCATCTGGAGGTCGCCTGCGATGCACTGAGCGGCGTGCCTCCCGGACCGTACGGCGCAGAGAGCGCAGCCGGCGTGCGATACGGCGGACGGTCGCGTTGCGCGGCAGGAAGGCGAGCCGCGCCGGGACGCCACCCGGCAGCGCCAGCGAGGTGAGACGCCGACGCTTGAAGTACCGCCGGGTGTCCGGGCCGAGGCGTGTGGCCAGATAGCGGGCGGCGGCCGGGCGCAGGTCGGGGTGGATCTGCGGCTGCATCGCGAACCCGACGGCCCGTACGAGCGCGGTGAGGTCGGCGACGTCCATGCCCGGCCGCTGCCCGGTGACCGCTGCCCGGTCCGCCAGATCGGGCAGCAGCGCGTCGGCGATGGTGACGGGGACACGGTTGCTGTTCTCGTACGGCGTCAGGCGCTCCAGCAGGGTGTCGGTGGCGACGCGGGCGACCGGCAGGCCGTACAGCGTGGACGCGGTGAACAGCGCGGTGGAGAAGCAGCCGACGACCAGTGCGGGGTGCATCCGCTGGAAGAGCACCTCGGCGAGCTCCCGCGAGTCGAGCACGGTCAGGTCGGAACCCAGTTCCGTCGCCGTCTGCTGAAGGGCGCGCGACCAGCGGGCCGGGGCCGCGGGGTGCGGCTTGAACACCACGCGGGTATGGCCGAGCGCGACGGCGCCCGTCAGCATCCGCACATGGAGGTGTTCCTCCTCCTCGGCGGTGAGGATGCCGAGCGCGGACAGGTGCTGGCCGAGGAGCAGGACGGGCCGGTCGATCGAGGGCGGCTCGTCGCGGGCGTCCGCGAGTCCGGCGAGCGCTTTGGTGAAGGCGGAGGCCGGGACGATCTCGGGTGCGATACCGAACTCGGTCAGCAGCAGTGGCTTCAGGCCCGGCACCAGGTCCAGGTGGAGCAGCCGGGTCACCCGGGCGCCGACCAGCGGGTCGATCTTGTTGCGGGTGGGGCCGTAGCTCATCAGGCCGTCCGCGTAGACGGTGACGGGCGCGTCCGTGAAGATCTGCGCGAGGCCGAGCGCCGGGTTGACCTGGAGGGATTCGACGGTCAGCTCGATGTCGTCGTCGCCCAGGTCCCAGGCCAGCCGCAGATGGCGCTCCCACAGCGGCACGTCGTCGGATCTCGGCCCCCAGTCTCCGGGATGGAAGGGGGAGATGGTCTCGTTCCACGAGAGCACGTCGTCGAAGTGGTCGCGCAGCCGCTCGAAACCCGGCATCGCGTCGATGGCGGGCGTCGTCTCGGGGATCGCGGTGTTGTTGGAGACGAGCAGGACGCGCCGGCCCGCGGGCGCGTAGCAGCCGCTGTCAAGCGCTGCCGCGAGCGTGGCCGTGCCGTACGAGGTGGACGCGAGGAAGACCTGTGTCGTCATGCGGGCACCCCCGTGGCCGCGACCGGGCGGTGGCGCAGTCGGCGCAGGCGTGCCGCGCGCTGTACGTCCATCGAGTCGAGGGCCTCGTCGAGCAGGGGCTGCGGCATGCGCCGCAGCGCCTGCGCACTCATCACCTTCAACTTCCGCGCCACCAGGGGCTCGAACCGTTCGATGGACGCCAGATGGTGGGCGATGATCGCGCAGTAGGTGCGCACGGCCTTGGGGAGGAGCGCGTCCGCGTCGCGGTCCTCGGCGGTCTCCGCCATCACCTGGTCGAAGGCACGCAGGAAGTCGAGCTGGCGTACGTCTCCGATCTGGGTGAGGGACGATGCGACGCCACGCCGGTAGAAGACGCCGAGCAGGCCCACCGCGGCGAAGGTGTCCGCTTCCCGGTGCAGCTTCCAGATCCAGGGCCGGTCCTCGGCGGTGCGCAGCCCGTCGGTGAAGTGCAGCAGGCCGCGGTCGGCCAGGCGGCGGTGGTAGATGCCCGCCCAGGCGTACGCGTAGTCGACGGACGTCGAACGGTGGACCGGCAGGATCGCGTCGCGCGGTGGCAGGACGACGTTCCGCGGCCCGACCGGGGCCCGGTGGAGCGTCCGGGCGCGCCCCTGGCACTGGACGTGGTCGGTGCGGACGAAGTCGCATCCCAGCGTCTCGGCCGTTGCGAGGAGCTGGGGCAGATATCCGGGGGCGAGCCAGTCGTCGCCGTCCAGGAAGGTGAGGTAGTCGCCGCGGGCCGCGTCGATACCGGTGTTGCGCGCGGCGGCCAGGCCGCCGTTCTTCTCGTGCCTCAGGAGTATGGCGCCGGGAATGTCCCGTGCCGCTCGTTCGAGGATTCCGGGAGTTTCGTCGGTCGAACAGTCGTCGACGAGCAGGAACTCGAAATCGTCGCGGGCGTTCAGGTAAAGACTTCTGAGCGTGTCAGGAGCGAATTGCTGAACATTGTAGAACGGCACGATGACGGAGAGCTTGACCACTCGCTCGACGCTAGGCCGGGGTCAGCTCGCTCTTCTGGCCGCAGAGGGGGCGTCGGGTTAACGAAGACAGAAGACTCCGTTAACCCTCTTGACCTCTGAGCGAATGTGGAATATGCGTGCGATCTCCTGTCCGGGGCCGCAGGGCTATTTGAGTGCCGACTGTCTGATGGTGCGCACCCTTCGCGCCACCCGCCGCACCGTGGCGTTGCGCGGAATGAAGGCGAGCCGGGTCGGCAGCCCGCCGGGCAGGCCGAGCGCGGTGAGCCGACGGCGCTTGAAGAAGTGGTCGATGCCGGCCGGGCGGTGCGTGAGGTAGTCGGTGGCCGCCTGCCGCAGACCGGGGTAGATCTGCGGCTGCATCATGAAGCCGACGGTCTCCACCAGGCCCTTCAGCTCACCGATCTTCGCCGTCCGACCGCTCTCCAGGTCGGGCAGCAGTGCGTCGGCCAGGGTGACCGGGATGCGGTTGCTGTTCTGGTACGGGGTCAGCCGCTCCAGCAGCAGCTCGGTGCCGACCCGCGCGGTGGACAGCCCATAGAAGGTCTTCGCGGTGAACAGCGCGGTGGAGAAGCAGCCGACGACGAACGCGGGCCGCACGCGCTCGTAGAGCACCTCGGCCAGCACGGGCACGTCGAGGACGGTCAGCTCGACGCTGAGGCGCTCGGCCTCCTCCTCCAGGGCCCGGCTGTAGCGGGCCGGCGCGGTCGGGTGCGGCTTGAAGATCACCTGGCGGTGTCCCTGGGCGACGGCGCCCCGCAACATCCGTATGTGCAGGTCCTCTTCCTCCTCGGGCGTGAGGATGGACAGCGCCGACAGGTACTGGCCGAGCAGCAGCGCGGCGTCGCCGGGCAGTTCGGGCAGGTTCGGTGCCGCGGCGCCGATCGTGCCGAGCACCTTCAGGAAGGTGTCCGTGGGCACGAGCTCGGGTGCGACACCGAACTCGGTGAGCAGCAGCGGCTCGAGGTCCGGCACCAGGTCCAGGTGCAGCAGGCGGCGCACACGGGTGCCGACCAGCTGGTCGATCTTGAAGCGGGTGGGGCCGTAGCTCATCAGCCCGTCCGCGTACACGTCGATGGGCGCGACGGAGAAGATCTGGCTCACGGCGAGGGCCGGGTTGACCTGGATGGACTCCACGGCCAGCTCGACGTCGTCGTCCCCGAGGCCCCACAGCAGCCGCAGATACCGCTCCCACAGCAGGGTGTCGTCGGCCCGCGGCGACCAGCCGCCCGGGTGGAAGGGGGCGATGGTCTCGTTCCACGACAGGACGTCGTCGAAGCGGTCGCGCAACAGGGCGAAGCCCGGCATCTCGTCGACGGCGCTGGTGACCTCGGGGTTCGTCGCATTGTTGGAGACCAGCAGGATGCGCCGGTCGGCGGGCTGGAAGCAGTCGGCGTCGATGGCCGCGGCGAGCGTCGCGACGCCGTAGAGCGTGGACGCGCAGAAGATCTGGGTGGTCATGCGGCAGCGTTCTCCGTCACCGGGCGGCGGCGCAGCCGACGCAGTCGCGAGGCGCGCTCCCAGTCCATCGAGTCGAGTACGTCGTCGAGAATGTCCTGCGGCAGCCGCTTGAGGGCCGCCGCGCTCATGGTGCGCAGCTTGCGGGCCACCGTCGGCTCGAACTTCTCGATCGTGTTGAGGTGGTGGGCGATGATCGCGCAGTACGTGCGCACGGCCTTGGGGAGGTAGAGGTCGCCGTCCCGGTCCTGGGCCGTCTCCGCGATCACCTGGTCGAACGCCGGAATGAAGTCGAGCTGGCGTACGTCGCCGATCTGCGTCAGGGACGAGGCGACGCCGCGCCGGTAGAAGATTCCGAGCAGCCGCCCGGCCACGGCGAAGGACTCCGCCTCGCGGTGCAGGCGCCAGATCCAGGGCCGGTCCTCGGCGGTGTGCAGATGCTCGGGAAAGTGCAGCAGGCCGCGGTCGACGAGCCTGCGGTGGTAGATGCCCCCCCAGGAGTAGGGGTAGTCGACAGGCGTCGAGCGGTTGTCCGGAAGGATCACGTCACGCGGCGATATGACGGTGTCCCGCAGCCCGTACGGCACCCGGTAGACGGTCCGCTCGTTGCCTGTGCACCGCACGTGGTCGGTGCGCATGAAGTCGCAGTCCAGCTTCTCGAAGGCGGCCACCAGCTGCTCGAAGTACCCGGGGGCGACCCAGTCGTCCCCGTCCAGGAACGTCAGATACTCACCACGGGCGGCGTCGATTCCCGTGTTGCGTGCACCGGACACCCCGCTCTCCGGGCGCCGTATGAGTACGGCCCCCGGAAGATCGCGTGCCGCGCGCTCCAAGATCTCGCGCGTCCCGTCGGTCGAATTGTCGTCGACGAGTATGAATTCGAAGTCGTCCCGCGTGTTGGCGCGCAGGCTCTTCACGGTTTCTGGGGCATATCGCTGCACATTGAAGAATGGCAGGATGACGGAGAGCTTGACCACCCGGTCGACGGTAGGCGGTGGCCCGGCATTCGTCTTGACCGTCGGTGAGATGTTGGGTGAACGGCGCGTGGCGGAATAGTGAACCCGGCAAGATTCCGCGCCGATCGCGGCCCGATTCGCCATTCGGCGGTGTGCTGTTAACCGTTTGTTGCATTCGGGTTGGGCGGAACCTCGGAATGGCTTCCTAGCGTCTCCGGCGTGCCAGCAAGTGCAACGAAGGCCCTGCGGATCGCCGTCCTCGCGGATTCCGACACCCGATGGAAGTGGGGCGGGCTCACCGCCCAGCGACTCACTCCCGCGGATGCCGAGATCCGGCTCGACGGCTACCTCCTGCGGGGCCGCGCCACCCCGACCGCCCGTCAGCTCGACGAGGTCGGCGTCCGCGCGGACTCCCTCCGCGAGGTCACCGCCGTCGAGTTCCTGCGCGCGATGAGCGAGGAGTCCTACGACCTCCTCGTCCTCGCCCTGGTCGGCGGCGGAGTGCAGGCGATGCTGCACGGCCTCAGGAACATCTGGGGCGGCTCCGGGCAGCGTCCCGTCGTCGTCACCGGCTACGTCGGCGTCGTCTACGAGAAGCTCGCCGACGGTCTGCTGCTGCGCCACGGCGCGGACCTCGTCCTCGCCAACTCCCGCCACGATGCCGACCGTTTCCGTGCCGTGTACGAGGGTGTGGGCGCCGACGCCTCCTCGGTCACCGAGGTGGCGCTGCCCTTCCTCGGCGGCGACCCGTACACCGGTGAACACGACCCGTACACCGTGGTGTTCGCAGTCCAGCCGTCCGTGCCGGACAACCGCAAGGACCGTACGTACCTCCTGGGCCGGCTGATCGAGCACGCCCGCAAGCACCCCGAGCGCGAGGTGCTGCTGAAGCTGCGCTCCAAGCCCGGCGAACACACCACGCACATCGAGGAGTTGCCGTACCAGAAGCTGGTGCAGGGCAAGGACGTCCCCGCCAACTTCCGCCTGGTGTACGGCCACATGGGCGAGGTGCTGGACCGCACCGACCTGCTGGTCACGGTCAGCTCCACCGCCGCCCTGGAGGCCCTGCACCGGCGCATCCCGACGGTCGTCCTGACCGACCTCGGCGTACGCGAGACGCTCGGCAACCACCACTTCACCGGCTCCGGGTGCCTCGCCTCCTGGGACCAGCTCGACGCCGGGCACCGTCCGGCGGCGGACGAGGAATGGGTGGCCCGGCAGGGCGTGGCCGCCGACGGCTCCTACTCCACCGCCTTCGACGCCGCCCGCGAGCGCATCGCCGGGCTGCTGGAGCGCCCCGGCGGCCTGCCGCCCCTGAACCCCTACTACACACCCGAGACCGCGCCCGGCTACCTGCCCGGCATCCTCGCCCGCCACCACCTCGGCCCCGACGGTGCCCCGCTGCCCGGCGCGCCCGCCGTCGACAAGGCGCCCGGACCCGTCCGCCAGATCGTGCGCCGGGCCGCGCGCGGCGCCTACCGCCACGGTGTGCAGCGCGTGGCCCCCGTCATCCGACGCATGGGGGAACTGTGAGCGGCCGGATCCCACCTCAAGGAGAAGAAGCCATGTCCAACTCGGAAGGCGGCCCAGGCACTTCGGCTCGCCGAGTGCTCGCGGTCATCCCCGCGCGCGGCGGCTCCAAGGGCGTTCCCGCGAAGAACCTCGCGCCCGTCGGCGGCATCCCGCTGGTGGCCCGCGCGGTCCGCGAATGCCGGGCCACCCGGCTGGTGACCGACGTGGTCGTCTCCACCGACGACCAGGCCATCGCCGCCGCCGCACGGCAGGCCGGCGCCGAGGTCGTGCTGCGCCCGGCCGCCATCGCCGGGGACACGGCGACCTCCGAGGCCGCGGTCCTGCACGCCATGGACGCCCACGAGGCGCTGCACGGCGCGACCGTCGACGTGGTGCTCCTCGTGCAGTGCACCAGCCCGTTCATCGTCCGCGAGGACATCGACGGCGTGGCCGGCGCGGTCGTGGAGAACGGCGCGGACACCGCCGTGACGGTGGCCCCCTTCCACGGCTTCGTCTGGCGCGAGGCGGATGCGGAGTCCGAGGGCGGGGTGGGCGTCAACCACGACAAGTCCTTCCGCCCGCGCCGCCAGGACCGCCCCCAGGACTTCCTGGAGACCGGCGCCGCCTACGCCATGGACGCGGCCGGCTTCCGCAAGTACAACCACCGCTTCTTCGGCCACACCGAGCTGGTCCGCACCGACCCGGCCCGGGTGCTGGAGATCGACGACCCGCACGACCTGGCGCGGGCCCGCGCCCTGGCGCCCCTGTTCGACGCGGACCGCCCGGGCGCCCTTCCCGCCTACGACGACATCGACGCCGTAGTCCTCGACTTCGACGGCACCCAGACGGACGACCGGGTGCTGATCGACTCCGACGGACGGGAGTTCGTCTCCGTGCACCGCGGAGACGGGCTCGGCATCGCCGCCCTGCGCAAGAGCGGCCTGAAGATGCTGATCCTGTCCACGGAACAGAACCCGGTGGTCGCCGCCCGCGCCCGGAAGCTCAAGCTCCCGGTGCTGCACGGCATCGACCGCAAGGACCTCGCGCTGAAGCAGTGGTGCGAGGAGCAGGGCATCGCGCCGGAGCGCGTGCTCTACGTCGGTAACGACGTCAACGACCTCCCGTGCTTCGCCCTCGCCGGCTGGCCCGTGGCGGTCGCGAGCGCCCACGACGTCGTACGCGGCGCCGCACGCGCGGTCACCACCGTCCCCGGCGGTGACGGCGCGATCCGAGAGATCGCCAGCTGGATCCTCGGCCCCTCTCTCGATTCCCTCCCCAAGTAAGGACATCCCCCGATGAGCACCAACTCCCGTCTGCGTACGTTCGGTTCGCGCGAGGTCGGCCCCGGCCGTCCCGTCTACATCTGCGGCGAGATCGGCATCAACCACAACGGTGAGCTGGAGAACGCCTTCAAGCTGATCGACGTGGCGGCCGAGGCCGGCTGCGACGCCGTCAAGTTCCAGAAGCGCACCCCGGAGATCTGCACCCCGCGCGACCAGTGGGACATCGAGCGCGACACCCCCTGGGGCCGGATGACCTACATCGACTACCGCCACCGTGTGGAGTTCGGTGAGGACGAGTACCGCCAGATCGACGAGTACTGCAAGGAGAAGGGGATCGACTGGTTCGCCTCCCCGTGGGACACCGAGGCCGTCGCCTTCCTGGAGAAGTTCGACGTCCCCGCCCACAAGGTGGCCTCCGCGTCCCTGACGGACGACGAGCTGCTGCGCGCCCTGCGCGCCACGGGCCGCGCGGTCATCCTCTCCACGGGCATGTCGACCCCGAAGCAGATCCGCCACGCGGTCGAGGTCCTCGGCAGCGACAACATCGTGATGTGCCACGCCACGTCGACCTACCCGGCGAAGGCCGATGAGCTGAACCTCCGCGTGATCAACACGCTGGAGAAGGAGTTCCCGAACGTCCCGATCGGCTACTCCGGCCACGAGACGGGCCTGCAGACCACGCTGGCCGCGGTCGCCCTGGGCGCCGTGTTCGTCGAGCGGCACATCACCCTGGACCGCGCGATGTGGGGCTCCGACCAGGCCGCCTCCGTCGAGCCGCAGGGCCTCACGCGCCTGGTGCGCGACATCCGCACCATCGAGGCCTCCCTCGGTGACGGCGTCAAGAAGGTCTACGACTCCGAGCTGGGCCCGATGAAGAAGCTGCGCCGCGTCGCCGGCGTCGTCGCCGAGGCGGAGATCGCCGCGGCGGCGGGCGAGCCGGTCACGGTCTGAAGCCTGCGTTGAGCCCCTTACGACGGGACGGTCGTACGCCGATGAGCCCCCGCGCCGGTCAAGCCGGCCAGCCTCCCCGCACGCTCGCCTTCGTGGAGAGCCCGGTCCAGTTGCTGAACGTACTGGAGTGGGCCCACCTGCAGGGCCTGCGTGGCGCGGAGCCGGACTTCCTGCGGTCCGTGCCCGCGCAGGTACGGCGGACGGTGGACGGTGATGCGTCGCCACCGGACGGCGCGGAACTCACGGTGGTCGTCCTGTCCCCGACGGACCCCATGACCCGGGGCCAGCTGCGCCGCATGGCGGACCTGGCCCGGGACGAGGGGTACCGGGTGCGCTGGGAGGAGGCGCGGGGCGGCACGACCGCGCCCTTCTCGACGATCGGCGGCCTGGCGGGTTCCCTCCGCCGGGCCGACCGGATCGTCATGGGCGACCCGTTCTCGCGTTATGTGCAGCTGTTGTTGACGATCACTCGGGCGCGTGACCTGGTCGTGGTCGACGACGGCACGGCGACGATGGAGTTCGTAGCCCAGCTGGCCCGCGGCGAACGCCTGGTCCGCTGGCACCGCAAGGGTGGCCGGCCGGGCCCTCGTGACCTCCTCTTCGCCCCGGTCTCCTCGTCGGCCCGCCGCCGTCTGACCCCGAGCGCGCACCGCCGCGTGGAGGTCTTCTCCTCCATGCCGGTCGAGGAGACCCCCGACGGCGTCACGGTCACCGCGAACGCCTTCGCCTGGACCCGCGACCGCTTCGGCCCGCCGCGCATCACCAAGGGCGCGGACATGGTCGGCACGTCGTTGGTGGAGACGGGCGTGGTGGACGGCGACCGTTACCTGGAGGCGGTCCGCGGCCTGGCCAAGACCCACGGCGCCACACGCTACTTCGCCCACCGCAGGGAGAGCGCGGAGAAACTGCACCGCCTGGCCGGGGAGACGGGCCTGGAGATAGTCCGCCCGGACCTCCCGTTGGAGCTGATCGCCCGCCGGGGTCCGATAGGCCGTACGATCCTCAGCTTCCCGTCGACGGTCGTCCACACGTTGCCGCTGGCGCTGGCCGGCACGGGAGTGCGTGTCGCGGTGTGCGACATCGACCCGTCGTGGCTGACGGAGAACGCGTCTCCGCGTGCACAGGGCTTCCTGTCGGGGGTTACGGGGACGGCGCGGGACGTGCATCGGCTCGCGATGGTGCCCGGCTTGGCCTAAGGGCGTTGCGGCTCTTTCAGTTCTGGCGTGATCCTTGCGCCGCGCTAAGATCCCTGCGCCGCAGACGAGTTGACACACGGGGGAACAGTGACCGGCGACGCCATGCCCGCAGGGGCCTTTCAGCCGCTGACCGAGGACGACCCGCGGGCGATCGCCGGGTACCGGATCGCCGCACGGCTCGGGGCCGGGGGGATGGGCAAGGTCTATCTGTCCCACACTCCGGGCGGACGGCCCGTCGCCATCAAGGTGATTCGGCCCGAGTTCGCCGAAGACCCGGAGTTCCGGCGGCGGTTCGCGCAGGAGGTGCGGGCGGCCGAGCGGGTTCAGGGGCTGTACACCGCTCCGGTGATCGACAGTGACACGGAGGGATCGCAGCCCTGGCTGGCGACCGCCTACGTCTCCGGGCCCACGCTCGCCACCGCCGTCGCCGAGCACGGGCCGCTGCCCACGTCCACGGTCCTGCTGCTCACGGCCGGGGTGGCCGAGGCCCTCCAGGTGGTGCACGGCGCCGGCATCGTGCACCGCGACCTGAAGCCGTCCAACGTACTGCTCGCCGCCGACGGCCCCCGGGTGATCGACTTCGGTATCGCCCGCGCCGCCGACTCCACCGTGCTGACCAGCAGCGGGGTCACCGTGGGCACACCCGCCTTCATGTCGCCGGAACAGGCGGCGGGGCGGGCCGTGGGGCCGCAGTCCGATGTCTTCGCCCTCGGGCAGGTCGCCGCCTTCGCCGCCCTGGGAAGGTCCGCCCACGGGGACGGGCCCTCCCACGCCGTTCTCTACCGGATCGTGCATGAGGAGGCGGACCTCAGCGGACTGCCTGCTGAACTCACCGAACTCGTACGCCGGTGCCTTGCGAAGGAGCCGGACGCGCGTCCGTCGCTCAGTGAGGTTCTCGCCCTGTGCGGTGCCGCCTCCGGCGCCACGCAGCTGCGCCGTCCGGAGGACTGGCTGCCGGGCGCGGTCACCACGGTCATCACCGACCGCTACAGCGCGCCCCTGCCGGGACCGGTGTCGGATCCGGCGCCCGGCCCGGTGCCGGCCGAGCAGCCCACCGCGTCTTCGGCCGCGCCGCCGCAGCACCCCCCGACGGCCGTGGCCGCAGCCGCCCCGGCGCAGCCGGCGACACCTCCGCCGCCTGCGTACGTGCCGACGCAGACGGCCCAGCCCGTGCAGGCTGCGTATGCGCCTACCCAGACGGCCCAGCCCGTGCAGCCTGCGTATGCCCCGACCCAGACGGCCCAGCCCGTGCAGCCCTTCCAGCCCGCCACCCCGTACCCCGGGCCGCCCCCCGTCGTCGTGGGGCAGCCCGGTCGTCCCGCCCGGCGCCGGCGGACCGGGGTCGTCCTCGGCGGTGTCGCGGGAGCCGTCGTGCTCGTCCTCGGTGTCATCGGCTATCTGACCGACAACGGCGGTGACAGCGGGGGCGGGAAGCACACCGGCGCCGCCGCGGCCCCGGCCGGCGGACACAGCACCGGTGCCCGGCCCACGGGCGGCGCGACCACCGGCGCGCAGCCCAGCGCCTCCGCGAGCAGCGCCCCCACGCCCACGGTCTACAAGAACTTCAACCTGTCCGACGGCTACCACCTCAAGTTCAGCGACCAGCCCCTGGTGCCGCAGGACTCCAACTACGACGACCTGTACCTGATGTGCGGAGACTCCTGCACCTTCGGGTCGTACAACACCAAACTCGTCCTGCTCGACCAGGGGGAGAAGGGCTCGCTGGACACCTGCAAGCAGGACACCCGTTTCCTGCCCCAGGAGGTGTCCGTGAGCCGGTTCTCCAAGGGCAGGCAGCTCTGCGCGATCACGCAGGACGGCATCGTCGCCCTGGTGACCTTCGACGGCCAGTCGTCCAGCAGCAGCGCCAGCCGCTACGTCACCTTGGACATCAGCATCTGGCGTGACGCGGTACCGGCCACGTAAGTAACGGAGTTGGGGGTGCGCGGTAGTGCTTGGCGATCGCGTCGTAGGAGGAGCGGGTGGTCTGGAGGCGCTACCGCGTGCCCCTCGGACGGACTACGCCCGTCCCCCAGCCGCTCCCTGCCCCCGCCGAATCCCGTCCCATGGACAAGTCGAGCGGGACTGTGGTGTGACGTGGTATCCGTGTAGGGGAAAGAAGGGTTTTACCCATCCAAGTCCTCCGCCATGCGTCCGCCGGTCGGATTTTCTTCCCCTAACGGGCTGAACTTTTGTTGATCGAGGGGTAGTTGATCAGTCGGGCGTCCTACCCTTCAGAGGGTGAACCAATTGATGTCCCTTGAGTCCGAGGCAGACCTCCCCGGGGATGTGCTCCCCGGCGTGCTCAGCGAGACCCTGCACGCCGAACTCGTCGCCTTCCGTCGCGACTTGCACATGCACCCTGAGCTGAGCAACCAAGAGTTCCGTACGACGGCTGCGATCAAGGAGCGGCTCGAGCGGGCCGGGCTGCGCCCTCGTGTCCTGTCCACCGGAACCGGACTCGTGTGCGACATCGGCCTCGCCGAGGGCGAGGGGGAGCGGCCGGCCGTACCGATACTCGCGCTGCGCGCCGACATCGACGCCCTGCCCATCCCGGACACCAAGACCGATTGTCCGTACCGGTCGACCGTGCCCGAGCGCGCGCACGCCTGCGGGCATGATGTGCACACGACCGTCGTGCTCGGCGCCGGCCTCGTCCTCGCCGAGCTGCACGCGCTCGGCCTGCTGCCCCGCCCCGTGCGGCTGCTCTTCCAGCCCGCCGAGGAGGTGCTGCCCGGGGGCGCCCTGGACGTCATCGAGGACGGGGTGCTCACCGGGGTCGGCCGGATCCTGTGCGTGCACTGCGACCCCAAGGTCGACGTCGGGAAGATCGGGCTGCGGCAAGGGCCCGTCACGAGCGCGTGCGACCGGCTGGAGATCGCGCTGGACGGGCCCGGCGGGCACACCGCCCGGCCCCACCTGACCACCGACCTGGTCACCGCCGCCGCCCGCGTCGCCGTCGACGTGCCCGCGGTGATCGCCCGCCGGGTCGACACCCGCGCCGGTCTCGCCGTCACCTGGGGGCGGATCGAGTCGGGGCACGCCCCGAACGTGATCCCGCAGCACGCCGAGCTGTCCGGGACCGTGCGCTGCCTGGACCTGGACGCCTGGCGGCAGGCGCCGGACCTCGTGCACGCGGCGATCGACGAGGTCGCGACCCTGCACCGGGCCAAGTCCGAGATCAACTACGTGCGGGGCGTGCCGCCGGTCGTCAACGAACGGGAGTCCACCGAGCTGCTGCGCCGCGCGATGGTCGCCCGGCGCGGCATGCACTCCGTCGAGAGCACCGAGCAGAGCCTCGGCGGCGAGGACTTCTCCTGGTACCTGGAGCGGGTGCCGGGGGCCATGGCCCGGCTCGGCGTGCGGCGGCCCGGCGAGCGGACCGTGCGCGATCTGCACCAGGGCGACTTCGACGCCGACGAGCGCGCGATCACGGTCGGGGTGGAGCTGTTCACCGCGGCGGCCCTCCTGGAGGCGGACTCGGCGCAGCTCTGAGCGGACGGCCCTGCGGGGCCGTCCCTCGCTCTGACCTGGAGGTCCCTGCGGGGTCATTCCCCTGTTCGGCGCAACAGACCCTCCAGCCATTCCCACAGCGGGCGCACCAGTGCCGTGTCAGGCCGAAGATCCCGAGTTCAGACACTGTTTGCCTCGAATCGATAACGGCTTCGCGAGAGGTGTTTTTCTGACATCTACGCGCGTTACGATGCCGCGAAGCCGACGCCGCCGGGGCGTCTCGGCTCGAGCACTGGCATGGTGCTCACATCAAGCGCCGACATGGCGCTCAGGTCAGGTGAAGGAGCCTTCCCGTGCGCCGGGTAGCCAAGCTTTCCGCTGCGTGTATCGCCACCGCAGCTCTCGCCGTGACTGCCACTGCTTGTGGCAGCACCTCCTCTGACAACACCAAGCCGTCGGCCTCGGGCGGCGGCAAGGGTGTCAAGATCGGTCTCGCCTTCGACGTCGGCGGCCGTGGTGACCGGTCCTTCAACGACTCCGCCGCGCGCGGTGCCGACCAGGCCAAGAAGGAGTTCGGCGGTGACATCAAGGAGCTGACCGCCAAGACCTCGGACACCGAGGCCGACCGCGAGCAGCGCCTGTCGGACCTGGCGGACGCCGGCTACAACCCCGTCATCGGTGTCGGCTTCTCCTACGCCGCCTCCATGACCAAGGTCGCCGCGAAGTACCCGAAGACCAGCTTCGGCATCGTCGACTCGGTCGTGGACGCCAAGAACGTCGACAGCATCACCTTCACCGAGGAGCAGGGCTCCTACCTGGCCGGCGTCGCCGCGGCGCTGAAGTCCAAGGACCACCACATCGGCTTCATCGGCGGTGTCGACGTCCCGCTGATCAAGAAGTTCGAGGCGGGTTACGTCCAGGGCGCCAAGGCCACCGACAAGAAGATCAAGGTCGACGTCCAGTACCTGTCCCACGGCTCGGACATGTCCGGCTTCGCCAGCCCTGACAAGGGCAAGGAAGCCGCGCAGGGCATGCTGGACAACGGCGCGGACGTCATCTACACGGCGGCCGGCTCCTCCGGCAACGGCGCGATCGAGGCCATCAGCGGCAAGAAGGGCGCCTGGGCCATCGGCGTCGACTCGGACCAGTACAACATCCCGGGTCTGGCCAAGTACAAGAACGCGATCCTGACCTCGATGGTCAAGAACGTGGACGTCGGTGTCTACGACTTCATCAAGTCCGTCCACGACGGCAAGCCGCTGACCGGCGTCAACGCCTACTCGCTCGGCAAGGGCGGTGTGTCGCTCGCCACTAGTGGTGGCTTCATCGCCGACATCCAGGGCAAGCTGGACGCAGCAAAGAAGCAGATCGTCGACGGCACCATCAAGGTCAAGACCACCCCGTGACCTGATGGGTCCGCTCGGACCCCGGCTCGGCGAGGGGGCCTCGCAGCCCCTTCGCCGAGCCATAACAATGTGTCAACTCTACGCGTGTAGCGTGGAGTTGCCGCGCTAGCGTCGCCGACGCCCAGCCCCCTCCCCGCAGCCCCTTTTCCCCGAGGAGAGTGCGCCATCAACGCGTCCAGCCCTCCCGCTGCCGTCGAACTGCGCGGCATCACCAAGCGCTTCCCCGGTGTCGTCGCCAACCGCGACATCGACATCACCGTCCGCACCGGCACCGTGCACGCCCTGTGCGGTGAGAACGGCGCCGGCAAGTCCACCCTGATGAAGATCCTCTACGGCATGCAGCAGCCGGACGAGGGCACCATCACCGTGAACGGCGAACGGGTCACCTTCCACAACCCCGGCGACGCCATCGCGCGCGGCATCGGCATGGTGCACCAGCACTTCATGCTGGCCGACAACCTCTCCGTGCTGGAGAACGTCGTCCTCGGCGCGGAGAAGCTGTACGGCATCGGCGCCAAGGCCCGCAAGAAGATCAAGGAGATCTCCGACGCGTACGGCCTGAACGTCCGGCCCGACGTGCTCGTCGAGCAGCTCGGCGTCGCCGACCGCCAGCGCGTGGAGATCCTCAAGGTCCTCTACCGCGGCGCCAAGACCCTCATCCTGGACGAGCCCACCGCCGTCCTGGTGCCGCAGGAGGTCGACGCGCTCTTCGACAACCTGCGCGAGCTGAAGGCCGAGGGGCTCACCGTCATCTTCATCTCCCACAAGCTGGGCGAGGTGCTGTCGGTCGCCGACGAGATCACCGTCATCCGGCGCGGCACCACCGTGGGCACCGCCGAGCCGCGGTCCACCACGTCCAAGCAGCTGGCCGAGATGATGGTCGGCAGCGAACTGCCCACCCCGGAGACCGAGGAGTCCACCGTCACGGACGTCCCGATGCTGAAGCTGGCCGGGGTGCACCTGGCGCAGACCGACCTCGACGGCATCGAGCGCATCATCCTCGACGAGATCTCCTTCACCATCCACAAGGGCGAGGTCCTCGGCATCGCCGGTGTGGAGGGCAACGGCCAGTCCGAGCTGGTCGAGGCGATCATGGGCATGCGCCACCCGGACGCCGGTGTCATCACCCTCGACGGCACCGACATCTCCCACGCCGCCACCCGCCACCGCCGCGAGGCCGGCATCGGCTACATCCCCGAGGACCGCCACCGCCACGGCCTGCTCCTCGAAGCGCCGCTGTGGGAGAACCGCATCCTCGGCCATGTCTCCGAGAAGCCGAACTCGCGCGGCGGACTGCTCGACCTCAAGGCCGCCCGCACCGACACCGAGCGCATCGTCGAGGCCTACGACGTCCGCACGCCCGGCATCGAAGTGACCGCCGCCTCGCTGTCCGGCGGCAACCAGCAGAAGCTCATCGTCGGCCGCGAGATGAGCCACAACCCCAAGGTCCTCATCGCCGCCCACCCCACCCGTGGCGTGGACGTCGGCGCGCAGGCCGCGATCTGGGACTACATCCGCGAGGCCCGCCGCGAGGGCCTGGCCGTGCTGCTCATCTCGGCCGACCTGGACGAGCTGATCGGGCTCTCCGACACCCTGCGGGTGATGTACCGCGGCCGTCTGGTCGCCGACGCCGACCCCGCCACGATCACCCCCGAAGAGCTGGGCTCCGCCATGACGGGTGCGGCCTCCGGCCACCTGGAGCACACAGAGGACGACGAGCGATGAACAAGCTGACCTCACGGATCGACAAGGAGCGGCTGTTCCTCGGGATCGCCGCGCCGCTGCTGGCGATCGTCGCCGCGCTCGTCGTCACCACCCTGGTGATACTCGCGACCGGCAAGAACCCCGGCGACGCCTTCAGCGACATGACGACCTACGGCTTCGCCAGCGACAGCCAGGTCTACATCCTGAACAAGGCGACGACGTACTACCTTGCCGGTGTCGCGGTGGCCATCGGCTTCCGCATGAACCTGTTCAACATCGGTGTCGACGGCCAGTACCGGCTCGCCGCGTTCATCGCCGCCGTCCTCGGCGGCGCGCTGACCGCGCCCGGCTGGATCTCCATCCCGCTGATCATCCTGTGCGCCATGGCGACCGGTGCCCTGTGGGCGGCCATCGCCGGCATCCTCAAGGTGACCCGAGGTGTCAGCGAGGTCATCTCGACCATCATGCTGAACTCGATCGCCACCGCGATCATCGCCTACCTGCTGCAGCCCGGACGGCTCGCCGAGCTCTCGCAGGGCGGCACCGTCATCTCCACCAAGCCGCTGCCGTCGTCGTCGTACTTCTTCAGCATCGACACGGGCCCGGCCGGCGAGCTGTGGGGCTTCGTCGTCGTCGCCGCGCTCGTCGGCATCGCGTACTGGTTCGTGCTCGGCCGCACCCGGTTCGGGTTCGACCTGCGCACCGTCGGCCAGTCCGAGACCGCCGCCTCCGCGAGCGGTGTGTCGGTGAAGAAGATGGTCGCGACCAGCATGATCATCTCGGGTGCGGTGGCCGGTCTCGTCGGTATGCCGACCCTCCTCAACGACAGCCACCAGTTCAGCAACGACTTCCCGGCGGGCATCGGCTTCACCGGCATCGCCATCGCGCTGCTCGGCCGCAACCACCCGATCGGCATCGCGCTCGGCGCCCTCCTGTGGGGCTTCCTGGAGCGCACCACCAACCACCTGGAATTCCAGGGTTACGACAAGGAAATCCTCGGCGTCATCCAGGGCGTCATCGTCCTGTGCGTCGTCATCGCCTACGAGGTCGTGCGCCGCTACGGCCTGAAGCGCCAGCAGCAGAAGGTCGGCGCCGAACTCGCCGCCCAGGCCGCCGCTCCGAACGAGAACCAGGAGGTGGCGTGATGACTGCCACGATGACCGACGCGCCGCCGCCCGCGGCGCCCAAGGCGGATTCCGCCGCGAAGGCCTCCGGCCGCTCGCTCGGCCAGATCCTCATACTCGTCGCCGGGGCCCTGCTGCTCCTGGCCGCGGTCCGCGTGATCACCGACGCGAACCAGCTCGACTCCGCCGGACAGGTGAGCGCCGCCATCGGCCTCGCCGTGCCGATCGGCCTCGCCGGTCTCGCCGGCCTGTGGTCCGAGCGCTCCGGCGTGGTCAACATCGGCCTCGAAGGCATGATGATCCTCGGCACCTTCGGCGCCGGCTGGATCGGCTGGCAGACCAACCCCTGGCTCGGCCTGCTGTGCGGCATAGGGTTCGGTGTCCTCGGCGGCCTGGTGCACGCCGTCGCGACCGTCACCTTCGGCGTCGACCACATCGTCTCCGGTGTCGCGGTCAACCTGCTCGCGCTCGGCGCCACCCAGTACCTGGCCAAGCTGTTCTTCGCCGGCGGCAAGGCGGCGGAGGCGGGCGGCAACCCCAAGCAGTCCCCGCCCGTGGACTCGCTGCCCGACTTCACCATTCCCGGTCTGTCGGACGGCCTGGCCTCCATCGAGAAGCACCACTGGTTCCTGGTCTCCGACATCGCGGGCATCCTCGGCGGTCTGGTCACCAACCTGTCCGTGGTGACGATCCTGGCCGTGCTGCTGTTCGTCGGCACCTGGTGGATCCTGTGGCGCACCCCGTTCGGTCTGCGGCTGCGCTCCTGCGGTGAGAACCCGACCGCGGCGGAGTCCCTCGGCGTCAACGTCTACAAGTACAAGTACGCGGCCGTGGCCGTCTCCGGCGGCCTCGCCGGCCTCGGCGGCGCCTTCCTCGCGCTGGTCACCTCGCACACGTACCTGGAGGGCCAGACCGGCGGACGCGGCTACATCGGCCTCGCTGCCATGATCTTCGGCAACTGGCGCCCCGGCGGCCTCGCGATGGGCGCGGGCCTGTTCGGTTACTCCGACGCGCTCCAGCTGCGCAACGGCGGCGTGACCGTCCACGCCCTGCTGCTCCTCCTGGTCGTCCTCCTCGCGGGGCTGGCCGGCTGGAAGCTGTACAAGAAGGCCCTGTGGCAGGGCGTCATCAGCGCCGTCATGGCCGCGCTCGTGCTGGTCTGGTACCTGTTCACGGACGAGGTCCCGAGCGACTTCGTCGGCGCCACCCCGTACGTCGTCACCCTGCTCGTGCTGTCGCTGTCCGCGCAGCGCCTGCGGATGCCGAAGGCGGACGGCATGCGGTACCGGAAGGGCCAGGGCAAGTGACGACGCCGGCCGCCGAGTTCGACTGGGAGACGCTGCGGGCCCAGGCGCGGGAGGCGATGTCCCACGCCTACGCCCCCTACTCCGGCTTCCCGGTCGGCGTGGCGGCCCTGGTCGACGACGGGCGCACGGTCTCCGGCTGCAACGTCGAGAACGCCTCCTACGGGCTCGGCCTGTGCGCCGAGTGCGGGCTGGTCTCGGAGCTGCAGCGCTCGGGCGGCGGCCGGCTGACGCACTTCACCTGCGTCGACGGCACCGGCGCGCTGCTGGTGCCGTGCGGTCGCTGCCGCCAGCTGCTCTACGAGTTCGGCGGCCCCGACCTGCTCCTGGACACCCCCGCGGGCGTCCTCCCGCTCTCCGAGATGCTGCCCCAGGCCTTCGGCCCGGACCATCTCGCCAAGTAAGTCCCGTACGGCCCTCCTGACCCGCTCAGGAGGGCCGTACACCTTCGCACCACCTTCGCACCTCCCGGAAGGAAGCCATCAGCCATGGCCATGGACGCCATCTCCGTCATCCGCACCAAGCGGGACCGCGGTGAGCTGACCGACGAGCAGATCGACTGGGTCATCGACTCCTACACCCGCGGCGAGGTCGCCGACGAGCAGATGTCCGCGCTCGCCATGGCGATCCTGCTCAACGGCATGAACCGCCGTGAGATCGCCCGCTGGACGGCGGCCATGATCGCCTCCGGCGAGCGCATGGACTTCTCGTCGTTGTCCCGCCCGACGGCGGACAAGCACTCGACGGGCGGCGTGGGCGACAAGATCACCCTGCCGCTGGCGCCGCTCGTGGCCGCGTGCGGGGCTGCCGTCCCGCAGCTCTCGGGCCGGGGCCTCGGCCACACGGGCGGCACGCTGGACAAGCTGGAGTCGATCCCGGGCTGGCGCGCCCTGCTCTCCAACGAGGAGATGCTGTCCGTGCTGGACGGTGTCGGCGCGGTGATCTGCGCGGCCGGTGACGGCCTGGCCCCCGCCGACAAGAAGCTCTACGCCCTGCGTGACGTGACCGGCACGGTCGAGGCGATCCCGCTGATCGCGTCCTCGATCATGTCGAAGAAGATCGCGGAGGGCACGGGCAGCCTGGTCCTGGACGTGAAGGTGGGCACGGGAGCCTTCATGAAGACGATCGAGGACGCCCGTGAGCTGGCGTCGACGATGGTCGGCCTCGGCACGGACCACGGGGTGAAGACGGTCGCGCTCCTCACGGACATGTCCACCCCGCTCGGCCTCACGGCGGGCAACGCCCTGGAGGTCCGCGAGTCGGTCGAGGTCCTGGCGGGCGGTGGCCCGGCGGACGTGGTGGAACTGACCATCGCCCTGGCCCGCGAAATGCTGGACGCGGCGGGCATCAAGGACGCCGACCCGGCCAAGGCCCTGGCCGACGGCTCGGCGATGGACGCCTGGCGCCGCATGATCGCGGCCCAGGGCGGCGACCCCGACGCCGTGCTCCCCACGTCGAAGGAACAGCACGTGATCAAGGCCCCGTCCTCGGGTGTCCTGACCCGTCTGGACGCCTACGACATCGGCATCGCCGCCTGGCGCCTGGGCGCCGGCCGCGCCCGCAAGGAGGACCCGGTGCAGGCGGCGGCGGGCGTGGAGATGCACGCCAAGCCGGGCGACACCGTGACGGAGGGCCAGCCCCTGCTCACCCTCCACACGGACACCCCCGAACGCTTCGAGTACGCCCTCCAGGCGGTCGAGGGTTCGTACGACATCGCGGCCCCGGGGACTGAGTTCTCGGCTTCGCCGGTGGTGCTGGAGCGTATTGCCTGACCTGCTGCTTCCTCTTCGAGGTGAACGGGATCGGTGGACCACCACCGGTCCCGTTCGGCATGTCGGACGGGCCTGGGGCCGGCCCTCACCCCAACACCGTCGCCACCCCCACCAACACCGGTACCGAGGCCACCGTCGACAGCAGGATCGACTCGCGGGCCAGGGACTTGGCCACTCGGTAGCGGCTGGCGTAGGTGAAGAGGTTCTGGGCGGAGGGAAGGGCCGAGGTGACCACGACGTCGCGGAGGGGGGCGCCGTGCAGGCCGAAGAGGGCCGTCGCCAGGGCCCAGGCGGTGGCCGGCTGGCCCAGGGACTTCAACGCCACCGAGAGCAGGACCAGTTGACGGTCCCGCCCGGGGCTGAGGGGCGCGTTGCCGTGCAACGACATGCCGAAGGCGAGCAGGGCCGCCGGGACGGACATGTTGCCGATCAGGGTGAGGGGGTTCATCACCGGGCCGGGGACCCGTAGGCCCGCCGCCGACACCACGACGCCCGCGAGGGAGCCCATCGCCACCGGATTGCGCAAAGGCGTCAGCAGGCGCTGCCACACCGTGGCCTTCTCGCCCATGCCGGACAGGTCCAGGATCGTCACGGCGACGGGCGCGACCAGGACGACCTGGAAGAGCAGCACCGGTGCCACCAGGGACGCGTCGCCCAGGACGTACGCGGCGATCGGGATGCCGAGGTTGCCCGAGTTGACGTACCCGGAGCACAGGGCGCCGATCGTGGTGCGGCCCACCCCCCAGCCCCGTACCGCGCCGACCGCCACGAACACCCCGGAGACCGCCGCCGTGCTCAGCACCGTCACCAGCAGGCGGCTGGAGAACAGCACCGAGAGGTCGGCCTTGGCCAGGGTCGTGAAGAGCAGCGCCGGTGTCGCCACCGAGAAGGCCAGCCCGGTCAGCACCTCCTGGCCCTGACCGCCGAGCGAACCGCGCCGCCCGAGCACATACCCCACCCCGATGACGACGGCGATGACCGCGAACCCGCTCAGTACCCCCTCCACGGGATCCAACCCTCCGGCCGACCCGGCGTGCGGGTCAATGTGATCTCGGTCGGAGTCGCCTCAGCCGCGCAGCCGCAACGGCAGTTGCTGGGGCGGGAGCGGGACCTCTCCCGCGTCGTCGATGGGGGTGCCCTTGGGCACGCGGGTGCATTCCGAGCGGGCGGACACTTCGAGGCGGTCACCGGGGTCGGCGGCCAGGCGGACGGTCGCGCCGCCTTCCGGCGGGGTCGCCGCCAGGTCGATGTCCCCGCCGAGGGTCCTGTACGTGGTGACGTGCCAGCCCCGCTCCTCCAGCGTGCCCCGGGCCCGCCGCAGCGCCGCCTGTCCCGCCTGCGCGGTGACGCCCTTCAGCGCCCACTCGGTGCGTACGACGACCACACCGGGCACGCTCGGCGGTGCCGCGTCACTTATCTGGTCGCCGAAGTGGCTCAGGCCGCGGTAGTAGCACTCGCCCTCTTCCGCCGCCCGGCCGGTCCCGGACCACGCGGTGTCCAGCCGCGCGTCCGGCAGGCCGAGGGCGTCGTAGGCCTCCTGGGTGCTCTCGTCCAGCTGCTGGGCGACGGAGGCCGGATCGGCGACCGGGAAGGGCTCGCCCGTCCAGAGCAACCACGCCTGCCGCCCCAGCCAGAGGGACACCGCCGCGGCCCCGGTCACGGCCAGGACCCTCACCGCCATGCGCGTTCTCGTCATGCACAGCATCCTGCGCCGCGCGGCACGGGCAGGGCCTGAGCGCTCGTACTCATCCGGAGTACTCAAGCGAGAGCGGACTGCGCGGGGCTTCGATGAGTTCCGTCCGCCCCGCCGGTCTAACGCCCGTGGACACCAAGAAACCTGCTGTGCTCGTGCTGGCCGGCCCCGTCGACCGAGACGAGGTGCCGAGGCTGTGTGCCTCCGCGCGGGCGCTGCTGGAGGCGGGAGGGGCCGGGGTGGTGGTGTGCGACGTGGGCCGGCTGAGGCCGCCGGGGCTGGCGGCCGTCGATCTGCTGGCGTGGCTGCAGCTGGCCGCCCGCCGGGCCGGGGGGCGGATACGGCTGCGTGATCCCGACCCGGCGCTACTCGCCCTGCTCGACCTCGTCGGCCTCCGCTTCGAGGTGGAGGGGCAGGCCGAACAGGGGGAACCAGCGCTGGGTGTCGAGGAAGAAGTGGAAACCAGTGATCCGGCCGCCTGAGATCTCCAGCACCTGCACCGCCCAGGGCGTGAAACCGCCCTTCTCCTCGTCCGGCTTGTAGTGCGCGAAGCCCGGCAGGCCGTTCGCCTGGACCGGCAGCAGACGGGAACCGGCGCAGGAGGCACCGAGGGTGGTCATGAAGCCGGTGATGTCGGACGTGCCGCGCAGCCACAGGTCGAACGGCGGCATCGTCATGATGGCGTCCTCGTGGAGCAGGGCCGTCAGCGCCGTCATGTCGTAGCCCTCGAAGGCCTTGACGTACCGCTCCAGCAGCTTCTGCTGCTCCTCGTCCAGCGGGTCGGACACCGCGCCCTCGGCGCCCTGGTCCGCGCGCTCCGCGAGCGTCGCCCGCGCCCGCTGCAGCGCGCTGTTGACCGAGGCGACCGAGGTGTCGAGCAGCTCGGCGACCTCGCTCGCCTTCCACGCCAGCACCTCGCGCAGGATCAGCACCGCCCGCTGCTTGGGCGGCAGTTGCTGGAGCGCGGCCATGAAGGCGAGCCGGATCGACTCCTTGGCGACCGCCGCCTCCGCCGGGTCCTCCACCGAGGGCAGCACGCGCGCGTCCGGCACCGGCTCCAGCCAGGTGTTGTCCGGGCGGGGGGCGAGCGCGGCCTGGGCGAGCGGGGTCGAGTCCGTCAGATCCATCGGCCTCGCCCTCTTGTTGCCCGCCGTCAGCATGTCCAGGCACACGTTCGTCGCGATCCGGTACAGCCATGAGCGCAGGCTGGAACGGCCCTCGAACTTCTCGTAGCTGCGCCAGGCGCGCACCAGGGTGTCCTGCACCGCGTCCTCGGCCTCGAAGGAGGAGCCGAGCATCCGGTAGCAGTAACCGGTCAGCTCGGTACGGTGCTTCTCCAGTGCGACTTCGAGGTCCGCCGTCGCCGTGCCGTTGCCCATCGTCCACCCGCCCCTGTGGCCGTTCCGTGCGCGCCTGTGCGCCCCAGCAATTGGGAAGGTACAGCGGCCCACTGACAATGGCCCGGGGAGTGCGAAAAAGCGCAGCTCAGAGCGGTCCGGATCAGTTTCTTACGGACCTGAGCGGATGCCGCAGGGCGCGCGGTCCGGTGAACCGCGCGCCCCGGCGAACCGGTTCCCTCAGTGCGCCGGCACCGGCTCTCGGCGGGCCGCCACCCGGGCCGCCCGGGAGCCGAGCACCGTGATCGTGACGACGCCGAGGACCGCGAGCAGTCCGACGCCGACCGTGCCCGACCAGCCGCTCGCGTGGAAGGCCATCGCGCCCACCGTGCTGCCCGCGCTGGAGCCGATGTAGTACGTGGACTGGTAGAGCGCCGCGGCCTGGGCGCGGCCGTGCGTGGCCGTCTTGCTGACCGCCGAGGAGGCGACCGCGTGGCCCGCGAAGAAGCCCGCCGTGATCAGGACCAGGCCCAGCAGGACCAGGGGGAGGGAGTCGGCCAGGGAGAGGAGCAGGCCCGCCGCCGTCGTACCGCCCGCCAGGTACAGGGCGCCCCGGCGGCCGAGGCGGCCCACCAGCCGGCCCGCCGTAGACGCCGAGACCGTGCCGACCAGGTAGACCAGGAAGATCGAGCCGACGATGCCCTGTGGCAGCCCGAACGGCTCTTCCGTCAGCCGGTACCCGATCACCGTGTAGACGCCGCCGAACACCGTCATGAACAGCGCGCCGATCGCGTACAGGCGGCGCAGCAGCGGGTCGGAGAGGTGGTCGCGGACCGTGCCGAGCAGGACGCGCGGGCGCAGCGAACCGGCCTTGAAGTGCTGCGGGGCGGGCAGCAGCAGCCGGAAGGCCACCGCACAGACCACCGCGACCACGCCGATCACACCGACCGCGACCCGCCAGCCCCACTCCTGGGCCACCCAGCCGGTGATCACCCGGCCGCTCATCCCGCCGACGCTGTTGCCCGCGACGAACAGGCCGATCGCCGTGACCAGCGCCTTCGGCCGGACCTCCTCGGCCAGGTATGCCGTCGCCGAGGCCGGCAGACCGGCCAGCGCCGCGCCCTGCACCGCCCGCAGCACCACCAGCGCGCCGATGGAGGGAGCGAACGGCACCAGCAGGCCGACGGTCACCGCGACCGCCAGCGAACCCGTCATCACCGTACGGCGGCCGAAGCGCTCCGACAGGGCGCTCATCGGCAGCACACACAGCGCCAGACCGCCGGTCGCGGCGGCCACCGTCCAGCTCGCCTCGCCCGCCGCGACCCCGAACTCCCCGGAGATCAGCGGCAGCAGGGCCTGCGTGGAGTAGAGGAGGGCGAAGGTCGCGACACCGGCGAGGAAGAGGGCGAAGCTCATCCGGCGGTAGCCGGGGCCGCCCGGAGTCATGCGCGAGTCGGACGCGAGGCCGGACACGGCGTCGGAGGAACGGACGGGCACAACGGCGTCCACGGTGGTGGACGCCCCGGTACTGGCGGGATTCATACCCCGAAGCTTTGTACGATCCCGCTCATCCGTCCAATGCATGGAATGGCCATAATCGTTCCCATGGTGCATCAGCAAAGCTCACAGCCTCGACTGTCACCGTCCGGTGACACAGAAGACACGTCTGCGATGTCGATGGTGCTGGCTCCGCGCCTCGCGTACTTCGCCGGAGTGGCCCGTACCGAGCACGTCACCCGGGCCGCCCACGAGATGAACGTCCCGCAGTCGACCCTCTCCCGGGCGATGGCCCGACTGGAGCAGGACCTGGGCGTCGACCTGTTCGCCCGCCACGGCCGTACGGTCTCCCTAACCCCCGCCGGCCGCACCTTCCTCGGCTCCGTCGAGCGCGCCCTCGCCGAGATCGAGCGCGCCGCCGAGGAGGTCCGCGCCGACGCCGACCCGGCCACCGGCAAGGTCGCCTTCGGCTTCCTGCACACCATGGGCGCCGAGACCGTGCCGGGCCTGATCCACGCCTTCCGTGCCGACCATCCGCGCGTCCGCTTCAGCCTCGTCCAGAACTACGGCGAGGCGATGCTGGAGGGGCTGCGGGTGGGCGAACTGGACCTGTGCCTGACCTCCCCGGTCCCGGACGCCCCCGACCTCGTCGCGCGCCGCCTGGACGAGCAGAAGCTGCGCCTGGTCGTCCCCGCCGACCACCGCCTCGCCGCCCGCCGCCGTATCCGCCTGGCCGAAGCCGCCGAGGAGACCTTCGTGACCCTGGAAACGGGTTACGGCCTGCGCCGTATCACCGACGCCCTGTGCCGGGAGGCGGGCTTCAAGCCCCGCGTCGCCTTCGAGGGCGAGGAGGCGGAGACCCTGCGGGGCCTGGTCGCGGCCGGCCTCGGGGTCGCCCTCCTGCCCCCGCCGACCGTGCCGAGGCCGGGGGTCGTGGAACTGACGGTGACGGCCCCGAGAGCGGTACGAGAGATCGGTGTGGCGTGGCTGGCCGACCGCCCGGACACCCCTCCGGTGGCTGCATTCAAGAAGTTCCTGCTGTCGAGAAGGGGGAACCTTCTTCCCTAGACCCTGTGCAGCGACCGTCCGAACCCCGCGGCCAAGGGCATCCGCAACCCGATCGGCGGCGGAGCGGCCAGCGCATCCTCCACCGGGCGCGACACCGGCTGCCCGAACAGGGCCCCCATCGTGAAGTCGGCCACCAGGCAGAGCACTTCCTCCCGGTAGCCGTGCAATCGGTGGCCGTCGGTGTGCACTTCGAACCGGCAGACCTCGCGGTTGGCCTTCTTCGCCCGTGCCGCCAGCCGGAACGACAGCTCGGGGTCGGTCCGTTCGTCGTTCGTGCCGTGCACGATCAGCACCCGTCGCCCCGCCAGCTGTCTGACCGGTTCGGCGGGGGCGGCCACGTCGTCCTCCGGCAGCCAGGGGGCCAGTGCCACGACGGAGTTGACGGCCTCGTGGCCCCCGGCGTGCAGGGCGGCCCGCCCGCCCATGTCCTGCCCGATCAGACACACCGGGACGTCGCCGTACCGCCGTTGGATCTCGTCGGCGGCCCAGGACGCGTCCGCCGCGAGGTGCGCCTCGCTGCCGTTCCAGCCCCGGTACCGGTAGTGGACGGTGTGCACGACGAGTCCGTCGGCGCGGCCCGCGCGCGCGAGCCTGCGGCTCAGGGAGCGGACGAGGGCCGTCGCCCGCACGAGGGACGGCCTGCGGGCGGAGACCTCCTCCCCTCCGGGGAGCAGGAGTACCGCTCCGCTCACGGCGTTCGGCTCCTGGCCGACTGCCCTGCCCAGCCCGGCCGTTCGGACCGGCGTCGGTTGCTGTCCCATGACAGAACAGTGTCAGAAGGAGTGGTGTACGAAACCCGTCCCGGCGGTCACCGTTCCGTATCGACGGAAAACGTGCGGAGCGATTCGTGCCATTTGAGGGGTTCTCTACGCGCGTAGGCGTTAGAGTGCGGAAATGACGAGCCAGACTGCTTCGACTGGGACCGTCCCGACGAACGTTCCGACGCCGGACCAGATCCGCCGGGCGCCCAAGGTTCTGCTGCACGATCACCTCGACGGCGGGCTCCGCCCCGGAACCGTCGTCGAACTGGCCCGCGAGTCGGGCTACGCCCACCTCCCCGAGACCGACCCCGACAAGCTGGGCGTCTGGTTCCGCGAGGCCGCCGACTCCGGCTCGCTGGAACGGTATCTGGAGACCTTCGCGCACACCGTCGCCGTGATGCAGACCCGGGACGCGCTGAGCCGGGTCGCCCGGGAGTGCGCCGAGGACCTCGCCGAGGACGGGGTCGTCTACGCCGAGGTGCGGTACGCCCCCGAGCAGCACCTGGAGGGCGGGCTGAGCCTCGAAGAGGTGGTCGAGGCCGTCAACGAGGGCTTCCGGCAAGGGGAGCGGCTCGCCCGGGACAACGGTCACCGCATCCGGGTCGGCGCCCTGCTGACCGCCATGCGGCATGCGGCCCGCGCCCTGGAGATCGCCGAACTCGCCAACCGCTACCGCGACTCGGGCGTGGTCGGCTTCGACATCGCCGGTGCCGAGGCCGGCTACCCGCCCACCCGGCACCTGGACGCCTTCGAGTACCTCAAGCGCGAGAACAACCACTTCACCATCCACGCCGGCGAGGCCTTCGGGCTGCCGTCCATCTGGCAGGCGCTCCAGTGGTGCGGCGCCGACCGGCTCGGGCACGGCGTGCGGATCATCGACGACATCGAGGTCCGCGAGGACGGCTCCGTGCGGCTCGGGCGGCTGGCGTCCTACGTCCGCGACAAGCGGATCCCGTTGGAGCTGTGCCCCAGCTCCAACCTGCAGACCGGGGCCGCGTCCTCGTACGCGGAGCACCCGATCGGGCTGTTGCGCCGGCTGCACTTCCGGGCCACGGTGAACACCGACAACCGGCTGATGTCGCACACCACCATGAGCCAGGAATTCGAGCACCTGGTCGACGCATTCGGCTACACGCTCGATGATCTGCAATGGTTCTCCGTCAATGCGATGAAATCAGCGTTCATTCCTTTCGATGAACGACTCGCCATGATCAATGACGTCATCAAGCCCGGATATTCCGAGCTGAAGGCCGAATGGCTGTTCCAGCAGACCGCCTCTACCAGCGGTTCCGCGGGCTCGGAGGGGTGACGGCGGCCTGATCGGCCGTACGGAATGCGGACGGGCTTTCGCGAGCCGTCCGCATTTCGGTGTTTGCGGCGGGTGGCTCGGCATGTTTACGGTCGTGGACCGCTTGGATCGTTTTTCTCTCCGTCTGCATTTAAGGACGCATTCACCATGAAGCAGTCTGCTGCCAAGACCCTCGGTGTCGCCGCCCTCGGTGCCGCCTTCGCCGTCGTCGGCGCGGGAGCGGCCAACGCGGCCCCGGCCGTCCCGGACGCCACGCAGACCCTGGACGGCGTCACCAAGACGCTGCCGACCGAGAACGTGGGCAAGGTGCTGCCGGGTGCCGCCGGGGCGCTCGCCCATGGGCAGGGCGGCCTCGGCACCGGTCTGGCCGCCGCGCAGCCTGTTGCCGAGCGGGTCCTCGCCGACGGGCCGGCCCAGCCGGTCGCCGGGCTGCTCGGCGGACTGCCGATCGGCAAGGGGCTGCCCGCGCACGGTCTTCCGGTGAACGGGATCCCGCTCGGCTGAGCCACCCCCACCGCCGTTGGGGCGCACCGGTGCCATCCGGGAGCGCCCCAACGGCGTTCGCACGCCCGGTCGGAGGTCACCAGTCGGTGGAACGGACCTTGTCCTCGGACGGCAGCAGGATCCAGAGGGCTATGTACAGCAGGAACTGCGGGCCGGGCAGCAGGCAGGAGACCAGGAAGATCACCCGCATCGTCGACGCGGAGGTGCCGAAGCGCCGTGCCAGCGCTGCGCACACTCCGCCGAGCATGCGGCCGTGGGTGGGGCGGGCGAGAGCGGTCATGTCGGCTCCTCCGTGGTCGTCGGCTCGCTGGTGAGCCGCTCGTTCGGAGCCGCCGGTGTGGCCGCCCCAACTGTGTTCCACCATACGGAGCCGAACGGGACGAAACGTCCCTCTACGGAGCTATGCCGACCCTGGGAATCGTCGGGGTGCGCCCCTGAGGCCGGTCCTCGAAGACGGTGACCGGCTCGACCTCCCGGCCCTCGGCCCCACGGCCCTCCCGGCCCTCACGTTCGCCCCGCCGCCGAAGCCAGGCGCGGCCCGCGGGCACCACGGCCACATGGGCCAGCAGCACGCCCGTCGTGTTCAGCAGCAGCGAGTCGACGTCCACGACCCTGCCGGGCACCCCCGTCTGCAACAGGGCGATCCCCACGGAGAGCAGGGCACCCGCCGCGGTCGTACGGACCAGGGAGGAGAGCCGGGACACGGCGAGCCTGCCGTGCGCCATCGGCAGCAGCACGCCCAGCGGCGCGAGCAGCGCCAGCCCCTCGCCGATGCGCCGGGCCGCCTCCGGCCAGCCCAGCGCCAGGTCGGCCCGGATGCCGGCCAGTGGGTGCAGGTTGGCGGGCATCACCCAGGGCACGTCCAGGGGCCGCAGCATCAGCCAGGCGACGAGCGCGAGATGGGCGACGAGGAGGACACCCCCTGTCACACGGATGCGGATCGCGGCGCTGCCGCCGATGGAGCCTTGACGCTGCACGCACCCCTAGACGCGCCCACCCGCACGAACGGTTCCCGCACGACCTCAGCCCCGCGCGACCCCGCTGTCCCCACGCGATCCCTAGCCCCGCGCGATCCCTAGCCCCGCGCGACCCCGCTCGACGGCGGCTCGGTCGTGCCGGGGCGGCTGCGGACCTCGTCGGTGCACTCGTAGCGGCGCAGCGGACCGGAGGACGGACCGCCCAGGATCACCGAGCCGTCGCCCTCGGCCGCCGCCGAGTCGGAGAGGGTGCACACCACCTGCGCGAGGGCATAGGAGGTGAGCCGGTCCGGGGCGGTGCTCAGCCGCAGGGTGTCCTCGGGGTCCAGCGGGCCCGGCCCGGTCACGCTCATGCCGCCCGGCACGTACGTGCTGTACCCCGCCTCCTTCTCCGCGGCCGACGGGGACTGCGCGAGCTGGTCCAGCAGGCCCTGCGCCACGATCACCCGGCGCTTGGCGTCCGGGGTGCCGTCCGGGACGCGCACGGTCCGGTCGACGGTCACCAGGGACGAGGCGCACAGCAGGAACACCTGTACGGGCACCCCGTGCGAGGACTGGGTCGACAGGTCGGGTCCGGCCAGCGAGCACGGCACCCGCGAGGGCGCTCCGCCGAAGTCGGTCGGCACCTGCGTGGTCTGGATCCCGCACCCGGTGACCAGCGCGCCCAGGAGGGACAGTGCCAGCAGCCGCCGTACACGTCCAGTGGTTCTAGCGGTCATCACCCCTCCCTTCCGTTCCCTTGTCATCCTTCTTGCCGATCTCGCCGTTCTCGCCGTCCTCCTCCGTCACCCGTGAGGTGTCCCTCGGCAGCCGCAGTGTGAACACCGCGCCGCCCTCGGGGGAGTTGGCCGCGGTGATCTCGCCGCCGTGGATGTGGGCGTTCTCCAGGGCGATGGACAGGCCCAGGCCGCTGCCCTCGGAGCGCGGCCGGGAGGCGCTCGCCTTGTAGAAGCGGTCGAAGACGTGCGGGAGGACGTCCTCGGGGATGCCGGGCCCGTGGTCGCGCACCGCGATGACCATGTCGTCGCCGTCGATGCGCACCGACACCCGCACCGGCGACCCGCCGTGCTTGAGCGCGTTGCCGATCAGGTTGGCGAGTATGACGTCCAGGCGGCGCGGGTCGAGGACGGCGTGGATACCGCGCTCGGCGTCCAGTTCCACCGCGTCCAGCCAGGCGCGGGCGTCGATGCAGGCGGTGATCTGGTCGACGACGTCGACGTCGTCCAGGACCAGCCGGGCGGTGCCCGCGTCGAAGCGGGTGACCTCCATCAGGTTCTCGACCAGGTCGTTCAGCCGCCGGGTCTCGCTGACCACGAGTCGTACGGCCGGCTCGATCATCGGGTCGATGCTCCCGGACTCGAACTCCAGCTCCTCCTCCAGCACTTCCGTCACGGCGGTGATGGCGGTCAGCGGGGTGCGCAGCTCGTGCGACATGTCGGCGACGAAGCGGCGCGAGGCCTCGTCCCGGGCGGCCATGTCCGCGACCCGCTTCTCCAGCGCCTCGGCCGCGTTGTTGAACGTCCGTGACAGATCGGCGAGTTCGTCGGTCCCGGACACCCGCAGCCGGGTGTCCAGCTTGCCCTCGCCGAGCCGCCGGGCGGCCACGCCCAGCCGGTGCACCGGCTTGAGCACGGTCGTGGCGGCGGCCTGCGCGAGCAGCGCGGCGCCGATCAGCGCGAGGCCGGTGGCGATCCCCAGCGACCAGGCAAGGGAGTTGAGGTCCTTGGCCTCCGGCTGCAGCGACTTGGCCATGTAGCCCGTCGGACCGCCGCCGATCAGCCGCGTACCGGCGACGAGATAGGGCGTACCGTGCTCCTCGGTCCGCTGCCAGTAGAGGTGGTACGGCGAGGTGTTCTCGTCGGTCATCTTCTGCCGTCGGTCCACCGCCTTGCGCAGCGACTCGGGCACGTCCTCCAGCGCGAAGCCGTTGATACCGCCCGAGTTGCCGTACACCGTCTTGCCGCTCGCGTCCTGGCCGACGAGCAGCACGCTGAAGTGCTGGCTGCCGGAGGCCATCTGACCAGCCGTGCGCTGGAGTTCGTCCTGGCTGGGGTGCACGGGCAGCGCGCCCGCCCGGTTCTGCATCTCCTGCTGGAAGTCGCGCAGCACCGCGTCCTGAGCACGCGTCAGCACCGCTTCCCGGTTCAGCCAGTAGGCGATGCCCGAGGCCGACACCGCGGCGGTCAGGGCGACCAGCCCGAAGACCACCACCAGCCGCAGCCGCAGGCTGGTGAAACGCAGCCGGGCCAGACTTCCCACACGGCCCGCGGCCCAGCCGCGCAGCCCACCTTGCTTGTCGGTCACTGAGGAGCGTCCAGGCGGTAGCCGACACCACGGACGGTACGGATCAGGGTCGGGGACGAGGGCACGTCCTCCACCTTGGCGCGCAGCCGCTGCACACACGCGTCCACCAAGCGTGAGTCGCCCAGGTAGTCGTGCTCCCACACCAGCCGCAGCAACTGCTGCCGCGACAGCGCCTGACCGGGCCGCCGGCTCAGCTCCAGCAGCAGCCGCAGCTCGGTCGGGGTCAGTTGCAGATCCTCGCCGTTCTTGGTGACGGTCATCGCCGAACGGTCGATGACCAGGCTCCCGAACGTCGCCGAGTCGCTGGACTCGCGCTCCCCGCGCCGCAGCACGGCCCGGATCCGGGCGTCCAGCACCCGGCCCTGCACCGGCTTGACGACGTAGTCGTCGGCACCGGACTCCAGCCCCACGACCACGTCGATGTCATCGCTGCGCGCGGTCAGCAGGATGATCGGCAGCTGGTCGGTGCGCCGGATGCGCCGGCACACCTCGAACCCGTCGATGCCGGGCAGCATCACGTCCAGCACGATCAGATCCGGGCGCTGTTCGCGCAACAGCTTCAGTCCGTCCTCACCGCTGGCAGCGGTGGCCACCCGGTGTCCCTGGCGCGTCAGGGAGAGCTCCAGGGCCGTACGGATGGCGTCGTCGTCCTCGATCAGCAACAGGGAAGGCACGGGCTCATTCTGGCCCATGGAGGGGGTGTCGTACGACCTGATGACACCAGGCCTTCGCTAGCGGAACCACGTGTGCGCTTTCTGTGACGACGCTCGGACCGGCCCCTGTGACAGGTCTGTGACAGTCGACGGACACGGCCATGAAGTGGCCCCGGCAGTCTTTTGGGCACAGGCAGGGCGGCGAAACGAGCAGGCCGGCCCGGCCCGAGCAAGCCGAATTTCCGGACGTCCACGACGGGGAGCGCGAGATGAACACGCTGCACAGCATGAGCACCAGCGCAGTTGTCACGCGTCTGCACGACGTGCACCGGGGTTCCGAGAAGTCCGGTGCCGTGAGCGGGCGGGGGTGCGCTCGCGGCACCGGACGTCAGCACACCGCGATCATGACGGTGGTTGACGGTTTCACGGGGGAAACGCACGGGGGAGCCGCGTACAGGGAGGACTCGGGGGAGCGTCGTTCGCTGACGGAGGCGGAGTTCACCGCCTACGTCCAGGAGCGCCGCGCCTCCCTGTACGCCACCGCCTACCACCTCACCGGTGACCGCTTCGAGGCCGAGGACCTGCTGCAGAGCGCGCTGTTCTCGACGTACAAGGCGTGGGACCGGATCAGCGACAAGGCCGCGGTCGGCGGCTACCTGCGCCGCACCATGACGAATCTGCACATCAGCGCCTGGCGGCGGCGCAAGCTCAACGAGTACCCGACCGAGGAACTGCCGGAGACGGTCGGCGAGACGGACGCGATGCGCGGCACCGAACTGCGCGCGGTCCTGTGGCAGGCGCTGGCCCGGCTGCCCGAACTCCAGCGCACCATGCTGGTCCTGCGCTACTACGAGGGCCGCACGGACCCGGAGATCGCGGAGATCCTCGGCATCAGTGTCGGCACGGTGAAGTCCAGCATCTGGCGGTCGCTCCGCCGGCTGCGCGAGGACGAGGTCCTCAGCTTCGGCCGTGACGAGGAGGACGCCTTCGGCGAACTGGTCGCCTGAAGGCAGACGGGCCGCTGGGGGGTGGCCCTACGGGGGAAACACGGGGGAACACGGGGGACCACTGGGGGGTGGGCCCGAGAGGGGGTACCGGGGGAGACCACGGGGGAACACGGGGGAGCACAGAAGCGGGACTGGAGGGCCGGGGGGTCCGTCCAGTCCCGCGCTTCTTTGCGCCTGGACCGGCGCCGCTCTCGCGGACGTGGCCGATCGCCGTCGTGGTTCCTCAGTTGATGGTTGCGGTGCTCTTCGTGGACACATGGCGCCCCGCCGCGGCAGTCGCCAGCCGGCCCAGCGCCTCGTCCCGGTCGCAGGCGTGGGCGCCCAGGGAGACCTGGCGGGCCACGATCGACCGCTCCGCGCGCATCAGCCGCCAGCCGCGGCGCAGCAGGAACGGCACCGACTTGCGGCCCTCCTTCAGGTCCCGCAGGAAGCGCCGCCGGAAGGTGGTGACCGCTCCGCGGGTCAGGCACAGCGCGTCCGCGAGCACGCCCAGTTCCCGGCACCGCTGCACGATCTCCGCGGCGAAGATGCCCTCCGCGATGAACAGCGGGGTACGGCCGATGTGCAGGGTCTCCTCGCCGGTACGGGCGCTCTGCGCGATGTCGTACACCGGCACCGGCGTCGACCCGGTGGCGCACAGCCGGGCGACGGCCTCGACGGCGACGTCCGCGTCCCAGGACTCGGGGTGGTCCCAGTCGATGTCCGAACTCCCCGCCACCAGGGGCAGAGTCGGGTCGTCGCCTTCCTTGTAGAAGTCGTCAAGGCGCAGAACGGGAAGCCCGGAACGGGCGGCGACGAGGGACTTGCCCGAGCCCGAGGGGCCGCACAGCAGCACGACACGGGCGGGGGACGGGGGATGAATGCTCACGGAACACCAGTTTGACGTATGGGGGGCCGCCTGCCGACCCCGCGGGTCGGCTTTTGAGCGTGAGTCGTACCTCAACTACCCTACGTGTTGACCTCATTACCCTGCGCACCAGAAGGTGGCACCAGCGATGGCTCGACACACCTCTCCCCAGCACCCCACCGTGCAGCGCGCCCTGATCGCCCTCGCGACCGCCGGAGCGGCCCTGGGGGCGGGTGCGGCGACGGCCCACGCGGAGGCCGCCGCACCGCTCGTGGACGTGCCGTCGCGGCCCACCTCGCTCGGCAGGATCGACCCGCAGACGGGCCTGGCCGCCCTCACCGGCACGGTCGGCTATGTCACGGGCCCGGTCGCCGGCCTCAAGCCCAACCCGCTGGCCGGCACGGGGGCCGACCCCTTGGACAACGGGGTGGGCACACAGGTGGCCGACTTCAAGCCGGTCGACTCACGGATGCTGACGGGCCCGGTCGCCCAGGCGCAGTCGCTCGGGGCGGTGCCGGGGGTGGGGCTGGTGACGGGGCTGCTGGGCTCCGGCCGGGGCGCCCCGCTGGGCTGACCCACGCAGGTACGTCCGCGCAGCACGCGCGTGAAGAGCCGCGCCGCCCCCGGACGGAGGGGCGGCGCGGCTCGCTCGCGGGTGGCTCAGTACGACGAGCCCGACGCGCCCAGCGACCCGGTGGGGTGCCAGACGGTCTTGGTCTCCAGGAAGGCCGTCATGCGGTCGATGCCCGGCGTCGCCGACCAGTCGTCCACAGGCTGTGGACGCAGGACGCGCTTCAGGTTGTCGGCCGCCGCGATCTCCAGCTCCTTCGCCAGCACCTCGTCGGCGCCCGCGAGGTCGATCGCGTTGACGTCCTGGTGCGCGGCCAGCGGGGCCGCGAGCTCCGCCGTACGGCCGGACAGGACGTTGACGACACCGCCCGGCACGTCGGAGGTGGCCAGCACCTCGCCCAGGGAGAGGGCCGGGAGCGGGGCCTTCTCGGAGGCGATCACGACGGCCGTGTTGCCGGTGGCGATCACCGGGGCGAGCACCGAGACCAGGCCCAGGAAGGACGACTCCTGCGGGGCCAGGACGGCGACCACGCCGGTCGGCTCGGGGGAGGAGAGGTTGAAGTACGGGCCCGCGACCGGGTTGGCGCCGCCGATCACCTGGGCGATCTTGTCGGTCCAGCCCGCGTACCAGACCCAGCGGTCGACGGTCGCGTCCACGACGGCGGCGGCCTTCGACTTGGACAGCCCCTCGGCCTCGGCGACCTCGCGGACGAACTGGTCCTTGCGGCCCTCCAGCATCTCCGCGACGCGGTACAGGACCTGGCCGCGGTTGTACGCCGTCGCGCCGGACCAGCCGCCGAACGCCTTGCGCGCGGCCACGACCGCGTCACGGGCGTCCTTGCGGGAGGACTGCGGTGCGTTGGCCAGCCAGTTGCCCTTTGAGTCCGCCACCTCGTACACCCGGCCGCTCTCGGAACGCGGGAACTTCCCGCCGACGTACAGCTTGTAGGTCTTGAAGACGGAGAGTCGCTCAGTCTTTTCGGTCTTCTCAGACATCGAGGTACGCCTCCAGGCCGTGACGACCGCCCTCGCGGCCGAAGCCCGACTCCTTGTAACCGCCGAACGGCGAGGTCGGGTCGAACTTGTTGAACGTGTTGGACCAGATCACGCCCGCGCGGAGCTTGTTCGCCACCGCCAGGATGCGGGAGCCCTTCTCCGTCCAGATGCCCGCCGACAGGCCGTACTGCGTGTTGTTGGCCTTGGCGACGGCCTCGTCGGGCGTGCGGAAGGTGAGGACCGACAGCACCGGGCCGAAGATCTCGTCGCGGGCGATGGTGTGGGCCTGGGTGACGTTCGTGAACAGCGTCGGGGCGAACCAGTACCCGGAGGAGGGCAGTTCGCAGGCCGGGGACCAGCGCTCGGCGCCCTCCGCCTCGCCCTGCTCGGTGAGCGCGGTGATCCGGGCCAGCTGCTCGGCGGAGTTGATCGCGCCGATGTCGGTGTTCTTGTCGAGCGGGTCGCCGAGGCGCAGCGTCGACAGGCGGCGCTTCAGGGACTCCAGCAGCTCGTCCTGGATCGACTCCTGGACGAGGAGGCGCGAGCCGGCGCAGCACACCTGGCCCTGGTTGAAGAAGATGCCGTTGACGATGCCCTCTACGGCCTGGTCGATCGGGGCGTCGTCGAAGACGATGTTGGCGCCCTTGCCGCCCAGTTCGAGGGTGAGCTTCTTCCGGGTGCCCGCGACGGTCCGCGCGATCTCCTTGCCGACCGCCGTCGAACCCGTGAAGGCGACCTTGTTGACGTCGGGGTGCGCGACGAGCGCGGCGCCCGTGTCGCCGTAGCCGGGAAGGATGTTGACGACACCCTTGGGCAGGCCCGCCTGGCGGCAGATGTCCGCGAAGAACAGGGCCGACAGCGGAGTGGTCTCGGCGGGCTTCAGGACCACCGTGTTGCCCGTCGCCAGGGCAGGGGCGATCTTCCACGCCAGCATGAGGAGGGGGAAGTTCCAGGGGATGACCTGGCCGGCCACACCCAGCGGCTTCGGCGCCGGGCCGAACCCGGCGTGGTCGAGCTTGTCGGCCCAGCCCGCGTAGTAGAAGAAGTGCGCGGCGACCAGCGGGAGGTCCGCGTCGCGGGTCTCCTTGATCGGCTTTCCGTTGTCCAGCGTCTCCAGGACGGCCAGCTCACGGCTGCGCTCCTGGATGATTCGGGCGATGCGGAACAGGTACTTGGCGCGCTCGGAGCCGGGCAGCGCCGACCACTTCTCGAAGGCCTTGCGGGCGGCCTTCACCGCGCGGTCGACGTCCGCCTCGCCCGCCTGGGCGACCTCGGAGAGAACCTCCTCGGTGGACGGCGAGACCGTCTTGAAGACCTTGCCGTCGGCCGCCTCGGCGAACTCGCCGTCGATGAACAGGCCGTAGGAAGGGGCGATGTCTACGACCGAGCGGGACTCGGGCGCCGGTGCGTACTCGAATGCGGATGCCATGGTGATCAGTCCACCGTCACGTAGTCGGGGCCGGAGTAGCGGCCGGTGGCCAGCTTCTGACGCTGCATGAGCAGGTCGTTCAGCAGCGAGGAGGCGCCGAAGCGGAACCAGTGGTTGTCCAGCCAGTCCTCGCCCGCGGTCTCGTTGACCAGGACCAGGAACTTGATGGCGTCCTTGGTGGTGCGGATGCCGCCGGCCGGCTTCACGCCGACCTGGATGCCGGTCTGCGCACGGAAGTCGCGCACCGCCTCCAGCATCAGCAGGGTGTTGGCGGGGGTGGCGTTGACCGCGACCTTGCCGGTGGACGTCTTGATGAAGTCCGCACCCGCCAGCATGCCCAGCCAGCTCGCCCGGCGGATGTTGTCGTACGTCGACAGCTCGCCGGTCTCGAAGATGACCTTCAGCCGGGCGCTCGTCCCGCAGGCCTCCTTCACGGCGACGATCTCGTCGTACACCTTCAGGTACTTGCCGGCGAGGAACGCGCCCCGGTCGATGACCATGTCGATCTCGTCGGCGCCCGCGGCGACGGCGTCACGCACGTCGGCAAGCTTCACGTCGAGCGCGGCACGGCCGGCCGGGAAGGCGGTGGCCACCGAGGCGACCTTGACGCCGGAACCGGCGACGGCCTCCTTGGCGACGGCCACCATGTCGGGGTAGACGCAGACCGCGGCCGTGGCCGGGGTCGTGCGGTCCGTCGGGTCGGGGTGGACGGCCTTGGCGCCGAGCGCCCGGACCTTGCCCGGGGTGTCCGCGCCTTCCAGCGTCGTGAGGTCGACCATCGAGATGGCGAGGTCGATGGCGTACGCCTTCGCGGTGGTCTTGATGGAACGGGTGCCGAGAGACGCGGCGCGCGCCTCCAGGCCGACCGCGTCGACGCCGGGCAGCCCGTGGAGGAAGCGGCGCAGCGTGCTGTCGGACGCGGTGACGTCTGCGAGAGCGCTAGCTGTGGGTGCAGTACTGGGCATGGTCACCAGACGAGCATATCTACGCGCGTAGCTGGTGTACAGCCCCGGGTGCTCATCTCGTCATCGGGCACCGCGCGTATGAGCGTTTCCCCGGGTGTCGGGCAGAATCGGCGGCATGACGACGCCGGACCACCAGTCACCCGCGCCACAGCCGCCGCAGCCCGCTGCCAAGGACCGGATCTACCGCTCGCCCATGGCGCTCGTGGGCGGTGTGCTGCTGCTCGCGCTCGTGTGCTGGCTGGGCTTCGACGCGCTGTTCAGCGGACACGGGCGGACGCCGTGGCTGGCGCTCGCCGGGCTGATCCTGATCGTGCCGCTGACCGTCGCCTTCACGCTCCGCCCGGCGGTGTTCGCGAACGAGGACCGGCTGCGGGTCCGCAACCCCTTCCGGATCATCAGCCTGCCCTGGGGCGAGATCTCCGCCCTGCGCTCCGGCTACTCCAACGAGGTCGTCGCCAAGTCCGGCGCCAAGTACCAGCTGTGGTCCATCCCGGTCTCGCTGCGGGGCCGCAAGAAGGCGGCCGACCGTGCGGCCCGCGCGGCGGCGGAGGCGGCCGGTGGCGGCCCCGCCGGGCGGCTGGGGTTCGGCCGTCCGGGCTTCGGCGGCCTGGGCGGCGGTGCGGGCGCGACGGGCCGTACGCGGGCCGAGAGCGACCAGATCATGACCGACCTGCGTGACCTCCAGGAACGGCGCGCGACGGCCGAGTCGGCCCAGGGCGAGGTCACGGTCCGCTGGGCCTACGAGGTGATCGCCCCCGCCGTGGCCGGCGCGGTGCTGCTGGCGATTCTGCTGGCGGTGGGGTGAGGGGATCGCGCCGCCGGTGAGGTCGGGTGCCTGAACGCCTGTTGGAGGCATGGCTGTGGGGCCGCCCGCTTCTTGGCCAGTGTCGTGCTTCCGCGAGGCGAGTAAAGGGCGCTCCCGTTCCGCTGCGCTCCACTCCCGCGTCGCCTGCGGCGATGGCCCTTCGGGCCACCCTTGACTCGCCTCGCTCCAGCACGGGGAAGAAGCGAGCGGGCGGCCCGGAAGGGCGGTGGCCCTGACCGGCGTGGGACCCCTCCGCTAGTTGCCCAGGCACCGTTGGCCGAGGGGGCGCGGTCGCGCCTCGCCTGCACGCCGGGTGGGTTTGGCGGCTTGCGGGTCGGTGGGTGGGCACCCGGCCTCCGGCCGGGTTCGGGGTTCCACCCGCACCACCACCCGTGCAGCTTTCCTGGTCGGGTGCGGGTGGCCCTGGTGGGGCGGACGTGCCGTTGGCTAGGTCGTAGCCGACGGGCAGGTGGTGGGTGCCGGGGTCGAGGACGGCTGGGATCCACACGAGGTCCTCGTCAGCGATGGCGATGCGCAGGCCGGGCAGCCGGGCGAGCAGCGTGCCGAGGGCGATCTGGAGCTCGGCGCGGGCGAGGGCGGCGCCGGTTTGCGGGCGGTGAGGTGATGGGGCGGGCGCGCTGCCGGTGGCTTGCGGCCAGGGTGCAGACCGGCGGCGTGCGCGCTCAAAGGGGCCATCGTGCTGCCCGGCCCCCCCGGCCCCCCGGCCCGCGACCTGGGGATCCCGTGCGCGCCTCATCAGCCTCTCTCGTCACACGAGGGCCTGTGAGTGGTGGATTTGTTCCACTCCGAAAATTCGCCCACCTTCCTGACCTGCGGAAATGCCCAACCGTGGGCGTTGCCGGTGGCCCAAATCTGCCAATTGCGCTTCTCGCGCCCCGCCCGTTCCGGCCGCAAGCCGCCAAGCCCACCCGGCGTGCCGCCACCCCGCTGCTGCGCCCGTCCACCGACGGTGCCGACGCAGCCGACCGTTGCCCGCGAACCCCGGCTGGGCCACTGCCCTTCCGGGCCGCTCGCTCGCTTCCTCCCCGTGCTGGAGCGAGCCGAGTCAAGGGTGGCCCGCAGGGCCATCGCCGAAGGCGACGCGGGAGTGGAGCGCAGCGGAACGGGAGCGCCCTTTACTCGGGTCGCGGAGGCACGACACTGGCCGAGAAGCGAGTGGCCCCACGGTCACTTTGCGGCGTACGGGAGGAAGTCCGCCCAGGCGGCGGGGGAGAGGGCGAGCCTGGGGCCCTCGGTGTTCTTGGAGTCGCGGACGTGGATGGTGCCGGGGGTGGTGGCTATTTCGAGGCAGGATTCGCCGTCGGTGCCGTCGCTGTAGCTGCTCTTGAACCACGCCAGTTCGGAGGCGTCCCCGGCGGGGGCCTTGCGGATCATGTTTCTCCCAGCAGTTTCTCGATGAAGGCCAGCGACTCCCGCGGTGGGAGAGCCTGCGCCCGGATGGTGCCATACCGCAGCTCAAGGATGCGCAGCTGTTTGGGCTCGGTGGTCGGCCGACCGTTGAACGCACCGTCGGAGCGCCCTACAGCCGTACCGTCCGGGAACTTGAGCAGCTCGATCTTGCCGTCCACCCCTGGATGCGCATCGGTGTTGGTCGGCATCACTTGGAGTCGCACATTCCATAACCGCCCTACTTCCAACAGGCGTTCGAGCTGCTGTCGCCACACCATTGTGCCCCCGACCTGACGGCGTAGCGGTGCCTCTTCCAGCACGAAGTGGAGGGACGGGGCCGGGTCCCGTGCGAAGACCGACTGCCGGGCCATACGGGCGGCCACCATGCGGTCCACATCGTCCGGCGAGTACGGCGGCTGCGCTGCCTCGATCAGGGCGCGGGCATGCTCCGCCGTCTGCAACAGCCCGCTGATGCTGTTGCAGACGTATAACCCGATCTCAACCGCCTGCGCCTCCAGCTTCCCCAGCTCCCGGACCTTCCTGGGGTACCGGACCCGCTTCACGTCCTCCCATGTCGCGGCGATGAGGCCGTCCGCGTCCAGCACCTCATCGGCTTTGCTCAGGTACTCCTGACGAGGAATCCGCTTCCCGCCCTCGACCTTGTAGACGAGGTCCTCGCTGTAGCCCACCGCCTCCGCGAACTTCGCGGCGCCCAGGCCCAACGCCTCGCGGCGCAGCCTCAGTTGGCGTCCGACTGTCGTGATCACGGCGACGCCCCACTCGTCGTCCGGATCGACCTCCCAACCCGGCTCGTCCGCCTCGGTCTTGAGCCCTTCCACGTCTGCGTCGACCGACATCCCACACCCCTCCGGCCTCACTCCGTTCCGTCATCGTATGCATCCACAGAGTCACCAACCCCGGGAATGACGAAATGGGGCGCCCCCCAGCCAGGGGCACCCCATCGTGTCGTACGGCTCAGATGCCGGCTGCCGCCGACAGGTCCCGCTTGATCGCGGTGAGGAGTTCACTCGCGCGGACGCGGGCCGCCGGCAGACCGGCGTGCTCGGCGACCGGCACGACGACCTCCAGATAGCACTTCAGCTTGGGCTCGGTGCCGCTGGGCCGGACGATGACACGGGCGCCGTCCAGCGTGTAGCGCAGGCCGTCCGTGGGCGGCAGCCTGTCGGTGCCCTGGGTGAGGTCCTCGGCCTTGGTGATGGCCAGGCCCGCCAGCTCGGTCGGCGGCTGCTCGCGCAGGCGGCGCATCGCGTCGGCGATGAGCGAGAGGTCCTGGACGCGCACCGACAGCTGGTCGGTGGCGTGCAGGCCGTGCTCCACGGCGAGGTCGTCGAGGAGGTCCAGGAGCGTACGGCCCTCCTCCTTCAGCACCGAGGCCAGCTCGGTGATCAGGAGCGCGGCGGTGATGCCGTCCTTGTCCCGTACGCCCTCGGGGTCCACGCAGTAGCCGAGGGCCTCCTCGTAGCCGTAGCGCAGGCCCTCGACGCGGGCGATCCACTTGAAGCCGGTCAGGGTCTCCTCGTACGGCAGCCCGGCCTTCTCGGCGATACGGCCGAGCAGGGAGGAGGAGACGATCGACTCGGCGAAGGTGCCCTGCGCGCCGCGCCGGACCAGGTGGGCGGCGAGCAGCGCGCCGACCTCGTCGCCGCGCAGCATCCGCCACTCGCCGCCGTCCTTGACGGCGACGGCACAGCGGTCGGCGTCGGGGTCGTTGGCGATGACGAGGTCCGGGTCGGTCGCACGGGCCTGGGCGAACGCCAGGTCCATCGCGCCCGGCTCCTCCGGGTTGGGGAAGGCGACCGTCGGGAAGTCCGGGTCCGGGTCGGCCTGCTCGGCGACCAGCACCGGCTCGGGGAAGCCGGCCCGGGCGAACGCGGCCAGCAGCACGTCCTTGCCGACGCCGTGCATCGCCGTGTAGACGGTGCGGGCGGTGCGCGGGGAGCCGGCGGACAGGACGGCGTCCGTACGGGCCAGGTAGGCCTCCAGGACGGTGTCGTCCAGGGTCTCCCAGCACCTCTCCGGGCGGGGCACGTCGTGCAGGGAGGCGATCGCGTCGATCTCGGCGGCGATCTCCGCGTCGGCGGGCGGGACGATCTGGGAGCCGTCGCCGAGGTAGACCTTGTAGCCGTTGTCCCGGGGCGGGTTGTGGCTGGCGGTGACCTCCACGCCCGCGACCGCGCCCAGGTGCCTTATCGCGAAGGCCAGGACGGGGGTGGGCAGGGGGCGGGGGAGCACGGCGGCACGCAGACCGGCGCCGGTCATCACCGCGGCGGTGTCCCGGGCGAAGTCGGCGGACTTGTGGCGGGCGTCGTAGCCGATGACGACGACGCCGTTGCCGTGACCGTTCTTCTTCAGGTACGCGGCGAGGCCCGCGGCGGCGCGGATGACGACGCTGCGGTTCATGCGCATGGGGCCGGCGCCGAGTTCGCCCCGCAGGCCGGCGGTGCCGAACTGCAGGGTGCCGCTGAAGCGGGCCGACAGTTCCGTCACGTCACCGGCCTCGATCAGCTTGGCCAGTTCGTCGCGAGTCTCCTGGTCGGGGTCCTCGGCGAGCCAAGCCTCGGCCCTGGCGATGAGATCGTCGTGCACGTCGTGGTCAACCTTTCGTTGGTCGTGCCCACCCGCCCACCTGACTCGGTGGGCCGGAAAGGTCGCTTACAGCCGGCCCAGCACCTGCGCCAGCAGCTGGCCCATCCGTGCCGCCGAGTCGCGGCCCGCCTGGAGAACCTCCTCGTGGTTGAGGGGCTCGCCGGTCATGCCGGCCGCGAGGTTGGTGACCAGGGAGATGCCGAGCACCTCGGCGCCCGCCTCGCGCGCGGCGATCGCTTCCAGGACCGTGGACATGCCGACCAGGTCCGCGCCGATGACACGGGCCATGCGGATCTCGGCCGGGGTCTCGTAGTGCGGGCCGGGGAACTGCGCGTAGACGCCCTCCTCCAGGGAGGCGTCGATCTCCTTGCACAGGGCGCGCAGGCGGGGGGAGTACAGGTCGGTCAGGTCGACGAAGTTGGCGCCGACGATCGGGGAGGTCGCCGTCAGGTTGATGTGGTCGCTGATCAGGACCGGCTGGCCGGGGCGCATGCCCTCGCGCAGACCGCCGCAGCCGTTGGTGAGGACCACGGTCTTGCAGCCCGCGGCCACGGCCGTACGGACGCCGTGCGCGACGGCGGCCACACCGCGGCCCTCGTAGTAGTGCGTGCGGCCCAGGAAGACCAGCGCGCGCTTGTCACCGAAGGCGTACGAGCGGATCTTGCCGCCGTGGCCCTCGACGGCCGGCGGCGGGAAGCCGGGCAGCTCGGTGACCTGGAACTCGGCCTCGGGGGCGCCGAGGGCGTCGACGGCCGGGGCCCAGCCGGAGCCCATCACGAGGGCGACGTCGTGGGTCTCGGCGCCGGTCAGTTCGCGCAGGCGCGCGGCGGCGGCGTCGGCGGCGGCGTAGGGGTCGCCCTGGATGTCGTCCGGAAGAAGAGATGCGTTCACGTGAACGAGAGTAACCGCTCTTCGCCTACGCGCGTAGATGACAGAGCTCACGGGATCGCGATCGTTGTCTTGTCGTTTCCGACAAGGACATCCGCCGGCAAGCCCGTCGCCAGGTCGGTCCACAGGTCCGTCAGCACGGACGCTTGCGCAGCTCCATCACGTAGTCGTGCGGTGCCCCCGCGGACTCGGCCGCGTCCGCGATCTCGCCGAGGTAGCGGGCCGAGGGCAGGCCGCCCTCGTAGCCGTTCAGGACGTACGTCCAGGCCGCTTCCTCGCCGTCCAGGGTGTGTACGCGGATCCGGACCCGGCGGTAGATGCCGAGGCCCACACCCTCCCACCGGTCGAGTGACTCCTCGTCCATGGGTGCGAGGTCGTACAGGCCGAGGAACACCTGCGCCCCGGGCGCCTCGACGATCGTCGCCAGCGCGCCTTCCCAGCCCAGCTGCTCGCCTCCGAACGTCAGCCGCCAGTCGTTCAGCCAGCCCGTGGCGCGCAGCGGGGAGTGCGGGGCGCGGCGGGACATCAGCCGCGCGTCGAGGTTGCCGGCGTATGCGGCATAGAGCGACATGGGGAGAGGGTACGGCAGCCGGAAACTCCCGCCCCACCGGTCTCACGGGCGCCCCCGGGCAGTGGCACCTTGAGGCGTGCGGGACAATGGGGTACGTGACTCGGATCGTGATCATCGGTGGCGGACCCGGCGGATACGAGGCGGCCCTGGTAGCCGCCCAGCTCGGTGCGGAGGTGACCGTCGTCGACTGCGACGGTCTGGGCGGAGCGTCGGTGCTGACCGACTGCGTGCCGTCGAAGACTCTGATCGCCACGGCCGAGGTGATGACCACCTTCGATTCGTCGTACGAGGAACTCGGCATCATCGTCGCCGACGACACCCCGCCGCTGGAGCAGGCGGCCCGGGTGGTCGGCGTGGACCTCGGCAAGGTCAACCGACGGGTGAAGCGGCTCGCGCTCGCCCAGTCCCACGACATCACCGCGTCCGTGACGCGCGCCGGCGCCCGGGTCATGCGCGGTCGCGGCCGGCTGGAGGGCATGCAGGCCCTCGACGGCTCCCGGAAGGTCGTCGTCACCGCCGCCGACGGCACCGAGGAGACCCTCACCGCCGACGCCGTGCTCATCGCCACCGGCGGTCACCCGCGCGAGCTGCCCGACGCCCAGCCCGACGGCGAGCGCATCCTCAACTGGACCCAGGTCTACGACCTCACCGAGCTGCCCGAAGAGCTGATCGTGGTCGGCTCCGGTGTGACCGGTGCCGAGTTCGCCGGTGCCTATCAGGCCCTGGGCTCCAAGGTCACCCTGGTCTCCTCCCGCGACCGCGTGCTGCCGGGCGAGGACCCGGACGCCGCCGCCGTCCTGGAGGACGTGTTCCGGCGCCGTGGCATGAACGTCATGGCCCGCTCCCGTGCGCAGGCCGCCAAGCGGGTCGGCGACCGGGTCGAGGTGACGCTGGCCGACGGGCGCGTCATCAGCGGCACGCACTGCCTCATGGCGGTCGGCGCCATCCCGAACAGCGCGGGGCTCGGCCTGGAGGAGGCCGGCGTGAAGCTGCGCGAGTCGGGCCACATCTGGACCGACAAGGTGTCGCGTACGACCGCGCCGGGCGTGTACGCCGCCGGTGACGTGACCGGTGTCTTCGCCCTCGCCTCGGTGGCGGCCATGCAGGGACGTATCGCCGTGTACCACTTCCTCGGCGAGACGGTGACCCCGCTGAACCTGAAGACGGTCTCGTCCAACGTCTTCACCGACCCCGAGATCGCCACCGTCGGCTACACGCAGGCCGACGTGGACGCGGGCAAGATCGACGCGCGCGTCGTCAAGCTCCCGCTGCTGCGCAACGCGCGCGCCAAGATGCAGGGCATCCGGGACGGCTTCGTCAAGATCTTCTGCCGGCCGGGCACCGGGATCGTCGTGGGCGGTGTCGTGGTGGCGCCGCGCGCCTCGGAACTCATCCACCCCATCTCGATCGCCGTCGACAACAATCTGACGGTCGAACAGATCGCGAACGCCTTCACCGTGTACCCCTCCCTTTCGGGGTCGATCGCGGAGGTCGCGCGGCAGCTCGCCACCCGCAAGGCGGCCGGCGAGGCCTGACGGGCCCGGCGCGAACTCCCCGCTGGTCACGGGGAGTTGCCGCGCGTGCGTGCGGCATGGTCGGGGCGGGCAGGTCCTATACCACTTCCCGCCCCACCGTGCGGTCATCTTCTGTTATTCGGCGCAAACTGCTGAAACCAGACGGTCGCCGGGGTTACTGTCAGTTTCGTGTTCGCTGCTGAACGTCGCCAATTGATCCTCGAAATGGTGCGAGCGAACGGAGCCGTGTCGCTCCGTGAGCTCGCCCGCGTCGTCCAGACCTCCGAAGTGACCGTACGGCGGGACGTGCGGGCACTGGAGGCAGAAGGACTCCTCGACCGCCGGCACGGCGGTGCGGTACTGCCGGGCGGGTTCACGCGGGAGTCCGGCTTTCCCCAGAAGTCACATCTCGCGACCGCCGAGAAGACGGCCATCGCCGATCTCGCCGCCGGCCTCGTCGAAGAGGGCGAGGCCATCGTGGTCGGGGCGGGGACCACCACGCAGGAGCTGGCCCGCCGGCTCGCGCGGGTGCCCGGGCTGACCGTCGTCACCAACTCCCTGCTGGTGGCCCAGGCGTTGGCCCATGCCAACCGGGTGGAGGTCGTGATGACCGGCGGCACCCTGCGCGGCTCCAACTACGCCCTCGTCGGCTCCGGCGCGGAGCAGTCCCTGCAGGGGCTGCGCGTGTCCAAGGCCTTCCTCTCGGGCAGCGGCCTGACCGCGGAACGCGGGCTGTCCACGTCCAACATGCTCTCGGCGTCCGTCGACCGGGCGCTGGTGCAGGCCGCCGCGGAGGTCGTCGTCCTCGCGGACCACACCAAGCTCGGTACGGACACGATGTTCCAGACGGTGCCGACGGATGTCATCACGCGGCTCGTGACCGACGAGCCTCCGGCCCACGACGACCGCGCCGCGACCGAACTCCAGGCCCTTGCGGATCAGGGGGTGCAGATCGCTGTGGCCGGGGCCGGATCCCTCCCGGGGGGTGAGCAGGGGGCTGCAGCGCGGCGTGCCGCCTCCCTGCCGGGGCCTCGGCGGGGACAGGTACCCGGGGGTGGACTGCGGGGGATGCTGGGGGAGCCGTCAGGTGGGGCTGAGCGGGGGCGCGTTGCCGACCTCCGGCGGCGCTGAGGTGCCTGATCGCGCCCCCAAGGGTGTTGCAGCCTGCCGGTGTTGAAAACGAAACGCCCGGCCGACCGTAGCGGTCCACCGGGCGTGTCGTAGAAGGTTCCGTCAGTCCTTGATCTCGCAGATCGCCGCGCCGGACGTGACCGATGCGCCGACCTCGGCGGTCAGGCCCTTGATGGTGCCCGCCTTGTGGGCGTTGAGGGGCTGCTCCATCTTCATGGCCTCCAGGACGACGACCAGCTCGCCCTCCTTGACCTCCTGGCCCTCCTCGACCGCGACCTTGACGATCGTGCCCTGCATCGGGGAGGCGAGGGTGTCGCCGGACGCCACCGGGCCGGACTTCTTGGCCGCGCGGCGCTTCGGCTTGGCGCCCGCCGCGAGGCCCGTGCGGGCCAGGCTCATGCCCAGGGAGGACGGGAGGGAGACCTCGAGGCGCTTGCCGCCGACCTCGACGACGACCGTCTCACGGCCCGTCTCCTCCTCCGCCTCGGCGTCGGCGGGAGCGGTGAACGGCTTGATCTCGTTGACGAACTCCGTCTCGATCCAGCGGGTGTGGACCGAGAAGGGGCCCTCGGAGCCGGTCAGCTCGGGGGCGAACGCCGGGTCCTTGACCACCGCGCGGTGGAAGGGGATCGCCGTGGCCATGCCCTCGACCTGGAACTCCTCCAGGGCGCGGGCGGCCCGCTCCAGGGCCTCCTTGCGGGTGCGGCCGGTGACGATCAGCTTGGCGAGCAGCGAGTCCCAGGCCGGGCCGATGACCGAGCCGGACTCCACGCCCGCGTCCAGGCGGACACCGGGGCCGGCCGGCGGGTCGAACCGCGTCACCGTGCCGGGGGCCGGGAGGAAGTTGCGGCCCGGGTCCTCGCCGTTGATGCGGAACTCGAAGGAGTGACCGCGCAGCGCCGGGTCGTCGTAGCCGAGTTCCTCGCCGTCGGCGATGCGGAACATCTCGCGGACCAGGTCGATGCCGGTGATCTCCTCGGTCACCGGGTGCTCCACCTGGAGACGCGTGTTGACCTCCAGGAAGGAGATCGTGCCGTCCTGGCCGACCAGGAACTCACAGGTGCCGGCGCCCTCGTAGCGGGCCTCTTTCAGGATGGCCTTGGAGGCGCGGTACAGCTCGGCGACCTGCTCGTCGTTCAGGAACGGCGCCGGCGCCTCCTCGACCAGCTTCTGGTGGCGGCGCTGCAGCGAGCAGTCACGGGTGGAGACGACGACCACGTTGCCGTGCTTGTCGGCGAGGCACTGGGTCTCCACGTGGCGCGGACGGTCCAGGTAACGCTCGACGAAGCACTCGCCACGACCGAAGGCGGCGACCGCCTCGCGCACCGCGGACTCGTAGAGCTCCGGGACCTCTTCGAGGGTCCGGGCGACCTTCAGGCCGCGGCCACCGCCACCGAAGGCGGCCTTGATGGCGATGGGCAGGCCGTGCTGCTCCGCGAAGGCGACGACCTCGTCGGCGCCGGAGACCGGGTCGGGCGTACCGGCGACGAGCGGGGCGCCCGCGCGCTGCGCGATGTGACGCGCGGCGACCTTGTCACCCAGGTCGCGGATGGCCTGCGGCGGCGGGCCGATCCAGATCAGGCCCGCATCCAGCACCGCCTGCGCGAAGTCGGCGTTCTCGGAGAGGAAGCCGTAGCCGGGGTGGATGGCGTCCGCGCCGGATTCGCGCGCGGCGTTCAGGACCTTCTCGATGTCCAGGTAACTGGTGGCCGGAGTGTCACCGCCCAGGGCGAACGCCTCATCCGCGGCCCGGACGTGCAGAGCGTCCCGGTCCGGGTCGGCGTAGACGGCCACGCTCGCGATACCGGCGTCCCGGCAGGCCCGGGCAACGCGGACAGCGATTTCGCCACGGTTGGCGATGAGCACCTTGCGCACGATTGAGGCTCCCTCCTTGAAACAAGCCGAGTTTAGGGACTGCCGACACGGCGCATCGACCCATCCCCAATGGTGAGCTTGCCCACACGGAGTGTGATTCGAGGCTCGCTCGACCTGCGAAATCCCTTGTCGTACCCCGGTACGCAGGACTCCTCCGGAAAACCCTAGCCCTGTCATGTGGCCAAGGTCTCTGTGAGAGCGTGCCGCGCCCCACTCTGTTTCTTTGTCGAGTCCCTACGAATGGCCCAACGATTCTTTGCTGCGGTACAGACCCTTGTCCCTGGGTTTACCCGTTAGTAGCGTTCGCGATGACTCGAACGTACTTCAGGTAACAGCAGCTCTGCTTGGGCTGAGGTCGAAAGTGGGTGGGGGCCGGTGGTGCGCAGACCGGTGGCGTTGGCCGTGGCGGTCGTCCTCTTGGCGGAGGCTCTCGGCATCGCCGCTCTGAACTGGTTCCTCGGAGTGGTCGTGGACCGGCAGAGGATGTCGCTGGCCGGCCTCGACCCCGACGTCATGTCGATGTCCTCGAAGGTCGGCGGAGTCGTCTTCGGCCTCTACTTCGCGCTGTGCGCCCTGGTGGCCGTGCTGGTCGCGATACGCGACCGCGCGCCCGCCGGCTTCGGGCGCATCCTGCTGATCAGCATGGCGGTGGTGCACGGCCTGCTCGGCGCGTTCGCCTGGGGCCTGGTCGGCTGGACGGCGTTCCTGTTCATGGTCGTCGTCCTCGGGCTGATCGTGCTGCTCCTGATGACGTACGACCGCGCGGCGGGCCCGGAACAGGCCGCCTCAGGCGGTGCCCCGGGCGCGGGCGGCGACCCGAAGGCCGAGACCGAGCCGGCCCCGCCGGCCGCGGCGCCTGGCGGGGCGGGCGAGCCGGAGGGCTGTACGGGTGAACCCCAGGACGGGGACGACGAGCCGCAGGACTCGGTCCCGTCCCAGGTCGTTCCCGCGCAGGTCACTCAGCTGGTGCCCACAACTCCGTGATGCCGATCCCCAGTTCGGCCAGCAGGCGCCGTACGAGGGGCAGGCTGATGCCGATCACGTTGCCGTGGTCGCCGTCGATGCCCTCGATGAACGGCGCCGAAAGGCCGTCCAGGGTGAACGCCCCGGCGACGTAGAGGGGTTCGCCGGAGGCCACGTACGCGGCGATCTCCTCGTCGGAGGGCTCGCCGAAGCGGACGACGGTGGAGGCGACCCCGGCGACGAACCGCTTGGCCGTCGTGTCCCAGATGCAGTGCCCCGTCTGGAGGATCCCCGCCCGCCCGCGCATCGACTTCCAGCGGGCGGTGGCCTCCTCGGCGTCGGCGGGCTTGCCGAGCGCCTGGCCCTCCAGCTCCAGCACGGAGTCGCAGCCGATCACCAGGGCGCCCTGCACCTCCGGCTTGGCCGCCACGACGGAGGCCTTCGCCTCGGCAAGGGCGAGCGCCAGCTCCGCCGGGGTGGGCGCGGTGACGGCGTCCTCGTCGACCCCGCTGACGATCACCTCGGGGGTGAGTCCGGCCTGCCGGAGCAGGCCCAGCCGGGCGGGGGACGCGGAGGCGAGGACGAGGCGCCTGCGGGGCTTAGCAGTCATGCGGCCAGGTTAGCGGTGTCGCTGCGCTACCTCAGGCCGATCACGATCATCGCCAGCACCATGGCCAGAGCCATGAGGAGGCCGAGCCGCCGCAGCATCTCCTGCATGTCGCGCAGTTCTTCGGGCGGCTCGTTCTCGGGGTCTGACCACAGCATCCCTCCAGCGTGGCCGGAGGGAGCCGCGAGTGCCTGAGTACCCGTACTCAGCTTGGCCAGTAAGTGCGCGTCCACGACGCCGGGCCCGGCTTCGGCAGGTGGGCCGCGGCGATGCGGGACGGGTCGGACCACGCGTCGCGCGGTCCTGTCGCGCCGGACGGCGTCACCGCTGCCGCCGCGGCGCGGGCGCGGACCACCGCCAGGGCGGCGGCCAGCTCCTCCGGAGTGGGATTGCCTCGTACGACCTTGATCGTCATGACGGCTTTCTCCTCGATCCTCTCGATCGGCCGGGGCCAGGGCTAGAGCGGGATGTTGCCGTGCTTCTTCGGGGGCAGGGATTCCCGCTTGGTGCGCAGCTGACGCAGGCCGCGGACGATGTGGGAGCGGGTGTCGGACGGCATGATCACCGCGTCGATGTAACCGCGCTCAGCCGCCACGTACGGGTTGAGGAGAGTGTCCTCGTACTCCCGAATCAGCCGGGCGCGCACGGCCTCCACGTCCTCCCCGCTCGCCTCCGCCTCGGCGAGGGTCCGGCGGTGCAGGATGTTGACGGCGCCCTGCGCGCCCATGACGGCGATCTGGGCGGTCGGCCAGGCCAGGTTGAGGTCCGCGCCCAGGTGCTTGGAGCCCATGACGTCGTAGGCGCCGCCGAAGGCCTTGCGGGTGATGACCGTGATCAGCGGGACCGTCGCCTCGGCGTAGGCGTAGATCAGCTTGGCGCCGCGCCGGATGATGCCGGTGTGCTCCTGGTCGACGCCGGGCAGGAAGCCGGGCACGTCGACGAAGGTGATCACCGGGATGTTGAAGGCGTCGCAGGTGCGCACGAAGCGCGCGGCCTTCTCGGACGCGTCGATGTCCAGGCAGCCCGCGAACTGCATGGGCTGGTTGGCGACGACACCCACCGGGTGGCCCTCGACCCGCCCGAAACCGGTGAGGATGTTCGGCGCGAACAGGGCCTGCGTCTCGAAGAACTCGGAGTCGTCCAGGATGTGTTCGATGACCGAGTGCATGTCGTACGGCTGGTTCGCGCTGTCCGGGACCAGCGTGTCCAGCTCGCGGTCCTCGTCGCTGGGGGAGAGGTCCGCCTCCTCCGGGAACACCGGGGCCTCGGAGAGGTTGTTGGACGGCAGGTACGACAGCAGCTGCTTGACGTACTCGATGGCGTCCTTCTCGTCGCCCGCCATGTGATGGGCCACACCCGAGGTGCTGTTGTGGGTGCGGGCGCCGCCCAGCTCCTCGAAGCCGACGTCCTCGCCGGTGACGGTCTTGATGACGTCGGGCCCGGTGATGAACATGTGCGAGGTCTGGTCGACCATGACCGTGAAGTCGGTGATCGCGGGGGAGTACACCGCACCGCCCGCACAGGGTCCGACGACCAGGCTGATCTGCGGGATCACACCGGAGGCGTGCGTGTTGCGGCGGAAGATCTCGCCGTAGGCACCGAGGGAGGCGACACCCTCCTGGATGCGGGCGCCCCCGGAGTCGTTGATGCCGATGACCGGGCAGCCGGTCTTCAGCGCGAAGTCCATGACCTTGACGATCTTCTGGCCGTAGATCTCGCCGAGGGCACCGCCGAAGACGGTGAAGTCCTGCGAGAACACGGCGACGGGCCGCCCGTCGACGGTCCCGTACCCGGTGACGACGCCGTCACCGTACGGGCGGTTCTTCTCCAGCCCGAAGTTGGTGGAGCGGTGCTGCGCGAACGCGTCCAGCTCGACGAACGACCCTTCGTCGAGCAGCAGCTCGATCCGCTCACGGGCCGTCAGTTTGCCCTTGGCATGCTGCTTTTCTACGGCGCGTTCCGAGCCGGCGTGCGTCGCCTCGTGGTTACGGCGCTCCAGATCCGCGAGCTTGCCCGCGGTCGTGTGAATGTCGATCTGTACCGGCTCGGACATCGGGATCGCGGCTCCCTGCCTGCTCAAATGGGGGAACGGTTACTCAGCCGTAGAGTAGTGGCGCGCCTGCCGGTCAGCAGTGCGGCGTTTCCCACACCTAGGGTGACTTGCATGACGCCGCACAATGCAGCAGACGACAACCGTTGGTCCGATCTGGACCGCCCTCCGCTGAATGCCACGGCACTGCGCCGGGGCCTGCTGCGGGAGGGGGGCCTGTGGTCGCAGCTCGACGTGGTTTTGCGTACCGGCTCCACCAACTCCGACCTGGTGGCCCGCGCCAAGGCCGGTGAGGCGGGCGAGGGTGCGGTCCTGGTCGCCGAGGAGCAGACCGCCGGGCGGGGCCGGCTGGACCGCCAGTGGACGGCACCGGCCCGCTCGGGCCTGTTCTTCTCCGTCCTGCTGAAGCCGGCCGAGGTGCCGGTGGCCCGCTGGGGCTGGCTGCCGCTGCTCACCGGCGTCGCGGTGGCGACGGGCCTGTCCCGGGCTGCCGGGGTCGACACGGCACTCAAGTGGCCCAACGACCTGCTCGTGACCGTCGGCGGCGAGGAACGCAAGGCCGGCGGCATCCTCGCCGAGCGGGCCGGGGAGGACGGCGTCGTCGTCGGCGTCGGCATCAACGTCACCCTGCGCGCGGAGGAACTGCCCGTACCGCAGGCGGGCTCGCTGGTGCTGGCCGACGCGGTGAGCACGGACCGGGACCCGCTGCTCCGGGCGATGCTGCGCGAACTGGAGACCTGGTACGGCCGCTGGCGCGCGGCGGGCGGCGACCCGGCCGCGAGCGGCCTCCAGGAGACGTACGCGGCGGGCTGCGCCACGCTCGGCCGCTCCGTACGGGCCGAGCTGCCGGGGGGCCGGGCGGTCGTCGGGGAGGCGGTCGCGATCGACAGTGACGGGCGGCTGGTCATCGCCACGGCGGACGGGCTGCAGGAGCCGGTGGGTGCGGGCGACATCGTCCACCTGCGCCCGGCGTGAGCGCACCCCCTAGGCCCTGTCGTCACATTCCCGCCTGCCCTGCGACGCCTGGCACGCACGCTCGCCGCGTTGCCGGAGCGCCCACGTGACTCCTCCCCCACGCTCGAACACGCTCGCGCGGGGGGACCCCCATCGAGGGCGCTCCGGCGCCTTGCGATCGCACGCACCAGACGCCGCAGTGCCCGCCCTTCGGGCGGACGACGGGAATGTGACGACAGGACCTAGCGACCCTCGTGGGCGCGCTCGTGCGACCGGCGTGCGCCCAGCGTGTGACTCTCGTGAGCCGCCCTTTGCGACCGGTGCGCGCGGCCCCTCGCGGCCGGCGCGAGTGCGGCTTGCGAGCTGCGTGACCGGCCCTTCGGCCCAGATGAGTGCACCTGAGGCAACGCTCGCCTCCCGGGAGTGAGCTAACCCACACCTGCCGTAGAGTTGAGGCCGGTCGATACGTGACCGCGGCAGATCGGAAGGGCAGCAGGCGTGACCGTCGACGACACGGGCTCCGGCGCGGGCGCGGACGCCGCCGACACCGGCGAGGACCCGCTGGCCCTGCGTCTCGAACAGCTCATCCTGGGCGCCGAGCGGCGCTACACGCCTTTCCAGGCTGCGCGCAGCGCCGGCGTCTCCATGGAGCTGGCCTCGCGGTTCTGGCGGGCCATGGGCTTCGCGGACATAGGCCAGGCCAAGGCCCTCACCGAGGCCGACGTACTGGCCCTGCGCCGGCTCGCCGGCCTGGTCGAGGCGGGCCTGCTGAGCGAGGCCATGGCGGTGCAGGTGGCCCGGTCCACGGGGCAGACCACCGCCCGGTTGGCCGAATGGCAGATCGATTCCTTCCTGGAGGGCCTGACCGAGCCGCCCGAGCCCGGCATGACCCGCACGGAGGTCACGTACCCGCTGGTCGAGCTGCTCCTGCCCGAGCTGGAGGAGTTCCTCGTCTACGTCTGGCGCCGTCAGCTCGCCGCCGCGACCGGGCGGGTCGTCCAGGCCGGGGACGACGAGGAGATGGTGGACCGGCGGCTCGTCGTCGGCTTCGCCGACCTCGTCGGGTTCACCCGGCTGACCCGCCGGATGGAGGAGGAGGAACTCGGCGAGCTGGTCGAGGCCTTCGAGACCACCGCCGCCGACCTGGTGGCCGCGCGAGGCGGCCGGCTCATCAAGACCCTCGGCGACGAGGTGCTGTACTCCGCGGACGACGCGGGGACGGCCGCGGACATCGCGCTGCGGCTGGTCGAGACGATGGCCAACGACGAGACGATGCCGGAACTGCGCGTCGGCATGGCCTTCGGCACGGTGACCACCCGGATGGGCGATGTCTTCGGTACGACGGTGAACCTGGCCTCCCGCCTGACGTCCATAGCCCCGCGCGACGCCGTCCTCGTCGACAGCGCCTTCGCCGAGGAGCTGATCCGCACCGGTGAGGCGCCCGCCTCGGAGGCGGAGGCGGCCGAGGCGGCGGCAGCCGCGGAGAAGGAGGGCGAGGAGCCGCCGACGTACCGCTTCGCACTCCAGCCGATGTGGCAGCGCCCGGTCCGTGGCCTCGGCGTGGTGGAACCGTGGCTGCTGGCGCGCCGTGAGGCGCAGCCGTAGACGCCCGCTACCTCTGCTGTTTCTCCGCGCTTCCCGACAGGTCCAGGTCCACGCACAGCCCGAGCACCGGCAGACACACGGGGCCCGGGTCGGGCGCGGCCGTGCTGTGACTCGGGGCCGGGGTGGGCGTCGGTGTGGCGGAGGAAGTCGTCGGGGCCGGGCGCGGGGCGGACGTCGTCGCCGCAGGCCGCGGTGTGGTCCTCGGCGCGGGCTGGGCCGGGGTCGGGACGGTGGTCGGTCCGGCGCTGCCGGCGGGTGCTGCCGTGGGCGCGGCGCCGGGCGCGGTCGGCGTGCTGCCCGGGGACGCCGGTACGGCGCTCACGCCGCCCATGACGGAGGTCGCGGAGGGCACGGCCGAGGGGTCGGCGGCGACGGTGGCGACGGGCTTCGCCGAGCCGTCCGTGGCCCCGGCGTCCGGCCCGAGCCGCGGTTCGGCCTCCGCGGTGCCGGGGGCGCCGACCCCGGACTCCGGCGAGACCCGCACGAGGCTGAGCACGCCCGCGGCCAGGGCGAGCCCCCCGGCGGCGAGCAGCAGCTTGCGGGGCGGGGGCTTGCGGTGCCGCCCGCGTCGTATGTCGGACTCGGTCGTGGACGGTGCACCTGTGCGTATCGGTGTCATGGTTCCCTCCCCGCCGCGCGCCGGGGGCGCGTCATGGCGCAGCGCACGCTATGCGGTGCCGTGGGCGGTGTGGGGTGAGAAGGGCGGGATGTCACTCGAACGGGCGTAGGGGCGGCGACAGGGGCGGCTCTTCCGCGGGGCGGGGTACGGCTGCGATGATCAGGCCGACAGTGAGTTAACCCGCGTTAACCGGAGGGTGTCATGAGCGAGGAGCGGTTCGGGGAGTTCGTGCTGGTGCGGCGGCACGGACACGTGGCAGAGCTGGTGCTGGACCGGCCCAAGGCCATGAACGCCGTCTCGACGGAGATGGCCCGCTCCATCGCGGGCGCGTGCGCGGCGCTGGCCGCCGACCGGGACGCGCGGGTCGTCGTCCTGACCTCGTCGCACGAGCGGGCCTTCTGTGTCGGCGCGGACCTGAAGGAGCGGAACTCCTTCAGCGACGCGGACCTGGTGCGGCAGCGGCCGGTCGCCCGCGGTGCGTACACCGGGGTGCTGGAGCTGCCGATGCCGACGATCGCGGCCGTGCACGGCTTCGCGCTGGGCGGCGGCTTCGAACTGGCCCTGTCCTGCGACCTGATCGTGGCCGACCGTACGGCCGTGGTGGGGCTGCCGGAGGTGTCCGTGGGCGTGATTCCGGGCGGCGGCGGTACGCAGCTGCTGCCGCGGCGGGTCGGCGCGGCGCGTGCGGCCGAGCTGATCTTCTCGGCGCGGCGGCTGGAGGCCGAGGAGGCGCGCGAGCTGGGCCTGGTGGACCAGTTGGTGGAGGCGGGCCGGGACCGCGAGGAGGCGCTGGCGCTGGGTGAGCGGATCGCCGGGAACTCCCCGGTGGGCCTGCGTGCGGCCAAGCGGGCGCTGCGGCTGGGGCACGGGCTGGACCTGCGGGCCGGCCTCGAGGTCGAGGACGCGGCGTGGCGCTCGGTGGCGTTCTCGGGGGACCGGGCGGAAGGCGTGGCGGCGTTCAACGAGAAGCGGAAGCCGCAGTGGCCGGGGGAGTAGGGCTGCCCTGCGGCACGACTGCCCGCAGCTGCACATCAATGCACCCGTTTGTCTGATTTACTCCCTAATCTGGAATGATGGGTGAGGACAAGCGGCTCGCCGCCGTCGTGGCGCTGGCTCAGTGGATGGCGGGGGCGCACACTCCGCGGGAGTCGTGGCGGGCCGCCGCGCTCGGTGCGTGCCGGGCGCTTGACGGGAGCTTCGCCGCGCTGTCGGTGTGGGAGCGGGGGCTGGGGCGGCTGCGGGTCCTCGTGAACGTGGGGGACCGGCGCCCGGACGAGGAGGAGTTCCCGGAGGCCGAGACCTATCCGGTGCACCAGTTCCCGGAGATCACCGAGTTCCTGCACGAGCGGTGGGCCGGCGGGGGCGGCCCCAACGCGTGGGTGGAGACCGCCGAGGGGACCGCCGCCGGGACCCCCGGGTACCACCATCGGCGCGTCGCCGCCCTGCGCCGCCGCGGCCGTGGCTGCTGTGTCGTCGCCCCCGTCGTGCTGCACGGCCGGGCCTGGGGCGAGCTGTACGTCGCCCGCCCGGTCGGCGAGCCCGTGTTCGAGCGGGCCGACGCCGACTTCGCCACCGTCCTGGCCGCCGTCGTCGCCGCGGGCATCGCGCAGACCGAGCGGCTGGAGGAGGCCCGCCGGCTCGCGTACACCGACGCCCTGACCGGGCTCGCCAACCGGCGCGCCGTCGATGTGCGCCTGGAGGAGGCCGTCGAGCGCCACCGTGCCGAAGGGGCGGTCGTCAGTCTCGTCGTCTGTGACCTCAACGGGCTCAAGCGGGTCAACGACACCCAGGGCCACGCCGTCGGCGACCGGCTCCTCGAACGCTTCGGCTCGGTGCTGTCCCTGTGCGGGGCGATGGTGCCGGGCGCGCTCGCCGCGCGGCTCGGCGGGGACGAGTTCTGTCTGCTCGCGGTCGGCCCGTCCGCCGACGACGTCGTCAAGGCGGCGGAGGAACTGTGCCGCCGGGCGGCGGAGCTGGAGCTGGGGGAGGGTGTGGCGTGCGGTATCGCCTCGACCGCGGATCCGATCGGCACCGTCCGCTCCGCGCGCCGGCTGTTCCGGCTGGCGGACGCCGCGCAGTACCGGGCGAAGGCGATGCGGGCGCGGCGGCCGGTGGTGGCGGGCCGCGAGGGCCCGGACGACCCGGTCCTGCGGCTGGCGGACGAGCCCACGCCCGCGCAGGCCGAGCGGCGCTCGTTCCGCGGCCGGCAGCCATGAGGTGTCCGGGCCGGAAGTCATGAGGCGGCCGTCGCCGGAGGTAAGGGGCGCTCCCGTTCCCCACTGGTGACATCCACCCTAGTGACATCCCCGCATTCAATGCGTACGCTCCTGAATATGGATATGCACACTGTGGTGGTGGGGACGTCCGGTGTCACGGCGTCCGACGTTCTCGCCGTGGCGCGCGGCGGCGCCCGCGTCGAGCTGTCTGCTGAGGCGGTCGCGGCACTCACGGCGGCCCGGGAGATCGTGGACGCGCTGGCGGCCAAGCCGGACCCGGTCTACGGCGTCTCCACCGGTTTCGGAGCCCTGGCGACCCGGCACATCAGCCAGGAACTGCGCGCCCAGCTGCAGCGCAACATCGTCCGTTCGCACGCCGCCGGCATGGGCCCGCGGGTGGAGCGGGAAGTCGTCCGCGCCCTGATGTTCCTCCGGCTCAAGACCGTCTGCTCCGGGCACACCGGCGTCCGGCCCGAGGTCGCCCAGACCATGGCCGACGTGCTCAACGCCGGGATCACCCCGGTCGTGCACGAGTACGGCTCCCTCGGCTGCTCCGGCGACCTGGCCCCGCTCTCCCACTGCGCCCTGACCCTCATGGGCGAGGGCGACGCGGAGGGCCGCGACGGCGTCGTACGTCCGGCCGGCGAGCTGCTCGCCGAGCACGGCATCCAGCCCGTCGAGCTGCGCGAGAAGGAGGGCCTGGCCCTCCTCAACGGCACCGACGGCATGCTCGGCATGCTGATCATGGCCCTCGCCGACCTGGACACCCTGTACAAGTCCGCCGACGTCACCGCCGCCCTCACCCTGGAGGCGCTGCTCGGCACCGACAAGGTCCTCGCGCCCGAGCTGCACGCCATCCGCCCCCACCCCGGACAGGGCGCCTCGGCCGCCAACATGCTGGCCGTGCTGAAGGGTTCCCAGCTCACCGGGCACCACCAGGACGACGCGCCCCGCGTCCAGGACGCCTACTCGGTGCGCTGCGCCCCGCAGGTCGCCGGTGCCGGCCGCGACACCATGGCCCACGCCCGGACCGTCGCCGAGCGCGAGCTGGCCTCCGCCGTCGACAACCCCGTCGTCCTGCCGGACGGCCGCGTCGAGTCGAACGGCAACTTCCACGGCGCCCCCGTCGCGTACGTCCTGGACTTCCTCGCCATCGCCGCCGCCGACCTCGGCTCCATCGCCGAGCGCCGCACCGACCGGCTGCTGGACAAGAACCGCAGCCACGGCCTGCCGCCGTTCCTCGCCGACGACGCGGGTGTCGACTCCGGCCTGATGATCGCCCAGTACACGCAGGCCGCGCTGGTCAGCGAGCTGAAGCGGCTCGCCGTACCGGCCTCCGCGGACTCCATCCCGTCCTCCGCCATGCAGGAGGACCACGTGTCCATGGGCTGGTCGGCCGCGCGCAAGCTGCGCACCGCCGTCGACAACCTCACCCGGGTCATCGCCATCGAGCTGTACGCCGCCACGCGCGCCATCGAGCTGCGCGAGGGACTCACCCCGGCGCCCGCCTCCCAGGCCGTCATCGAGGCCACGCGCGCCGCCGGCGTGCAGGGCCCCGGCCCGGACCGCTTCCTGGCCCCCGACCTGGCCGCCGCCGACGCCTTCGTGCGCGGCGGACACCTCGTCACCGCGGCGGAGTCGGTCACCGGCCCGCTCCAGTAGGCAGCGAAAGAGGGGCCCTGTCGCCGGACAGGGCCCCTCCTTTTTTTCTCTGCTCCTACGTCACTTCAGCTTGGCCGACTGGGCCTTGACCACCGGGGCCGACACCGAGTACGCCTTCTTGGCTACCATCGCGCCGAGGTCGACCGTGGTGTACGACACGACGGTGTTCCCGTGCCGTACGACCTCGACGTGCATGACGCCCTCTTCGCCGTCGGACTTGCTGGTCGCCGCGAAGGCCACGGACGCGTCACCCGAGCCCGAGGACTTCTCCTCGGCGATCTTCGTGATCTGCTGCCGGTCGCCGTCCGGCTTGACCGCGAAGCCGCCCGCGCAGGCCTTCACCCCGTCGGAGACAGACTGCAGGGCCTTCTCGGCGCCGTCCCCGTTGTACGAGGACAGGGTGACCACGGTGAGGTCCGCGTTCATCGACTTCTCCGCCGCCGCGGCCTCGCGGCTGGTCTGCGCCGCCGCGTCGCCCGGCGACTGCCCGAACAGGGCGTAGGCCACCGGCTGGCATGCCGCGTCGGTGACCTTCAGAGTGCTCTTGGCCGGGATGCCGCCCTGGACGGCCGTGACCTTGTGCCCGGGCACCTCGCCCTCGGCGATGATCCGGTTCTTCAACTCCGCGGCGCTCAGTGCCTTCGCGGCCGGCCCGGCCGCGTCCGTGCCCTTGGCGTTCCCGGAGTCCTTCGAACTTCCCTCGGAACAGCCGGTGATGAGGGCGAGCGACAGTACGCTCACAGCTGCGGTGGCGCACAGCCGCACGCCCGATGATCTCTTCATGAGCGGACTATGCGTGGTCCGCCAAAGAATAGTCAAGGCAATTCAAGGGAAGTTAAAAACCCAGCCGTTCCCGGCGTACCGAATACGCCACGAAGCCGGCTCCCAGGGCGAGGAAGGCGGTGCCGCCGACGACGTACGGGGTGGTGTCGAAGCTTCCGGTGTCGGCGAGTTCGGCTCCGTCCGTGGCGGTTCCGGCGGCCTCGGCGGTCACCGTCGACACCGCCTTGGCCTGCTGGGTGACCTGTGTCGACGCGACTTCCGTCACCACAGCTCTCGCCGGGTCGTCCTGCGACGCGTGGGCGGAGGGGACGAACCACAGGGCGCACAGCAGGGTGCCGGCGGCGGTGGCGGTCAGCAGCGGGCGGCGAGCGGATGACACGGAATATCGATCCCCTTGTGACGCTGGTGAATTGGCCGTGTGAGGTGATGTTAGTGAAAATCGCGGGTCACGGGAAAGTCACGGGAGGTTTCAGTCGTACGCTCGCGCCATGAACGTCGAAGAGACAGCACAGTTTGTACGGCTTCGTGTGGAGCTGGTCCTCGAAGTGCAGGACGCGGACGAGGTGACCAAGGCGGCACTGCGCAGGCTCGCCGCCGATCCCGAGGTGCCCGAGGAGGAGCGGGCGCACGCCGAGACCGCTGTGACGGAGGACACCGCGGAGGCCCTCGCCTATCTCGTGGACCCGTTCGACCTGGTCAGCGAGGTGCCCGGGCTGGAACTGCAGCAGGCGTCCTGGTCCAGCGAGCACATCGAGTACGACCCCGATGCGCCCGACTGGGAGCGGGACGAGGATGATGGGGAGGACGACGACGAAGAAGACGGCATCGGCTGAGCGTCACGGGGGCACCTGTCACCCCGGACGGCAACCGCCGTCCGGGGTTTCGTCGTCTCGGGGACCACACGGACCACTCGTACCACCCGTCGTGACGGAGGCGTGGTGTGCCCCACAAAGGGGTGTGGAAAGGGACGAAACGTCCTTAGCGTTGATGGCTCCGTAACGGGGGGACTCTCGGGGTTTTCGTGGATCGGCAACGATGGAGAAGCTTGTGATGACGGACAGTAAGTGGCGCAAGGGTCTGATGACCGCGTCCGCACTGCTCGGTGGCGTGCTCGTGCTCACGGGCTGTTCCGGCGGCGGTGACGCCAAGGCCGCCGACAACGGCGACACCTCTCAGGCCAAGGTCGACGAGGCAGCGGCCAAGAAGTCGTCCGAGGCGCAGATCACGATCACGCCGAAGGACGGCTCGAACAACGCCTCCATCAACAACTCGGCCGCCGTCACGGTCAGTAGGGGTACGCTCACGGGCGTCACGATGACCACCGCGGACGGCAAGGCCGTCGCCGGTCAGCTCTCCGCCGACAAGCTGAGCTGGAAGCCCAGCGTCCAGCTGGAGCGGTCCACCACCTACAAGCTCGCCGCCGAGGCCAAGGACTCCGCGGGCCGCATAGCCCACGAGAACGCCTCCTTCACCACGGTCTCCCCGGCCAACAGCTTCATAGGCAACTTCACGCCGGAGGACGGTTCCACCGTCGGCGTGGGTATGCCCGTGTCGATCAACTTCAACAAGGCGATCACCAACAAGGCGGCCGTGCAGAAGGGCGTCACGGTCACCTCCAGCAGCGGCCAGGAGGTCGCCTGCCACTGGTTCAACGCCAACCGCATGGACTGCCGCCCCGAGACCTACTGGAAGGGGGGCTCCACCGTCACGCTGAAGCTGGCGCTCGACGGTGTCGAGGGCGCCTCCGGTGTCTATGGCGTGCAGCAGAAGACGGTCACCTTCCACATCGGCCGCAACCAGGTCTCCTATGTCGACGCGAAGACCAAGCAGATGAAGGTCACGCAGGACGGCAAGGTCATCCGGACCATCCCGATCTCCGCCGGCTCCCCCGAGCACACCACGTACGAGGGCCAGATGGTGATCTCGGAGAAGTTCAAGGAGACCCGCATGAACGGCGCCACGGTCGGCTTCACCGATGACGACGGCAAGGGCGAGTACGACATCAAGGACGTGCCGCACGCCATGCGCCTGACCAACTCCGGCACCTTCATCCACGGCAACTACTGGGGCGCCCCCTCGGTGTTCGGCAGCGTCAACACCAGCCACGGCTGCGTCGGCCTGCAGGACAAGAAGGGCGCGGGCGACGCGAACATGCCGGCCGCCTGGTTCTTCGGCCACTCGCTCGTCGGTGACGTCGTGGTCGTCCAGAACACCGGCGACAAGACCGTCTCCCCGGACAACGGCCTGAACGGCTGGAACATGGACTGGACGCAGTGGAAGGCCGGTTCGGCCGTCTGACACGCTGTCCACAGCTGCCCTGACAGCCCGTCCACAGTTTCTTCGATGCCGCCCCTCAGGGGCGGCATCGTCGTTTTTGTCTTCTCATGCGGCTCTCAGGCCGGCCTTATGGTGCCATCAGGGTGCGTCCCTAGCTTGCGGGCCATGTTCTTCACGTACCTGAGGCGCGAACTGCGCCGCCGCAGAAAGGCGGCCCTCGTCGTCGCCTCCGGTCTCGCGCTCGGCATCGCGCTCGTCATCGTGGTCAACTCCGTGTCCAACGGCATGGGCAGGGCCCAGGACAAGGTCCTCCAGTCGCTCTACGGCCTGGGCACGGACATGACCGTCACCAAGGCGCAGACGCCCACCGGGAGCGGCTCGCAGCGGCCCCGCTTCCAGTTCGGCGCGCGAAGCGACGGTGACGACTCGACGCAGAGCAGCGACCGGGTCATGGTGCAGGGCTTCAGCACGCTGTCCTCCTCGACCGTCACCAAGGTCGCGGACCAGCAGGGCGTCTCGGCCGCCGTCGGCGGGCTCAGCCTCAACGTGTTCAAGGTCAGCGGCCAGTTCACGCGCGGCCAGTTCCAGCAGAACAAGAACGGCAGCGCCGGCGGCGGGTTCCAGCGCGGCGGCGAGGGCAACGGGCAGCCGCAGGGCGAAGTCAGTGGCGGGGGCGCGGCCTTCGACATCAACCAGTACACCGTCTTCGGCACCGACGTCACCCGGTCCGCGCTCGGCCCGCTGACCTCCTCGAAGATCACCAGCGGCCGTACCTTCAGGACCACCGAGACGAACGCCCCGGTCGCCGTCGCCGACTCGGAGTACGCCAAGCAGAAGAAGTACAAGGTCGGTTCGACCGTCACCGTCAAGGGCACCAAGTTCACGGTGATCGGCATCGCCACCGCCGACAGCGGCGACGCGGCGGCCAACCTCTACATCCCGCTGCAGCGGGCGCAGACCCTCGCGGGCCAGAAGGACAAGGTCACCACGGTCTACGTCAAGGCGACCGACTCCCAGAAGATCGACTCCGTCAAGAGCGCCATCCAGAAGAACGTCTCGGGCACGACGGTCACCACCTCCTCCGACCTCGCCAAGACGGTCTCGGGCTCCCTGTCCACCGCCTCCTCCCTCGCCACCAAGGTCGGCAAGTGGCTGTCCATCGCGGTGCTGGTGGCCGCGTTCCTGGTCGCCGGCCTGCTCACCTCCTCGGCGGTCTCCCGCCGCGTACGCGAGTTCGGCACGTTGAAGGCGCTGGGCTGGAGGTCGGGCCGGGTGACTCGGCAGGTGGTCGGCGAGGCCGTCGTCAACGGCCTGCTGGGCGGCGCGCTGGGCATCGCCCTGGGCCTGGCGGGCGCGTACGCCGTCACCGCGATCAGCCCCACGCTCCAGGCGCAGTTGGGCGGCGGCTCCGGCGGCGGCTTCGGAGGCGGCCCGGGCGGCGGTGGCTTCGGCGGCCCCGGCCGCCAGGCGGCGAAGACCCTGGAGGTCGCCCTCACGGCCCCGGTGAGCGTGACGACGGTGGCCCTGGCGGTGGGCCTCGCGGTGGCCGGCGGCCTGATCGCGGGGGCGTTCGGCGGCTGGCGGGCGAGCCGGCTGCGCCCGGCGGACGCGCTGAGGCGGGTGGAGTAGCGGACTCGACGGCAGCGACGCACCCCTCGCCATTCCCCAACCCGCCAGGAGCCACCATGTACGAACTCAGAACCGTGACCAAGCGCTACACGAAGGGCCGGGAAACCGTCCACGCCCTCGACGGAGTCGACCTCACCGTCCCCGACGGAGACAGGCTCGTCATCCAGGGCCCCACCGGCGGCGGCAAGTCCACCCTCCTCCAGATGCTCGGCGGCCTCGACCGGCCCAGCTCCGGCGAAGTCGCCCTCGACGGCACCGACTTGGCCAAGCTGAGCGAAGCCCGGCTGACCAGGGTCCGCAGCGAGAACATCGGCTTCGTCTTCCAGTCCTTCAACCTCATCCCCACGCTCACCGCCCAGGAGAACGTGGAGACCGCCCTCGTACCGCTCGGAATCGCGGTGAAGCAACGGCGCGAACTCGCCGCGGAGGCATTGGAATCCGTCGGCCTCGGCGAACGCCTCGCGCATCTGCCGTCGGAGTTGTCCGGAGGGCAGCAGCAGCGCGTGGCCATCGCCCGGGCCCTGGTGAAAAAGCCCAAGGTGCTGCTCGCCGACGAGCCGACGGGCAACCTCGACGAGGGCATGCGCGACGAGATCATGGACGTACTCGAACGCCTGTGGAAGGAGCGCGGGTTGACGTTCATCATGGTCACCCACGACTCCGTGATCGCGAAGAAGGCCCCGCGGCTCGCGACCATCCGCAAGGGAAAGATCACGATCACGGAGAGCGCTGGCGCGTAACCTACTGGTTTTGTAACGGTATCCATCCGCACGAACAGCCCCCCGGCATACTTTGTGATCCGGGGGGTGTCGCACATGTGCACGAGACCACCCCCGGCCGGGTGAAGGGGAATTCGCCCGGTACACCATCTCCAGGGGGAGAACTTGCGCAGACAAGTGAAGAGAGCAGCTGCGGCCACCGTGGCCACCGCCGCAGCCGTCGCCCTCGCGGCGGGCATGACCACCCCCGCGTCGGCGAAGCCCGAGCAGCGCGCCCTTGCCGCTGCCTCCGCGCACACCGCCACGCACCACGTCACACTGATCACCGGCGACCGCGTCGCCCTCGACGCCAAGGGCCGGGTCGTCGGCCTGGAGCGGGCCAAGGGCCGTGAGCACGTACCCTTCCAGGTCCGCAAGGCCGAGGGACACACCCTGGTCGTCCCCGCCGACGCGGCCCACCTGCTCGCCTCAGGCCGGCTGGACCAGCGGCTGTTCGACATCACCGAGCTGAACAAGGCCGCCACCCGCAGGGCCCAGCAGAACGGCCTGAAGGTCATCGTCGAGTACCGCGGTGCCGCCGCGGCCGCCAAGGCCGGCGTCCGCGGTGCGGGCACCCTGCGCCGCAGCCTCACGGCGCTGAACGCGGACGCCGTGCAGACCCCGGCCAAGGACACCGCCGAGCTGTGGCACGCCGTCACCCACGGCGACCAGGCCGCCTCCGGCATCGCCCACGTCTGGCTCGACGGCGTCCGCAAGGCCGCCCTCGACCAGTCCGTGCCGCAGATCGGCGCCCCCACCGCGTGGGCGGCCGGCTACACCGGCAAGGGCGTGAAGGTCGCGGTCCTCGACACGGGCGTGGACACCAGCCACCCGGACCTCAAGGACCAGGTGATCGCGTCCAAGAACTTCACCCACGCCGCCGACGCCACGGACCACTTCGGCCACGGCACCCACGTCGCCTCCATCGTGGCGGGCACCGGCGCCAAGTCGGGCGGCAAGTACAAGGGTGTGGCCCCGGACGCCAAGCTCCTCAACGGCAAGGTCCTGGACGACACGGGCTCCGGCGACGACTCCGGCATCCTCGCGGGCATGGAGTGGGCGGCCGGCCAGGGCGCCTCCGTCATCAACCTGAGCCTCGGCGGCTACGACTCGCCCGGCATCGACCCGCTCGAGGCCGAGGTCAACAAGCTCTCCGCCGAGAAGGGCGTCCTGTTCGCGATCGCCGCGGGCAACGAGGGCCCCCAGTCGATCGGTTCGCCGGGCAGCGCGGACGCCGCGCTCACCGTCGGCGCCGTCGACAAGAAGGACAAGCTGGCCGACTTCTCCTCCACCGGACCGCGGACCGGCGACGGCGCGATCAAGCCGGACGTCACCGCGCCCGGCGTGGACATCACGGCCGCCGCGGCCAAGGGCAGCGTCATCGACAAGGAGGTCGGCGAGAAGCCCGAGGGCTACCTGACCATCTCCGGCACCTCGATGGCCACTCCGCACGTCGCGGGCGCCGCCGCGATCCTTAAGCAGGAGCACCCCGACTGGGGCTACGCCCAGCTGAAGGGCGCCCTCACCGGCTCCGCGAAGGGCGGCGACTACACGCCGTTCGAGCAGGGCTCGGGCCGTATCGCGGTCGACAAGGCCATCAAGCAGTCCGTGATCGCCGACCCGGTCTCGGTGAGCTTCGGCACGCAGGCGTGGCCGCACACCGACGACAAGCCGGTCACCAAGAAGGTGACGTACCGCAACCTCGGCGCCAAGCCCGTCACCCTCGACCTCGCGGCCACCGCCAAGAACCCCAAGGGCCAGGCGGCTCCGGCGGGCTTCTTCAAGCTCGGCACGACCAAGGTGACCGTCCCGGCGCACGGCAAGGCGACCGTCAAGCTCACGGTCGACACCAAGCTGGGCGGCACCCTCGACGGCGCGTACTCGGCGTACGTGACCGCGACCGACGGCGGGCAGAGCGTCCGCACGGCCGCCGCGGTGCAGCGCGAGGTGGAGTCGTACGACGTCACGCTGAAGTTCGTCGGCCGTGACGGCAAGCCGGCCAAGTTCTACAACGCCGACCTGAACGGCGTCGCCGGCCTGGCGAACGGCACCGCCCTGAGCCCGTACGACCCGTCCGGCACGGTGAAGGTGCGCGCGCCCAAGGGCACATACATCCTCAACAGCTCCGTCTTCGTGGACCCGAACGACGGCGCCAAGGGCACCGACTGGATCGCCCAGCCGAAGCTGACCATCGGCAAGAAGCAGACGATCACGATCGACGCGCGCAAGGCCAAGCCGGTGGACATCACCGTCCGGGCCACGCACCTCAAGTCCGCGTTCGCCGCGCCTGAGTACGACGTCACGATCGGCAACAACCAGTACGGCTACGGCTGGTTCCTGGACTCGTACAAGAACTTCCGCTCCGCCCACCTGGGCCCGCAGCTGCCCGCCGGTTCGCTGTTCCAGCAGTGGGACGGCCACTGGACCAAGGGCACGGCCGAGGAGTACGACGTCACCGGCGGCGGCCCGGTCACCCGGCTCGCCACCGGCTACACCAGGCACTACAAGGCGAGCGACCTGGCCACCGTCAAGGTCCGCATGGGTGCCGCCGCGAGCGGCAAGAAGGGCACCGTCGACGCGGTCGGCTGGCTGACCGGCAGCTCCAGCGCCTCCTCCGTCGCCATCCAGCAGACGCTGCCCGGCACCCGCACCCTGCACCTGTCCGCCAAGGACGTGAAGTGGGGGCTGGAGTTCGAGCAGCACGGCGGCGTCGACCACGACGGCTTCCCGGTCACCGACGCCGGGTACTCGCTCGGCGACCAGACCTTCAAGGCCGGCGGGACCTACACCAGGACGATCAACACCGCCGTCTTCGGCCCGCACCTGAACGCCCACTTCGGTCTCTTCCGTGAGGGCAACAAGATCTACGGCGCGCTGCCGCTGTTCGCCGACTCCGCCAAGCACGCCGGGTACTCGGAGTTCACCTCGGCGACCACCACCCTGTACCGCGACGGCGTCAAGGTCGGCTCCAACGACGACCCGCTGTACGGCGACAAGAACTTCAAGGTTCCCGCCGGTGACGCCGCCTACAAGCTGACCACCTCGGTCAAGCGCTCGGCGAAGGTCGCGGCGGCCTCCTCGCGGATCGACGCCACCTGGACCTTCCGCTCCAAGAGGCCGTCCACCCCCACCGCCAAGCTCCCCGCCTCCGTCCTCCACTTCGGCGCCGTGACCGGTCTGGACAGCCGCGTCGAGGCGGGCAGGAGGATCAGCTTCCCGGTCACCGTGGAGGGCTCGGCCGCGGGCGACAACCTGAAGTCGCTGGCGCTGTACGTCTCCTACGACGGCAAGACCTGGAAGAAGGCCGAGGTCCGCGGCGGCGAGAAGGTCACCGTGAAGAACCCGGCGAAGGGCAAGTCCATCTCCTTCCGCGCCAAGATCGTCGACAAGCAGGGCAACACGTCGGTGATCACGATCCACGACGCGTACTACGGCAAGTGAGCCGCCGTACCCGCGTGGCCTGAGTAGGCCGTGAGCGAACGGCCCGCCGGAGGGACAGCTTCCGGTGGGCCGTTCGTGTTTGTGTGCACGTATGACGGCTCACACGGTCGAGTACATCCGTTATCGCGTCCCGGAGCAGCAGTCGGCGGAGTTCCTCGCCGCCTACACCCGCGCCGCCGCCCAGCTGGCGGCGGCCCCGCAGTGCGTCGACTACGACCTCGCGCGCTGCGAAGAGGACCCCGAGTCCTGGATTCTGCGGATCACCTGGACGTCGGTGCAGGAGCACGTGCAGGGCTTCCGCACGTCCCCGCTGTTCCCGCCGTTCCTCGCGGAGATCCGCCCGTACGTGGAGAACATCGAGGAGATGCGCCACTACGCGCCGACCTCCGTGCGCGGCACCGGCGCGGCGGTCCCGTCGCTGTACGACTGGGCGGGCGGCGCCGAGGCCTTCTCCCGCCTCACCGAGGTCTTCTACACCAAGGTCGTCAAGGACGACCTCCTCGCGCCCCTCTTCGCCGACCTGGCCCCCGACCACGCCGCCCACGTCTCCCTCTGGCTGGCGGAGGTCTTCGGCGGCCCGGCAGGCTATTCGGGGACCGAGGGCGGCCACGGTCACATGGTGGCCAAACACTTCGGCAAGCACATCACCGAGCCCCAGCGACGCCGCTGGGTCAACCTCATCCAGGACGCGGCGGACGAGGCAGGCCTCCCGACGGACGCCGAGTTCCGCTCGGCCTTCCTCGCCTACGTGGAATGGGGCACCCGCCTGGCCCTCTACTTCTCCGGCCCCGACGCGAAGCCTCCGGCGGAGCAGCCGGTGCCGAGGTGGACGTGGGGGGCGATGCCGCCGTATCAAGGGTGAGCAGCAGGGCTTCCGGAAGCGGCGGGCACGGTCACGCGGGCCGACATAGGGTCCCTTCGTGACCGCCGCACTCTCCGCCATGATCACCGCCGTCGTCGGTGTCCTCGGTACGCTCCTCGCCCCGGTGCTGAGCCAGCGCCACGCGGTACGCCGGGAGGACCGGGAGGCCGAACGCGCCGAGCACAGGCGGCTGTTCGAGGAGCGGCGCACGGCCTACACCGCTATGAACCGCGCCTCCCGGCAGTTCCACACCCTCCTCAAGGACGCCCTGCACCGGCTCCGGGACGGCGTCTACACCGATCACGACCGCGAGCAACTGGAGGAGGCCCGCCGGGAGTACCGGGATCGCTATGCGGAGGCGCAGATGGTCGTACCGGAGCGGATCCTGGATGCCTCGCGGGACCTCAACCGTGTGCTCGCCCGCATCGACGCCGTCGTCAAACGGCTCGACCGGGACTTGGCCCGCGAGGGCGAGAGCGCTGAGCGGGCCCTTGTGGACCTGAAGGAGGCCGAGCCGCTGCTGACGGCCATGCGCCGGCTGATGCGGGCCGACCTGGGCGTCGAGGACTAGTAGGGCTGCGACACCGGGCGGGAGGCGTCCGCCCCCCAGCTGGACAGCAGGCGCAGGGACTCGACCGAGGGGGAGCCGGGTTCCGCGTGGTACGTCACCAGGACCTGGTCCGTGTCGCCCGGCAGGCGGAAGGACTCGAAGTTCAGGGACAGGTCGCCCACCAGCGGGTGGTGCAGGTGCTTGACGCCGTGGGTCTTCTCCTTGACGTCGTGCGTGGCCCACAGCCGGCGGAACTCCGGGCTCTTGACGGAGAGTTCACCGACGAGGGCGGACAGCCGCGGGTCGTCCGGATGGCAGCCGGCGTCCATGCGCAGGGCGCAGACGATGTCGATCGCCTTCTGCTCCCACTCGGCGAACAGCTCGCGGTACTCGGGCTTCAGGAACACCAGCCGCGCCCAGTTGCGCTCGGCAGGCGGCAGCTCGCCCCAGTCGCCGAAGAGGGCCGCCGCCGTCCGGTTCCAGGCCAGGATCTCCGCGCGCCGCCCCACGACGTAGGCCGGCACCCCGTCGATCGCGTCCAGCAGATGCCGCAGCGTGGCCCGCACCTGCTGCTGCCGCGCGGCCGGCTTCTTCTTGTGCCCCTTCGGCTTCGCCAGATGGGTCAGATGCGCGTGCTCGGCATCGGTCAGGCGCAGGGCACGCGCGATCGAGTCCAGCACCTCCGCCGACACGTTCCGGCCGTTGCCCTGCTCCAGACGCGTGTAGTACGCCACCGACACCCCGGCCAGCTGCGCCAGCTCCTCGCGGCGCAGCCCCGGCACCCGGCGGTGCCGGCCGAAGTCGCGCAGCCCCACGTCCTCCGGCTTCAGCCGGGCCCGCCGACTGCGCAGGAACTCGCTCAGCTCGGCCCGCCGGTCCAGGGGCCGCGTCGCGGCTGCTTCCGGCTGTTCGTCCATACCGCCAGTATCGGCGGTCCCGGCTGGTCGTATGCCCGGGAACCTGACCCCGCCAGTAGTAGGCACGGCAGTCGTACGCAAAGGCGTGGTCTGGGTGCCGTAGGAGCCTTCCGGCAGGCTGGAGGCCATAACCGGTCGAACTACCTGGTTGAACCTGACAACCGGGCGCGAGACCCCCGCCAGTCCGCTAGGAGAACCCCGGCATGACCACTGTTGCTGCGTACGCCGCGCCCGCCGCGAAGGCCCCGCTGGAGCGGACGACCATCGAGCGGCGCGCGGTCGGCGAGTTCGACGTCCTGATCGACATCAAGTTCGCCGGCATCTGCCACTCCGACATCCACCAGGCCCGCGAGGGCTGGGGCGAGGCGATCTTCCCGATGGTGCCCGGCCACGAGATCGCGGGCGTCGTCTCCGAGGTCGGTTCCGGCGTCACCAGGTTCGCCGTCGGCGACCGCGTGGGCGTCGGCTGCCTGGTCGACTCCTGCCGCGAGTGCGAGAACTGCCAGAAGGGCCTGGAGCAGTACTGCCTCAAGGGCGGCGTCGGCACCTACAACGCCATCGGCAAGGACGGCGAGCCCACGTACGGCGGCTACTCCGAGAAGATCGTCGTCGACGAGAACTTCGTCGTCCGCATCCCGGACGGCCTCTCCCTCGACGTGGCCGCCCCGCTGCTGTGCGCCGGCATCACCACGTACTCCCCGCTCCGTCACTGGAACGCCGGCCCCGGCAAGAAGGTCGCGATCGTCGGCCTCGGCGGCCTGGGCCACATGGCCGTCAAGCTCGCGCACGCGATGGGCGCGGAGGTCACGGTCCTCTCGCAGTCCCTGCGCAAGAAGGACGACGGCCTGAAGCTGGGCGCCGACCACTACTACGCCACCAGCGACCCGAAGACCTTCGAGGAACTGCGCGGCACCCTCGACCTGATCATCTCGACGGTGTCGGCCCCGCAGGACTTCGGCGCGCTCCTGTCCCTGCTGAAGGTGGACGGCGCGGTGGTGAACGTGGGCGCCCCCGAGGAGCCCGTCTCCCTGAACCTCTTCTCGGTGATCGGGGGCCGCAAGACCCTCGCGGGCTCCATGATCGGCGGTATCCCCGAGACCCAGGAGATGCTCGACTTCTGCGCGGAGCACGGCCTGGGCGCGGAGATCGAACTGATCAACGCCGACCAGATCAACGAGGCGTACGAGCGGGTCCTGTCCAGCGACGTCCGCTACCGCTTCGTGATCGACACGGCGACGATCTGACGGGACCGTCCACAGCAGTGGTCAGCGCCGAGGCCGTCCTTCACCGGCTCACCCGGTTCACGCGGTCTCGGCGCTGAAGCTGTCCCCCTCCCCGTACGACCGCACGAGCACGCCTGCCTCCCCACCGGGCCGTACGACATGGACACGCCCGCGCCCCGTCACCCGGGCCCTCGTACCGGTCACCTCCAGCAGGGTGTTCTCGTCCACGGCGACCCCGTACGGCACGTCGCCGCGACCGACCGCCGCGACCAGCCGCGCCAGCGTCCCCCACTGAGCAGCGTGGACATCCACGGCGAACGGGACGAGCCCCAGCCCCGCCCGTACGTCGATCTCCGCCAGGTCTTCCCCGGTCTCCTCCGGACACACGGGCACCCCGTCCAGCAGCCACCCGCCGACCACGGCCCGCCGCGCGGCGAGGGCGGCGCCGGCGGAGAAGCCCGCGTACGGCACACCACGCTCCGCGAGCAGCTGCGGCAACCGGTCCAGGCACCCGGCGAACGCCTCCTGGTAGGCGGGCGTCAGCCCACCGCACACCAGCAGCCCGTCGATCCCGTCCAGCGCCGGCTCCGGCTCGAACCGCCCGCCGAGCGGCACGAGCAGCGGCACGGGCGCACCCGTCGCACCGGCCTTCTGCAGCGCGCCCGCGTACCGCTCGAACTGCGCGCCCCCGTCCCCCTCGTCCACGACCACACACCCGATCCGCGCCCCGTCCCCACCCGCGGCCCGCACGAACGGCGCGTACAACTCGGCGGCGTCCCACCCACCGCCGACCAAGAACACCTGACGCCCGGCCATCCTCACTCGCCTCCCCCTCGCACACGCTCCCTGCGTGAGCGGCGAATGTACGACGCGGCCCCGGTAGCCGTCGCCTGATTTCCACGCTCGGCAGCGGTCCGAAGTCTCCTGACGGCCGTCCGGTCACGGCAGGTCCTGCTCGGTCCAGATCGTCTTGCCGGTGGCGGTGTAGCGCGTGCCCCAGCTGTGGGTCATCTGGGCGATGATGAACAGGCCCCGGCCTCCCTCGTCGTCACTCGCGGCGTGCCGCAGATTGGGCGTGGTGTGGCCGGTGTCGGAGACCTCGCAGATCAGGCTCCGGTCGCGGATCAGGCGTACCTGGATCGGACCGCCGACGTAGCGGATGGCGTTGGTGACCAGTTCGCTGACGATCAGCTCGCTGGTGAACGCCAGGTCGTCCAGCCCCCAGTCGCCGAGCTGCTTGCTGACGGCGGTACGGATGGTGGACACCGCCGCCGGGTCCGGCCGCAGCGCCCACTCGGCGAACTGGTTCCGGTCGAGCAGGCGGGTGCGGACCACGAGCAGCGTCGCGTCCACGTCCACCGCCCCGGGCAGCAGGGTGGCCACCGCCCGGTCGCACAGCTCCTTCAGGGAGCTCCGGTCGTCGGCGAGGACCTGGGACAGCTGCGCGAGCCCGGCGTCACAGTCGACGGCCGCCTGGAGGAGGCCGCCCGTGAAGAGGACGAGGAGGCTGCCCCGCGTGAGCTCCAGTTCCATGCTCTGGTAGGGCACGCCACCCATGCCCAGCGGTGGTCCGGGCGGCAGCTCCGGACGGTCGACGACGCCTGTGGGCCGTTCGACGACCACCAGCACCGACTCCCCGGCCCGGGCCAGGCTGCACATCCCCGAGACGGGGTCGTACACCGCGTACAGGCAGCTCACGCCCAGGGCCTCGTCGGTGTGCGGTCTCAGGCGGCCCGGGCCGCGGCCGGGCCCCCTCTCGTGCGCGGTCTGCTCGACCAGGTCGGCCATGCGGGACAGCAGCTCGTCCGGGCTCAGGTCCATCCGGGCCAGCACGCGCACACCCGTGCGCAGGCGTCCCATGGTGGCCGCGGCACGCAGGCCGTGACCGACCACGTCCCCGACGACCAGTCCGACCCGGGTTCCCGACAGGGGGATGACGTCGTACCAGTCGCCGCCCACCCCCGACCCGCTGTCGGCGGGCTGATAGCGGCTCGCCGAGTCGCAGGCGGCGTGCGGCGGCAGGCGGCGCGGAAGCATGCTCTGCTGGAGTTTGAGGGCCACGCTGTGGCCACGGGTGACCACCGGCATCAGCAGGAGGCCGATCAGCAGGGCGCCCAGGCCAAGGACGGTGACCCCGCCGGTCCTGCCGATCAGCGGCAGGTCTACGGCGGTCGTGCCGTAGTTGGGGTTCGCGTAGACCACGAAGGCGGCGTAGAGGAACAGCAGGACCATCACCAGCCCGCCCAGCCCCGGCAGCATGCCCTTGAAGACCAGGTCGCTGACGCTGCGGGTGAGGACCCTGCGGTGGTACCAGACGCAGGCGAAGCCGGTCAGCCCGTACTGGAACGCGATCGCCAGACCGACCGAGTCGACCGTGTCGGCCAGGACGTTCTGGCTGAACGAGGTCAGCAGGACGAACAAGGCGATCGAGACCGCTCCCATACCGAGGGTCCCCCAGGTCGGGGTGAGGAACCTGCGGTGGATCCGGGCGAACCGGGCGGGGACGGCCTTGTGGACCGCCATGGAGAAGACGGTCCTGGCCAGGGGCAGGATGGTGGTCTGAGCGGAGGCCAACGCGGAGGTCAGCACCATCAGGATCAGCAGCCGCGACAGGAGCAGGCCCGTGTTGTGGCTCCCGAACACGGCCTCGCCCAGTCCCGAGAACACGTCGTCCGCGTTGGCCGCGTTGCCGAGCCCGATGCCCGACGTGCCGACTCCCGCGAACGCCTGTGCCGACGTGGACACCAGCCCGTACACGACCAGGAGCAGCACGATGGAGACGACCGCGGCACGCCCGGGGACATGCCTGCTGTCGATGGTCTCCTCGTTGACCGAGAAAGCCGTGTCCCAGCCCCAGTACAGGAAGACCCCCGCGAGGACGCCCGAGGTCAGGGCCGATGCCGAAGGCACCTCGAAGAGGTTGAACCAGGAGGCGGACACGTGGATCGCCGTCGGGGGAGGTTTGGTGTAGACCCTGACCAGCGCGGAGACGGCGAGCAGGAGCAGCATCACCACTTCCAGACACAGCAGCCAGCGCTGGACAGCCGCCGAGAACTCGATGCCCACGTAGCAGACCGCGGTCAGCACGGCGATCCAGACGACGCCCGCCACCGTGGTCCACAGCCGGTTCTCCGCAAGTCCGTTTTGGCCCACCAGTCGGAAGGCGTAGGCAGCGGCGATCTGGGCGAGGCTCGCCATGACGAGGACGTCGGCGACGATGATGCCCCAGCCGCCCATCCAGCCCGTGCGCGGGCCGAAGGTGCGAGTGGTCCAGGCGAAGGTGGTCCCGCAGTCGGCGTTGCTCGCGTTGAGCTCCCGGAAGGCGTACGCGACCAGCAGCATCGGGACGAACGCCAGCATCGTGATGATCGGGGCCTGCAGTCCCACCCCGGCCACGATGATGCCCAGCGTGGCGGCCAGGCTGTACGCCGGGCCGGTGGAGGCAAGGCCCATGACCACCGAGGAGAACATGCCCAGCGCGTCGTTCTTGAGCCCCTTGCGTCCCGGCCCTGTCCCGGGGGCGGGGCGGCCTGGGGACTCGGCGCCGCCAAAGTGCCTCACACTTGATTCCAACGCCGGGTCGCTCACCTCCGCAACAGCGCGTCGGCCGCTTGCCGACCCCGACACCGGGTGTATCTCCGCGGTAGCCGGCCGCGGGTCATGCGGGCGGGAGGAACTGCTCCGTCCAGACCGTCTTGCCGTCGTGGGTGTAGCGGGTGCCCCACCGCTCTGTGAGCTGCGCGACCAGGAAGAGCCCGCGTCCGCCCTCGTCCGTGCTGAGGGCCCGTCGGAGGTGGGGGGAAGTGTGGCTGGTGTCGGACACCTCGCAGATCAGGCAGTGCGTACGGATGAGGCGCAGGGTGACGGGGCCGGCTGCGTACCGGTAGGCGTTGGTGACGAGTTCGCTGGCGACCAGCTCCGTCGTGAAGGTCAGATCCGCCAGCCCCCATTCGGTCAGTTTCGCCGTGGTCAGCTCCCTGGCACGGGCGGCAGCGGTCGCTTCCAGGGGCAGCCGCCATGAGGCGACATTCTGTGGCCGTAGCACCCGGGTACGTGCGATGAGCAGCGCGACGTCGTCAGTGGGGAGGTGGTACTTGGGCAGCAGCGCTTCGGCCACGGCGTGGCAGGTGTGGTCCAGAGGTTCTGTGGCGCGGGTGAGACATGCGCGCAAGTTCTCCAGCGCGACGTCTATGTCGCCGTTGCGTGCCTCCAGGAGGCCGTTGGTGTAGAGCGCGAGCAGGCTGCCCTCGGGGAGGTCCAGATCGTACGTTTCGAACGGCAGTCCGCCCAGGCCCAGCGGCGGACCGGCGGGCAGATCGAGCACGGTCACCTCGCCGTCCGGGGTGGACACCACCGGCGCCGGGTGGCCGGCGCGTGCCAGGGAGCAGCGCTGGGAGACCGGATCGTAGACCGCGTAGAGGCAGGTGGCCCCGAGCACCTGCTCAATCGCCGAGGGGTTGTCGTCGGCGTTCGCCTCCAGCTCGGTGGCCAGCAGACTGACCAGATCGTCCAGCCGCGCCACCACCTCGTCCGGTTCCAGGTCGAGGCTGGCCAGGGTCCGCGCGGCGGCGCGCAGACGGCCCATGGAGGCCGCAGCGTGGATCCCGTGGCCGACCACGTCTCCCACCACGAGAGCGACCCTGGCTCCTGACAACGGGATCACGTCGAACCAGTCACCGCCGATGCCCGGTTCACCGCTGGCCGGGAGGTACCGGCAGGCCACCTCCACGGCCGGCAGGTCGGACGCCGCGCTCGGCAGCAGACTGCGCTGAAGGGTCAGGGCGGCGCTCTGCTGCTGGGTGAAGCGGCGCGCGTTGTCGATGCAGACGGCCGCACGGGAGGCAAGCTCCTGGGCCACCGCAGCATCGTCGTCCTCGAAAGGCTCCGAATTGCGCGACCGCCACAGGCTCACCACGCCCAGTACCAGGCCGCGCGCGACCAGGGGAACCGCGATCAGCGAATGAACGCCGAGCCCCAGGGCGATCTCGACCCGCCGCCGGTCCATGGCGTACCACTCGGGGCGGAGGGACAGCAGCCCCTCGAGAATCGGGCGACGTTCCGCCAGGCACCGCGCCTGCGGAGATTCCGGAAGCAGCGGGACCACATCGCCCTCCCGGAACGGGACGCGGTGTTCTGGTGGTGAGAAGGCAGCCCGGAGCAGCGGACCTGCCAAGCCGGGAACTGGTTCGTCGCCGAGTGTCACGGGCTTCAGGAGGTCCACCGAGCAGTAGTCGGCCAGGCCGTGGACGGCCGCCTCGGTCAGTTCCCGAGCGGTCTGGGTCACGTCCAGTGAGGTTCCGATCCGGGCGCTCGCCTCGTTCAGCAGGGCGAGCCTGCGTTGCGCCCGGTGGCGGTCGGTCACGTCCTCGATCGTCTCGGCCACGCCGAGAACCCGGCCCGAGGGGTCTTCCATCCGGAACGCCGAGACGGACACGATCCGTTCCCGACCCGGATCGTGGCGTGGCCGGGCGGACTGCTCTGTGAAGATCAACGGCTCGCCGGTCTCCAGAACGTGCCGTACTCGGTCCTCTGCCGGACCCGCGTCCTCGTCGACCATGAATTCGCGGGAACGACGGCCTACCGGTGCCTCGGCCGGGACGCCGCTCGCCTTTTCGACCGCACGGTTGACCCGGATCACTCTCCTGTCCGGGCCGTAAGTGACCAGGCCGATCGGGGAGCGGTGGTACAGGCCGTCCAGGAGCGCACGGTCCCGCTGCCAGGCAATGACCTCCTCGGCAGGAGCACCGACGAGGAGCCACTCCCGACCACCACCCTCCCGGGTGACCGCACGGGCCCGGAAGCCCATCTCCACACGGTGTCCGTCGCGGTGTCGGACGGGCAGGACACCGAACCAGCCTCCCGCCTTCATGGCGTCTACGACCACGGAGCGCGCGAGCGACAGGTCACGGGCGTCGACCAGGAAGTCCTGCCATGCTCGTCCGATCACTTCCTTGGCCGGATAGCCCAGCAGCTCCTGTGCACGTACGCTCCAGCCGACCACGGTGCCTCGATCGTCGAGCACGGCCGATGCCCCACGCCCTAGGGCGAATGGGTCCTCAGGACTCTCGCTGAAATGCATCGACGGTGTCCCCATAGCCACCACCTTGCCTCCGTGACTCCGATGTTCCTCCCCGTGGTCTCCGTCCGCGACTCTCCCGTTCCTCAGCGAGACGACTCGGCCGTGGCACCGCGCCAATGACGATCGATGCCATGGCCGGCCGGGCCGGACTCAGGCTGGTTCGGCTACTTCTCCGATACGGGTTCGGTGGCGAGGGGAGTCCAGGAGCAGGCCAGGGAGCCGCCGATCAGACCGGTGATCAGTCCGAGGAAGAGGCCGCCGAAGTTCGCGACGGGGAAGGAGATGAGGGTGAGCAGGAGAGTGGCAATCCCGGAGAACACGCGCAGGTGCGGTTGGTACCAGAGGGTGAGCCCCAGGACGATGAGCAGGACGCCGATGATCAGGGCTCCGGCACCGGACGTGGTCGACAAGGCCAGCGGAATTCCGCCCAGGTCCAGATTCGCGTACGGCCAGTACAGGATGGGCAATCCCGCCGTAAGGGTAAAGAGCCCCGCCCAGAAGGGACGTTCGCCGCGCCAGGTTCTGAATGCGTGCCGGGCACGCGCTGCGGTGACGCGCGGTCGGGGGCGTTCGGCGGGTTCGGCCCGCCCAGGTCTCAGAAGCATTCGTGACGGCCGTGCTCGATCTGCACGCGCAGGCCGGGGATGTTGAACGTACCGGCGGAGAGCGCGACCGCGGTCACGCGCACGTCGGTCAGGGCGACCGACGTGGCCTGCTGCCCGAAGCCGTTGGGGTCGAAGAAGCGGGAGTTCCTGTCGCCCGGGTTGATCGGACCCTTGGTGATATTCCCCTGCGCGATTCCCTGTTCGAGGCCCCGGAAATCCGCCTGCCCGGCCGACTGGAATGTCGTGTCGAGGAACAGGTTCGTCGCTTCGACCGGTCGTTCGTTTCCGCCGGTGAGCTTCAGCGTCTGTACGCCCAGCACCGGGACCTCGACCAGTACGGACTGGCACAGCCTGCTGATCGTCGAGTGCCGGGATCCGGTGACCTGGACCGGCACAAGCCGGCCCTGCCTGGTCACGTCCACCATGCCGTAGATGCTCAACCCGCGAGCGTTCAGCGTGTCCGCGGTGACCTGGAACTTCTTGCCGGAAATGAGGAACGACGCGGCCAGTACACCCTGTCCCATGGCGATGGCGAGGGCCGCACAGGCTGCGACGCCGGCTACCAGGACTGCCGCGAAGCGCCGCCAACGGGTTTTGCCGGCGCGGGGCGACATCCCGTCTCCTTCGGTCATGGCGCGAGCCGCCTCTACCTGGACAAAGCGGACATTTACCTCGCTTCCCAGTAGTGGATCCTAGGCTTCCGGTTGTGACGATCGGCTGCACGCCAGGGCCGCCGTACGGGTGAAGCACATGTTGACCGGCCCTTCGGGCCCGGATGGAGAAGGCTCTCGATGCTGCTTGTCCTGGCGTGTGGGCGTAGATCGCCGAGCGGTACTGGGGTGCCCACGTCGTTGCCCTGGGGGAAGCCCTGGCCGCCGTTCCGCGCCTCAGCCGGGCAGCGTCGCCGGGCTGCCGCCGTTGGCCTCGTAGCCGGCCACCGCCAGGGCGCGGTAGAGCGCGAACTCGGCTGCCGGGTCGGCGCACAGGGTCCAGGGCAGAGCGCCGACATGGCCGTCGACGTGTATGAGCTGGTGCATGGCCTCCGCCCAGCGCTCGGACCGGACCAGGAAGAACGTCAGCAGGTGGCCGACGTGCGACAGCATCGGGTCGTCCGGGCGGGCCGCGTGCACCGCGTGCAGCGCGCCGTGGATCGCCTTGGTGACGACCTCGCTCTGGTAGAAGCTCGAGACCAGGTTCACCTCGGGGAGGTGCTCGAACACCGCGAACAGCGGCAGCGCGGCGAGCAGCGAGCCCTGCGGGGCGCGGGCCGCCGCGCTCTCGGCGAAGGAGTACGCCAGCTCACGCGAGCCGTGCCACTTCTCGCACCAGTAGTGCAGCGCCGCCAGATGCGCGCCCATGTGGTTCGGCGCGCGGTCGAGGATCTTCAGCCACAGCTGCTCGAACTCCGGCTGCGGATGGGCGAGGCCGCGGGCGACGGACAGCTCCACGATGTACGGGACCGGGTCGCCGGGTGCCAGCAGCGCCGCCTGCCCGCACGCGTCCCGGGCCTCCTCCATGATGATCCGGAACTCGTCCGTGCCTGGCTGTGACGTCCGCCAGGCCTGCTGCACCAGGAACTCGGCGTGCACCGCCGCACCGCCCGCGTCCTTGGGCTGCTCGGCCCGCCACACCCTGAGCCACTGACCGCCGGGCGTCTCGTGCACCCCGCCGGGCCGCTGCTGCAGCTCCAGGGCCGCCGCACCGGCGAACGCCTGCACGCGCTGCCAGCGCAGCTCCCCCTCCGTCTCCGTACCCGCCAGCAGCTGGGCCGCCGCGCGGTAGTCCCCCGTGCGCTGCACCAGGTCCAGGACGTCCAGCAGGTCCTGGTCCGGGCCGGGCATGCGCACGTCCAGCTCCTCCTGGCGTACGAAGCCGTAGTTCGCCGGGTCGGCGGCGTCGGGGTGGTCCGGCGTGACCTGCTCGATCAGCCCGCGCCTGCGCCGGAGGACCGGGAGCAGCGCGAAGCTCAGCATGAGCAGGGCAATCAGCAGCCAGAGAATCACCATGACTCAAGCGAACCAGACGCCGCCGACAATTGGCCAACCCCGCCCGCCTGCCTGTGGAAAACTTCGGGCCGGTTCATGACAGGGGGCGTACGGCAGCACCGCCGTACGGCCGGGCGAGCCCGACGTCCGTACGTCATCATCCGACCAGGCGCACTACGCTCGGTGCAATGAGCGACACTCATATCAGTCAGCACTTCGAGACCCTCGCGATCCATGCGGGCAACACCGCGGATCCCCTCACCGGCGCGGTCGTCCCGCCGATCTACCAGGTCTCGACCTACAAGCAGGACGGCGTCGGCGGGCTGCGCGGCGGCTACGAGTACAGCCGGAGCGCCAACCCGACCCGGACCGCCCTGGAGGAGAACCTCGCCGCGCTGGAGGGCGGGAGCCGCGGACTCGCGTTCGCGTCCGGCCTGGCAGCCGAGGACACCCTGCTCCGGACGCTGCTCACGCCCGGCGACCACGTGGTGATCCCCAACGACGCCTACGGCGGCACCTTCCGTCTCTTCGCCAAGGTGGTCAGCCGCTGGGGCGTGGAGTGGTCCGTGGCCGACACCAGCGACCCGGCCTCCGTGCGCGCCGCGATCACCCCGAAGACCAAGGCCGTGTGGGTGGAGACCCCCTCCAACCCGCTGCTCGGCATCACCGACATCGCCGCCGTCGCTCAGATCGCCCACGAAGCGGGCGCGAAGCTCGTCGTCGACAACACCTTCGCCACGCCCTACCTCCAGCAGCCGCTGGCGCTCGGGGCCGACGTCGTCGTGCACTCCCTGACCAAGTACATGGGCGGCCACTCGGACGTGGTCGGCGGTGCGCTGATCGTCTCCGACGAGACGCTCGGCGAGGAACTGACCTACCACCAGAACGCGATGGGGGCCGTCGCCGGTCCCTTCGACTCCTTCCTGGTGCTGCGCGGCACCAAGACCCTCGCCGTGCGCATGGACCGGCACAGCGAGAACGCCACGAAGGTCGCCGACATGCTGACCCGGCACCCGCGCGTGACGCGGGTTCTCTACCCGGGCCTGCCGGACCACCCCGGCCACGAGATCGCCGCCAAGCAGATGCGCGCGTTCGGCGGCATGGTGTCCTTCCAGGTCGAGGGCGGCGAGGAGGCGGCCGTCGAGGTGTGCAACCGCGCCAAGGTGTTCACCCTGGGGGAGTCGCTGGGCGGCGTCGAGTCCCTCATCGAGCACCCGGGCCGCATGACGCACGCCTCCGCGGCCGGCTCCGCCCTCGAGGTCCCCGCCGACCTGGTGCGCCTGTCCGTGGGCATCGAGAACGTCGACGATCTGCTGGAGGACCTCCAGCAGGCCCTGGGCTAGGTCCTGTCGTCAAATTCCCGTCGTCCGCCCGAAGGGCGGGCCCCGCGGCGGCGATGGGGGTGCCCCCGCGCGAGCGTGTTCGAGCGTGGGGGAGCGTGCGATCGCAAGGCGCCGGAGCGGCCTCGTGGCGGAGTCACGTGGGCGCTCCGGCAACGCGGCGAGCGTGCGTGCCAGGCTGGGCGGCGGCGGCGCGTCGGGCGCGGCCGCGTCGCGGGGCAGGCGGGAATTTGACGACAGGGCCTTAGCGGAACCTGTGCTGGTGGGCGGCCCCAGGCCCTGAGCCGGCGGGCCGGTCACCAGCCGGTGACCTCCGGAGTCGTCTGCGACGGCGGCTCCACCCACGGGTGCGCCTGCGCCGCCCACACGGTGAACGCCACCGCGGCGGCACACAGCAGCAGCCACAGCACCCGCTGCGCGAGCCGCCGGCGCCGCAGCAGACGGGTGCCGCGGCGCACCGCCTCCGGGTGCAGATCCGGTGGCACCGGCGGCGGCGTCCGCTCCATCAGCCGCCGCGCGGCGGCCTCCCGCTCGGGCCGGTTCACCGGGGCCTCCCCGCGTGCCGTGGGCTCATGAGGGTGCGACCTTCGTGCCCACCGCGCGCGGGGCGGTCGGCCGTGGATGCAGCAGGGTGGCGGTCGCGCGGTCGCAGACGGTGTGCACGCGCTCCGTGGGCATCCCGAGCAGGGCCGCCGCCTGTTCCGCGGCGACGCCTTCGTACAGCCGCAGCACCAGGATGAGCCGCTCCAGCAGCCCGAGGACTGCGAGCGGGCTGTCCGGATGCGGGCGGGCGCGGCCGAAGGCGCCGTACTGCTGCCACATCCCGCGCGCGAAGCGCGTGGCCAGGTACTGGCGGGCGCAGTCGTAGGGGTCCTCGCCGCGCAGCCGGTCCCAGCGGGCGTAGGTGTGGGCGAGCGCCAGTGTCAGCAGGCGCCGCGCGCGCGGGTTGGCGTCCGGCGCCTCCGCGGTGAGCAGCGTGGCGGCATGCAGCAGCCGCCCTGCCGCGCCCGCGACGAACGCCTCGAACTCCCGGGCCCGACGGGCACCACGCAATGCCTGCCGATCACGCACCGCGCCTCCCCCTGGACGGGGCCCTGCCCGGTACGGGACAGGCGGACCGCGTACGACGCAGGACCCGATCTCATATGAGGCCAGTGGCGGCCCGGGGTCAAGAGTCCGGAACCCAACTCCCGCGCGGGGTTCAGGACGCCGGCGTCTGCTCCGCCGGCTGCACCACGTGCACCGCCATCCGCGAGGAGAGCGCGGTGTTGAAGCGCGTCAGGAGCGTGCAGAACTGCTCGCGCTCCTCCGGCGCCCAGTCCTGCGTCAGCTCGGCCATCAACTGACGCCTGGAAGAGCGCACTTCTTCCAGCCGGGAGACACCGCGCGGGGACAGCTGAAGCACCACCGCGCGCCCGTCCTCCGGGTGCGAGGTGCGCTTGACGAGCCCGGTGTCGACCAGCGGAGCCACCTGCCGGGTGACCGTGGAGGAGTCGATCCCCATGCTCGCGGCGAGCGCCTTGACGCCCATAGGGCCCTCGTTGTCGAGGCGGTTGAGCAGCAGGTACGCGGCGCGGTCCATGGACGTGCGCACCTGCCCGACGCCGCCGAGCCGGGTCTGTTCGGCACGGCGCGCGAACACCGCCACCTCGTGCTGGAGGGTGTCGAGGAGACCGGTGTCACCGACGGTCGTCATGTCCATCGACATTCCTGGTGTTGTGGGCATGGCCGGGGGCTCACTTCATGAAGGGTGCTGTGGGTTGGGGGACAGGGTACGCGGCCCGGAGCCAGGCCGTACCGGCGCTGCACGAACCGGTCTCGGAGGTTGGTCGTCACCGCCGTTCGGCCACGTGGGCTGCGAGACTTGAGTCATGAGCTACGGCACCACTGGCTCCTTGCGTTCCGTCACCCTCGACGACGTGCGCGGAGCCCAGAAGATGCTCTCGGGCGTGGCACGGGTGACCGCTATGGAGGGCAGCCGGCACCTGTCCCAGCTGGTCGGCGCGCCGGTGCACTTCAAGTGCGAGAACCTCCAGCGGACCGGCTCGTTCAAGCTGCGCGGCGCCTATGTGCGCATCGCCGGGCTGCTGCCGGAGGAGCGGGCGGCCGGAGTGGTGGCCGCGAGCGCCGGGAACCACGCGCAGGGCGTGGCCCTCGCCTCCTCACTGCTCGGCGTGCACGCCACGGTGTTCATGCCGAAGGGCGCCCCGCTGCCGAAGATCAGCGCCACCCGGGACTACGGCGCCGAAGTGCGCCTGTACGGCCAGGTGGTGGACGAGACGCTGGCCGCCGCGCAGGACTACGCCGCCGAGACCGGCGCGGTGTTCATCCACCCCTTCGACCACCCGGACGTCATCGCCGGCCAGGGGACGGTCGGCCTGGAGATCCTGGAGCAGTGCCCGGAGGTGCGCACGATCGTCGTCGGCATGGGCGGCGGCGGGCTCGCGGCCGGTATCGCGGTCGGGGTGAAGGCGCTGCGGCCGGACGTCCGGATCGTCGGCGTACAGGCGGAGGGCGCGGCGGCCTACCCGCCCTCGCTCGCGGCCGGGCACCCCGTGTCCGTGCAGAACCCGACGACGATGGCGGACGGCATCAAGGTGGGGCGGCCGGGCGTGGTGCCGTTCGGGATCGTCGAGGAGCTGGTCGACGAGGTGCGCACGGTCAGCGAGGACCAGTTGTCGGCCGCGCTGCTGCTGTGCCTGGAGCGGGCCAAGCTGGTGGTCGAGCCGGCCGGGGCGAGCCCGGTCGCGGCGCTGCTCGGCGAGCCCGGCGCGTTTCCCGGACCGGTCGTCGCGGTGCTCTCCGGCGGCAATGTCGACCCGGTGCTGCTCCAGCGGGTGCTGCGGCACGGCATGGCAGCGCAGGGCCGCTACCTGGCCGTCCGGCTCCTGCTGACGGACCGGCCGGGCGCCCTCGCCACGCTCCTCGGGGTGTTGTCGGTGGTGGACGCCAACGTCCTCGACGTGAGCCACGTACGAACCGACCCGCGGCTCGGGCTCACGGAGGCGGAGGTGGAGCTGCACCTCGAGACGAAGGGTCCGGCGCACTGCGCCGAGGTCGGCCAGGCCCTGCGCGCGGCCGGTTACACGGTCATCGACTGAGGCCGGGCAGCGCGGAAAGCAGTTGTGTCACTCGTTCGTGGAAATCCATTGAGAGACGCGATACATCGCGTTACTGTGTGTCCTGTTGTGCTCGCCGACCGCCTGCCCGCATCCGGAAAACCAAGGGCGGATCCGGGCGCGCGAACCTAGCCTGTCCCTTCCCCGATGAAATCCCCGACGACGTGGAGACTCACATGCCAGGCGCCATCTATGCCGAAGGCCTGGTGAAGACCTTCGGCGACGTAAGGGCACTGGACGGCGTCGACCTCGATGTCCCCGAGGGCACGGTCCTCGGCCTGCTGGGGCCGAACGGCGCCGGCAAGACGACGACCGTCCGCTGCCTGACGACACTGCTGCGCCCCGACAGCGGCAAGGCGGTCGTCGCGGGCGTCGACGTGCTCAAGCATCCCGACACCGTCCGCCGCTCCATAGGCCTGTCCGGCCAGTTCGCGGCGGTCGACGAATACCTGACCGGCCGGGAGAACCTGCAGATGGTCGGGCAGCTGTACCAGATGAGGGCCAAGGCGGCCAAGGCGCGCGCGGCGGAACTGCTGGAGCGGTTCAACCTCGCGGACGCCGCCGACCGCCCCGCCAAGACCTACTCCGGAGGCATGCGCCGCCGGCTCGACCTCGCCGCCGCCCTCGTGGTCTCACCGCCCGTGATGTTCATGGACGAGCCGACCACCGGCCTCGACCCGCGCAACCGGCAGCAGTTGTGGGACGTCATCAACGAACTCGTCTCCGGTGGTACGACCCTGCTGCTCACCACGCAGTACCTGGAAGAGGCCGATCACCTCGCCCATGACATCGCGGTGGTCGACAACGGCCGCGTCATCGCCAAGGGCACCTCCGACCAGCTCAAGGCCCGCACCGGCGGCGAGCGCGTCGAGGTCGTGGTGCACGAACGCGAGCACATCGCGGGGGCCGTGGAGGTGCTGCGCGGCTTCGGCAAGGGCGAGGCCACGGTCGAGGAGCACACCCGCAAGCTCACCGTCCCCGTCACCGGCGGCGCCAAGCTGCTGGCCGAGGTCATCCGGGAGCTGGACACCCGCGGGATCGAGATAGACGACATCGGACTGCGCCGCCCCACCCTCGACGACGTCTTCCTGTCCCTGACCGGACACGTGGCCGAGGTGAAGGACGAGGAGAACGGCGCGGCGAAGAGCGACAGCAAGGGCGCCAAGGGTGCCAAGGGCGCGAAGGGCGAGGAGGCCGCGAAATGAGTGCCGTCAGCGAAGCCGTGCGAGGCGTGCCGCCGGCCGCACCGTCGACCAACCCGGTCGCCCAGTCCTTCCGCGACTCGATGGTCGTTGCCAAGCGCAACCTGATCCGCATGTCCAGGATCCCCGAGATGATCATCTACGGCCTGATCCAGCCGATCATGTTCGTGGTGCTGTTCACCTATGTCTTCGGCGGGTCCATGAAGATCGGCGGCAGCACCAGCGCCGCGGACTACAAGAACTTCCTCATGGCGGGCGTCTTCGCGCAGACCGTCACGTTCGCGACCGCCAGCTCCGGCGCCGGTATCGCCGACGACATGCACAAGGGCCTCATCGACCGGTTCCGCTCCCTGCCGATGGCGCGCGGTGCGGTGCTGACCGGACGCACGCTCGCCGACCTCGTGCAGACGGCCCTGACCCTGGTCGTGCTCGCCGTGGTCGCCCTGCTGGTCGGCTGGCGCGTCGGCACCGAGGGCGACACGAACGTCGGCAAGGTCCTCGCCGCCTTCGGCCTGCTGCTCCTGCTCGGCTATGCGTTCACCTGGATCGGCGCCCTGATCGGCATGTCCGTGCCCACGCCCGAGGCGGCCACGTCCAGCGGACTGATCTGGCTGTTCCCGGTCACGTTCATCTCGAACGCCTTCGTGGACACCGGTCACATGACCCCGTGGCTGCGGCACATCGCCGAGTGGAACCCCTTCTCCGCCACCGCACAGGCCTGCCGTGTGCTCTTCGCCAACCCGGGCCAGTCCCATTCGCACGCCTGGCCCATGGAGCACCCGGTCTGGGCGTCGCTGATCTACTCGTTCCTGATCATCGCGATATTCCGCACCCTCGCGGTCCGCAAGTACCGCTCGGCCACGGCCTGAGGACGCCCCCGGCACGACGATGCCCCCGGCGTCCGATGGGCGGACGCCGGGGGCATCGACGTGGATCAGGGGGCCGGGATCAGCCCGAGTAGGGCTCGGCCTTCAGGATCCTCACCGAAGCCTTCTTGCCGTTCGGCAGCTCGTACTCCGCGTCCTCGCCGACCTTGTGGCCGATGACGCCCGACCCGAGCGGGGACTGCGGGGAGTACGTCTCGATGTCGGTGCTCGCGTACTCACGGGAGGCGAGCAGGAACGCCAGGGTGTCGTCCTCGTCACCGTCGAAGGCGATCGTCACGACCATGCCGGGCGCCACGGTGCCGTCCGCCGAGGCCGGGGCCTCGCCGACCTGGGCGCTTTCGAGGAGCTGGGTCAGCTGGCGCACGCGCAGCTCCTGCTTGCCCTGCTCCTCCTTGGCCGCGTGGTACCCGCCGTTCTCGCGCAGGTCGCCCTCCTCGCGCGCGGCGGCGATCTTGGCCGCGATCTCGGTGCGCGCAGGACCAGTAAGGTACGCAAGCTCGTCCCTGAGCTTGTTGTACGCCTCCTGGGTCAGCCAGGTGACGTTCTCGCTGGTCTGGGTCACAGGGTGCTCCTCGTCGGTACTGGGAATACAAAGCATCGCCCTACCCAGAAGAATGTTCCCTCTCGGGTGGGCGAAACCACGAGCCTAACAATTCACGAGCGGAAGGGGGAGGACATAAGCCACATGAATTGCATCAATGCAGGTCGGCCGGTCCGTATTCCGGGTGAGATCCGGTCATGTCGGCCGGTGCTCCGGCAGGATCAGCCGGCGTGACAGCCGAGCAGCTCGGCGGTCGTGCCCGGGGCCGTCGTACGGAGCGTGACGACCTTGTCGATGCGCGTGGCCGAGCCGGTGAAGCGGAAGTCCGCCCGGCCCACCTCGGTGCCGTCGGCCGCCTGGGACCGCAGCGTGCAGTAGCCGGAGGCGCCCGCGTCCTTGTGGACCTCGAGGTGGATCTTCACCGCGTCGTCGGAGGCCCGGAACGTGATCACCTGGGCACTGATCTTGTTCTGTACGACGTAGTGGTAGCCGAAGTAGCCGACCAGGGCGAGCAGCACCGCGCCGAACGTGGCCCCGGCGATCTTGAGTCTGCGGTCGGCACGCTCGTCCGAGGAACGGCCGTAGCGGCCCTCGGGCAGCCCGGTGCTCGCCGTACTCATGATCGTCCTCTCGGCAGGGACGGGACGGGTGTCCCGAATGGGGCCCCGAAGCAGCGCCCCGGAATTATTCGCCCCCCGATTCGGTCACTATAGAAGCCGCCAATCGCGCCCGGAGCTACGGGGGCGCCGAGTTACCGAGGATTGAGTCTTGACTGACCAGCTGCGACTGATGGCCGTTCACGCGCACCCCGACGACGAGTCGAGCAAGGGCGCGGCCACCATGGCGAAGTACGTGTCCGAGGGGGTGGACGTGCTGGTGGTGACCTGCACCGGCGGAGAGCGTGGGTCCATCCTCAATCCCAAGCTGCAGGGCGACAAGTACATCGAGGAGCACATCCACGAGGTACGCAAGAAGGAGATGGACGAGGCCCGCGAGATCCTCGGCGTCAAACAGGAGTGGCTCGGCTTCGTCGACTCCGGCCTGCCCGAGGGCGACCCGCTGCCCCCGCTGCCCGAGGGCTGCTTCGCCCTGGAGGACGTCGACAAGGCGGCCGGAGAGCTGGTCCGCAAGATCCGCGCCTTCCGCCCGCAGGTGATCACCACCTACGACGAGAACGGCGGGTACCCGCACCCCGACCACATCATGACCCACAAGATCTCCATGGTGGCGTTCGAGGGCGCGGCGGACGCCGAGAAGTACCCGGAGTCCGAGTTCGGCCCGGCGTACCAGCCGCTGAAGCTCTACTACAACCAGGGCTTCAACCGCCCCCGCACCGAGGCGCTGCACAACGCCATGCTGGAGCGCGGCCTGGAGTCGCCCTACGGGGAGTGGCTCAAGCGCTGGAAGGAGATCCAGCGCGTCGAGCGCACGCTGACCACGCACGTCCCGTCCGCGGACTTCTTCGAGATCCGTGACAAGGCGCTGATCGCGCACGCCACGCAGATCGACCCCGACGGCGGCTGGTTCAAGGTGCCCATGGAGCTCCAGAAGGAGGTCTGGCCGACGGAGGAGTACGAGCTGGCGAAGTCCCTCGTCGATACCTCCCTCCCCGAGGACGACCTCTTCGCGGGCATCCGCGACAATGCCTGACATGACTGCAAGCCTGGCACTGACGCATCTTGTCCCCCTCGCCAAGGAGGTGGACGAGAACAAGGTCACCCCCGGCGTCCTCGGCTTCATCGTCTTCGCGTTGATGGCCCTGGCCGTGTGGGGCCTCATGAAGTCGATGAACAAGCACATGCACAAGGTCGACTTCAAGGAGGCCCCGGACGCCGAGACCGGCGCCGAGGCCGGCACCAAGGCGACGCCCAAGGCCCAGCGGGGCTGACCCGGCGGGTCAGTGCCCGGCCGGCACGGCGACCCCCATCACCTCCCGCGCGTGGCGGCTCGGCACCATGCCGAGCCGCCAGGCCTGCCAGCCCGCCTCCAGCTGCACGCCCCGCTCCAGCAGCAGGGCGTACGCCGTCACGCAGTCGTCCAGCTTCTCGTCCCGCAGCGGATGCGCGGCTCCGGCCAGCTGGGCCAGCTCCTCCTGGGCGACCGCCGTGCCCACCTCCACCCCGCCCGGCGCCGCGTACGGCAGCAGGGTGCAGCGCAGGAAGCGCGCCCAGTCCTCGCCCCGCCGGTCGCCGTACGAGGTGAACAGGGCCAGCGCCTCGTCGCACAGGGCCAGCGCCTGCTGCGTACGGGCGTTGCCCGCGTCCACCACCGCCAGCTCCAGGCACGTCCACGCCTCGCCGTGGGCGACACCGATGCGCTGGAAATCGGCGCGGGCGTCCACCAGCAGCTGCCGGGCGAAGCCCGAGTTGCGTAGCGAGCCGGTCTGCGCGGCCCGCTGGTCGCGGGTGACCCGCGCCGAGTGATGCCGGGCACAGGCCAGACCGTAGACATCACGCATCCGGGAGAACATCGTGCGGGAGCGCTCCAGTTCACGGACCGCCTGGTCCGGGCTCGCGGCCTCCTCCAGCGCCTGCCCCAGGTAGTACAGCGTCCACGCCTCGCCCCGCGCGTCCTCGTTCTCCCGGTGCCGGACGGCCGCCTGCCGCAGGCTCTCGGCGGCAGCGGGGGCGTCGCCGCCGACCAGCCGCGCCCGGGCCAGCTGTGTCAGCGCCCACGCCTCCCCGCGGGCGTCGCGCGTCTGTCCGTATCGGTCCAGTGCCGCCCGCAGCTCCGTCTCCGCCCGCGGTACGTCGCCCATCCGCAGCGCCAGCTGGCCCAGCTGGAAGTGGGCCCACGCCTCGCCGTGCAGCGAGCCGCCCTCGCGGTGCAGGACCAGGGAGCGGGTGAGCAGGTCCAGGGCCTCCGGCAGGCGTGCCCGGTCGCGCTGCACCGCCGCCAGCGCGTGCATCGTCCAGGCCCGGTCCGTCGCCAGCGCGGGCGCCGCCTGGAGTTCCAGGGCCTCCTGGAGTTTGGCGGCGGCCTCGGTGAGGTTGCCCTGGTGGTGCAGCGTGATCCCGAGCGAGCACAGGGCACGGGCCGCGCCCGCGTCGTGTTGGGCCTCCCGGTAGAGGTCCACCACGGAGGCCAGCGTCGTGCGGGCCTTGTCCAGCTCACCCAGCTGCCGGGCCGCGATACCGGTCCGCCACTGCACCGAGCGCACCAGCAGACCCTGGTCCACGGACTGCGCCAGCTCGCTGATCTCGCCGAGCCGGTACAGATCGCCTCGCAGCAGGCAGTAGTCGCACAGCGCCCCCAGCAGGTTCAGCACGGCCGCCTGGTCCACGCCCTCCGCCTGCCGCAGGGCCGCCGTGATGAAGCTCGACTCGTCGTCCAGCCAGCGCAGCGCCTCTTCCAGCGAGGTGAAGCCGTGCGAGCCGAACCGGTCCGAGCGCGTCGACATGTTGCCGTCGACCAGCCGCAGCACCGATTCGGCCAGCTCCGCGTAGTTCACGATCAGCCGCTCCTGCGCCGCCGTACGCTCGGCCGGCTCCTCCTCGTCCAGCAGCCGGGCCTGCGCGAAGGAACGGACCAGATCGTGCAGCCGGTACCGGCTGCCGCGCACATGGTCGAGCAGACCGGCCCGCGCGAGCGCGCCCAGATGCCGGCCGGCCTCCTGCTCGTCGGTGGCGAGCAGCGCGGCGGCGGCTGCCCCGCCCAGCGAGGCACGCCCGGCCAGGGCGAGCCTTCTCAGCAGCCGGCGCGCGGGATCGGGCTGGTCGGTGTAGCGCAGCCACAGCACCCGCTCCACCGGCTCCACCGGACCGTACGCGGCCAGGTCCGCCGCCAGCCCGCGCGGCGAACGGGGGCCCAGCGAGGAGCCCGCGATCCGCAGCGCCAGCGGCAGACCCCCGCACAACTGGCGGACCTGGTCGGCGGATTCGCCGTCGTACGGCCCCGACGCGTCCTGCGCGGACGCGTTCAGCAGCTCCTCGGCGCCCGCCGTGTCCAGCGGGTCCACCGGGAGGTGATGGACCCAGGCCGACAGGTCCGCGGGCAGGTCGAGGGCCGTGCGGGCGGTGACCAGGACCAGACTGTCGGAGCGCTCCGGGACCAGCGCGCGCACCTGCTCCGGGTCCGAGGCGTCGTCCAGCACGATCGTCACGGGCAGACCGGTCAGCTGCCGGTGGTACAGCTCGCCGAGCCGCTTGACCTGCTGGTCGGGGGAGGAGCGCTCCCGGAACAGCAACTGCTCCCGGGGCGCCCCGAGCCGGTTCAGCAGATGCAGCAGGGCGTCCCGGGTGGGCAGCGGCGACTCCTCCCGCCGGTTGCCGTGCAGGTCCACGACGACCGCGCCACGGAAGTGGTCCCGCAGCTCGTGCGCCGCGCGCACCGCGAGCGTCGTGCGGCCGGAGCCCGGCTCACCGTGCAGCACGACCACCGTCGGCCGGGTCTCCGTGGCCGCCCGGGCCGCCTGCGCCCACTGCCTGATCCGCGCCAGCTCCGCCCGGCGCCCCGCGAACGGGCCTTCCGGATCGGGGAGTTGAGCGAACGACTGCTCCAGCACCGTGCGCCTGCGCGCCGCCGCGCTCTTGTCCGCACCGCGCAAAGCAGCGGGCGCGCCCGTCGTCTTCGGGCCCGTGGAGGCGCTGAGCACCCGCTGCTGGTCGAGGAACGGGCGGATACCCCGTACCTCCAGCGCCGTCAGCCACTCCAGCCGCAACTGCTCGGGCCCGCCCGGCTGTCCCGCCTCGCCCGCACGGTGATGGGCGGCGGGCAGATGGGACCCGGCGACCTTCACCACCGTGGCGGCGGCGCCCGCCACGCCCGCGGCGACGCCCGCGCCGACGGCCGTGCCCGCGCCGGTGCCGAGGGACAGGTCGGCCACGGCCGCGGCGCCCGCGGCAACGACGGCCGCCAGCAAGGCGGTTCCGGCACCCTCGCGCGCGTACCGCTGACCGAAGGTCAGCCGGCCGGCCTGGGACTCGTCGAGCGCCCGGGCGTAGGCGTCGTACTCCTCGGCGGCCGTTTGCCCCATGGCGTCCAGTGCGTCCCGCGCCCGCGACAGCAGCAGCTGCCCGTCGATCCGCCCGCCCGAGCGCCGTACCTCCTCCTCCACGGCCCGCACCAGGAGACGCTCGGCCTCCGCCCGATGGCTGTCCCGCATGTCCCGTCCCCCTCCGGTGGCAACTCCTCCGCGTACGAGTGTCCTTCGGGGGCGGCGGGATGGGGAGGGGTGGCGATCAGGGGGCAGGTGGGGGTTTCGTGCTGAATTGCCGTGCGCCATGTGGCGAGCGGCGCGGCGACACCGCCAGGTGTACACAGACACCGGCCAGGGCCGCCTCCGCGACCGCGCAGGCCAGGGCCTGGGTGAGGGCGGTGCCCGCCTGGGCCGTCGTTATGTCGAACCAGGCGTCCAGCACCGCCACCGACGCGGTCGCGGAGGCGGTGAGGCGGGCGCGGGGGTCGCCGCGCAGGCCCAGCAGGGCCGTCGCCGCGCAGCCCGCCGCCATGAGGACGTCCAGGCCGATCCAGGCCAGGGACCAGTGTCGTACCTCCGCGTCGCCCGGGAGGGTCAGGGCGAGCACCACCATCCACGGCACGAGCAGCACGGCTCCCGCGCCGAGCAGGATCAGCGTCCACCTCTTGACCGCCGCCTTCCGCACCATCCCCGTCCCCGTCCCCATCGCCGTCCCCGCTCAGCCGTTCGTCTGCCGTCTGCCGTCTGCCGTCTGCCATCCGCCGTCTTCCGGCGGTCGTCGTCCCACCCACAACGCTAGATCGCCGAGAAAGTTCTGCAAAGAAAATTCGGCAGACATCAGGGACAGGTCAGGGACGGCTCAGGGTTCTCAGGGTTACCGTGGCCGCATGACCGACGGCATGCCCGAGATGACCAGCCTGGAGCGCACCGCGCTCTACAAGTCCCTGGGCAACCCGCTGCGCCGCCGGATCCTCGAATACCTCGGCCGGCACGGCGAGGCGAACTCCACGGGCCTCGCCCGCGAACTCGGCGAAAGCTCCGGTACCACCAGCTACCACCTGCGCAAACTCGCCGAGCAGCGGCTCATCGAGGAGATCCCGGAGAAGTCCGGCGGGCGCGAGCGCTGGTGGCGGGCGCTGCCGTTCAGCCACGTCACACCCGACCCGGTCACGATGCCCGCCGAGGAGTACGCAGCCGCCGCGCAGCTCGCCCACCTGAAGATCGAGGTCGACACCGCCCTCTTCCGCCGCGCCCACCAGGAGTATCGCGGCCCCGAAGGCTGGGCCCAGGTCCAGCGCAGCGGCACCTGGCTGACCAGGGAGGAACTGCTCGCGTTCATGAGCGAGTACCACGCCTTGCTGGGCCGCTACGCCCACCCGCGCGAGGAGGCACCCGAGGGGGCGCGCCCGGTTTCGATGCGCTTCTACGCGGTGCCGGAGGCCGTGGGAGAGTGGAACGGTGAACCGACTGGCCCATGAGACGTCCCCGTATCTGCTCCAGCACGCCGACAACCCCGTCGACTGGTGGCCCTGGTCGGCCGAAGCCTTCGACGAGGCCCGCAAGACGAACAGGCCCGTCCTGCTGAGCGTCGGGTATTCGAGCTGTCACTGGTGTCATGTCATGGCCCACGAGTCCTTCGAGGACCAGGCAACCGCCGACTACCTCAACGAGCACTTCGTCAGCGTCAAGGTGGACCGCGAGGAGCGCCCCGACGTCGACGCCGTCTACATGGAAGCCGTCCAGGCGGCCACCGGGCACGGTGGCTGGCCCATGACCGTCTTTCTCACCCCGGACGCCGAACCCTTCTACTTCGGCACCTACTTCCCGCCCGAGCCCCGGCACGGCAGTCCCTCCTTCCGGCAGGTGCTGGAGGGGGTCCGGCAGGCCTGGGCCGACCGGCGGGACGAGGTCGGGGAGGTCGCCGGGAAGATCGTGCGGGATCTCGCGGAGCGGGAGATCGGCTATCAGGCCGCCGAGGTCCCCGGAGAGCAGGAGCTCGCGCAGGCGCTGCTCGGGCTCACCCGGGAGTACGACCCGCAGCGCGGCGGATTCGGCGGCGCGCCGAAGTTCCCGCCGTCCATGGTGCTGGAGTTCCTGCTGCGGCACCATGCGCGCACCGGTGCCGAGGGTGCGCTGCAGATGGCCCAGGACACGTGTGAGCGGATGGCCCGGGGCGGGATCTACGACCAGCTCGGGGGCGGGTTCGCGCGGTACTCCGTGGACCGCGACTGGATCGTGCCGCACTTCGAGAAGATGCTCTACGACAACGCCCTGCTGTGCCGGGTGTACGCGCATCTGTGGCGGGCCACCGGATCGGATCTCGCGCGCCGGGTCGCGCTGGAGACCGCCGACTTCCTGGTCGGTGAACTGCGTACGAACGACGGCGGGTTCGCCTCCGCCCTGGACGCGGACAGCGATGACGGCAGTGGTCGGCACGTCGAGGGCGCGTACTACGTGTGGACGCCCGAGCAGCTCCGCGAGGTCCTCGGGGACGATGACGCCGAACTCGCCGCCACGTACTTCGGGGTGACCGACGAGGGCACCTTCGAGCACGGTCAGTCCGTACTCCAACTCCCGCAGAGTGAGCGCGTGTTCGATGCCGCCAAGGTTGCGGACATCCGGCGGCGCCTGCTGGAGCGGCGCGCCGAGCGCCCCGCGCCCGGGCGGGACGACAAGGTCGTCGCCGCCTGGAACGGGCTCGCGATCGCCGCGCTCGCCGAGACCGGCGCCTACTTCGGCCGGCCCGACCTCGTCGAGGCCGCGGTCGGCGCCGCCGATCTCCTCGTGCGGGTGCATCTCGACGAGCATGCGCGGCTCGCCCGGACCAGCCGGGACGGCCGCGTCGGCCCCAACGCCGGTGTGCTGGAGGACTACGCGGACGTCGCCGAAGGCTTCCTTGCGCTCGCCTCCGTGACCGGGGAGGGCGTCTGGCTGGACTTCGCCGGGCTGCTTCTCGACCATGTGCTCGCCCGCTTCACCGACCCCGAGAACGGGGCGCTGTACGACACCGCCTCCGACGCCGAGCGGCTCATCCGCCGCCCCCAGGACCCCACCGACAACGCCACGCCCTCCGGCTGGACCGCCGCGGCCGGTGCCCTGCTGGGCTACGCCGCGCATACCGGGTCGCCCGCCGCGGCAGCGGCTGATGTCAACGTGCATCGGACCGCCGCCGAGCGGGCGTTGGGCGTCGTCAAGGCGCTCGGGCCGCGCGTGCCCCGGTTCATCGGCTGGGGGCTCGCCGTCGCCGAGGCACTCCTCGACGGGCCGAAGGAGGTCGCGATCGTCGGTCCGTCCCTCACCGACGAGAAGACGGCCGCCCTGCACCGTACGGCACTTCTGGCCAACGCCCCGGGGGCCGTCGTCGCCGTCGGCGCTCCGGAGAGCGGCGAGTTCCCACTGCTTGCAGACCGGCCGCTCGTGGGCAGTGAACCGGCCGCGTACGTCTGCCGCAACTTCACGTGCGACGCCCCGACGACCGATCCGGAGCGGCTGCGCAGCGCGCTCGACGGCTGACACGCATCGGGGAGGGGTTCCTCTACGTCTCGTCCACTGAAGGGGAGGGGGTCTCCCGCCGGAGGAAAATTCAGGCGTCCCGAGCCGTCCCCATGGGATCCTGATCAGGTGAGCAGGCCGGAGATCCATGTCGAGTTCGCCCCTGAGCTGGGGCTCTTCGTCCCGCACGGGCGGCGCGGGCGCGCCACGAAGGTCGTCACCGACGGCGCCTCCTCGCTCGGCCATGTCGTCGAGTCGCTGGGCGTGCCGCTGACCGAGGTCGGCGCGCTCGTCGTGGACGGCCGTGTCACACCCCCTTCCCATGTGCCGGCCGACGGCGAGTGCGTCGAGGTCCGTCCTGTGCAGCGCCCGCAGCGGGTGCCCGGCGCTCCGCTCCGTTTCCTCCTGGACGTCCACCTCGGCACCCTCGCCCGCCGGCTGCGGCTGCTCGGTGTGGATGCCGCGTACGAGTCCACGGACATCGGCGACCCGGCCCTCGCCGCGCGCTCCGCCGCCGAGAGCCGGGTGATGCTCAGCCGCGACCGGGGGCTGCTGCGCCGCCGGGAGCTGTGGGCGGGCGCGTTCGTCTACCACACCCGGCCGGAGGAGCAACTGCGGGATGTACTCGACCGGTTCGCGCCCGAGCTGCGGCCGTGGACGCGGTGTACCGCCTGCAACGGTCTGCTGTGCGACGCCACGAAGGATGAGGTCGCCGGCCAGCTCGCGCACGGCACGCTGCGGACGTACGACGTCTTCGCCCGCTGCCGGGAGTGCGGTCGCGCCTACTGGAAGGGCGCGCACCACGACCAGCTGGAAGCCATCGTGGAGCGCGCCCTCACCGAGTTCCCGAGCCGGGGCTAGTCGGCGCCCCTGCCGTCACCTCGCCTTTTCCGCGTGCAGCGCGGTGCACTGCTATCCGCTGGCATATGCCCGGTGCATGGCTTTGCGAGTTGCGGGACGACCTTTAACTTGCGTCATGGGAAATTAACAGGCGTTCGCCCCCGCATGTGTGTAGATATCGTGTATAACTCTTACTGTCTGACCTCGAAGGGCGGGCGCCGGTTGGGGGATTGGCGCCCGATGCAGTAGTGATGACAGGGGGGTTGAGGGGGGTGTAGTCGACGGCGTCCTGTCGCGCCGTCGGCGCCGTCGGTCATGCGCTTTACGAGGATGCGCATTGACGTCGGACGGATTCACATCAATGCACGGTGAACTGCACTTGTGTTGCTCGGTGCGGTTTTCCGGCGGTCGCCATTGCATTTTTTTCGTGGGGCCGCACCTTTCTCTGCCATCGGACTTCCGTATCCCGCTTCCGCATTCGCGTGTGCTTTGTGCGCCCGAATTCGAAAAGGAGAAGATTCACATGACCAGGATCTTCATTGTTGGCTCCGGTGTCGTCGGTACGGCCACGGGCAAGGGGTTCCTCCACGCCGGGCACCAGGTGACCTTCATCGACGTGGCGCCGCAGCGTCTCGACTACCTGCGCTCCCAGGGCCTGGACGCGCGCGACGAACTGGATCTCAGGGCGGAGCAGGACGCGTTCCTTTTCCTCACGCTCCCCACTCCCAACGTCGGCCACCGCTATGACCTGTCCGCCTTCGAGGCGGGCACCGCCTCGGTGGGCGAGGCGCTGGCCGACGCCGACGACACGCACACCGTCGTCGTCCGCTCCACGGTTCCGCCGGGCACGGCCGAGGGCCTCGTGCAGCCCCTGCTGGAGAAGCACTCCGGCAAAACCGTCGGCGAGGGCTTCTCCCTCGCCAGCAACCCGGAGTTCCTCCGCGCGGCCACCGCCGTCGAGGACTTCCGCCATCCGTGGATGACCGTCATCGCCTCGCGCAGCGTCCGTACCCGGGAGCGGCTTGCCGAACTGCTGGCGCCCTTCGGCGGCGAGACGCGCATGTTCTCGAACCCGGCCGAGGCCGAGTTCGTCAAGTGCGCGCACAACATCTACAACGCCACGAAGATCAGCTTCTGGAACGAGATGTGGCTGGTGGGACAGCACCTCGGCATCGACCTCGACCCCATCGCGCAGACCGTGGCCCGCTCGGCCGAGGCCTCCTACAACCCGTCCTACGGCATCCGGGGCGGCGCCCCGTACGGCGGCGTCTGCCTCCCGAAGGACACCCAGGGCTTTCTCGGCCTCGCCTCCTCGATCGGCGTCGAGATGCCGCTGCTCAAGGCGGTCGTCGCGGTGAACGACAAGCTCGCCGAGGTGGCCGAACTGGAGGCGGAGGCCCTCACCGCCTAGGGCCTTCCTCCGGATCAGGCCGGCTCCGACCGGACGGCACTTTCCTGCGCTGCCGCACGACGGCGCGGCAGCGCAGGTCGTCAGACACCCGAGGCATTCAGTGAGAACAGGCCCATGAGCGGACTCATCGACAACACCCTGCTGGACTTCCGGTACTACCTCGTCTATCTGCCGCTGGGCATACTCGGCCTGGTCCGCTGGACCTGCTGGCTCCTCCGGCGCGCACCCGCGGCTCTCTACCAGCCCGTGAAGAACGACCACTCCCTGCCGCTCAGCGTCGTCGTGCCGGTGTACCAGGAGGACCCGGAGATCTTCGCCCACGCGATCGAGTCGTGGCTGGCGAACGAAGTGGACGAGGTCGTCCTGGTCATCGACGTCACCGACAAGGCCTGTCAGGACATCGCGGCGCGCTATCCCGTCACCGTCGTCATCACCGACGTGCCCGGCAAGCGCGACGCCCTGCGCAAGGGGTGGGAGGCGTGCTCCACCGACCTGGTGGCGCTGGTCGACTCCGACACCATCTGGGCGCACGACGTCGCCCAGGAGGTCTGCAAGCCCTTCGCCGATCCCCGGATCGGCGGGGTGGGGACCCGGCAGAACGTCTACAACCCCAAGGGCTTCCTGCAGCGGGTCAACGACATGTACCTGGACTACCGGTACTTCGACGAGAACGCCGCGCAGACCGTCATGGGCCGGGCCGTCTCGTGTCTGTCCGGGCGCACCGCCGTCTACCGGCGCGAACTGCTGCTGGAGATCTCCGAGGACTTCATGCAGGAGTCGTTCTGGGGCGTCCCCTGCATGTCCGGCGACGACAAGCGGCTGACCACGCTGATCCTGGAACGCGGTCACCTCACCTACATGCAGCGCTCCGCCCGCGTGTGGTCGACCTTCCCCGGCACGTTGCGGATCTTCGTCAAGCAGCGGCTGCGCTGGGCCCGCAACACCTGGCGCTCGGACCTGAGGGCGCTGTCGAGCCGCTGGGTCTGGCGGCATCCCTTCCTCGCCTACACCATGATCGACAAGGGGGTCAGCAGCTTCACCCTGCTGTTCTCCCCGTTCTTCATGACCTGGGCGATCATCCGCCAGGACTGGTTCTTCGTCGCCTGTCTGTTCGGCTGGTGGTGGGTGAGCCGGTCGATGAAGATCCTGCCGCACCTCGTGCGCAAGCCGTCGTCACTCCTCCTGGTGCCCGGATTCGTAGCGATCTCCTTCGTGATGGCCGTCGTCAAGCTCTGTGCCCTCGCCACGATCCGCAAGCAGCGCTGGCTGACGCGCCAGGTGTCCGTGGAGAACGGCGTCGTCGTCCGGACCACGCAGACCACCGGGGCGGAGGCCGCCGCATGAGCCCCGTCACCCGCGTCGCACGCGCAGGCCGCGTCGCACGCACCGCCCTCGCCGCGGTCGCCGTGCTGGCCGCCGTCGCACCCGCCGCCCACGCCGCCGGTGCCACCGGCACCGACCCGGACGTCGCCGCCTGGCAGCGCAGCGGCAGCCCGGACCGGCTCATGGTGATCAGGCCCGGCACGGTCGCGCTGGTCAGGCAGGGCACCGTCGTGCGTCGGCTGAACCCGCCGTACGGACCGCTTCCGCTCAGCTGGCTGGCCGCCAACGCCGGCCGTGAATGGGTCGGTTACGCGCCGGTGAAGGAGGGCGAGCCGACCACCGTCAGGATCAACGCGGCCGTGCTGCTCACTCCCCGCACCACTCTGCGGATCGGCCACCACACGTCCACCGTGCTGCTGACCGCCGGGAAGACCGCCGCCTCCGGCACCTGGATCAGCGGAAGCCAGGCCACCCTCGACATCGACGGCGTCACCCTGGCCTCCGCCACCGAGGACGGGACCAGCCCGGCCCCCGCGGACCTGGCCGGACGCCCGTACCTCGCCATGGGTGCGGGCGGCAGCATGACGATCAGTGACACCACGGTGAAGGGCTTCGGCCGGGCGGGCGACGCCGCGCCCCGGGAGTCCGGGGTCACCTGGGGCCGGGCGAGCGGCGGGTCCGCCACCGGCTCGACGTTCCAGGGCGACCGCACCGGCCTGCGGCTCAGCGGGGCCACCGGCGTGACCCTGAACAAGGTCACCGTCAAGGACTCCGCCCAGGACGGCGTCGTACTGGCCGGCGACCGGGGCACCGCCGTACGCGGCCTGACCGTCGAGGGCAGCGGCGGCAACGGCGTGGCCGTCGGCGGCACCGACGGCCGCAGCCTGTCCGGCGTCACCACCAGCAACAGCAAGGGTGCCGGGATCAAGGCCACCGCCCAGCACGGCCTCACCCTCACCGGCACCGCCTCACGCCACGACGCCGGCGACGGTGTCCGGCTGGCCTCCTGCGTCTCCTGCACCGTCGCCAAGGCCGTGGTGGACGGTGCGCCCACCGCGATCAGCGTCTCCGGCCCGGATGCCCGGGTGACCGTACGAGACGCGCGGCTCGACGGCGGCGACAGCGGTGCCGGGGTGGCGCTCGCCGCGGACATCGCCGGTGCCACCGTCACCGGCGGCACGATCGACGGCTTCGACCGGGGCATCGCGATCGACGGCCCCGACGTCCGGGTGCACGGCACGACCGTCACCGGGGCCGGCACCGGCATCGCGGTCTACGGGCGCGCCCGCCAGGTCGCGCTGGACGGCGTCGTCGTCCGCGGCGGCCGTGCCGGGGTCACCGCCTCCGGCACCACCAAGAACGTCGCCCTGTCCGGCGTCCGGATCAGCGGCACCTCCAGCAAGGGCCTGGCCTCCGCTTCTCCGGGCCTGACGGTCACCGGAGGGTCCGTCTCCGGCGCCACCACGGCCGTCGATCTCGGCGCAGCCGCCAGCCTGGACACGCTCGACGTGAGCGGTGTCCGCCGGGGAGTGCACCTGGCCGCGGGAGTGCACGCCACCGGAAAGGGCCTGGACATCCTGGCCGAGCGCAAGGGCATACAGGCGGACGACGGTGCGTGGATGAGCATCGAGGACTCGCGGGTCCGGGCGCCCATCGCCCTCTCCGGGGACGGCACGATCAAGCGGCTCGGGCACACCGAGGTGACCCTGCCGCCGTTCCCCTGGCTCGGGTTCGCGGCGCTGGTCGCGCTCACCCTCGCCGTCGTGCTGCAGACCATCCACCAGGTCCGCCACCGCAGGACACCGCGGCCCCAGGTGGCGGCCCACGTGCGGAACACCGCATGACCCGCGAGTGCGGGGAGGCCCGGTGACCGGGAGGGACTGGTTACCGGGCCACCACCGGCCCGCCCCGCCGAAGAGGCCACCGTGGCCGCCGCCGCACGAGAGACGGCCGGCCACGGGCGGACAGCGCACCGTTCCGTCGGACACGGCGCGCACCACCGGGCGGCCGGGGATCCTCCCGGCACGCGCTCCGCCCGTCTCCCCACCGCACACGCAACTCCGCCGTTCAGCGCGGAACGGCGGGACAGGAGCCCGCATGAACGACCAGCCACGCACCCCGGACGCCATCGCCCCGGCCGACAGGCCACGGGCGAGTCACCCGCCGCACCTCCTCACCCGGCAGGCCGGGAGCGGTATCCCCACGGGCCGCCGCGCCCACCGCCTCCCCGCCGCCCTCACCGTCCTCACCCTGCTCACCGGTTCGGTGGTGCTGGCCGGAGCGACGGCCCAGGCCGCCTCGTGCACCGGCCAGGTCCGCTACGTCGCCAGCAGCAACACCATCTACGTCACCTCCGGCACCGTGAGCCTGTCCGACATCGACGCCCTGTGCCCGGCCGCGCCCCTCGCCGAGACGGACCCCGCGACCAACACCTGGGAACTCAGCGCGGACCTGGACGTCCAGAACGGCGCCACCCTCACGCTGCACGGCACCTCGGTGGGCGGCGATGTCGACACCCTGCGGCTGCGCAGCCTGTCGGACAACGTCGCCACCCACGTCAGCGTCATCACCGCGCAGTACGGCGGCATCGACATCGACAAGGTCGACATCACCTCGTGGGACGACGCGACCGGCGCCCCGGACAAGGACCCGTACCTGCCCGTGGGCGCCCCGTCCGACGCACGGGCGCGTGCGTTCATCCGAGCGGTCTCGTACCTCGACACCGACGGCACGCCCCGCGAGTCGCGGATGGACATCAAGGACAGCGACCTCGGTTACCTCGGCTTCCACGACGCCGAGAGCTACGGCGTGTCCTACAAGGGCCGCGGCTGCGACGCCACGCACCTGAACGTCTGCGCGGCGCTGAACGTCTACGGCTCGGAGACCAACAGCCGGTTCCACGACAACTTCATGGGCACGTACACGTTCAACGCGTACGCCATGCACTTCACCGGCAACGAGTACGACCACAACGTCATGTACGGGCTCGATCCGCACGACGACTCCGACTACCTGACGATCACCCACAACCACGCGCACGACAACGGCGACCACGGGATCATCTGTTCACAGCGGTGCGACCACCTGGAGATCGCCTACAACGAGGCTGATCACAACGGCATTCCGCCGTACACGCCGGTCGGCGACGACGACCCCTCGGACAACCAGATCCACGGCATCATGATTCACCGTGGAGTCACCGATTCCGTCATCGAGAACAACTACGTCCACGACCAGCCCAACGGCGCCGGCATCGCGGTCTTCGACAGCAGCGGCGACACCATCCGCAACAACCGGATCACCGGCGCGAAGTACGGCCTGCGCTACAGCGTCGGCTCGACGGACATCACCACGACCCGCAACACGGTGACGGACAGCAGCCAGTACGCGGTCTTCGCCTACGAGGGCTCGGACGACCCGGCGTACACCAACAGCACCGGCAGGCCGACCGGCCTGACCTTCACCAGTAACACCTTCGACACGACCGCGAGCAACGCGATCAAGCTGAACCAGACCGACGGGACGGTGTTCTCCGGCAACACCTTCACCGGCACGTTCTCCTCCGGTGTGCTGACGCAGTGGAGCACGGGCACGGTGTTCTCCCGCAACACCGTGCCCACCTCGCTGACGTACTCGGTGAAGGGCGACTCCGTCACGCCGGGCGACATGACGTTCAAGGACATCAAGCAGGCCACGAAGGTGGCCGTGGACTCGGTCAGTTCGGCGTCCTTCACCGGCTCCGGCGGCACCGTCTACAAGGTGAGCGGCTACCCGGCCGTCACCACGCAGCTCGCCCCCTCCGCGACCGGGAGCTCGGCGACGCTGACGGCCGCCGCCGTCGGCACCTCCGCGGTGAGCGTGACCCCGCAGTCGGTCGGGGTGGTGCCCGCGTCCGGCACCGCGACCGGCCGGGTGCCCTCCGGCGCCGGAGCGTACGAGGTCCTGGTCGCGCCCGGTATCGCCGGCACCAACCTGGCCTTCACCGCCACCCGGCTGACGCCCGGCACGCGGTACGCGCTGACGGCCGGCGGCGCCACGCTCGCCACCGGCACGGCCGCGGCCGACGGCACCCTCACCCTGCACACGGTGCCGGGCACGAAGAGGGAGGTGGACTACCAGATCGTGAGCGCGAGTTGAGCGACCTTCCCGAGCGACTTCACAGAGCGGGCTGACCCGCAGACCGACAGTTCCACACCAGGAGATGGAGAGCAGAGGCAATGCGTAGACGGCAGTTCGTCACGGCCACAGGGGCCGCGATGATCGGTACGGGCCTTGCCGCCTGCTCCTCCGGACCGGGGACGCGGACATCCGCATCCCCGGTCCGCTCCTCCGGCTCGGCCGACTCGCTGAGCGCGAACCTGTCCGCTGCGGCCCGCTTCTTCGGCCCCCGGCTGACGGCGCGCCCAGGTGGTTCGTTCGGCCTCTCCCGCGCCGTGTTCCTGCCGGGAAGCCACCCGACGCTGGGCCGCCTGCTGCGCGTGCACTACCCGGCACGTTCCGCCAGTCCCACCGTGATGCGGCAGTACGGCCGGCCCCAGGGAGGGGCGCAGCTCTACCTGAAGCTGCGCTCCGGCCCCGTCGACTTCCTCCACCTGCGGTACTACGTGCGGTTCCCGGACGACTTCGACTTCGTCAAGGGCGGCAAGCTGCCCGGCCTCTACGGCGGGACGGTGACCAGTGGCCGCCGCATCCCCGACGGCGAGAACGGGCTGTCCACCCGCTACATGTGGCGCGCGCACGGCGCCGCCGAGGTCTACGCCTACCTGCCGACGTCGGTCGAGCACGGCACCTCGCTCGGCCGCGGCTCCTGGAGCTGGCCGCTCGGCCGCTGGACCTGCGTCGAACAGGCCGTACACCTCAACCGGCCAGGCAGCCTCGACGGCTCTGTGACCGTCTTCGTCAATGGCCGTCAGGTGCTGAACCGAGGCGGCCTGGAATTCCGGACCACCGACCGGCTGGGCATCGAGGGGGTGCTGTTCTCGACCTTCTTCGGCGGCAGCGACGCGACCTGGGCGACACCGCGTTCGCAGTACGCCGACTTCGCGGCGTTCGCCGTGTCCGACCGGCCGATCAACCCGTTGTCCGGCATCTGAACATCTCGTCCTAGGAGAGATCCCACCATGACCACCACCCATGACACGGCTCTCGCCATCACCGGCTGGGGCGGCTCGCACGTCCGGCAGGCCGTCATCCTCGCCGGAGGCCAGGCCAGCAGGCTGCGCCCCTACACCGACCACATCCCCAAGGCCCTGGTGGAGGTGGCCGGACGGCCCCTTTTCGAGCACCAGGCGCACTGGCTGGCGGCCGAGGGCATCGAGGAGGTCGTCATCTCCTGCGGCTACAAGGCCGACGTGCTGCGCGAGTACGTGGACCGGAACCAGCTCCCGCTGCACGTACAGGTCGTCGTCGAGGACGAGCCGCTCGGCCGCGGCGGCGGCCTGAAGTACGCCGCCGCCCATCTCCCGTTCCCCGGGGAGCGGTGGGCGGGCCTGAACGGCGACATCCTCACCCGTTTCTCGCTGCGCGACCTGGCGCGGGCGCACGTCGAGCGCGACGCGCTCGCCACGCTGGCGGTCACGCCGCTGAAGTCGCCGTACGGGATCGTGGAGTTGACCCACTCCGACCGGGTGACGAGCTTCACCGAGGCGCCGGTGCTGCCGCACTGGATCAACGCGGGCGTGTACCTGTTCGAGCCCGAGGTCACCGCGCTGCTGCCGGACCTGGGCGACCACGAGGACACCACCTTCCCCGAGCTGGCGACGCAGGGCCGGCTGTCGGCGTACCGGATCAACGGGTACTGGCGCGGGGTGGACAACGCCAAGGACCTGAAGACGGCGACGAAGGAGATCACGGCGTTCGGCTGGGTCCGCGCCGTCCCGGCCTAGACAAGGTCTTGGACCCACACCGACAACGAAAGGGTTTCCCTTGCCCGATTACTCCCGTCTCGTCAAGGCCTACGACATCCGCGGCGAGGTCCCCGCACAGCTGAACGCCGGCCTGGCCCGCAAGGCCGGCGCCCTCTTCGTCCGGCTCACCGACGCGCCGCGGATCGTGATCGCCCGCGACATGCGCGACAGCAGCCCGGAGCTGGCGGCGGCGTTCGCAGCCGGGGCGAATGCGGCCGGGGCGGACGTCGTGGACGCCGGGCTCGGCTCCACCGACTACCTCTACTACGCCTCCGGAAGCCTCGACCTGCCCGGCGTGATGATCACCGCCAGCCACAACCCGGCCAAGGACAACGGCATCAAGCTGTGCCGGGCCGGAGCGGCACCCATCGGGGAGGGCTCCGGGCTGGTGCAGATCCGGTCCTGGCTGGAGGCCGACGACATCCCGCCGGCGGCTGCCCACCCCGGCACCACCACCTCCCGGGACCTGCTCGGCGACTACGCCGCCCATCTGAACGCCCTCGTCCCGCTCAAGGGCAACCGCCGTCTGACCGCCGTCGTGGACGCCGGCAACGGCATGGCCGGCCACACCGTCCCGGCCGTCTTCGACGGGCTGCCGGTCGACGTCGTCCCCCTGTACTTCGAACTCGACGGCAGCTTCCCGAACCACGAGGCGAACCCGCTGGACCCGAAGAACCTGGTCGACCTCCAGGCCCGCGTCCGCGCGGCCGGAGCCGACATCGGCCTCGCCTTCGACGGCGACGCCGACCGCTGCTTCTTCGTGGACGAGCGGGGTGAGGCGGTGTCCCCCTCGGCGGTCGTCGGCCTGGTCGCGGCCCGTGAACTGGCCCGCCACCCGGGCTCGGCCGTCGTACACAACGTGATCACCTCCGCGGCTGCCATCGAGATCGTCCGCGAGCACGGCGGCACCCCGGTGCGTTCCCGGGTCGGCCATTCGTTCATGAAGGCCGCGATGGCCGAGCACGACGCCGTCTTCGGCGGCGAGCACTCCGGCCACTACTACTTCCGGGACTTCTGGCGCGCCGACACCGGCATGCTGACCGCCCTCCATGTGCTGGCCGCCCTCGGGGAGCAGGACCGCCCGCTGTCCGAGCTCGTCGCCGACTACTCCCGCTACGCGGCCTCCGGCGAGATCAACTCGGTGGTCGCCGACGTGGCCGGCACGCTGGACCTGGTCGAGGCCGCATACCGCGGGGACGGCGTCACCACCGACCGGCTGGACGGGCTCACCGTGGACCTGGGCGACGGCCGCTGGTTCAATCTGCGGCCCTCGAACACCGAGCCCCTGCTGCGGCTGAACGTCGAGGCACCCGTCCAGGAGGCAGTCGACGAGCTGCGCGACCGGGTGCTCGCCCTGGTGCGCGGCTGACGGCGACGACCTGCGCGCCGGGCGGTCCGCCGCACCGGCGCCCCGCAGAGGTCACGCGTGCTGGTAGGCGACCAGCGAGATGCCGACGTAGTGGACGACGAAGGCGGCGAGGGTGAAGGAGTGGAAGACCTCGTGGAAGCCGAACCAGCGCGGTGACGGGTTCGGCCGCTTGATGCCGTAGATCACTCCGCCCGCGCTGTAGAGCACGCCGCCGACGATCACCAGGACCAGGACGGCGATCCCGCCGCTGCGCATGAAGTCGGGCAGGAAGAAGACGGCCGCCCAGCCCATTGCGATGTAGCAGGGCGTGTACAGCCAGCGAGGGGCGCCCACCCAGAAGACGCGGAAGACGATGCCGGCCGCCGCGGCGCCCCAGATGCCCCACAGCAGCCACTGACCCTTGGCGCCCGGCAGGAGCAGCATGGTGAGCGGGGTGTAGGTGCCCGCGATGATCAGGAAGATGTTGGCGTGGTCGAGGCGGCGCAGGATGCCGTCCATGCGGGGGCTCCAGTTGCCCCGGTGGTAGAGGGCGCTGACGCCGAAGAGCAGGCAGGCCGTCAGAACGTAGATCCCGCAGGCGATCCGGCCCCGGGCGGAGTCGGCGAGGGCGGTGAGCACCAAGCCCGCGACGAGCACGGCCGGGAACATCCCGAGGTGCAGCCAGCCGCGGAGCCTGGGCTTGATCTGGCGCTGCACGGCGGGCGCGGCAGGCGCGGCGGGGACGGGCGCAGTCATGGGCCGCATCGTACCTACGTGACCGTAAGTCGGTCGTCAGTACCCCGCGGTGACCCCTCGAACGCAAAAAGACCTTCAGTTGAATCCAACATGGACGCAAAGAATCACGGAAACCGTGGCATTCCTCACGTTGCTCACCTGTGAGGTCCCCTGGACAGATGCGCATCGACGTCGGATGATCAAATGAGTGCGGTCGGCACCGGATGAGCGCCAATCAGTCGACACTGTGAAGCATCCGGGTCGCGGCCCCCACGGGGCGACAAGACAAAATCCCTCACTTAGGAGCAATCGTGGCGCGCGACAACGCGGCTCCCTCCGTCCTTCCCACCAACCACCGGGAACTGGTCTCGTGGGTCAACGAGATCGCCGAACTGACGCAGCCGGACAACGTGGTCTGGTGCGACGGCTCCGAGGCCGAGTACGAGCGGCTGAGCGAGGAGCTGGTGGCCAAGGGCACCTTCAAGAAGCTGGACCCGGTCAAGCGCCCGCACTCCTACTACGCCGCCTCCGACCCGACCGACGTCGCGCGCGTCGAGGACCGGACCTTCATCTGCTCCGAGAAGGAGGAGGACGCAGGCCCCACCAACCACTGGAAGGCCCCCGCCGAGATGCGGGAGATCTTCGCCGGTGAGAAGGGCCTGTTCCGTGGCTCGATGCGGGGCCGCACGATGTACGTCGTCCCGTTCTGCATGGGCCCGCTCGGCTCCCCGCTGTCCGCGATCGGCGTGGAGATCACCGACTCCGCGTACGTCGCCGTGTCCATGCGCACCATGACCCGCATGGGACAGGCGGTCCTGGACGAGCTGGGCGACGAGGGCTTCTTCGTCAAGGCCGTGCACACTCTCGGCGCCCCGCTGGAGGAGGGCCAGCAGGACGTGCCGTGGCCCTGCAACCAGACCAAGTACATCTCCCACTTCCCGGAGACCCGCGAGATCTGGTCCTACGGCTCCGGCTACGGCGGCAACGCGCTGCTCGGCAAGAAGTGCTACGCCCTGCGCATCGCCTCCGTCATGGCCCGTGACGAGGGCTGGCTGGCCGAGCACATGCTGATCCTCAAGCTCACCCCGCCGCAGGGCGAGGCGAAGTACGTGGCCGCCGCCTTCCCGAGCGCCTGCGGCAAGACCAACCTCGCCATGCTGGAGCCCACGGTCTCCGGCTGGACGGTGGAGACCATCGGCGACGACATCGCCTGGATGCGCTTCGGCGAGGACGGCCGCCTGTACGCGATCAACCCCGAGGCCGGCTTCTTCGGCGTCGCGCCCGGCACCGGTGAGCACACCAACGCCAACGCGATGAAGACGCTGTGGGGCAACGCGGTCTTCACCAACGTCGCGCTGACCGACGACGGCGACGTGTGGTGGGAGGGCATGACCGAGCAGGCGCCCGCGCACCTGACCGACTGGAAGGGCAACGACTGGACGCCGGCCTCCGAGACCCCGGCGGCCCACCCCAACGCCCGCTTCACCGTGCCCGCGTCCCAGTGCCCGATCATCGCGCCGGAGTGGGAGGACCCGAAGGGCGTGCCGATCTCGGCGATCCTCTTCGGCGGCCGGCGTGCCAGCGCGGTGCCGCTGGTCACGGAGTCCTTCGACTGGAACCACGGCGTCTTCATGGGCGCGAACGTCGCCTCCGAGAAGACCGCCGCCGCCGAGGGCAAGGTCGGCGAACTGCGCCGCGACCCCTTCGCGATGCTGCCCTTCTGCGGCTACAACATGGGCGACTACATGGCCCACTGGATCGACGTGGCCAAGGACAAGGACCAGTCCAAGCTGCCGAAGATCTACTACGTCAACTGGTTCCGCAAGAACGACGAGGGCAAGTTCGTCTGGCCGGGCTTCGGCGAGAACAGCCGCGTCCTGAAGTGGATCGTGGAGCGCCTCGACGGCAAGGCCGAGGGCGTGGAGACCCCGATCGGCATCCTGCCGACGCGGGACGCCCTGGACACCGACGGCCTCGAACTGGCCGAGTCCGACCTGGACTTCCTGCTCACGGTCGACAAGGAGGTCTGGCGCGAGGAGGCGGCCCTCGTCCCCGAGCACCTCAACACCTTCGGCGACCACACCCCGAAGGAGCTGTGGGACCAGTACCGCGCCCTGGTGGAGCGGCTGGGCTGATCCCCGCCCGAAAGACTCCGCGGCCGGTCCGGATGTGCCCTGACCAGCGATCGTCACGACCGGCCGCGGTGTGACCTTCCCAGACGGCCCGGCCCCGCACAACGGCGTGCGGGGCCGGGCCGTCTGCGCCCCCCTTGATCGCGAGAACTTTGCCTCGCTTTTATGGTGCACGCGAGTGTCACTGGTCCCAGTGAGACTCAACTCGGCCTGTGGGGGGCACAGTTGAATACAGCACGCCTGAATACAGCACAGCGTCCCGGACGTCTGGCGGCCACGATGCTCGCCGCCGTCCTCGCCGGAGCCGGCCTGAGTGTCGCGGTGGCACCCGTGGCCCACGCGGCGGTGGCCGACGCGGTGGTCAAGCTGCCGATGCCGACGTACTCGGCGCTCGCCGTCGACTCCGTGCACCAGCGCGTGTACGTCGCCGACAGCAACCTCGGCAGCTACTACAACCAGGGCACCATCGCCGTGTACGACTTCGACGGCGCGCGGGTCACGACGATCACCACGCAGCACCACGTCTCCGGAATCGCGCTCAGTGCCGACGGCTCCTACCTCTACGCCGGTGCGCGCGACCAGATCCTGAAGTACGACACCTCCACCTACCAGGCCACCGGCATCGGGTACATCGCCACCGACGTCTGCGGGGGCAGCGCCGCCTTCTCCGGGGGGAGGGCGTACGTCACCTCGGCGTACTCGGACTACCTCGAGCGGTGCGACACCGCGACGACCGAGCTGGACTCCTTCGACGGCACCGCCGCGGCGCGCACCGGCTGGTACGACAACGGCAGGCTCCAGCTGGAGGCCGGCCCCGGTGACCGGATGGCCATGGGCCAGCCGCTCAACGCGAATGCGCCCAACCCCTACGTGGCGGTGTTCGACACGAGCGGCGGGGGCCCGGTCAAGATCGCCTCCCGCCGGTTCGCCGACGCCGACGGCCAGGGCGCGCTGAACTTCAAGGACGTGTCGTTCTCCGCGGACGGCAGCAAGGTGGCCGTCGCCGACGCCACTGCCGGCACGCGGCTGCTGAACGCCTCGGACCTGTCGGACGCGGCGACCGCCTATCCGGCGCTCCCGGCCGGCGCGAGCGCGTCCGCCGTGGCCTTCAGCGGCGACGGCAAGTACCTGGCGCGCGGCGCGTCGGCGACCGGGTCCACGCCCGACCTGCTGCTCTCGCCCGCCGACCCGACGGACGCCACGCCCCCGCTGGAGTTCGCCTTCGAGGGCGCCCTCGACGGCGACCGGGTGACCCCGCACGGCCTGGAGTGGTCGGCGGACGGCTCCCGGCTGTTCGCGATCACCACCAATGCGGCCGGCAACCAGTTCTGGCTGCACATCATCCAGCCGCCGCCCGTCCAGTACGGCACCCGCTTCACCGGCGGCCTCACCCACAGCCCCGCCTCGGCGGTCGCGGGCGAGCCGCTGTCGGTGCGCGGCCGGCTGGAGTACGACGGCCCGGCGCCGGCCCAGCCGCTGAAGGTGCGGGCGACGCGCACGGACGCGAACGGCACCCACGACCTGGGCACGTTCACCGTCAAGGACGACGGCACCTTCACCGTCCTCGACGAGCCGGACCTGACCGGTGACGCCGCCTACACGGTGTCCTTCCTCGGCGACCTGACCCACCGGCCCGCCGACGACCTCACCGCCACCGTGACGGTCGCCAAGGCGCCCACGGCGATCGCGCTCACCGCGCCGGCGGAGGCCACGACCGACGGCGGGCTCACGATCACGGGCACGTTCACCGCGCAGGGCAAGGCCCTCCCCGACCGGGCGGTGCTCAAGGTCGAGCGCACCGACCGGCTCGGCACCGGGACCCTCAGCTCGGTCACCGTCGCCGCCGACGGCACGTTCACCATCAACGACATCCCGCGCACCCGTCGCGAGGTGACCTACATGGTCAGCTGGCCCGGCGACGACCTGCATGAGGGGTCCAGCGCACAGGCGACGGTGTTCGTCAGGCGGTGACGCCGACGCGGTGCTGAATGGCGCCCGGTCCGCGTGTCGCTGCGGGTGCACGCGGACCGGGGCCGTCTGGGGACCCTCTCGGGGTCAGTGGGTGCTGCTGAGGTGCTGCGGCTCGGCGAGGGCGGCGGTGTGGGCGTCCATGCGTTCGGCCGCGAGGATCGCCGCCGCCGTGTCGGCGCGGGAGGCGGCGACGACGAGGGCGCGGCCCGCGAGGGTGTGGGCGCGCTGGTGCAGCGCCGCGGGGTCGGCGTCGCCGCCGGCGGACGGTGCCGCGCGCAGGGGTGTACGTCCGCCGCGCAGCCGGGCCACCTGCCCGGCGAGGCGTGTCGCTGCCGTGTCCAGGTCGGCGCAGGGCGTCAGCGCGCGCAGCTCGTCGGTGACGGCGAGGAGCGCGGCCAGATGCCCTGCGAGCTGGATGTCCAGCTCCTCCTCGCGCGACCGGTGGGGAAAGTCGGGGACGGGGCCGCCCATCGTGCTGTGGACCGACTTCGTGCGGATCGGTTCGTACATGGGATGGCCTCCTGTGCTCTGACAGGAAGCCATCCTAGCTTGGATTTCGTCTAAAGTTGAGCCTTGCCACGGATTGCGGTCCGCCGACTACGGCCGGCTCGGCTACGTCTGGCTGTAACCGTCCAGGAAGTTCCCGATCCGCGTCACCGCGTCCCTGAGGTCCCCGACGCTCGGCAGTGTCACCACGCGGAAATGGTCCGGCTCGGGCCAGTTGAAGCCGGTGCCCTGGACGACCATGATCTTCTCCTGGCGCAGCAGGTCCAGGACCATCCGCCGGTCGTCCTTGATCTTGAAGACCTGCGGGTCGAGACGCGGGAAGAGGTACAGCGCGCCCTTGGGCCGTACGCAGCTCACGCCCGGGATCTGCGTCAGCAGCTCGTACGCCGTGTCCAGCTGCTCCTTCAGCCGGCCCCCCGGCAGCACCAGGTCGTTGATCGTCTGGCGCCCGCTGAGCGCGGCGACCACCCCGTGCTGGCCCGGCATGTTCGCGCACAGGCGCATGTTCGCCAGGATCGTCAGGCCCTCGATGTAGGAGTCGGCGTGCGCGCGCGGGCCGGAGATCGACATCCAGCCGACGCGGTAGCCGGCCACCCGGTACGCCTTCGACATGCCGTTGAAGGTGAGGGTGAGCAGGTCGGGGGCGACCTTCGCGGTCGGGGTGTGGGTCGCGCCGTCGTAGAGGATCTTGTCGTAGATCTCGTCCGAGCAGACCAGCAGGTTGTGCCGGCGGGCGATGTCGGTCAGACCCTTGATCATCGCCTCGTCGTACACCGCGCCCGTGGGGTTGTTCGGGTTGATGATGACGATGGCCTTGGTGCGGTCGGTGACCTTGCGCTCGACGTCGGCGAGGTCGGGCATCCAGTCGGACTGCTCGTCGCAGCGGTAGTGCACCGCCGTACCGCCCGACAGCGACACCGCCGCCGTCCACAGGGGGTAGTCAGGGGCCGGGACCAGCACCTCGTCGCCGTCGTCCAGCAGGCCCTGCATGGCCATCACGATCAGCTCGGAGACGCCGTTGCCGATGAAGACGTGCTCGACGTCCGTCTCGATGCCGAGGGTCTGGTTGTGCATGACGACCGCGCGGCGGGCGGCCAGCAGGCCCTTGGCGTCGCCGTAGCCGTGCGCCGTGGAGACGTTGCGGAGGATGTCCTCCAGGATCTCCGGCGGGCACTCGAAGCCGAAGGCGGCCGGGTTGCCCGTGTTGAGCTTCAGGATGCGGTGACCAGCCGCTTCCAGCCGCATCGCCTCTTCGAGCACCGGGCCCCGGATCTCGTAACAGACGTTGGCGAGCTTGGTCGACTGGATCACCTGCATGCCACGCAGCTTACGACCCCGGTGAGGACCCATGGGTCGTGTTTTCCGCCACTTGAGGCGCGGAGGTTTGCGCTGTTATCGCCGGTAGCTGTCTCACGGGCCACTTGCGTCCCTAGAATCCACGGTCATGTCCACCGAAAGCGAGTACGGGGCGGGGGCGTACGGCGCACACCGACCGGTCGGTTCGGCCGAGGGCCTGCCGAACGTGTACCACCCGCAGCAGGCGACGGCCCCGTCGTACGAGGAGTACGCCGACCCCGCCGTCGCCCACGGCTGGCAGAACGCCTACGACGAGACGCGCAAGCTTCCGCCCGTCCCGCCGGCCGACGCCTACCCCGACGCCGACGCCGACGCCGACGCCGACCCCGACGCGGACGCCCCGGCGTTCGTCGGCCCTGTCGAGGGGCACGGCCGCGCCGATCGCAGGCGGCAGCGGAGGCGTGGCGGTCGTCGCCGGGTGGCCGTCGCCGCGGGTGCCCTCGGCGTGGTCTGCGCGGGCGTCGCGGTGATCGCGGGGCTGGCGGACTCCGGGTCCTCGTCCGGGCCGCGCTCCGACGGGCGCCCGAGCACCTCCGGCGGCGCTCCGGACACCGCGAGCGCCCGCCCGGACGCCGCGACTCCGGCCGCTGCCGACGGCAGCCCTGAGGTCTCCGCGTCCGCCGCGGCCCCGGCCACCGGCATGCCGACGGGCGGAGCCGCAACCAGCGCCACCGGGCAGCCGACCTCGGTCACCACGTCACCGGCCGCCAGCTCCTCCGTGCCTGCGACGCCGACGGCCACCCCCACCGCGTCGGCCACCACCGTCGCCTCCGGCGGTCCGGGCAATGGGCACGGGCGTCGTCCCCCGTGGAAGTCCAAGTAGGGGGCAGGCTCGCTCTTCTTGTACGTCAATCGAACACCGCGGACCGGTATGTGACACGCTGTCAGTCGGAGCGAGTTGCATACGGGTCCTTGCCCGGACACTCCCCTCTCATGAGAATGCTCATGACAAGACGATAGGCGGCCGGAAGATTTCCGGTCGCTCACGTCTGAAGAGGGGACCCCACATGCACAAGCCTCTCCTTGCCGCGATCTCCGCCCTGGCCATTGCCGGGCTCGGCGCGGCCCCCGCGGTCGCCGCCCCGCACGCCAAGGCGGCCCCGTCGGCTCACTCGATCACGGCGGCCAAGTCGGTCAAGGCGACCGTCGACTTCGCCGGCACCGTCTCGCTCAGCAACTGCTCCGGCTCGGTGATCCGCTTCCCCAACTCGGCCGACACCGACCCGGCGCTCGTCATGACCAACGGCCACTGCCTGGAGACCGGCTTCCCGAGCCCCGGCCAGGTCATCACCGGCCAGTCCTCCAGCCGCAGTTTCGGCCTGCTGAACTCCGCCGGCACCAAGATCGCCACGCTCCGCGCCAACCAGGTCGTCTACTCGACGATGACCGACACGGACGTCACGATCTACCGCCTGAAGACCACCTACGCGCAGATCAAGAGCTCCTACGGCATCAGCGCGCTCACGGTCAGCGACACCCACCCGGTCGCCGGCACCGCCATCAAGGTCGTCTCCGGTTACTGGAAGCGGATCTACAGCTGCAACATCGACGGGTTCGTGTACCGGCTGAAGGAGGGTGACTGGACCTGGAAGGACTCGGTCCGCTACACCTCCGCCTGCAACACCATCGGCGGCACCTCCGGCTCCCCGGTGATCGACACCACCACCGGCAAGGTCGTGGCCGTCAACAACACCGGCAACGAGAACGGCGAGACCTGCACGGTGGACAACCCGTGCGAGGTGGACGCGAACGGCAACGTCACGGTCCGCATGGGCATCAACTACGCCGAGGAGACCTACCAGATCCCGGCCTGCTTCACGACCGGCAACAAGCTGGACCTCACCGCGGCCGGCTGCACGCTGCCCAAGCCGTGACCGGCGCCTAGAGCCGAGTACGGCGGACCGAGCGCCCGGCGAGAACGTCCGTGCGCCGGCCGTCGTCGATGGCGAAACGGCCGTCGACCAGGACGTACGGGATCCCCGTAGGGAGCGTGCGAGGCGCGGCGAACGTGGCGCCGGGGGCGACCGTGGCCGGGTCGAACAGGACCAGGTCGGCCCGGTAGCCCTCGCGCACCAGCCCGCGGTCCGGCAGCCGCAGCCGGGCCGCGGGTCGCGCGGTGAGATGGGCGACGCACTCCTCCAGGGACAGCACGCCCAACTCCCGTACGTAGTGGCCCAGATAGCGCGGGAAGGTGCCGTACGCGCGAGGGTGCGGCTTGGCGCCCCGGAGGATGCCGTCGGAGCCGCCGGTGTGGGCGCGGTGCCGCATGATCGCGCGGACGTTCTCCTCGTGGCCCACGTGGTGGAGGACCGTCGTGCCGAGCCGGTCCTCGACCAGCAGCCGGCGCGCGAACGCCCACGGGGTCTCGCCGCGCAGCTCTGCCGCCTCCCGCACCGTACGGCGTACGAAGCCGTCGAGGGCCGGGTCGGTGACACCGGAGATCTCGATCGTGTCCCACTCCACCGGCACGCCATGGTTGCCGTCCGAGCCGGTCACCTCCAGGTCGCGCCGGACGCGTTCGGCGGTCGCCGGGTCGGTGAGGCGGGCCAGGATGTCCGCCGGGCCGCCCTCGCTCGCCCAGCTCGGCAGCAGCGCGGCGAGGGTGGTGCAGCCCGGGGTGTAGGGGTAGGTGTCCACGGTGAGGTCCGCGCCCGCGTCCAGCGCCTGGTCGAGCAGGGCCAGCAGTTCGGGCGCGCGCCCCTTGTTGACGCCGAAGTTCAGGGTGGCGTGGGCGAGATGGAGCGGACAGCCCGCCTCCCGCGTCACGGCGAGCATCTCGGCGTACGCCGCCAGGGCGCCGGCGCCGTAGGAGCGGTGGTGCGGGCAGTAGTAGCCGCCGTATTCGGCCACCACCCGGCACAGTTCGGTGAGTTCGGCGTCCTCGGCGTACATGCCGGGTGTGTAGGTGAGCCCGGACGACAGCCCGACCGCGCCCTGCTGAAGCCCCTCGGCCACCAACTGCCGCATCCGGTCCAGCTCTTCGGGTGTCGCCGCCCGGTCCGCCCAGCCGACGGCCAGGGCGCGGACGGTGCCCTGCGGGACGAGATAGGCCGCGTTGACGGCGATACCGCGGTCGAGCCGGTCGAGGTACTCGCCGACCGTGCGCCAGTCGAAGTCGAGGTCGTCGCCGTACCCGTTCCACCCGGTGATCGCCCGGCGCACCTCCTCCAGAGTGCGGTCGTCCACGGGCGCGTACGACAGCCCGTCCTGGCCGATGACTTCGAGGGTGACCCCCTGCGCCACCTTCGCGGTGTGCTCGGGGTCGCGCAGCAGGGCCAGGTCGGAGTGGGCGTGCATGTCGATGAAGCCGGGGGAGAGGACCAGGCCCTCGGCATCCAACTCGCACATGGCGACCGGCCGTTGGCAGCCGGCGGCAGCCGCCTCCTTGACGATCGAGACGATACGGCCGCCGTCGACCACCACATCGGCGCGGTACGACGGCGCACCGCTGCCGTCGACGACGTCCGCGTCACGGATGACCAGGTCCTCCACCAGGGCTCCCCACAAGCGGTCTGGAAGTGGCTCTAGGAGTGGGTCTAGAAGTGGATCTGGAAGGGGGTCTGGAAGGGGGTCTAGAAGTAGGTGCGGATGTAGTCGACGACGGTCCCGTCCGCCTCGGCCACCGGGATCAGCTGCCACTTCTCGAAGGTCGTGCACGGGTGGGACAGACCGAAGCCGATCCAGTCGCCGACCTCGACGTCCGCCTCCGGGGCGGTGCCCAGCCACAGGTGCTGGTCGGACAGCGCGGTCACCTCGATGCCGTGCGCCGGGTGTTCGCCGCCGTCCCGGCGTACCACGTGGGCCACGGGATAGTCGAGGTCGTAGGCGGCGTCCCGCTTGCCCGCGTTGACGAAGGCCTGCTCGGCGGAGGGGCGGGAGACGACCTGCGTCCACAGCCGGAACGCGGGCTCCAGCGCGCCCTCCTCGGGGATCCGGTTGAACGGGGTGAGCCTCGCGTAGTGCACGTCGTCGTGCGAGACGTACGCGCCCGAGCGCAGCAACTTCAGGACGGGCAAGGAGAGTTCGGGGATCACGGCGAAGACGTCGGCGACCGCGTCGAACCACTCGCTGCCGCCGGCGCTCACCACGATCTCCTCGGCCCCGGCGAACCGGCCCGCCTTGTCGAACTCGGCGGCGAGGGTGACCAGCCGGCCCAGCCAGGCCCGCACCGACTCCGGGTCGGCGCCGGGTACTTGAGCCTCGTACCCCGCAACGCCCACCAGCCGAAGCGTCTCCGTACGGGCCACCGCGTCGGCGACCGCCCGGGCGTCCTCCTCCGTGCGCACGCCGGTACGGCCCCCCTCGCCCGCGGCCAGTTCCACGACGACGTCCACCGGCCGGGCGGCACCGCGCAGCGCCGCGTCCATCAGTTCCACCCCGCGTACGGAGTCGACGTAACAGACGAACCCGAACTCCGGGTCGGCGGCGAGTTCGGCGGCGATCCAGCGCAGGGCGGGGGCGTCCACCAGCTCGTTGGCGAGGAAGACCCGCTGCACGCCGAAGGCCCGCGCCACCCGCACCTGGTGCGGCACCGCGAGGGTGATGCCCCAGGCGCCGTGCTCGATCTGGCGCTGGAAGAGCTGCGGGGCCATCGAGGTCTTGCCGTGCGGGGCGAAGGCGAGGCCGTGCCGGACGATGTACGTCTCCATGAGCGCCAGGTTGTGCTCCAGGCGCTCGGCGGACAGGGCGAGGACCGGGGTGGTGAAGCCGCCGGTGAAGAGGTTGCGGCGCTGGGCGGTCAGCTCGGCGACGGTCAGGCCGTCGGCGTCCGGCGGGAGTCCCTTGAAGCGGTGGTCGATGCGTTCCTCGGCCAGGCGGGCGAGCGCTTCGGTGCTCATGGAACCCCTCTCTGCCGTTGCAGTATGTGCAACGGCCACTGCATGCAATGCGTACTGGTGTCTAGCATCTCGCTGACACCCGATCAACGGCACGATTGCCGCAACGATAGCGACAGGAGTCATCCTCGTCGACGCTACTGACGAGGCAGTCGTGGCCGGGTGGCGGCCGGGATGCCGGTGTCCGCGCCGAACGGGAAGAACGCCAGTGACGGACCTGAGGACCTAAGGGAACCTGAATGACGGACAAGATCGCAGTCACTCCGAAGACCCACGCCGCCCCGCCCGCGAAGTTCTCCCACGGCGTGAAGAAGGGCAACATCCTCCAGGTCGCAGGGCAGGTCGCCTTCCTCCCGGCGGAGGAGGGCAAGCCGCGCACGCTCGTCGGGCCGGGCCTGCGCGAGCAGACCCTGCAGACCCTCGCCAACGTCAAGGCCGTTCTCGACGAGGGCGGTGCCTCCTGGGACGACGTGATGATGATCCGCGTCTACCTCACGGACACCGGCCACTTCGCCGAGATGAACGAGATCTACAACTCCTACTTCGACGAGCAGGGCCTGACCCAGGCGCCCGCCGCCCGGACCACCGTCTACGTCGGTCTGCCCGCCGGGCATCTCATCGAGATCGACGCGCTCGCCGTCCTGGGGTGACAGTTCACGGAGTTATGGCTGGGCTGACTGGTTCCGGCACAGGGAAGTCGTCCATACTGCCGCCGTGGAGCAGCGCATAGGATCGAGCAGCAAGCCCCTGAAGGGGGAGCCCGTCGCGGGCGCCGGTTTCGACCCGGCGTTCATCCCGGGACTCACGGGCCCGGCGCCGGCAGCGGCAGGGCCGGAGGACGCGAAGCCGGAGGACGCGAAGCCGGAGTCGGAGTCCGTGGAGGCGGCCCCGGTCGTCTCCGAGTCCGACGCGTCCGCGTCCGAGCCCGGGGCCGAGTCGGAGGACGCGCCGGCGGACGGCGGCGGCCCCGTCTTCGAGGCGTCCGACCGCCGGGCCAGGATCGTCGCCGACGGCAAGGGCGTCCGCCTCCGCCTGGACGAGGAGGCGTGCGAGTTCCGCTGGGACGAGATCGCGGCGGTCGAGACGGAGTCCTCCCGCTTCGGCAAGCGCTTCACGATCACGGTCCACACCCCTGACCGCCGCTGGTACCCGATAGAGATCGAGGCGACGGCCAGGGCCAGCTTCAAGGAGTGGGAGTCACAGCTGGACGAGGTCCTCGACGCGTACTTCGAAGAGGCCTAGCCGGCCGGCCGGCTCCAGACAGGACCTAGCTGCAGTACTGGGCGGCCTTGCCGATCGACCGGTACATGCAGTCGGCGTTCTCCAGCAGCTGCAACACCGCGTCCTTGTTCCGGGAGGTCTCCCGCTCGATGACTTCGTCGGGCGGGTAGAACCCTCCGTTCGCGCTGGACGTCGGATACATCTCGAAGGTGTAGTCGAAGATCTTCTGCGTGCCCCAGAGATAGTCGTCGATCGTGCCGTCCGTGATGTACAGATCGCTGGACTGCTCGGGCGTGTACCCGTTGCTGGCAGCCATCTTCTGGCCCACGGCCTTGAACGCGGCGGCGTCGTCGGCGGTCATGCCGGTGTCGGTGTCCGAGTAGGTGTACCCGAAGGGCCACAGCACCAGCTCGCTGTAGGTGTGGAAGTCGATCCCGGCCTTGATCTGCTGCTTGCCTCCGACGACCCGGCTGCGCACGAAGTCGGCGACGACCTTCACCTCGGGCGCGGACTCGGCGGCGGAACCGCGGTAGGTCTCGGACGAGGTCGACCCGGAGGACCCGCCGCAGCAGCCCCAGTTGTAGTTCCAGTTCCGGTTGAGGTCGGTTCCGACCGACGAGGACCCGGAGTTGGGCTGCCGGTTCTTCCGCCAGGAGCGGTAGTGCCCGGTGGCGATGTCGTACTCCCCGCCGTCCGGGTTCAGGTCGGGGACGATCCATATCTCGCGGGTGTTGACGAGGTTGGTGATCCGTGGGTCGGTCCCGTACCCGGCGCCGAGTTCGCGCAGCAGGTACAGGGCCATCTCCACGGTCAGATGCTCACGGGCGTGCTGGTGGAAGGCGAACAGCACTTCGGGCTCGTCCTCGTCCGTGCCCACGTTGTCGCTGACCTTGATGGCGACGATGTCCCGCCCCTGGTACGACTTCCCGATCACGCGCTTGCTCATGATGTTCGGGTAGGCCGCGAGCCGCTGGTCGATCTCGGCGTTCATCTCGGCGTAGTTGTGGTACTTCGAGTCGGCGCTCGGGAAGTCGTACAGCCGTGTGCCGGCTCGCTGCGGCGCGGCGCCCAACGGGCTGACGTCGTAGCCGAGTTGCCGCAGCTTACGGATCTGTGCGGCCCGCCCGGAGACGACGACGGTCTCCTCGTCGGCCTCGTCGACGCTGACACCGGCGGCCTGAATGGCTGTACGGGTGACGGGAGTCGTGCCCTGGTGGATCTCGTACTGCCGGATGTCATCACCGGTGGGCGCGGTGGCCTTCCGGGCGCTGTCGGCGGTGGCGTGCGTGGCGGTGGCCGAGACGGGGGAGGCTAGGGCGAGGGCCAGAAGTGCGCCGATGGCGGCGGTACGTGTGCCGCCGCGCGCGCCGGAGCCGCGGATGCGAAGTCGCATGAACTCTCCTTGGTTCTCCAGGAATTCCGGGGTCGCCGGATGTGGGGGGTGGGGTGCTGGAGGGTGCGGAGTTGGCACTCATGACTCAAGGCTCATGGTGAAGTGTTGGCATGAACTGGTCAAGACCTGCGGGCAAGGGGGTCCTGCCCCTTCTGATTCCCTCTTCCATCACATGGTCCGTGCCCCGTGACGGCATTGTCCGGAGTCCGTGACACGGGACCTTCGAGTAGTGCGGCGCGAGCAGGCCGTTGTTACGGTCCGGATCCGGGTGCGGCCGGTCGGGCCGCCCGTGAACAGGGGGGACGATCCACATGAATGCCCATCGCCTCAGACCCGCCGTCATCGCGCTCGCGGCCGTCGCGCTGGCCGCGGTACTCACCGGGTGCCAGGGGGACGACACCGCTGGAGCCGACGGCACGCCGAGCGTCGCCGCCACGGCGCGCCCGTCGTCCGGCGCGTCCGGTGGCAAGGGCGGGGCCGCGGGGGGCTCAGCGGGCTCGGGTGCCACCGTGACCGCGTCACCGGGTGCGGCCGGCGGCGGGACGCCCGCGGCGAAGCCCGCATCCAAGGCTCCCGGTTCGGCCAAGACCACGCCACCGGCCGCCGGCTGCGCCACGAAGGCGCCGGACCCGGACCATGTCGACCCCGACGAGATCGCCGTCTACCGTGTCGAGGAACTCCCTGGCAGCACCGGGAAAGTGAACCTGGTCATCCAGCACGGGGCCTGGGGGTGCCCCGGCAAGGACTCCGACGGCACGCCGTTCGTCGTCACCGGCGAGGACAGCCGCTGGGCCCTCGACCAGGCCGCATACGTCACCGCCACCAATCCGATCACCAGCAGCAGCAAGAACCAGCGCATCGGCGTGCAGGAGCTGATCGACTGGATCAAGGCGCACCCTGACTCCGGCCTGGTGTTCAAGTACGAGACCGGCGACGACGGCGCCATCCACAGCCTGGAGCAGGTCTACACGCCGTAGCGGGCCTTCTGCGCCTCACAGCTCGCCGTAGGGCAGCAACGCCCGGACCCTTCCCGGGGCCGGGCGTCGTCGCTGGCCGAATACAGCCGAATACAGCCGAATACAGCCGAATCACACGTCACGGCAGTGCGTGCACATGCGCCCCCACCGCGTTCGACCACGCGTTGCCCGACGACGCGTCCCAGTTGGTCGACCAGGTCATCGCGCCGCGCAGGTCGGGGTAGGTCTTGGACGGCTTGAAGGTGCCGCAGTTCGTGCCTGCCGCGAGGCAGTCCAGGGCGTTGTTCACGACCGTCGGCGAGACGTAGCCGCTGCCCGCGCCGCTTGTCGAGGCCGGCAGGCCCAGGCCCACCTGGGACGGGGAGAGGCCGCCCTCCAGCTGGATGCAGGCCAGGGCGGTCAGGAAGTCCACGGAGCCCTGGCTGTAGACCTTGCCGTCGCAGCCCAGCATGGAACCGCTGTTGTAGTACTGCATGTTGACGACCGTCAGGATGTCCTTGATGTTCAGGGCCGTCTGGAAGTACGCGTTCGACGTCGACTGCATGTCGATCGTCTGCGGGGCCATCGTGATGACCAGGGACGGGCCCGCCTTCGACGACAGTGCGCGCAGCGCCTGGGTCATGTACGTCGCGTTGAGGCCGTTCTCCAGGTCGATGTCCACGCCGTCGAAGCCGTACGTCTGCATCAACGAGTACACCGAGTTCGCGAAGTTCGTCGCCGATGCCGGGTCGTTGACCGACACCGTGCCGTTCTGGCCGCCGATCGAGATGATCACCTTCTTGCCGGCGGCCTGCTTGGCCTTGATGTCCGCCTTGAACTGGTCGACCGTGTAACCGCCGAGGCCGGCCGAGTCCAGGTTGAAGGAGACCGCGCCCGGTGTCGTCGTCGCGTCCGCGAAGGCCACCGCGATGATGTCGTACGCCGACGGGACGTCGGAGATCTTCTGGACCTTCGCGCCGTTGTTGAAGTTCTGCCAGTAGCCCGTCACCGCGTGCTTCGGCACGGCGCCACCCCCGCCCCCGCTTCCGCCACCGGAGGCCGTCGTGGCCGTCACCGCCGCCGACTTCGCCGACTCGCCCGCCGCGTTGGTCGCGGTGACCTGGAAGCTGTACGACGTGGCGGCGGCCAGGCCCGTGACGGTTGCCGAGGTGCCCGTCGCCGCCGTCACCTTCGTGCCGTTCCGGTAGACGTTGTAGCCCGTCGCGCCCGACACCGTGTTCCAGGACAGGGAGGCCGACGACGAGGTCGTACCGGTGACCGCGAGGCCGGTCGGGGCGGCCGGGACCGTGGGGGCCGGGTCGCCGCCACCGCCGCCGTCGGGGCCGTGGACCGAGATGTCGTCGGCGTAGTAGGCGGCCTGGCCGTACCAGCCGTGGGTGTAGAGCGTGACGGAGGTCGTGGACGCGCCGGTGGTGAAGCTGGTGGACAGCTGCTTCCAGCTCGCCGTGTCGGGGGTCCAGGTCGAGACGTCCGTCGTGCCCGTGCCCGTCACGCCCAGGTACGAGTAGCCGCCCTGCACCCATGCGCTCAGCGTGTACGTCGAGTTGGGCTTGACCGCCACCGTCTGGGTGCATTGGGCGTTGTCCTGCCCGGCCGGTGTGCCCTTCAGCGCCGACGAGCCGCCGTGCACCGGGGAGGAGACCGTCGTGCCGCTGTTCGCCGTACAGGTCCAGTTGGCGAGGCCGGACTCGAAGCCCGCGTTCTTGACGTTGTTGACGTCCGCCGCGGACGCGGGGCCGGCGGCGAGGCCCGCCACGGACAGGGCGAGGGCGGTGGCGGCGGACCAGGTGGCGATCCGTCGTCTGCGTCTGGGTATGCCTGCTGCACGGTCCACTGGGGCCTCCGGTGGGGGAGTTGACGGAGCGGGAGGAGGGGAAAACAGGGAGAGGAGAGAGGAAGGGGTGATGGTCCTCGTGGCCTACAAGTTGGTCCAGACCAATCCGAGTGTCAAGAGGTCCAGACCAGAATCGCCTTCGGTTCGATGCTCAACCTGTCCTGTTTTGAAGTGACTTGGGTGCTGTGAGTTCCACGCGAGCTACACAAACGCTGTTCTCCGGTCATTCAGCCGTGGATACAGTGCTCACGTAGTCACGCAGTGAAGTCGTCCTGGTGCGCTGGAGCGACTCCGGTGGGCCGGCGGGTGTGAAGAGCGGAGTGCGCGCGTGCCAACTGCCATTGCCGTGACCAGTGCCGACATGGCACTGCCGGCGCAGGACGAACGGACCATGCCTGCCGTCGTGCTGGACGGCCTCGACCGACGGCCGCTGGAGCACGCGCTGACCGAACTCCACGGCCTCATAGAGCAGTACGGGTACGTGATCGTCGTGTGCTCCAGCGCCACCCCGGAGCCCGTGTTACGGCGGCTGCACACCCTGCGCTCGCTGCTGGAGAGCGACCGGGTCGCCGTCTTCCGGCCCGAACTGCCGCCCCTCGGCATCGCCGTACTGGCCCGGCAACTGCGCCAGCTCGCCTCCTGCGACCTGAGTCCGGGCGTGCTGGCCTCCGCCGGACGGCTGCTCACCCACTACATCCACGCCGGTGCCGTTCTCGGCTCGGTGGCCCGGCTGGACCGCGTACCCGTCAGCCTCAAGGCACACGCCAAGTCCTGGGTCCCCGGCAGCCAGTTCGCCGTGCTCGCCCATCCCGAGCCGCAGCTCGTGCGGATCGGGCCCGGCGCCGCCCCGCTCAAGGGCCCCGACTTCAGCACCTGGATGCTCGTCGCCAGGGGACAGTTGCAGAGCGAATGGATCGGCGAGCTGGCCAAGGAGTGGGGCGTGCACGGGCTGCGTGAGGCCCCGCTGCCCGCCGAGTCGTCGGTGTGGTGGGGCACGGGGCGGGCCGTCGAGTTCTGCAGCTATCTCGCCGACCTGTCGGTGCTCTACCAGCTCGTCACCTCCGTACGGCAGAGCAGTTGCCACTGGTGCGGCATCGACGTCATCGGCGACCGCTGCGTCTTCTGCTCGGCCAACCCGCCCGTCCACGAACCACCCGCGCACCGCGCCCTGGAGCAGGGCGCCCCGGGTCAACGGGCCCTGGAACAAGGCAACCGCCGAGGACAACGCGCTCTGGAGCAGCGCACGCCCGCCTGACCGGCCCGGGCCCGGGTCCGGCCCCGCAAGCACCCGCACACATCCCGCTCGACCGATTCCCCCAATGAGGTTGCACGGTTCATGAACTCCCGTCAGCGCCGCGGCGTGATACTCCTGACCCTGTCGGTCCTGTGCGCTCTCGGCGCGTTCGCCGGCGTGCTCTCCGTCATCGACAACGTGCAGTCCAAGGTCGGCCACGAGGTCACCGCCTACCGGGTCAGGTCCGACGTGCAGCCGTACACCGCCCTGGACACCGGCCAGTTCGAGAAGATCAAGATGCCCAAGCGGTGGCTGTCCGGCAACGCCGTGACCGATCTCCGCCAGATCCAGGGCAAGATCGCGGTGACCACGCTGCGCCAGGGCTCCCTCCTCCAGACCGACATGATCGTCGACCAGCCCGCCCTCCAGTCGGGGCAGCAGGAGGTCGCCATCATGATCGACGCCGCCACCGGTGTCGCCGGCAAGATCACCCCCGGCTCGCGGGTCAACGTCTATGCCACCTTCGAGGGGAAGAAGGAGGGCGACCCAGACCAGTCGAAGATCATCGTGACCAACGCGCGCGTCCTCGACGTCGGCCGGATCACCGCCCTCGACCCCGACAGCAGCAAGGACCAGCAGCAGCCCACCGAGGCGGTCCCCATCACCTTCGCGCTGTCCACCCTCGACGCCCAGCGCATCACCTACGCCGAGTCCTTCGCCCAGCGGGTCCGGCTCGCCCTGGTGGCCCCCGGCAGCGAGACCAGCGTCCCCGACAAGGACCGCACCTACGAACTCGCGACGGACAAGTGAGAGGCGGCCGAGCATGCCCACCAGGATCCTCCCGGCCGGCGCGGACCCGGACGCCGTCCGCTCCCTCGTCACCCTGCTCAGCCAGCTCCCCGACGCCGAACCGCAGCCGCCCCTCGGCGACTCCACCCAGCTGGTCGACGCCCTCGCCCGCCTCGCGACGGAGTCCGTGGACGAACTGCCCGAGGTGGTCGTCGTCCACGAGCGCATCGGGCCCGTCCCCGCGCTGGAGCTGATCCGCGAGGTCGCCCTGCGCTTCCCGGCCGTCGGCGTCATCCTCGTCACCACCGACGCGAGCCCCGGCCTGTTCGCCGCCGCCATGGACTCCGGTGCCCGCGGCCTCGTCGCGCTCCCGCTGTCGTACGACGAACTCGCCAGCCGCGTGCAGGCCGTCGCCCAGTGGTCCAGTGGCGTACGGCGCCATCTCGGCCACGGAGCCGACGTGTTCGGCGGCACCGGCGGTACGGTCGTCACGGTCAGCGGAGCCAAGGGCGGGGTCGGCGCGACCCTGGTGGCGATCCAGCTCGCGCTCGCCGCCCAGGCCTCCGGCCGGTCCACCGCCCTCGTCGACCTCGACCTGCAGACCGGCGACATCGCCTCCTACCTGGACGTCCAGTTCCGCCGCTCGGTCGTCGACCTCGCCGCCATCACCGACATCTCCCCGCGCGTCCTCGCCGACGCCGTCTTCCGCCACGACACAGGCCTCGCCCTGCTCCTCGCCCCCGCCGAGGGCGAACGCGGCGAGGAGGTCAGCGACCGCGCAGCCCGGCAGATCGTCAGCGCCCTGCGCTCCCGGTACGAGGTGGTCGTGGTGGACTGCGGCGCCCAGCTCGGGGGCGCCGGCGCGGCGGCGGTGGAGATGGCCGACACCGCCCTGCTGGTGGCCACCCCCGACGTGATCGCCGTACGCGCCGCCAAGCGGACCGTGCGCATGTGGGACCGGCTGCAGATCCGCAAGGCCGAGGAGACGACCGTCGTCGTCAACCGCCACAGCCGGGGTACGGAGATCCAGCCGGCGCTTGTGCAACGCATCACGGGTACGGCGATGGCACGTACGGCCGTGCCAGCGGCCTTCAAGGAACTGCAAGGAGTCGTGGACGCCGGGCGTCTGCACGAACTCGACGGCAAGAGCACGGTGAGGCAGGCGCTGTGGACCCTTGCGGGGGAGCTGGGGCTGGCCAAGGCCGTCGAGGGGGCCTCCCATCGCGGGGGCGGGGCGCGTGGGTCGGTCGGTTTCCGGCGGCGGAAGGAGTGAGGGCCGATGAGACGCCTGGGGAAGGACGACCGGGGGCAGGTCAGCATCGAGTTCCTGGGGATGACTCCGCTGATCGTGCTGACGTTGGTGCTGATGTGGCAGGCCGTGCTGGTGGGGTACACCTTCACGCTCGCGGGGAACGCTGCGGACGAGGGGGTGCGGGCGGGGACGGCTGCGACTCAGGGGGAGAGGAGGGGCGTGTGTCGGCACGCGGCACTGCACCATCTGTCCAGGGCGTGGCGATCGGGCGTGAAGTTCAGACAGTGCGGCGGGACCGGATACGTGAAGGCGGACGTAGGCATAAAGGTTCCCGTGCTCTTTCCCGGGCTGATCAACTTTCCCGTCAGGGTGTGGGGCCATGCCGGTGCCGTGGAGGAGGTGAAGGACTGAGATGTCGTACGGACGGATACGGCGGAGACGGCGTGATGGAGGCCAAGTCGCCATCGAGTACCTCGGGTTCATACCCGTACTGCTGATCGTCGGGTTGGCCGGGATCCAGATCGGGGCGGTTGCCTACGCGGCCGAGCAGGCCAGCACGGCGGCTCGGGCGGGGGCGCGGGCGGCCTCGCTGGGGCATGGCGCGCAAGGGGCGTGCGACGAGGCGGCCGGCCTCCAGGTGCACTGCGACCCCGTCCTGGGAACCGACTCGGTCAAGGTCACCGCCACCGTCGCCATCCCCCAGATCCTCTGGAACTTCGGCACGGCCACCAAGACCGCCACCATGCCGCTCGACCACCACTGAACGAGGAGGTGCCACCCATGAGTCTGCGGGCACGGATCAACTCACCCGAGGAGCACGGCAGCCGGGGTGAGGACGGGCATCTCGTCGCCTCCTACCGGGCCAAGCTGCTGGAGGAGATCGACCTCGCGGAGATGAGCGCGCTGGCCGCCGCCGAACGGCGGGCGCGGTTGGAGCGGGTGCTCGGGCACATCATCAGCCGTGAGGGCCCGGTGCTGTCGACCGTGGAGCGTTCGCAGCTGATCCGCCGGGTGGTGGACGAGGCGCTCGGCCTCGGCATCCTGGAGCCGCTGCTCGAGGACGCGTCGATCACCGAGATCATGGTGAACGGACCGGACGCGATCTTCGTCGAACGCGGTGGCCGGGTCGAGCAGTTGCCGCTGCGCTTCGTCTCCGTGGACCAGCTGATGCAGACCATCGAGCGGATCGTGTCGACGGTCAACCGCCGGGTGGACGAGTCGAATCCGATGGTGGACGCCCGGCTGCCGTCCGGCGAGCGCGTCAACGTGATCATCCCGCCGCTGTCGCTGACCGGCCCCACGCTCACCATCCGCCGCTTCCCCCGCTCGTTCACGCTCCAGGAGCTGATCGGCTTCGGCTCGCTCGACGAGCACATGGTGTTCCTGCTGGCGGGCCTGGTGCAGGCGAAGTTCAACATCATCGTCTCCGGCGCCACCGGCACCGGGAAGACGACCTTGCTCAACGCGCTCTCCGGCCTCATCCCGCCGCATGAGCGCATCATCACCATCGAGGACTCGGCCGAACTCCAGCTCCAGCAGACGCACGTGGTCCGGCTGGAGTCACGGCCGCCGAACGTCGAGGGCAAGGGCGAGGTCACCATCCGCGACCTGGTGCGCAACTCGCTGCGCATGCGGCCCGACCGGATCGTGGTCGGCGAGGTGCGCGGCGGTGAGTCCCTGGACATGCTCCAGGCGATGTCCACGGGCCACGACGGCTCCCTCGCCACCGTGCACGCCAACAGCGCCGAGGACGCCCTCACCCGCCTCCAGACCCTCGCGTCCATGTCGGACGTGGAGGTCCCCTTCGTGGCCCTGCACGACCAGATCAACAGCGCCGTCGACGTCATCGTCCAGCTCACCCGGTTCGCCGACGGCGCCCGCCGCATCACCGAGATCGCGCTGCTCGACAGCCACGGCGGGGAGCCGTACCGGCTGGCGACCGTGGCGCGCTTCCACGCCCAGCCCATGACCCCCGACGGCCGGGTGTACGGCACCTTCGAGTACCACCCGCTCCCACGCCGTACCGCCGACCGCCTCTACATGGCGAGCCAGCCCATCCCGCAGGCCTTCGGAGTCGCCCGCTCCGCGGAGCAGCTCGCCACCCGAGAAGCCAGGTAGGACCCAGGACCATGGAACTCCACACCCTCGTCCAGCTGACCAGCGGCGTCGCCCTGCTGACCTGCGTCCTGGCCGTCGCCGGCGTGCACAGCTACGCCGCGGGCCGGGCCCAGCGGGCGGAGCTGATCGACCGCCTCTCGCACACCGGGGCGGCAGCGGTCACCGGCCGCCGGCGCCGCTTCCGCAACCTGGACCGGCGGCTGCGCCGTACGGCACTGGGCCGGAAGCTGGAGCTGCGGCTCGCGGCGACCGGCCTGGACGTCACCCCGGGCGAGTTCTTCGCCTACATGCTCGCCACGGTCGCCGCCCTGTGGCTGATCGGCGAGGCCACCCTGGCGCCCTTCTTCGGCCCCCTGGCAGGGCTCCTGGGCGTCTGGGCTGCGCTCCAGTTCCTCAACTGGCAGCGCCAGAAGCGCATCGAGCGCTTCATCAACCAACTGCCCGAACTGGCCCGCATCCTGGCCAACGCCACCCAGGCCGGCCTCGCCCTGCGCACCGCGATCGGCATGGCCGCGGAGGAGCTGGAGGCTCCGGCGGGCCAGGAACTGGCCAAGGTCTCCGACCAGTTGGCGATCGGTCACTCGATGGAGGACGCGCTCGGCGAACTCGCCGACCGGCTGCCGTCCCGGGAACTGGTCGTGCTGGTCACCACCCTGGTGCTGTCGAACCGGGCGGGCGGCCAGGTGGTCTCGGCGCTGAGGAACCTGACCGAGACGCTGGAGGAGCGCAAGGAGACCCGGCGCGAGATCCGCACCCAGCTCTCCCAGGTGACGATGACCTCGTACGCCGTCCCCGTCCTCGGCGTCGGCGCCCTGTTCCTGATGAACGCCGTGAAGGACGGCGCCCTGGACCGCATGACCGGCTCACCGATCGGGCAGGCGTGCGTGATCATCGCGTTCGGCCTGTACGCCGTCGGCTTCGTCCTCATCCGGCGCCTGAGCCGGATCGACGTCTGAGGGGGCGGCTGCCTGATGGGTACCGGACTCGTGGGACTCCTCCTGGCCCTGGCGATGGGCGCGAGCGTTTTGGGCATCTTCACCGGCATCCGCATGTACCGCGCGGACGCCAAACTCCCCGGCGACCTCGCCGTCGCCCTGGAGGTCGGCGCCACCCGCACGGGTGCGGTGGGCTCGGTCGTCGACCGCCTGGGCATGCGTTACGCCCCTGCGGTGCTACGCCTGATGGGCCCGCGCCTGGTCGCCAGGTACCGCCGCAGGATCGACCTCGCGGGCAACCCCGGCGGCCTCACCATCGACCGCTACGCGGCCCGCCGCGCGGTCTACGGCGCGCTGGGCGCCGTGGGCTTCCTGGTCTTCCTGCTCCGGGGCCAGTGGTTCGTCGCCCTGCTGCTCCTGCTCTTCGGCGCCTTCTGGACCGAGGTGGGCATCTGGTCGGCGATACGCATCCGCAAGGACGTGATCGAACGGACCCTGCCCGACTTCCTGGACGTGCTCGCGGTGGTGGTGAGCGCCGGGCTCGGCTTCCGGCAGGCCATGGACCGGGTCGCCTCGCGGTACGAGGGCCCGTGGGCCGACGAACTCCGCATCACCCTGCGCCAGATGGACCTCGGCATGAGCCGCCGACAGGCCTTCGCGGAGCTGCGGCGCAGGAACGACTCCGAGCAGGTGGCCATGTTCGTCACGGCCCTGCAGCAGGGGGAGGAACTGGGCGCGCCCATCGTCGACACCCTGGTCGCCCTGGCCAAGGACATGCGCCGCACCGACGCCCAGAACGCCCGCCGCAAGGCCGCCCGCGCGGTCCCCAAGGCCACGCTGATGATCACCACGTTCATGGTTCCGGCGACGATGCTCCTGCTGGGCGCGGGGCTGATCCTGGGCTCGGGCGTGGACTTCGGCTCGCTCACGGGGAAGTGAGGGGCGGGGTGGCGGTCGCAGTGGAGGAAGGGCAATTCCGTCCGGCGGAGTCGGAGCAACGGCGATTCCGCCCGCCGGAGTCGGAGCGATGGTCCCGTCCGGTGGAGGCGGCAGGGTCCCAGCCGTCGGAGGAGACACGGTCCCAGCCGTCGGAGGAGACCCCGTTCCGGCCGTCGGAGAAGATCCAGATCCGTGCCCTGCAGGCCATGTGCCGGCAGGTCTTCGGGTTCCGGCTGGCCATGATCGCCGTGGCCGCCCCCGCCGCCCTCCTCAACGCTGCCCCCGGCGTCGGCGTCCGTCTGGTCGGCGCGGCCGTCGTCGTCACCTTCATGGTGTCGTACGTCCTCTTCCGCGACTGGGAACGCTTCGGCCCCCTCCTCCTGCGCCACCCCAGCCTCCTGGCCGCCGACACCCTCTTCGGCTCCCTGCTGCTGATCTCGGCGGGCCCGGACACCACCCTCGCCTACGTCAGCGTCTGCACCCCCCTCCTCGCCGGCCTGGTCTACAGCTGGCGCGGCGCGGCCTGCTTCGCCTCGCTCCAGTCCCTGATCCTGCTGCTCGTCCACGCCACGCTGAAGGCCGACCGCCAGGCGGGCGTTGCCGAGTCCCTGCTCCTGCCCGGCCTGTGCGTCATCTCCGGCGCCATGGGTTCCACCCTGCGCAACCTGATGCTCCGCTTCGGCTCCGCCACCGAGGCCCTGACGGCGGTGCAGGCCCGCCTGGCGGCGACGGAGGCGGTGAGCGCGGAACGGGCCCGGCTGGCCCGCGAGATGCACGACTCGGTGGCCAAGACCCTGTACGGCGTGGCGCTCGCGGCGGACGGTCTGGCGGCCACGGCCTCCGCGACCGTCCCCGACCCGGACCGCATCCGCGAACAGGCGGAACTGGTCTCCCGCTCGGCCCGCCGGGCGGCGGCGGAGTCACGGGAACTGCTGACGGAGCTGCGGCGGGACCCGCCCATGGCCGAGAGCCGCCCGACGGATGTGTGGTGCGAACTGAGGTCCCAATTCAGGGATTTCACCGCCCGAACGGGCCTCCCGGTCACGTACGACGTTCTGGAGGGCAAGGGGCTGGAGGGCGAGGGTCTCCCGCCCATACCGGCCCCCTTGGCCCGCCACCTCCTCTCCATCACCGCGGAGGCGCTGGAGAACGCGCACCGGCACGCGGCGGCCACCCGGGTCGACGTACGCGCGGGAGTCCACGACGGTCTGCTTCGCCTCACCGTCCACGACGACGGCCGCGGCCTGCCACCGGACACCACCCTCGAACAGCTGCGCCGCTCCGGTCATTTCGGCCTGCTGGGGATGGTGGAACGGGCCGCGCAGGCGGGCGCCCGCATCCGGATCGGCCGAGGCGGCCACGAACGAGGCACGGAGGTCCGCGTGGAACTCCCCCTGACGGCACTCCAGGACACGTAGAGAGACGCGAGAGGAGGCACAAGATGCAGCACACTCACCCCGGGCGGGACTTCCCGCCACCGACCGCGCCGGCACCACTCCGGCTCCTGGTGGCCGACGACAACCCCGTGGTCCGGGCGGGCCTCACGGCCCTCCTCTCGGGCCGCGAGGACACCACGGTGGTGGCGGAGGCGGCGGACGGCCGCGAGGCGTACGAAGCGGCGCTCAGGTACCGGCCGGACGTCATCCTGCTCGACGTCCGCATGCCGGGCGTCGACGGAATCTCGGCGTTGCCACACCTGGTGCGCCTTGCCCCGGTCATGATGCTCACCTACAGCCACGAGACGGATACCGTCCGGGAGGCTTTGCGGCTGGGCGCCGGGGGATATCTGGTCCACGGGGAGTTCACGACGGAGCAGCTGGTGAGGGCGGTGCGGGACGTACGGGAGGGGCGGCCCCATGTGACGCCGGGGGCGGCGAGGGCGTTGCTGGTTGAGCTTCGGTCGAGTGCGAATGCACACGAGACCGTGGAACGACCGCTTCATTTAAGGACGTTAGCCTCCCCAGACCTTTCACAAAAGCAATCGAATGTGGGACAGTCATGGCGGTCGGCGTTCCAACTGAGTACGAGGGAGGCGGAGATCATGGACCTCATCGCGTCCGGCATGAGCAACCAGCAGATCGCCGCCGCGTGCTTCATCAGCGAGAAGACCGTCAAGAACCACATCAACCGCATCTTCGCCAAGCTCCACAGCACCACCAGATCCCAGGCCACGGCCAAATGGCTGGGGGTGGCCTGAGATGAACTGGGTCCGCAATTGGGTCCTGGGACCCTCTGCCGGGTGGGGTGTCGCGCAGTACGGTTCCGGGATCGCAGGCCGAGCTGGAGGGGAAGACCGTGAGCAACTGGTTCCACACCACCGTGGCGTACTTGCAGGCCCGCGCCGCCCGCGACGACCGTGGACAGACCGCGGTGGAATACCTCGGCATCATCGCCGTGGTCGTGGCTATCGTGCTGGCGATCACGGGTACGAGCATCGGGCAGACGATCTTCGACGCGATCAGGACGAAGATCTCAGAGGTAACCGGCAGCTGATTCAGCCGCGCCGGTATCGCGACGCAGGGCAGGCCTTCCCCATCTACATCACGGTGGTGGCGGGCCTGCTTTTCCTTGCGTTGGCCTACCTGGCCGTCGGCCAGGCCGCGGTCAGTCGGAGCGGTGCCCAGACTGCGGCGGATGCGACGGCGCTTGCGGCAGCCCAGAAGACACGGGACCAACTTGCGGCCCTGTGGGTGGACGACGTACTCGACCCGACCAAGTGGCAGGCCATCTTCCACGGCGAGGGGGGCAGCGACTGGTGCCGGAGTCGGAGTGTCACTCAGTTTGGCGCGCAGAACGGCGCGACGGCGTATTGCCACCACGATTCGCCCCTGAGCTACGTGGTTCATGCCGTGACGATCAAGAACGTTGGAGAATCCGTGGTCCCCGGCTCCGAGCGGTACCACGGGAACGCTTCCGCCCGTGCCGTGATCCAACCGCTCTGCAAGCCCGGTGAGGACGCGGGCGACGACGCACTGCCGAAGCTCATCTGCAAGGACCACCAGGACTGGGTTCTGAAGCCGGATGACCCCACCCATCTTCCCCGGCCCGAAGATCTCTTCGATGTCCACCTGGCCAAGTGACAGCAAGTCACGAACAAAGAAGGAAGCAGAGTCATGAGCATTCGGTTCACCGCGAGGGCCAGCAGGGGGATGGTCGCATTGACGGTCGTTGCCGGGCTGGCGCTCGGTGCGGCCGGCTGCGGCGGGAGTGGCGGCGACAAGAAGCCCGACAAGTCGGCGTCCGCTTCCCGGGCCAGTGGATCCAGCCCCAGTACTCAGGAAGGGCAGTCGGATACCCCCCTGGCCGAGCTGAAGGGCTCGGACGGCCTGCTGCTCCAGATCACCTCCGCGCAACGTGATTCGGGCGGCTTCGTCACGGTGAACGGCACCCTGAAGAACGACGGGGCCAAGAGCGTCCTCATCCCGTCCGCGCTGAGCGGAAACGAAACCGAGATCATCAGGAACGGCACATCGCTGGGCGGCGCCACCCTGGTCGATCCCAAAGGCAAGAAGCGGTACTACGTCCTGCGCGACACGGACGGTCGTCCGCTGACCACCACTGGCTTCTCGTCACTCAAGGCCGGTGACACCCTCGCGGTCTTCATGCAGTTCCCGGCACCCCCGGCGAACATCACCCAGGTGGAGTTCCAACTGCCGACCTTCTCCGCCGCCACCATCCAGATCTCCGGGTGAGGCCCCCGTGACCACACCACGCCTCCCCCTGGCCCTGACCGCAGCCGTGCTTCTGGTGGCCGCGAACCTCTGTTCTGCCGCCCTCGCCCACGCCGACTCCGGCCCCAGCGACCCCCCGGGCACCGAACCCTCCGCCACCGCCCCCGTGAAGGTCGACGCAACCGACCCGGATCTCAAGCTCCCCGAGGGCGCCACCCTCGCCGAGCCCAAGGTGCTGGACATCAAGTCGGTCGTCGAAGACCAGAGCGGAGACGAGCGCCGGGAGGACACCAACGCCGACGTGACCTTCGCGCTCCAGGCCGAGGTGCTGTTCGGGAAGGACAGCGCCAAGCTCGGTGCGGAGGCCAAGGCGCGTATCGCCACCATCGCCGAGGAGATCAAGAAGCAGAACGCGACCCAGGTCCGAGTCTTCGGCTTCACCGACGACCTCGGCTCCGCCGCCCACGGCGACATCCTGTCCAGGCAGCGCGCCAACGCCGTGCAGGCTGTGCTGGACCAGGACCTGAACGACCCGGACGTCACCTTCGAGGTCCGCGGCTACGGCGAGCAGTACCCGATCGCCGACAACTCCACCGAGGAGGGCCGCAAGAAGAACCGACGGGTCGAGGTCTCCTTCCCGCGCACCCAGGGCTGACGGGGGTCACGTCTCGACGGACACCCGCACCCCCGCCGCGAGTCCCCACCCCGCCATCGCCCCCGCCGCCGCCTCCAGCACGTGCCGCGCCCGCAGCCGTGGCAGCCCCATCCGGCCCGGCCGCATGGTGCGTACGGCGACGACGGTCAGGCGGCGGTCGAGGTAGGCGACGTCGATGGGCATCCGCATGCCGAAGGTGTGCACCCCGCTCGCGGGTGACAGCAGCATCGCCCCGTCGACCGAGTCCCGGCCCAGCAGCCCCTTGGTGCGGGCCCGGTAGGAGGCCGCGATCTCCAGCGGGAGCACGAGCGCCGGGCCGCCCTCGTCCCCGGGGACCAGCAGCCTGCCGTGCCCGTCCCGCCAGCGTCTTCCCATGCCGTCCCCTCCCGCACACCAGTGGCCCGAAGCCAGTTGTCCCTTCCCTTCCTCCCCACCGGGAAGGGGCCCAAGTCCGCCGAAGGGCATTGTCAGTGGTGCCTGTCAGAGTGACCGGTATGACAGACGTGAGCCTGCGGGCCGTGGTCGACGACGACCTCGAACTGTTCCTCGCCTTCGAGCACGACCCGGAAGCCGTCCGGCGGTCGAGATTCACGCCCCGGCCACGGGAGGCGTTCCTCCGGCACTGGCGCGAGCGGGTGCTCCCGGACCCCGACTGTCTCGTGCGGACGGTCGTCGTGGACGGGGAGACCGCCGGGAACGTCGTGTCCTGGACGGAGGACGAGCGGCGGTTCATCGGGTACTGGCTCGGCCGGCCGTACTGGGGTGGCGGCATCGGCACCCGGGCCCTCGCCCTCTTTCTCGACGAAGACCGCACCCGGCCGCTGTACGCCGACCCCTTCTCCGGCAACACCGCCTCGGTCCGCCTCCTGGAGAGACACGGCTTCGAGCGCGCGGGCACGGTCCGGCACGGGGAGGACGAGCACGTTCTGCTCGTCCTCGGGGCGCCGGGCGAGCCCAGCAGCTGAGACGCCGCGTGCGACCTGGTCAGTCCGTCCCCGTGGCCCGGGGGCGGTCCCCGGTCGCCCCGTCGATCAGCTCGCGCAGGATGTCCATGTGCCCGGCGTGCCGGGCGGTCTCCGTGGTCATGTGGACGAGGGTCCGGCGCAGGGAGACCGAGACGTCCAGCCAGGCGGGGCGGCCCTGCGTGTTCAGGGGCAGCTCGGTGATCATGCGGTCGGCGGCGGCGCGGGCGCGGGCGTAGAAGGCGACGATCTGCTCCGTCGTCTCGTCGGGGGCCGCCTGCATGTCCTCGCCCTTGTACGGGTCGAACCACAGGGGTTCCGGCTCGCCCCCGAACGTCTCCACGAACCAGCCGTACTCGACCGAGGCCAGATGCTTGACCAGGCCGAGCAGGCTCGTCCCGGACGGAGTCATCGGGCGGCGCAGCTGCTCGTCGTCCAGCCCTTCCAGCTTCCAGAGCACGGCGTCCCGGTGCCGGTTCAGGCTCGCGTGCAGGATGTCCTTCTCTTCGGAGTTCGTCTCGGAGCTCGTCTCGGAGTTCGTCATGCGCGCGGAAATTAGCAGGCCCCACTGACAACCCCCTGCGACCATGGGGTTCATGGCAGGGAACCGTACCTTTGAGGACCTCGTGGCGGAGGGGGCCGCCGTGCCCACCGAGGGGTGGGACTTCTCGTGGTTCGAGGGGCGGGCCACCGAGGCGCGGCCCTCGTGGGGGTACGCCCGCTCGGCGGGGGAGCGGCTGGCCGGAGCCGAGGCCGCGCTCGACATCCAGACCGGCGGCGGCGAGGTACTGGACTTCGCCCTGGCCACGGCCGCTCCGGCCCGGCCCCTGCTGGTCGCGGCCACGGAGGGCTGGCCGCCGAACCTGGCCAAGGCCACCGCCCTGCTGCGACCGCGCGGAGTCGTGGTCGTCGGCGCCCCGGACGACGTACCGCTGCCGTTCGCCGACGAGGCCTTCGACCTGGTCCTCAGCCGGCACCCGGTGCGTCCGGACTGGGCGGAGACCGCGCGCGTGCTGCGGCCGGGCGGCACGTACTTCGCCCAGCATGTGGGGCCGGCCAGCGTGTTCGAGCTGATCGAGTACTTCCTCGGGCCGCAGCCCGAGTCGGTGCGCAGCGGCCGGGACCCCGAGCGCGAGCGCGCGGACGCGGAGGCGGCGGGTCTGGAGGTCGTGGGGCTGCGGGCGGAGCGGCTGCGGATGGAGTTCCGCGACATCGCCGCCGTCGTCCATCTCCTGCGCAAGGTGGTCTGGCTGGTCCCCGGCTTCACCGTGGAGGCGTACGAGCCCCAACTCCGCTCGCTGCACGAGCGGATCGAGAGGGAGGGACCGTTCGTCGCGCACAGCGCCCGGCAGCTCTTCGACATCCGGAAGCCGGCGAACTGAGGGAGATCGGGCATTTCGGGATCACGTTCATCTCGCGTTCCCCCATGGTTTCCGCATCGTTATCGCGCAGAGTTCACATCCGTCCCACGTGTCACATAGGTTCACACCAAGGTAATTCGCGTCAGCAAAGCTGCGCGGGCGGTGTCGCGCAGCGGAGGGGGCTGCGCGGTGCCGTGATGCCGGATGATCTCCGCGTGGCCGCTCAGCGGAACCGTCAAGTCAACGTTCGCTCGCGACTCGCCCGTCCAGGGGACGGTCGGACAACTCGCCGAGGCGTCATCAAGACGGCCCAAACCCTCTGGTTCGATCCTTATCCGGTCGGATTGCCTGGGAATCCGCTGTGAATTTGCCGTGAGACACCCCTGAATCGAGTGTTCCCTGCACACCGGGGCGTCGCCAGGTGTGCGCGGAGAGTAGTTGTGGCACGCCGATGCACCCATCAGCCCTTACGAAGGGTTATGGTGGAAACCCCCCCTCGGGCCGGTCCGTCTCCCCCCCACGGACCGGCCCGTTTTTCTTGGGAACCACACAGCGAGGGACCGGCGTCCCCACGCAGGGGGCCCGAACCCCGAGCCCGGGCCAAGCCGACGGGCAGGGGTACGCTTCAACACCTGCACAACCCCGGAGGTCCCGTGAACCTGCGTGACAACCTGCGCGGCCTGCTCGTCAGGCTCTACGCGCGCCGGGTGGAAGGCCACCTCGACCACGCTCAGGTGCCCAAGCACATCGGCGTCATCATGGACGGCAACCGCCGCTGGGCGAAGGCTGCCGGCTCCAGCACCGTCCGCGGGCACCAGGCCGGTGCCGACAAGATCGAGGAGTTCCTCGGCTGGTGCACCGAGGCCGGCGTCGAGGTCGTCACCCTGTGGCTGCTGTCCACGGACAACTTCGATCGGCCGGAGGCGGAGCTGCGCCCCCTGCTCGGCATCATCGAGGACACCGTGCGCACCCTCGCCGCCGACGGCCGCTGGCGCGTGCACCACGTCGGCGCGCTCGACCTGCTGCCGGGCGGGCTGCAGCGCACCCTGAAGGAGGCCGAGGCAGCCACCTCGCACCGCGACGGGATACTCGTCAACGTGGCCATCGGCTACGGCGGACGTCAGGAGATCGCCGACGCCGTGCGCTCCATGCTCCTCGACGCCCAGGACCGGGGCGTGTCGATGGAGGACCTCGCCGAGTCCGTCGACATCGACATGATCGGCCGTCACCTCTACACCAGCGACCAGCCCGACCCGGACCTGGTGATCCGCACCAGCGGCGAGCAGCGGCTGTCCGGATTCATGCTCTGGCAGACGGCACACTCCGAGTACTACTTCTGCGAGGTCTTCTGGCCCGCCTTCCGCAAGGTCGACTTCCTGCGCGCCCTGCGCGACTACGCCGCACGTCACCGCCGCTACGGCGGCTGAGGCCGAAGAGTCCGCCCCGCCGGAGCCGAACCGCACGCCCCGCTCGCCGTCTTGGCGGCGGGGCGTTCCCTATACCCCGGTTGGTGCGGAAGTAACAAGGAGTTCACCAGGCCGCTCTCAGCCGCATTTGCATGGCAGCGCTTGTTCGAGGGCATAAGCCAAGCAGGTCGACACCCGAACCCCGGGCGTCGTATCTCAGCGGGCGGCTCGGGGCCGTCCGCCCGGGAGGCCCTTTTGCAACAGCCCGACCCGTGCGGCCACTGCACGGAAGCAGCCACGGAGGGCCGGTACCCGGCCCTCCGTACGCGGGGGCCAGGCATCGGCATGCATGCTCCCTCCTCCCGGCCCAGCTTCCACCTCGTCGCTCCCCGACCTCATCCGAGGGGGTACGTCCTTCCGTGGTGACCAGCACAAAGCGCCACAAGCCAGACCGGCGCACGTATGTTCTCGACACCAGCGTCCTGCTGGCCGACCCGAACGCCCTGACCCGCTTCGACGAGCACGAGGTCGTGCTCCCCATCGTCGTGGTCACTGAGCTGGAGGCCAAGCGGCACCATCCCGAACTCGGTTACTTCGCCCGCCAGGCGCTGCGCCTGCTCGACGACTACCGGGTGAAGAACGGCCGTCTCGATGCCCCGATCCCGATCGGGGAACTCGGCGGGACGATCCGTGTCGAGCTGAACCACTCGGACCCCAGCGTGCTGCCGACCGGCTACCGCCTGGGGGACAACGACTCCCGCATCCTCGCCGTGGCCCGCAACCTGCAGGCCGAGGGGTACGACGTCACCGTCGTCTCGAAGGATCTGCCGCTCAGGATCAAGGCGTCGTCCGTGGGTCTCCTCGCCGAGGAGTACCGGGCCGAACTCGCCATCACGGAGAACTCCGGCTGGACCGGAATGTCCGAACTGACCCTGCCCGGCGAGCAGGTGGACATCCTCTTCGAGGAAGGACACGTGTACGTCCCGGAGGCCTCCGACCTCCCCGTGCACACTGGCCTGACCATCCAGTCCGAGCGCGGCAAGGCGCTCGGCCGGGTCAGCGCCGAGGGCAACGTCCGCCTGGTGCGCGGCGACCGGGAGGCGTTCGGCATCAAGGGCCGCAGCGCCGAGCAGCGCATCGCGCTCGACCTGCTGCTCGACCCGGACGTCGGGATCGTCTCGATGGGCGGCCGGGCCGGCACCGGCAAGTCGGCGCTCGCGCTGTGCGCGGGCCTGGAGGCCGTCCTGGAGCGCCGTCAGCACCAGAAGGTCATGGTCTTCCGGCCGCTGTACGCGGTCGGCGGGCAGGAACTGGGGTACCTGCCGGGCACCGAGGCCGAGAAGATGAGCCCGTGGGCGCAGGCGGTCTTCGACACGCTGTCCTCGGTCACCAGCCGCGAGGTCATCGAGGAGGTCACCGCGCGCGGGATGCTGGAGGTGCTGCCACTCACCCACATCCGCGGCCGGTCCCTGCACGACGCGTTCGTGATCGTGGACGAGGCGCAGTCGCTCGAACGGAACGTCCTGCTGACCGTTCTGTCCCGAATCGGCGCCAATTCACGGGTGGTTCTTACGCATGATGTGGCGCAAAGGGACAATCTGCGCGTAGGCCGTTACGACGGTGTGGTCGCCGTCGTGGAGAAGCTGAAGGGACACCCGCTGTTCGCGCACGTCACGCTGACGCGGTCCGAGAGGTCCCAGATTGCAGCGCTTGTGACCGAAATGCTGGAGGACGGGCACATCTGACGTTCGTCTGACACGCGTTGGCGCCGTCCGGCAAAGGCCAAGAGCCTAGCCGGGCGGCGCCCTCGCGCGTGGAGCTTTCCGGAAACCCCCAGGGCCAAACGGGATGTGAGCTTTCACACGCAACGCAGAATTGCCACGCGGCGTCTGGGTGCGGCAGAGTCTCACTCCTGTCAGGCCCCGCATACGACACAGCTGTACCCCCAGCGGTACCGCACAACAGAAGCAGCATCAACTCCATAGCGTTCGTCGTATGCCGCCCGAGCTTCACGCGGCGCTCCCTTCGGGGGAGTTGCCCACCGGGCCCGTGCCTCCCGTGACCCTGCAGTTGGGAGGCCAGTGCCAGGGGCACGATTGCGTCCGCCAGGGTCACCGAAGCGGGCGATGCTGGAAGGAAACCGTGTGAGCCGGATTTCGGTCCGGGGATTCGCAGTGGCCTCGGCCACCGCGGTCACCGCTGTTGGAAGTGTCGTCGGCGTTGCCTCGGGCAGCACCGCACAGCCCAACAACGACGCCGAGGCGACGGCAGCCGACACTGCGCTCCTGGCGGACATCCCCGCGGGTGAGCAGGCGCAGGTGCAGAGCGCTTCCCTGACGCAGCAGGCCGACGCACAGGCCATCGCCGCGGACGCGAGCGCCAAGAAGGGCGCCGAGGAAGCGGCCCGCAAGGCCGCCGCGGAGACCGCGATCGCGAAGAAGGCGGCTGCGGAGCAGGCTGCGGCCAAGGCGGCCAAGGAGCGCATCGAGGCGAAGGCCGCGGCGAGCCGTGACACCGTTCGCGACTCCTCCAGCTTCCCCACCCAGAGCAGCTACACCGTCGCGCAGATCCAGGCGATGGCCCGTCAGATGGTGGGCGCGGGGCAGTACTCCTGCTTCAGCAACATCGTGGACCACGAGTCCAGCTGGAACTACCGCGCGGTCAACGCCGGCTCCGGTGCCTACGGCCTCTTCCAGGCCCTGCCCGCCGGCAAGTACGCCTCGGCCGGTGCCGACTGGCGGACCAACCCGGCCACCCAGATCAAGTGGGGCCTCAACTACATGAACGACCGGTACCACAGCCCGTGCCAGGCCTGGTCGTTCTGGCAGGCCAACCACTGGTACTAGGCCCGCCCCGGTCCGGCTGGTTCCGGCTCAACCTTGCGCAGCCCCTCCCCGTCCTTAGGGGAGGGGCTTTCGCCCTGTACGGTCGTATGCGAACGACTCCAGGGGGGAGTGGTGGCGATCACCCGGGGACGCGGGGGAAGAGGGCGGATGATGTCGCGAGTGCCAGGGTGGCTCGGCCGGCTCGGCGCCGGTCTCACGGAGATGAGTGAGCGCCTGGACGAGCGCCGCGCGGAGGTGGAGCAGGATCACGCGCCCGAGCCGGTTGCTGTCGGTTCCGCTGTCGCCGAGACCCGTGGTGCCGACGCCCGCGTCGCCGACTCCGGCACCGTCGACTCCGGCACTGCCGGCACGGCCGACTCCGGCACCGCCGAGGCCGACACCCGCGTCGCCGACTCCCGTGTCACCGACCCGGAGCCGAGTGTCGTAGCGCCGCCCGCTCCTCCGGCCCCGTCCCCAGCCCCAGCCCCGGCGTCGGCCGGCCCGCGTCCCGACCCCGCGCAGGCCGTGCCCTGGGGTGTCCGGGTCGCCGCCGAGGCGGGCTGGCGGCTGCTCGTGCTCGCCGGCACCGTATGGGTGCTGATGCGGGTCATCAGCTCCGTCCAACTGGTCGTCTTCGCCTTCGTCATCGCCCTGCTCATCACCGCGCTGCTCCAGCCGACGGTCGACCGGCTCTGCCGCCTCGGCGTGCCGCGCGGCCTGGCCACCGCGCTCACGGCCATCGGCGGCTTCGCCATCATCGGGCTGATGGGCTGGTTCGTGACCTGGCAGGTCATGGAGAACATCGACAGCCTCTCCAGCCAGATCCAGAGCGGCATCGACGATCTGCGCGACTGGCTGCTGAGGAGCCCCTTCCACGTCACCGACAAGCAGATCAACCAGATCGCCAAGAACCTCCGCGAGGCGATCGGGGCCAACGCCGACCAGATAACCTCCGCCGGGCTGGAGGGCGTTCAGGTCATCATCGAGACGCTCACCAGCATCCTGCTGGTGTTCTTCTCGACGCTGTTCCTGCTCTACGACGGCGCGCGCATCTGGCAGTGGTTCCTGAAGCTGGTGCCCGCCGCCGCCCGCCCCGCCATCGCCGGCGCCGGCCCGCGCGCCTGGCGCACGCTGACCGCCTACGTCCGCGGCACGGTCCTCGTCGCCCTGATCGACGCGATCTTCATCGGCATCGGCATCTACTTCCTCGACGTCCCGATGGCCGTGCCGCTGGCCGTCTTCATCTTCCTGTTCTCCTTCATCCCGCTCGTGGGCGCGGTCGCCTCCGGCGCGCTTGCGGTGATCGTGGCGCTGGTGACCCAGGGCGTCTTCACGGCCGTCATGACCCTCGCCGTGGTGCTTGCGGTCCAGCAGATCGAGGGCCACATCCTGCAGCCGTTCATCCTGGGCCGCGCGGTCCGCGTCCACCCGCTCGCGGTGGTCCTCACGGTGGCGGCCGGCGGTCTGGTGGCCGGCATCGGCGGCGCGGTGGTGGCCGTACCGCTGGTGGCGGTGACGAACACGGTGGTGGGGTACCTCAAGCAGTATGCGGAGGAGGTCCGGCAGAAGTCGGCCCCCGCGGCGGTCCAGGGCGAAAACGCCGAGAACCCCGCCCACGAAGGGTGAGCGGGGTTCCGTAGAGCGCGGCCGGACTACTCGGCCAGCACCGCCTCGGCGTCAAGGGTGACGCCGACCGCCTGGACCACGGAAGCGATCTTGAACGCCTCCTGGACCACCTCGCGGTCGACACCGGCCTTGCGCAGCACCTGCTCGTGCGAGTCCAGGCACATGCCGCAGCCGTTGATGGCGGACACCGCGAACGACCACAGTTCGAAGTCGACCTTGTCCACGCCCGGGTTGCCGATGACGTTCATCCGCAGACCCGCGCGCAGGGTGCCGTACTCGTGGTCGGACAGCAGGTGCCGGGTGCGGTAGAAGACGTTGTTCATCGCCATGATGGCGGCCGCCGACTTGGCCGCGTTGTACGCCTCCGGCGAGAGGTTCGCCTTCGCCTCCGGCTCCAGCTCGCGCAGCACGATCGGAGAACGGGAGGCGATGGCGGTCGCCAGCACCGTGCCCCACAGCTGCTGCGCGGGCAGCTCCGAGTTGCCGATGACCGAGCCCAGGTTGAGCTTCAGGTCCTTGGCGTAGTCAGGGACGCGGGACTTCAGGGAGTCGAGCGACATGGGGGTCACTCACCAGCCAGCAGCGCGACCGGGTCGAGGGTCTCGTCGCCCTTGCTCCAGTTGCACGGGCACAGCTCGTCCGTCTGGAGGGCGTCCAGGACCCGCAGGACCTCCTTGGGGTTACGGCCGACGGAGCCGGCGGTCACCATGGCGAACTGGATCTCGTTGTTCTGGTCGACGATGAAGACGGCGCGCTTGGCGAAGCCGTCCTCGCCCTCGATGCCGAGGTCGCCCATCAGCTCGTGCTTGGAGTCGGCCATCATCGGGAAGGGCAGGTCACGCAGGTCGTCGTGGTCCTTGCGCCAGGCGTGGTGGACGAACTCGGAGTCACCGGAGAAGCCGAGGACCTGGGCGTCACGGTCGGCGAACTCGTCGTTCAGCTTGCCGAACGCGGCGATCTCGGTCGGGCACACGAAGGTGAAGTCCTTGGGCCACGCAAAGATGATCTTCCACTTGCCCTCGTAGGTCTTGTGGTTGATCGTGTCGAACTCCTTGCCCTTCTCCAGCGAGACGCAGGCGGTCAGTTCGAACTCGGGGAACTTGTCACCGACAGTGAGCACACGCTCTCCTTGCAGCGAGGGAGCACCCCTTTTGAGGGCGTTTCCCTTGGGTTGGACGCCGACGATGGTGGCACAGGCGGCATTGATTAGGGAAATAGCTACACTCGGTCATGTTGATCGGAGGGAGCTATCAGTGACCAGTAGTAACGGCAAGCGGAGGCAGCCGACCCTCGCGCAGCTGCGTGCCTTCGCCGCCGTGGCCGAGCATCTGCACTTCCGGGACGCCGCGGCGGCCATCGGGATGAGCCAGCCCGCGCTGTCCGGCGCCGTCTCGGCGCTGGAGGAGACCCTCGGAGTCACCCTCCTCGAGCGTACGACCCGCAAGGTACTGCTCTCGCCCGCCGGCGAGCGTCTCGCCGTACGGGCGAAGGCGGTGCTGGCGGAGGTCGGGGCGCTCATGGAGGAGGCCGAGGCGGTCCGGGCGCCCTTCACCGGGGTGCTGCGGCTCGGGGTCATCCCGACCGTCGCGCCGTATCTGCTGCCCACCGTGCTGCGGCTGGTGCACGAGCGCTACCCGGACCTCGACCTCCAGGTGCACGAGGAGCAGACCGCGAGCCTCCTCGACGGGCTGAACACCGGCCGCCTGGACCTGCTGCTCCTCGCCGTCCCCCTCGGCATCCCCGGAGTGGTCGAACTCCCGCTCTTCGACGAGGACTTCGTGCTCGTCACCCCGCTCGACCACTGGCTCGGCGGCCGGGAGGGCATCCCGCGCGAGGCGCTGAAGGAACTCAACCTGCTCCTGCTGGACGAGGGCCACTGCCTGCGCGACCAGGCCCTCGACATCTGCCGGGAGGCCGGCCGCGAGGACAATCCGGTGACCACGACCGCGGCGGGTCTGTCCACGCTCGTCCAGCTGGTCGCCGGCGGCCTCGGCTGCACACTGCTGCCGCGCACCGCGCTGCGGGTCGAGACGACCCGCAGCAACCAGCTGCTCACCGGCTACTTCGCCGACCCGGCCCCGAGCCGCCGTATCGCCCTCGCCATGCGCACCGGCGCGGCCCGCGGCGCCGAGTACCAGGAACTGGCATCAGCCCTCCGCGAGGCCATGCGCCTGCTGCCGGTACGGGTGTTGGACGAGCGGGCCTAGCCGGATTCGGTAAGGACGGGCTACTCCGTCCGCAGCCCGTCCGGGCGCATCAGGCGCAGCAGCGGCGGCAGGCTCAGCAGGGTCACCGCGAGGACCACCACCGCGCCGATGCCGGTCAGCGACAGCACGCTCGACCAGTCCACGGTTACCGGTGTCGCCGTCATCTTCAGCAGGACCGCGCCCAGCGTCAGGCCCACCACCGAGGCCAGCAGCAGACCGAGGGCGATCGGGACCGCCGTCTGCCACAGCACCGACAGGCCCAGCGTGCGGCGCTTGGTACCGAAGGCCACCAGCGCCGACAGCAACTTGCGCCGCTCGCGCAGCTGCTCCAGCTGGGAGACCAGCAGGCTCGCGCCGATCAGCGCCAGCACACAGGTGGCACCGACGAGCAGGCCGGTCCGGATGGAGGTGAACTTCGTGGACTTCTCGCTGGACGCCCACACGATCGTGCTCGCCAGTGGGTCGACGTGGGCCGCCGTGTTGCGGACGTACTCGTGCACGTCCGGCACCGACTCGTCGAGCGACAGGTACACCTGACCTCTTGCCAGCCCGGCCATCCGGTGCGGCACGGCGGAGGGGGTCATCAGGAAGCCGCTGTCCCTGTATCTGTTCGGGCCTTCGATCGAGCGCACCTGCTTCAGGCCGCCAGGCACGGACCAGACGAAATCCCGGCCCTTGTAGAAGCCGTTGCCCGTGTCGAAGTAGAGCTTGCGGCCCGGCTTGGCGAGCTTCGCCACGTCGGCGTCCATCTCCTTGTCCCCGCCCCGCGCCACGAAGATGTCCCCGTCGTGGCAGGACGTCAGCCGTGCCACCTCGCGCAGCGCGGCGCAGTCGCCGACGGTCACGCTCGTCGAGGTGATCGGCCCGTCGTCGTTGTTCCAGCTCCGGTTGGCCACGTCGAGGACAGCGAGCGCGGTGGCCTTCCGTACGCCCTTGGTGGCGGAGAACTTGTCGGCGACCGAGAAGAAGGCGCCGTCCCGCGATATCTGGACCTCCATCTGCGTCCGCTCGACGTTCTGGCCGGTGGCCTTGGTGTAGTCGCTCTCGACGCCCGAGAACAGCATCTGCAGGGCGATCGCCCCGGCCACCGCGACGGCGATGCCGTTCACCATGCGGGCCGCCGAACCGCTGTTCAACTGCAGCCGCCGTACCGCCAGTTGCCAGCCGACATGGCCCGCGCCGAGCCGGGCGACCACGGCCTCGACGACCCATGGCAGCAGCGCGGTCACGCCGACGAGCAGCAGCAGGACGCCGCCGATCACCAGGTACTGGTTGAAATCGCCGTTCGACCGGCCCTGGCCGAGCATCGGGGCGAGCATCGCGAGGCCGCCCAGCGGCAGCAGCAGCCGCCACCACAGCCGGCGCCGCGAGGGCCTGGCCGCGCGGACCACACCCAGCGGCTCGATGACCACCCCGCGCATCGCGAACAGGGTGACCAGCACCGCTGCCGCCGGGACGGCGACGGCGACCAGCAGGGCCAGGGCGGGCGTCGGGTTGAGATAGCTGGGGAACACGCTGATGTCCAGGATCTCGACCGAACCGGCGAGATGACGGCCCAGCAGGAAGAAGACAGTGCCGAAGACCAGCCCGACCAGGGATCCCGCGAGCGCCTCGCCCGCGGCGATCCGCCGGGTCATCCGGCTGTCGGAGCCGACCAGCCGCAGCGCGGCCAGCCTGCGGTCGCGCCGCTCGCCGCCGAACCGTACGGCCGCGGCGATGAACACGGCGACCGGCATCAGCAGCACCACGAACACGACCAGCACCAGCAGGATCAGCACGGGGTCCGTCCTGTCGGGCGGACTCGGGTGCGGATTCCCGAACGCGCTGATCCGGGCAGTCTGCCAGCCGTTGATGCGCGGTGCCAGGTTCTTCGCGCCGGCGTAGTAGGCGAGTTCGTGCGAGCCGATGAGCCCCTGCTCGCCGATGGTCCCGACCACCCGGTACGGCAGCCGCTCGCGCAGCAGCTTCCCGTCGGTGGAGTCGAGCAGCCGCTTCAGCGCCGGGGAGACCACCATGTCGCCCGGCGCCGGGTACTTGGCCAGGCCCGGTGCGAGCGGCGCACGCGGCCCCTCGGGCTCGACCAGACGGCCGCGGATGTCGGAGCCGTGGTAGTTCGTGTCGGCGTCCGAGATCACCAGGGTGTTGGCGGCCTTCGGCCTGTGCTTCTGGTCGTACGTGTAGTCCAGGCGGGCCTCGTCGCGCTGGTGCCGTACCGCGAGGGCGTTCGGAATGGCGGTCGTCAGCAGCAGCAGCGCGACGCCGAGCCCGACACCGACCGCCGTCAGCAGCACCCGGACCCAGCCCTCGCGCCCGCCGGCGAACGCGAACCGGGCCCCCATGCTCAGATCCCTGGTCCACTGCCGGGCGTTCATATGGCGCGCTCCATGTCCCGGGACTTCCCGTCGCGTACAACGATCTCGCGGTCGGAGTAGGCGGCCACCCGCGCCTCGTGCGTGACCAGCACCACGGCCGCGTTGGTCGAGCGGGCCGCGTCGGTGAGCAGTTCCATCACGCGCTCGCCGTTGAGCGAGTCCAGCGCGCCGGTCGGCTCGTCGGCGAACAGCACGCGGGGCCCGGTGACCAGTGCGCGTGCCACCGCGACCCGCTGTCCCTGGCCGCCGGAGACCTCGCCGGGCCGCTTGCCCTTGAGGTCGTCGACCTCGAGGCGCTCCATCCAGCCCAGGGCCGCCTTCTCGGCCGCCTTGCGGGAGGTGCCGTTCAGTCTGAGCGGCAGTGCCACGTTCTCCACGCAGGTCAGCTCCGGTACGAGCTGCCCGAACTGGAAGACGAAGCCGAACTCGGACCGCCGGAGCGCACTGCGCTGGGCGTCGCTCATCGTCACGAGTTCCTGCCCGTTGTACGTGATCGAGCCCGAGTCCGGCGGCACGATCCCCGCGAGGCAGTGCAGCAGCGTCGACTTGCCGGAGCCGGAGGGGCCCATGATGGCGACGACCTCGCCGGGGTGGATGGAGAACCCGGCGCCGTCGAGCGCGACGGTCGGCCCGTAGGCCTTGCGCAGGTCCTGGGCGATGAGCAGGGAACCGGGAGGGGGAGTCACTTGGCCACCTCCGCACGGAGCTTGTCGAGGCGCGCGGCGGTCAGCTCCAGCCAGCGCAGGTCCGCCTCCAGGTGGAACAGGGCGTGGTCGCAGATCAGCTGGTCCGCGAGGTCCCCCTTGCGCTTGCGGTCGGTCAGGATCCGCATGCTGCGCAGGTGCTCGGCGCGCTGGGTGTCGAGGATGTCGGCCGCGTTGCGGTGGGTGAGCAGCGCGAGGACGACCTTGGTGTAGAGGGTCGACTGGAGGTACTCCTCGGGCTTCTCCGGGGTCCCGAGCCAGCGCTCGACATCGGTGATGCCGGCGTCGGTGATGGCGTACCGCTTGCGCTCCGGCCCGCCGCCCGCCTCGATCCCGTCGACCTCGACGAGGCCGTTCTTCAGCAGCCGGGACATCGTGGAGTAGACCTGGCCGTAGTGCAGCGGCCGGTCGTGACCGAACTTCTCGTCGAAAGCCCGCTTCAGGTCGTAGCCGTGACGCGGGCCGGACTCCAGGAGCCCTAGGAGGGTGTGACCGATGGACATGGCCGCACTCTACACATGGTGTATACGTCGTGTGTATACGCGCAGTGTGTAGATCACGGCCTGGAGGGTTTCAGTGCAGGTGAGGGGCCATTGTCACGGTTCTGCGACAGGCGGCCGGCCCCTGCGTGGCAGCGGTCCGGCGTCCCGCGGCAGGCGCCCGGCGTCCGCCAGGGCCCTGCGCAGCAGGAACTCGATCTGCGCGTTGGCCGAGCGCAGCTCGTCCCCGGCCCAGCGGGCCAGCGCCTCGTACACCGACGGGTCGAGCCGCAGCAGCACCTGCTTGCGCTGCTGCGGCCGGCGCCGCGGAGTCTGCTCCGCCGGGTCCGTCACTGGTAGAGGGTCCCCGCGTTGAGTACCGGCTGGGGTGCCCGGTCGCCGCACAGCACCACCATCAGGTTGGACACCATCGCCGCCTTCCGCTCCTCGTCCAGGTCCACGATGCCCTGCTCGGCGATCCGGGAGAGCGCCGCCTCCACCATGCCGACCGCGCCGTCCACGATCTGCCGCCGCGCGGCCACGACCGCGCCGGCCTGCTGGCGCTGGAGCATCGCGGAGGCGATCTCCGGAGCGTACGCGAGATGCGTGAAGCGCGACTCGATGATCCGCACTCCGGCCGCCTCCACCCGCGCCTGGAGTTCGACCGCGAGCTTCTCGGTGATCTCCTCGGCGTTGCCGCGCAGCGAGAGGCCGTCCTCGTCGTGGGCGTCGTAGGGGTACTCGATCGCGATGTGCCGGACCGCCGTCTCGGTCTGGGTGGCGACGAACTCGGCGAAGTCGTCGACCTCGAAGGTGGCCTGGGCGGTGTCCTGCACCTTCCACACCACGACCGCGGCCAGCTCGATCGGGTTGCCGTAGGCGTCGTTCACCTTCAGGACGGCGGTCTCGTGGTTGCGCACCCGGGTGGAGATCCGGGTCCGCGAGGTGAACGGGTTGACCCAGCGCAGGCCGTCCTCGCGGATCGTGCCCCGGTAGCGGCCGAAGAGCTGGACGACCCGCGCCTCGCCCGGCGCGACCGTGTTCAGGCCGCGCATCGCGGTCAGGGCGGCGAGGAGGACGAGGGCCCCGGCGACGATCAGCCCGGCCTTGGCGCCGGGCGCGGAGACCGCCGAGCCCGCCGCGAACAGGGCGACGGCGGCGCCGAGTCCGAGCAGGCCGAGCAGCAGGGCGAGCCCGCCGCCGATGCTGTGCGCGGTGAACTCCCTCACGCGTGGTGCGGGCATGTCGGGTACGTCGGCGGTGGCCGCCTCGTGGGCGTGTGCGGACATGGGTGGTCCCCCGTTCTCGTAAGCCCTAGCTTCGGTCTATCTAAGTGATATCACTTTAACGCTCCGGGCAACCCCGGGGCAGCCACAGCCGTCGGTTCCTTTGGGGCGGGTGCTGATTGTCACGTCCGTAAAAGTGCGGATCGCAGGGCCTTTGTCATAGAGACGGGTGTTAGCTTTCGGAGCTGACCCCGATGAGGAAGCGGAGCGTAGGTACCCATGGGACGAGCGGAAGAGAGACGAGCGCGACAGCGCGGTGGCCGCCGCGCGGCGCCCAAGCGCCGCCGTTCCACCCCCGCAAGCGCACCCGCGGGCGCACCCGCGACCGCCACCGCGAGCGGCGCCGGCCCGGCCGCCAAGCCGCCCAAGGGCCGAATACGCCGGCTCTTCACCTGGAAGAAGATCCTCGGCACCTTCTTCGGCTTCTGCCTGCTCGGCATCGGCGGTTTCGCCGCCCTGTACTTGTACGTCGATGTCCCTGAGGGCAACGCGCTCGCCAAGCAGGAGAGCAACATCTACAAGTACAGCGACGGCACGCTCCTCGCCCGGGTCGGCGAGACCAACCGCGAGAGCGTGGACCTGGCCAAGGTGCCCAAGGAGGTGCAGCACACCTTCGTCGCCGCCGAGAACAAGAGCTTCTACTCGGACTCCGGCCTCGACCTGCGCGGCCTCGCCCGCGGTCTGTTCAACACGGTGACCGGCCGCGGCACCCAGGGCGGCTCGACGATCACTCAGCAGTACGTCAAGAACTACTACCTGAACCAGGATCAGACCGTCACCCGCAAGCTCAAGGAGATGGTCATCTCCTTGAAGGTCGACCAGAAGAAGACCAAGGACGAGATCCTCGCGGGCTACATCAACACCAGCTACTACGGCCGCAACGCCTACGGCATCCAGGCCGCCGCCCAGGCCTACTACCAGGTCGACGCCCAGGACCTCAGCGTCGCGCAGGGTGCCTACCTCGCCGCGCTGCTCCAGGCGCCGAACCAGTACGACTGGGCGACCGCGAGTCCCGTGGGCAAGAGGTTGGTTCGGGAACGCTGGAACTACGTCCTGAACAACATGGTCGAAAAGCACTGGCTGGACCCGGCCCAGCGGCAGGGCATGAAGTTCCCGTTCCCGAAGCAGCCCAAGGGCGCGCCCGGCGAGGAAGGACAGAAGGGCTATCTGGTCGAGCTCGCCAACCAGCAGCTCGAGGACCAGCTGATGAAGCAGGAGGGCATCAGCCGCACGGATGCCGCACAGCAGGTGGTCAAGCGCGGCTGGACCATCACCCTCAACATCGACAAGAAGAAGCAGGCTGCGCTGGAACAGGCGGTCAGGGACCAGCTGACCAGCAAGCTGGAACCGAAGCAGCGCAAGGTCGACGCCAACGTCCAGGCCGGCGCCGTCTCGGTGGACCCGAAGACGGGCAAGATCGTCGCGATGTACGGCGGCCAGAACTACCTCAAGCACTTCTACAACAACGCCACCCGCCGGGACTACCAGCCCGCCTCCACCTTCAAGCCGGTCATCCTCGCCGCCGCGCTGGAGCAGAACGCCACCACGCAGAACGGCAAGCCGATCAACGCCGACACGATCTACGACGGCACCAGCGGGCGCCAGGCCGTCGACCACGGTGGCAAGGTCGGCTTCGGCCCGCCGAACGAGGACCACCGGAGCTACGGCCCGATCACCGTCCAGCAGGCCATGAACCTGTCCGTCAACTCCGTCTTCGCGCAGATGGGCGTCGACGTGGGCATGGACAAGGTCATGAGCACCGCGAACAAGCTGGGCATGGACACCACGGGCATGCAGGCCGTGCCCGCCCAGACGCTCGGCTCGATGGGCGCGAGCCCGCTGGAGATGGCGGGCATCTACGCCACGCTCGACAACCACGGCCAGAAGGTGACCCCGAGCATCGTCAAGTCGGCGGAGCAGAAGGGCCGTTCGGTCGAGATGCCGAACCCTGTCGGCGGCAGCGTCATCAGCCGGACCGCCGCCGACTCCGTGACCTCCGTGCTGACCGGCGTGGTCGACGACGGTACGGCGAACGGATCGGTGGCGAAGAACCAGCTGCGCGACGGGCAGCAGGTGGCCGGCAAGACCGGTACCTCCGACGAGGACAGGTCCGCCTGGTTCACCGGCTACACGCCCGACCTGGTCACCTCGGTGGGCCTGTTCGGCGAGCAGAAGGGGTCCGGCCGCCATGTGAGCCTGCAGGGCGCCACGGGCCAGATCCCGCCGCCCGGCCGGGTCAACGGCGGTGGCCCTCCGGCCGAGATCTGGGCCGCGTACACCTTCGGCGTGACCCACAAGTCCACCTTCGACCTGAACACCACCCAGGGCGCGGCCGTCGAGCCGACTCCGACGGTGAGGTGGAGCGACACGCCGTCCCAGACCCCGTCGAAGACGCCGACCAGCGAACCGCCGACGTCGAAGAAGCCGACCTCCGAGCCGCCGACCGAGACGCCGAGTCACACCCCGACCCGGACGCCCACCCAGACCCCGACCCAGACGCCGACCTTCAGCACTCCGCCGACGAGCGACATCACCGAGAAGCCGCTCGACCCCGGCGGGGGCGACCAGCAGTAGCAGGCGGACACGGCGAAGGGCGCCCGGCGGACACCGGGCGCCCTTCGCGCTGTCGTACGGGGAGGACCGGGCTCAGGCCCGGTTCAGCTCGAACCAGACCACCTTGCCGGTGCTCAGCCGGGTCGCGCCCCAGCGCCGGGCCAGCCGGTTGACCAGGTACAGGCCGCGCCCGCCCTCGTCCGTGGCCCGTGCCTGCCGCAGCCTGGGCAGCTGCGGCACGTCGTCGCCGACCTCGCAGCGCAGCACGTCCGTGCGCAGCAGGCGCAGCGTCACGGGCCGCGAGGCGTACCGCACGGCGTTCGTCACGACCTCGCTGACCAGCAGCTCGACCGAGTCCGTCAGGTCCTCCAGGTCCCAGCGGGCGAGCGCGCGCCGGGCCAGCCGGCGGGCTTGGCCGGGGGCCGTATCGTCCGGCTCCAGCGTCCAGTACGACACATCGCTCGGCGCGATCCCGTCGAAGCGGGCCGCGAGCAGCGCGATGTCGTCGTCCCGGTCACCGGGGCCGAGCATGTCCAGCACCTCGTCGCACAGCGCTTCCAGCGGCGGCGGATGGTCCGGGCCGGTCAACTGGGCCGTCGCGGCGAGCTTTTCGCGCAGCTGCTCTATGCCCGTCCACACGTCCCGCAGCCGGGACTCCACCAGGCCGTCGGTGTAGAGCAGCAGCGTGGCCCCGGCGGGCGCGTCCAGCTCCACGGCCTCGAAGTCGACCCCGCCGACCCCGATGGGCGCGCCCGGCGGCACCCGCAGCACCTCGGCCCGGCCGCCCAGGTGCAGCAGGACCGGCGGCGGATGGCCGGCGTTGGCGATGGTGATGCGGTGCGTGACCGGGTCGTAGACCGCGTACAGGCAGGTCGCCATGCGGTCGGTGCCCAGGCGCTGCGCCTGCTCGTCCAGGTGGTGCAGCACCTCCTGCGGGGGCAGGTCGAGCCCGGCCAGGGTCTGCGCGGTCGTGCGCAGCTGGCCCATGATCGCCGCCGAGGTCATGGAGTGCCCCATGACGTCGCCGACGACCAGCGCGACCCGGCTGCCCGGCAGCGGGATCGCGTCGTACCAGTCGCCGCCGACCCGCGCGGTCTCCGCGGCGGGCAGATAACGGGAGGCCAGCCGGACGCCGGTCGGGCGGGGCAGGGTCTCGGGCAGCATGGTGCGCTGCAGCTCGTCGGCGATGTAGGCCTCGCGGCCGTACAGCACCGCCTTGTCGATGCCGAGCGCGCTGTGCGTGGCCAGCTGGGCGGCGACCAGCAGGTCGTCCGCCTCGAACGCGAGCCGCTCCGGGCGGCGCAGGAACACCGCCGCGCCGATCACCCGGCGCCGGCCGCGCAGCGGCGCGAGGATCGCGTGCTGCCCTTCCGGTACGACCGCCTCGCCGCCCTCGCCGAGCAGTTCGGGCAGCGCGGCACGGGCGGCGGGCGCGTCCGCGAACACCGGCCGCACTCCGCGCAGCACCTCGTTCAGGGCGCCGCCCGGCCGCACCTCGCACAGCTCGGCGGTCAGCGTCGACAGCTCCGCCAGCGGCGAGGCCTCGGCCGGCTCGGGCACCGGCGGCAGCAGGAAACCGCCGTCGGTGTCCCGCTCCTCCGGTATCCGGTCGGTGCGGCGCAGCCGCAGCACCACCGGGCCGGTGGGCCGCTCGTCACCGACGGGCAGCGGGTCGCGCAGATAGACCAGGATCGCGTCCGAGAACGTCGGCACGGTGGCCCGGCACAGCCCCATCACGATCTCGTCCAGGTCGATGCCGCGGGCGATCCGGCGGGTCGCCGCGCCCACGAACCTGAGCCGGTCCCCGTCGCGCCGCATCGGCATCGGCCGTCCCGCGGGCACACCGCGCCCGGTACGGCGCTCCTGGCCGCCCGGCGCCCGCTCCTGCTCGGCGCCGGGCTGCGGCGGAATGCCCTCCGGCGCGGGGCGCGGCCGGTGGGTGCCGGGCTCGGCGGCGGCGGGCTGCGAGTGCTCGGGGCCGTTGACTGCGGGCTCCTTCCCCTGGTTCGCCTTGTTCCCCTTGTCCCCCTTGGCGCAGGGTGTGGTGGTGCCCGGCCCGGACGGCGGTCCCTCGGAGCGGGCCTGCGCCGGTAAGGCGGGGCTGCCGGGCGGCGCCGGGGTACGCAGAAGCGCCCCGCGGCCCTCCGCGGGGTCGAGGCCCGGCTGCGGGCGCTCGTAGGAGGTCGGCTGCTCCGTCACGGGTGTCGCATCCATCCGTCGGGGGCCAAAGGCCTGGCGCGCAGTTGGTCCCGCCGAAATGCCGATACCCGGAATACGTGCCCCAGGAACGGAATTCCCGCGTGGTCAGAGGTTGTGCCTGTGCCACCGGCGAACCCTGTGCGGCTCGCGGTCGTAATGCCCTCGTACCCCTCGCTCACGTCCTGATGCCCCTCGGTGACGTATGGTCAGGCCCGGCTGGTGTTCCGGGAGTTGCTGTTGCGGCCCCTTGCGGAGGATGATCCTACGTTTCTTGCCCGGGGGCGCATCAAGGGTCTCATGAGGACACGTACGCGCGAGTACGGTCCCAGTCATCGGGGAGTGACGGTACCGTCCAGGACGGATCCGGACGCCAGTGCTGCCAGCCGTCCGAGAACGGCGCGCCCCAGGCGCGGATCACCTCCACCGCGGAGTGTCCGGATGCCCGTACGAGTTCGGCGGTCTCGGCGTCCATCAGCCCGTCCCGCTGGGCCTGCGCGAACTCGTCCTCGTCCCGCCAGTGCCAACTGCGGTCCGGGTGGACGGTGATGTCCAGGAAGTAGTCCTCGGAGTCCACCCCGCCCGCCCAACGGGCCAACGGGCGTTCGAGGTTGACGTACCAGTTCTTGAACCGCCAGCCCGGATCCCAGAACAGCCACACCGACCAGGGCAGGCCGGGCTGGGCCAGCTTCAGCACACCCGTGCCGAACCAGCGGTCGCGCTGCACGGCGCGAGGCTTGGTGTAGCGGGACTCGAGCGGCTCCAGATGCACGGGGGTGCCGTCGGCCAGCACCGGCTTCACGCACTCCGTGCCCGGCGCCATCCACACCGCGAGCAGTTCCGCGTCGTCGCGTACGACCGTGACGGGCCGGGCGATGTGGACGTGCTCCCCGGCGTTCTCGCGGTAGCGCCACAGGATCTGCGTCCCGGGCGTCCAGTACCGCGCAGCTCCCGCTCCCACTCGACTCACCGCTCCGTCGTCCGCCATGGACAGATATTAGGTGCCGTGGGCATAGGACGCTGCGGCGCGGGTCACGGTTGAAGCCGCGCCACTTCTCGCAGGCGATCACGGGCGGTTGCCGGCGCGTTGACGACAGGACCTAGGCCCTGTCGTCAAATTCCCGCCTGCCCGGCGACGCCTGGCACGCACGCTCGCCGCGTTGCCGGAGCGCCCACGTGACTCCGCCACGAGGGCGCTCCGGCGCCTTGCGATCGCACGCACCAGACGCCGCCGGGCCCGCCCTCCGGGCGGACGACGGGAATTTGACGACAGGACCTAGGGGCGGGTCATCCGCAGGACGTCCAGGGCCTTGTCGAGCTGCTCCAGGGTGAGATCGCCGCGCTCCACATAGCCGCTCTCCAGCACGACTTGGCGGATCGTCTTGCGTTCGGCGAGCGACTTCTTGGCGACCTTCGCGGCCTCCTCGTAGCCGATGTACTTGTTCAGGGGGGTGACCACGGAGGGTGACGACTCGGCGTACTCGCGGGCGCGTTCGCGGTCCGCGGTGATGCCGTCGACCGTGCGGTCGGCCAGCAGCCGGGAGACGCCTGCCAGCAGCCGGATGGACTCCAGCACGTTCTTGGCGATGACCGGGAGCATCACGTTCAGCTCGAAGTTCCCGGCGGCCCCGGCCGTCGCGATGGTCGCGTCGTTGCCGATGACCTGGGCCGCGACCATGAGTACCGCCTCGGGGATCACCGGGTTGACCTTCCCGGGCATGATCGAGGACCCCGGCTGGAGGTCGGGCAGCCGGATCTCGGCGAGCCCGGTGCGCGGTCCGGACGCCATCCAGCGCAGATCGTTGGCGATCTTCGTCAGCCCTACCGCGATGGTCCGCAGCTGCCCGCTGGTCTCCACGATCCCGTCCCGGGCGCCCTGCGCCTCGAAATGGTCGCGGGCCTCGGTGAGCGGCAGCCCGGTGGTCCGGGCCACTTCTGCGATCACGGCGGCGGAGAACCCGGGCGGGGTGTTGATCCCGGTCCCGACCGCGGTCCCGCCCAGCGGCAGCTCGGCCAGCCGGGGCAGCGAGGCGCGCAGCCGCTCGACCCCGTACCGCACCTGGGCGGCGTACCCGCCGAACTCCTGCCCGAGCGTCACGGGCGTCGCGTCCATCAGGTGCGTCCGCCCCGACTTCACGACGTCCGCGAACTCCTCGGACTTGCGGGCGAGCGAGGCGGCGAGGTGCTCCAGCGCCGGGATCAGGTCGTTGGTGACCGCGGCGGTGGCCGCGATGTGGATGGACGACGGGAAGACGTCGTTGGACGACTGCGAGGCGTTGACATGGTCGTTCGGATGCACGTCCCGCCCGAGCCGCTCGCTCGCCAGCGTGGCGACGACCTCGTTGGCGTTCATGTTGGAGGAGGTCCCGGAGCCCGTCTGGAACACGTCCACCGGGAAGTGCTCGTCCCACTTCCCCTCGGCCACCTCGCCGGCCGCCTCCTGGATCGCCTCGGCGACCTCCTTGTCCAGCACGCCCAGTTCGGCGTTCACCTTCGCCGCCGCCGCCTTGATCTGCGCCAGCGCCTCGATGTGCGCCCGCTCGATCCGCTGCCCGGAGACGGGGAAGTTCTCGACGGCGCGCTGTGTCTGCGCGCGCCATTTGGCATGGGCGGGGACCCGGACCTCGCCCATGGAGTCGTGCTCGATGCGGTACTGCGGATCTTCGGTCGTCATCGTCGTACCTCCGAAAAGGTGAGCACTTGTCATGTCGCGCGTATTCCCAAAGCGGCCTACCCACCAGTAAATACCGGGGGTAACACCTGCTTCGGGGAGGCGTCATGAAACGCGTCAGATCCAGGATCAGATCGACGGCCGTCGCTGTCGCGGCGGCGGCCACCGTCTTCGCGGGCCTCGCGGCCCCCGCCGCCCACGCGGCCCAGACCACCACCCCCCTCCCGGCCGACCTGGAACGCATCCGGGCCGCCGAGGCCACCGCCCTCTACGGCGACCCGGCCGAACGGCCCCTCGCCGACCGCAAGACCGCCCTGATCTCCCTGGGCGACAGCGAGATCTCCGGCGAGGGCGTCGGCTCCTACGAACCCGGCACCAACGGCCCGGACAACTGGTGCCACCGCTCGCCCGACTCGGCCATCCACCGCACCGGCATCCCCGCGGACGTCACCTACAACGTCGCCTGTTCGGGTGCCTACACCGGCAACATCCGCATCGGCGGCAGCAAGCAGTACGCCGACGAACTGGTCCAGAGCGACAGCCTCGCCATCAAGGCCCGCAACACCCGGATCAAGATGATCGTGCTGGTCGTCGGCGCCAACGACGACCTCCAGTTCGGCCCGGTCATGACCGACTGCGTCACCCGCTATCTCACCCTCCAGGGCACCTGCGAGCCCAAGTACGCCCCCGGCTGGCAGGCCCGGGTCGACGGGCTGGTCCCGAAGGTGGAGTCGACCGTCGCCGACCTGAAGACGGTCATGCGGGACGCGGGCTACGGCGACGACGACTACAAGCTCGTCCTCATGGGCTACCCGAGCCCGATCAGCCCCGACTTCCGCGACAACCCGAACTTCCCGGGCAAGCTCGCCGGCGGCTGCGAGGGCTACGACTCCGACGCCGCCTGGGGCCGCAACACCGCCGTGCCGGCCTTCGAGCGCGGGATGCGCAGGGCGGCCGAGGAGAGCGGGGCGTACTACCTCGACAACTCCCGCCTCTTCCAGGGCCACGAGGTCTGCATGGAGGACACGTGGGCGCGGGGCCTGTACGTCGACCTCTCCAACCCGTTCCCGCCGGACTCCAATTCGGTACGGCAGTCCTTCCACCCCAACTACCGGGGGCACGGGGCCTTCGCGTCCTGCCTGACCCAGTTCTACAACTCCGGCTACCGTGAGGCCGGTTGCACCGACCCGGCGAGCACCGGCAGCCCGAAGCTGTACCAGGGCGCCTGGGACGACGCCTACCGCCCGCTGACCGACCAGGCCACCGGGAACTGCCTGGACGCTTCGGGCGGGTCGAGCGCGAACGGCACCGAGGTGCTCGGCTGGGACTGTCACGGCGGGCGCAACCAGGGCTGGTGGTACGACCCCGAACAGCGCTCCCTGCACGTGGAGTTGACCCAGGACCGGTGCCTGGACGTGCCGGGCGGCAACTACACCGCCGGCACGGGCCTGATCATCTGGAACTGCCACGGCGGCACCAACCAGCAGTTCGTCCGCCAGTCCGGCACGATCCGCCCGGCAGGGGCGCAGGGGCTGTGCCTGACGCACGCAGCCGCCCGGGACCGGGTCCGGCTGCAGAGCTGCGACGGTTCAGCGGGCCAGCACTTCAGCTGACCGGCCAGGGGGCTCCGCCCCCTTGCCCCCCGGCCTTTGCCCACCCACCACCCGACTCGGTCGGAAGAAAGGCGGGGGGCCATCAACCAGCCCGTCCGGCGTTTGAGGACGAGGCCCTCAGGGGCCGACGGGGTCGAAGGGGCGGAGCCCCTGGGGGATGGGACGGGTCGGGGCGGCGGGGGCGAGAACCCTCCCCCGCCGCCCACAGGCACTACGCCAGGCCCGGGCCGCGCACCGGAATCGTCGTGAACGTCGGCGCCGGAGCGGGGTCCTGGAAGAAGTCGTTGCCCTTGTCGTCCACGACGATGAACGCCGGGAAGTCCTCGACCTCGATCTTCCAGACGGCCTCCATGCCCAGCTCCTCGTACTCCAGGACCTCGACCTTCTTGATGCAGTCCTGGGCGAGACGGGCGGCCGGGCCGCCGATGGAGCCGAGGTAGAAGCCGCCGTGGGCGTCGCACGCCTGGGTGACCTGCTTGCTGCGGTTGCCCTTGGCGAGCATGACCTTGGAGCCGCCCGCCGCCTGGAACTGCTCGACGTAGGAGTCCATGCGTCCGGCCGTCGTCGGGCCGAAGGAACCGGAGGCGTAGCCCTCGGGGGTCTTCGCCGGGCCCGCGTAGTAGACCGGGTGGTCCTTCAGGTACTGCGGCATCTCCTCGCCCGCGTCCAGCCGCTCCTTGATCTTCGCGTGCGCGATGTCACGCGCCACGACCAGCGGGCCGGTCAGGGACAGGCGGGTCTTGACCGGGTACTTGGTCAGCTCCGCGAGGATCGTGTCCATCGGCTGGTTGAGGTCGATCTTGACGACGTCACCTTCCGATTCCAGGTGCTCGTCCGTCGTCTCCGGCAGGAAGCGCGCCGGGTCCGTCTCCAGCTGCTCCAGGAAGACACCCTCGGCGGTGATCTTGGCGACGGCCTGGCGGTCCGCCGAGCAGGAGACGGCGATCGCGACCGGGCAGGACGCGCCGTGCCGCGGCAGACGGACGACCCGCACGTCGTGGCAGAAGTACTTGCCGCCGAACTGCGCGCCGATGCCGATCTTCTGCGTCAGCTCGAAGACCTTCTCCTCCAGCTCCTTGTCCCGGAAGCCGTGGCCCAGCTCCGAGCCCTCGGCCGGGATCTCGTCCAGGTAGTGCGCGGAGGCGTACTTCGCGGTCTTCAGCGCGTACTCGGCGCTCGTGCCGCCGACGACGATCGCCAGGTGGTAGGGCGGGCAGGCGGCCGTACCGAGCGAACGGATCTTCTCCTCCAGGAACTTCATCATGGAGGCCTCGTTCAGGACGGCCTTCGTCTCCTGGTACAGGAACGACTTGTTGGCCGAGCCGCCGCCCTTCGCCATGAACAGGAACTTGTAGGCGCCGCCGTCGGTCGCGTACAGCTCGATCTGCGCGGGCAGGTTGGAGCCGGTGTTCTTCTCCTCCCACATGGTGAGCGGAGCCATCTGCGAGTAGCGCAGGTTGAGCTTGGTGTAGGCGTCGTAGATGCCGTGCGACAGGTTCTTCTCGTCCTCACCTTCGGTGAGGACGTTCTGGCCGCGCTTGCCCATGACGATCGCCGTGCCGGTGTCCTGGCACATGGGCAGCACGCCGGCCGCCGCGATGTTGGCGTTCTTCAGCAGGTCGAGCGCGACGAACTTGTCGTTGCTCGACGCCTCGGGGTCGTCGATGATCCGGCGCAGCTGCGCGAGGTGGGACGGGCGCAGGTAGTGCTGGATGTCGTGGATGGCCTCCTCGGCCAGCTTGCGCAGCGCCTCCGGCTCCACCTTGAGGAACGTACGGCCGTCGGGCCCCTGGACGGTGGAGACGCCCTCGGACGTCACCAGCCGGTACGGGGTGGTGTTCTCACCCTGGGGGAGCAGATCGGTGTACGCGAACTCAGGCATCTCAGCCCATTCCTCACTCTGACGACGGCGGCCCGCCGACGCTGGCGGGCCACACCAGCGTAGAACCTGCCGTGGGCGCGGAACCTGTGAGGTAGGGCTCAGTACGTGTCCACACCCCCTAGTCGCGATCTATCGCGTTTCGGTACGCTGCTGTCGTGGACCTTCAGAAGCCCGCCCAGCCCGCCCGACTCCAGGACGCCGAGCCGCGCGTCACCGAACTGCGCGCCTCGGACGCCGACCGTGACCGCGTCGCCGACATCCTCCGCGAGGCCCTCGCCGAGGGCCGGCTGACCGCGGACGAACACGCCGAGCGCGTCGAGGGGGTGCTGCACGCCAAGACGGTCGGTGAGCTGGACGTCTTCATCCGGGACCTGCCCGCCGCCCACCAGCGGCCCACGGCCCGCGCGTACACCCCGGCCCCGCCCGGCCCCACGCCCGGCGCGGTCCCGGCCGTGGCGGACGCCAACGTGGTGGCCGTCTTCAGTGCGGCGGCGCGCAAGGGCCGCTGGCGTGCGGGCCGCCGGCTGCATGCGTACTCGGTCTTCGGCAGCGTGGAGATCGACCTCAGCGAGGCGATCTTCGAGTACCAGCAGGTCGTCATCAAGGCCGTCTCCGTCTTCGGTGACGTGCAGATCAGGGTCCCGGAGAACGTGTCGCTGCGCGGCACCGGCGGCGGTGTGCTCGGCAACTTCGAGGTGGACACGCTGGATTCCGTCGAGTCCGACGCGCCCGTCGTCTACGTCGACGGGTGGGCCGTACTCGGCAATGTGGAGGCGCGCCCCAGGCGCGGCAAGCGCGTGGCGGACATCCTCGAACGCGTCCAGGAGAAGGTGCAGGACAAGGTCGACCGGAAGCTGCGCAAACACCTGGACGGCTGACGGCCCGCGAGGGGCGTGAACAAGCCCCTGTGCGCCCGCTGTTGGGAACTCTGTGCATAGGCCCGCGCACAGCGGGTAGGCCTTGCTGCATCGTCTCTCGCTCGCGAAGCCGTCGTCAGGAGTAGACCGTGCCTCAACCGCCGCATTCGTCCCTGCAGCTAGCCGCCGTTCCGGTCCAGCGGGTGCCGGCGCGTGACAGGGACCAGGACACACCCTGGCACACCGAGGCGGTGTGCCGGCGCGACGAGGCAGGCCTCTTCTTCGCTCCGTCGAAGGAGCCGACCGCCGCCCGGCTGTCCCGCGAGGAGGCCGCCAAGCGGGTCTGTGCCCGCTGTCCGGTCATGGTCGAGTGCCGGGAGCACGCGCTGCTGCAGCCCGAGCCGTACGGCGTCTGGGGCGGCCTGACGGCGGCGGAGCGCCGGGTGGTCCTGGCGCGGCGCCGCCGCCGCGACGTGGAGCTGAAGAAGGCGGCGAGGGCGACGGCGAACCGCATGGCGGGTTGAGCGCCGCATGACGGGTTGAGCCGCCTGGCGGGCTGATACGCCGAACGGGGAAGCGCCCTCTCCGCACAGAGGGCGCTTCCCCGTTCAAGGGCCGGTCATGTGAACACCGGCCGTCCGCCTACTTCGCCTTGTCGAAGTCGATCGCGCTGTAGGCCCGCAGCTTGCTCAGCCGGTGCTCGGAGTCGATCCGCCGCACGGTGCCGGACTTCGAGCGCATCACGATGGAGTCGGTGGTCGCGGTCTCCGACCGGTACCGGACGCCGCGCAGCAGCTCGCCGTCGGTGATGCCGGTGGCGACGAAGAACACGTTCTCGCCCTGGACCAGGTCCTCGGTGGTCAGCACCCGGTCGAGGTCGTGCCCGGCGTCGAGGGCCCGCTGCCGCTCCGCTTCGTCCTTCGGCCACAGCTTGCCCTGGATGGTGCCGCCCAGGCACTTCACGGCGCAGGCCGAGATGATGCCCTCGGGGGTGCCGCCGATGCCGAGCAGCAGGTCGATGCCGGTGCCCTCGCGCAGGGCGAGGATCGAGCCGGCGACGTCGCCGTCGGTGATCAGCTTGATGCGGGCGCCGGCCTCCCGGACCTCCTTGATGATGCCCTCGTGCCGGGGCCGGTCGAGGATGACGACGGTGACGTCCTCGGGCGCGGACCGCTTCGCCTTGGCGATCCGGCGGATGTTCACGGCCACGGGCGCGTCGATGTCGACGAAGTCGGCCGCCTCGGGCCCGGTGACGAGCTTGTCCATGTAGAACACGGCGGACGGGTCGAACATGGCGCCGCGCTCGGTGGCCGCGAGGACCGCGATCGCGTTCGGCATGCCCTTGGCGGTCAGCGTGGTGCCGTCGATCGGGTCGACGGCGATGTCGACCTCGGGCCCGGTGCCGTCGCCGACGCGCTCTCCGTTGAAGAGCATCGGGGCCTCGTCCTTCTCGCCCTCACCGATGACGACGACGCCGTTCATCGAGACGGTGGAGACGAGGGTCCGCATGGCGCGCACCGCGGCACCGTCGGCGCCGTTCTTGTCGCCGCGGCCGACCCAGCGGCCGGCGGCCATGGCCGCGGCCTCGGTCACCCGGACGAGCTCCAGGGCGAGGTTGCGGTCGGGGGCCTCGGAGGGCACATCGAGTTCTGACGGCAGGTGATGGTGCTCGGTCATCGGAGCGCACCTTTCTGATACGACGACGGCCGGATGAGGGTGATGGCCACGACTCTATCGTTAGGCAGACAAAATGAGCAGGGGACCCCACGGATGAGCGCCTCGGGCACCTGCGACGATAGGGGGCGTGGCAGGTTCCTACGGCAAGCAGAAGAAGACGGTCCGGGGCTTGGTCCAGTCCCTGGGCGTGTGCGTGATGGCGGCGGCGATCGTCTATCTCGTCGTCCCGCACGACGATCACGCTCCCGGGATCAAGCGGGTCGACTACAGCGTGGAGCTGGTTACGGCGCGCCGCGCGGCGAGCTATCCGGTGGCCGCGCCGGAGGGGCTGTCGAAGGACTGGAAGGCGACCTCGGTCACCTACGACAGCAAGGACGCCCAGCACTGGCACCTGGGCTTCCAGGACCCCGAGGGCCAGTACGTGCAGATCGAGCAGGGCAGGCAGAACCGCGGGGACTTCATCCACGAGGCCAGCCAGGGCGCGAAGGCGACGAAGCAGACCGAGAACATCGGCGGCCGGACCTGGACCCGCTACTCGGGCGGCCGGTACGAGGCCCTCGTCCTGGAGGACACCTCCGGCTCCACCACGGTCGTGGCGGGCACGGCGTCCTTCGGTCAGCTGACGAAGATGGCGGCGGCCCTGAAGATGGCGAAGGGCTAGCAGGTCCGGAAGCGGACGTGAGAAGAGGCCCCCGGCGGTGCCGGGGGCCTCTTTCTCGTTCACTGCGCTGTGCTGCCGTCTCGGATCAGACGGTCGTGACGACGTCGTCGTAGGCCAGGCGCGGCGAGCGCGGGAACCAGGCGTCCTCGCCCGGCTTGCCGATGTTGACGACCATCAGCGGGGTGTGGTCGTCGTCCAGGAACTCCTTGCGGACGCCCTCGAAGTCGAGGCCGGTCATCGGGCCGGCGGCGAGACCCGCGGCACGGACGCCGACGATGAAGTACGCGGCCTGCAGGGCGGCGTTCAGCGCGGCGGAGCCCTCACGGACCGGGCGCTCGCCGAAGAACACGTCCTTCGCCTGCGGGAAGTGCGGGAAGAGGGCCGGCAGCTCCTCGTGGAACTCGTTGTCCGCGGAGAGGATCGCGACCAGCGGGGCGGTGGCGGTCTTGGGCTGGTTGCCCTCGGCCATGTGCTGGACCAGGCGCTCACGGGCCTCGGCGGAGCGGACCAGGGTGATGCGCAGCGGGCTCTGGTTGAAGGCGGTGGGGCCGTACTTGACCAGGTCGTAGATGGCCTGGACCTGCTGGTCGGTCACCGGCTCGTCGGTGAAGGTGTTGGCGGTGCGGGCCTCGCGGAACAGCAGGTCCTGGGCGGCGGGGTCAAGAACGAGAGACATACGTGACTTCCTCAGGTGCGTGTCCCGGTCCGAGGTGCTGGACCGGCTGACAACACCGACCATACGCCGGTTAGGTTTAACGTTCAACCAAAACGGGAGCATGGTGATCCGCTTCACAGCGAGGCGCGCCTGCCTACCCGGCGTCCCCGCTTCCCTCGCCCTCCCCGGCTCCCTCTTCCTTCTCGGCGAGCGCCGCGTCCAGCCGGGCCCGCGCCCCCTCCAGCCAGCGCCGGCACGCCGCGGCCAGCTCCTCGCCGCGCTCCCACAGCGCCAGGGACTCCTCCAGCGTCGTGCCGCCCGCCTCCAGCCGCCGTACGACCTCGATCAACTCGTCCCGCGCCTGCTCGTACGAGAGCGCCTCGTCCACCTTGCTGGTCATCCACTCACCCTTCTCGAAGATCCACTGGGCATCGACTGGACATCGACGCGTACGGCGAACTCAGCCACAAACTCGCACGGAGAACTCAGCCATCGACTCGTACGGAGAACTCGCCTCCGGCGACCCGCGCCCGCAGGCGCTCGCCCGCGGTCACCTCGTCCGGCCCGCGCACCACGTGCCCCTCGGCGTTCTGGAGGACGGCGTACCCGCGCCGGAGCGTCGCCGCGGGGGAGAGGGCCACCACGCGCGCGTGCGTGTGCGTCAGCTCGGAGTCGGCGCGGTCCAGCAGGTGGCCGAGGGTGCGCCGGGAGCGGTCGAGCAGGGCGGCCACATGATCGGCCCGTTCGTCGATCATCCGGTGCGGATCCTCTATCGAGGGCCGGGCCAGCGCGTGCGCCAGCCCCCTCTCCTCGCGCTCCACGAACGCCTCGACGCACCGCCGGGCCCGGTCCCGCAGCATCCGCACCCGCTCGAACTCCTCGCCCACGTCCGGGACGACCTTCTTGGCCGCGTCCGTGGGCGTGGACGCACGCAGGTCGGCGACGTGGTCGAGCAGCGGGTTGTCCGGCTCGTGCCCGATGGCCGACACGACCGGCGTACGGCACTGCGCCACCGCCCGCACGAGCTGCTCGTCGGAGAACGGCAGCAGGTCCTCCACGCTGCCGCCGCCCCGCGCGACGATGATCACGTCCACGTCCTCGATCGCGTCCAGCTCCTTCACGGCCTGCACGACCTGCGGGACGGCGTGCACACCCTGCACGGGGACGTTGCGCACCTCGAAGCGGACGGCGGGCCAGCGGTGCCGGGCGTTCTCCAGCACGTCCCGCTCCGCCGCGGAGGCGCGGCCACAGACCAGCCCGATCAGCTGCGGCAGGAACGGCAGCGGCTTCTTCCGCTCCGGCGCGAACAGCCCCTCGGCCGCGAGCGCCTTCTTCAGCTGCTCCAGCCGGGCCAGCAGCTCGCCGACGCCGACCGGCCTGATCTCGGCGGCCCGCAGCGACAGCTGCCCGCGCGGCGCGTACCACTCCGGCTTCGCCAGGACGACGACCCGGGCGCCCTCGCCGACGACGTCGGCCACGGCGTCGAACACCTGCCGGAAGCAGGTCACGCTGACGGAGATGTCGTACGACGGATCGCGCAAGGTCAGAAACACCACGCCGGCCCCCGGCCGTCGCGACAACTGCGTGATCTGCCCCTCGACCCACACCGCCCCGAGCCGATCGATCCACCCCCCGATGAGCCGGGAGACCTCACCGACGGGGAGCGGAGCTTCCGGGGACGTGTTGGCAGCCATGCCGCGAGGGTAATGGCCGCCGCCGACATTCTGTCCGACGCCGCCTTTCCGGCCCGTCCGACATGTGAGGACGTGGCCCGTTCAGGGCCGAAGCGGCTTACAGGGCCCGCCGGACGCGGCCTTACGATGGGTCCCATGACCGCTTCGCCTGGCCGCCGTGTCCTGCTCGCCGCCCCCCGTGGCTACTGCGCCGGTGTGGACCGCGCCGTGATCGCCGTCGAGAAGGCCCTCGAACAGTACGGGGCCCCGATCTACGTCCGGCACGAGATCGTCCACAACAAGTACGTCGTGCAGACCCTGGAGAAGAAGGGCGCCGTCTTCGTCGAGCGGACGGAGGAGGTGCCGCCGGGCAACATCGTGATGTTCTCCGCGCACGGCGTCGCCCCGGTGGTCCACGAGGAGGCCCGACAGGGCCGCCTGGCCACCATCGACGCGACCTGCCCCCTGGTCACCAAGGTCCACAAGGAAGCCGTCCGCTACGCCAAGGACGACTACGACATCCTCCTGATCGGGCACGAGGGCCACGAGGAGGTCATCGGCACCTCCGGCGAGGCCCCCGACCACATCCAGCTGGTCGACGGCCCCGAGGACGTCGCGAAAGTCCAGGTCCGCGACGAGTCGAAGGTCGTCTGGCTCTCCCAGACCACCCTCTCCGTGGACGAGACCATGGAGACCGTCGACGCCCTGAAGGCGAAGTTCCCGGGGCTCGTCTCCCCGCCCAGCGACGACATCTGCTACGCCACCCAGAACCGCCAGCTCGCCGTGAAGCAGATGGGCGCCGAGGCCGAGCTGGTCATCGTCGTCGGCTCGCGGAACTCCTCCAACTCCAAGCGGCTGGTCGAGGTCGCGAAGCTGGCCGGTTCCCGTGAGGCCTACCTGGTGGACTTCGCCGCCGAGATCGACGAGGCCTGGCTGGAGGGCGTCACCACGGTCGGCGTCACCTCCGGCGCCTCCGTCCCTGAGGTCCTGGTCGAGCAGGTCCTGGACTGGCTCGCCGAGCGCGGCTACGGCGACGTGGAGCTGGTCAAGGCGGCCGAGGAGTCCATCACCTTCTCGCTGCCCAAGGAACTGCGCCGTGACCTGCGCGAGGAGGCGGCGGCCCTGGTCGCCGAGCGCGGCGGATCGGGTACGGCGGACGCGTGACCGTCCCTGCGTCCTGAACTCCGTCCCGTACGTCCGCGGCGTGACTGTCAGTGGCCCGTCGTAACGTAGAGCCATGCAGATCTTCGGCGTGGACATCGGCGGATCCGGGATCAAGGGCGCTCCCGTGGACCTGGAGCGAGGCGACCTGACCCAGGAGCGGTGCAAAGTGCTCACCCCGCACCCGGCGACGCCCGACGGCGTCGCCGACGGGGTGAAGCAGGTCGTGGACCACTTCGGCTGGACGGGCCCGGTCGGCCTGACCTTCCCCGGGGTGGTCACGGGCGGCGCCACGGTCCGTACGGCGGCGAATGTCGACAAGAGCTGGATCGACACGGACGCGGGCGCGCTGTTCAGCGGCCGGCTCGGCGGACTGCCGGTGACCGTGGTCAACGACGCGGACGCGGCCGGCGTCGCCGAGATGCAGTTCGGCGCCGGACGGGGCCGCAGAGGCACGGTCATCCTGCTCACCTTCGGCACCGGCATCGGCAGCGCCGTCTTCGTGGACGGTGCCCTGGTCCCCAACACCGAACTGGGCCACCTGGAGCTGAAGGGCCACGACGCGGAGACCCGTGCCTCCAGCAAGGCCAAGGACGACGAGGAGCTGACCTGGGAGCACTGGGCCGGCCGCCGCGTCCAGAAGTACCTCGCGCACGTCGAGATGCTGTTCTCGCCGGAGCTGTTCATCATCGGCGGCGGGGTGAGCCGCAAGGCGGACAAGTTCCTGCACTTCATCGAAGGCATCAAGGCCGAGATCGTCCCGGCCCAGCTGGAGAACAACGCGGGGATCGTGGGCGCGGCGATGCACGCGGCGCAGCAGGGGGCGCAGGCGTAGTACGGGCCGCCGGGGGAGACGAGGGAGCCGGGGGCCGGGGGAGCTGAGGGCGGCCGGGGGAGCTGGGGGCGGCTGGTCAGCCCCGGCGACGCCGGCGCCGTACCCGCCGCACCCGGCGTGCCAGCACGATCACCCCGGCGACGAGCGTCCCCCCGTACAGCCAGCCCGCCTGCGTGGCGAGCCCGGTGACCAGCCCCATCAGCCGGCTCGGCAGCCCCGCGCTGCCGTCGGAGACCGGAAACAGGCCCACGGCGAAGGCGATCGGCACGACCACGGGCGCGGTCAGCAGATCACTGTCGCGTACCCACAGCGCGGTCAGCACGCACACCGGCAGGAACAGCACGCCGTACACCGGCAGGGACGCGCCGAACAGCAGCTGGTCCAGGCATCCCAGCAGGAACATCGCGAGGGCGCAGAACAGCCCGCCACCGAGCCCCGTCAGCCGGGGCCGGGCCATCCTCCGGCCCGGCGGCACCGGCCGTGCGACCCGCACCTGCCGCGCAGCATGTGCCTGCCGCGCGGCCGGACCCGGGGCGGGCCTGCGCTCACCCGCCGGGCGGCGCCGGGCCTGCGGCGGCAGGGACGCGGGCGGCGGCGAGCCGCGTCGCGCTCCTTGCGGTCCGTCGTTCGGGGGTCGCGTTCTGTGTTGCTCCACTGGACCAACTTAGGTCTGTTTATGTGCTCAATCGCTCCTCAGACACGCCGATGAAGGGAGCTTGGCCCGAGCATCGAAGCTCACAGGGGGGCGTGGCCCGGAACCCCGTAAACTGGTGGATCGGCCAGTGTCGGTCTCTGGTCCCTGGCCCCTGGCACACCACCCCTGGCCCACTCATCTACGGGAAGTCGCAACGTGTCGCTCACGATCGGAATCGTCGGCCTGCCGAATGTCGGCAAGTCGACCCTGTTCAACGCCCTGACCAAGAACGACGTGCTGGCGGCCAACTACCCGTTCGCCACGATCGAGCCGAACGTCGGCGTGGTCGGCGTCCCCGACGGCCGTCTGGCCCAGCTGGCCTCGATCTTCGGCTCGGAGCGCATCCTTCCGGCCACGGTCGACTTCGTCGACATCGCGGGCATCGTGCGCGGCGCCTCCGAGGGTGAGGGCCTGGGCAACAAGTTCCTCGCGAACATCCGTGAGTCCGACGCGATCTGCCAGGTCATCCGTGCCTTCAAGGACGAGAACGTCGTCCACGTCGACGGCAAGGTCTCGCCGAAGGACGACATCGAGACGATCAACACCGAGCTGATCCTCGCCGACCTCCAGACCATCGAGAAGGTCCTGCCCCGCCTCCAGAAGGAGTCGCGGATCAAGAAGGACGTGGCCCCGAAGGTCAAGGCGGTCGAAGAGGCCAAGGAGATCCTGGAGAAGGGCGACACCCTCTTCTCCCAGGGCATCGTCCAGGGCACCGAGCGCGCCGAGCTGCTCCACGACCTGCACCTGCTCACGACGAAGCCCTTCCTCTACGTCTTCAACGTCGACGAGGACGAGCTGACCGACGAGGGCTTCAAGGACGAGCAGCGCGCCCTGGTCGCCCCCGCCGAGGCGATCTTCCTGAACGCCAAGCTGGAGGCCGACCTCGCCGAGCTGGACGAGGAGGAGGCCCTGGAACTCCTGGAGTCCGTCGGCCAGCACGAGCCCGGCCTCGCCACCCTGGCCCGCGTCGGCTTCAACACCCTCGGCCTGCAGACCTACCTCACGGCCGGCCCCAAGGAGTCCCGCGCCTGGACCATCAAGAAGGGCGCCACGGCCCCCGAGGCGGCCGGCGTGATCCACACCGACTTCCAGAAGGGCTTCATCAAGGCCGAAGTCATCTCCTTCGCCGACCTGCTGGAAACCGGCTCGGTCGCCGAGGCCCGCGCGAAGGGCAAGGCCCGCATGGAGGGCAAGGAGTACGTGATGCAGGACGGGGACGTGGTGGAGTTCCGCTTCAACGTCTGATTGGACGTGGACAAACGGCCTGACCTGCGAGAATGCAGGTCAGGCCGTTGTGCTGTCCGCAGCTGTCCGCAGCAGTCCGCAGAACCGGGAAGCCGGATGCGAAGCGCCATGTCCCGCGGGATCTTGCGCAGCTCGGCCTGGGCCTCGGGCCGGAACACCGTGCGGTAGTCACTCACTGCGTGCCGGCGTCTCCCTCATCACGTCCTCGATCGGGACGCCGACGGCCGGGCTCGCCATGCGCTCGTCGATGATGCGGCACCTGCGGGCCCCGGCCGGTGCCGGGGTCGGCGGTGGCAGTATGCGGGGACATGGCGAGAGGGGCCGGGGCGGGATGGGGCGCAGTGAGCGGGAGGCGGTTGCCGCGGGAGGGCGGCTGTACGAGGCGGCGCAGGCGGTGGCCGGCGACCACGGGCGGGCTGTCGAGGCGGTTCGGGCGGCGCTGAAGCCGATCTGCGACACGGCGGCGGAACAAGCGCTGGACGCCATCCCGGTGGCCCGGTTGAAGGAGGTCACCGAGGGTCGGCTCAGGCTCGGGGAAGTCGAGAAGAGTGGCCTGCGATCGGTCCGGCAGGTACTCGATGCCGGTTCCTACCGGTTGCGACAGATTCCTGGCGTGGGGCAGCGGACCGCCGATCAGGTCATCGCGGCGGCACGTCAGATATCTGATGCCGTCCGGGAGACCGTCGCCGTCCACATCGACGTGGATCGGCCGGAGCCGCGAACCACCTCACTCGTCATGGCCCTGCATGTGCTGGTGGAAGCGGGCCCCGATGCGCGGCGAGCCGTCGACACGGCCGTGGCTCTCTCGGAGCGGCTCGGTCCGCTGCTGGCCGAGGCCAAGCCGGCCGCCAGACGGCTGCGGATGCTGCTGGTGGGACAGGCCAAACGAGCTCGGGTGCTGGAGGCCGTTGCAGAGGTCCGCAGGCTGGCCGAGGAAGCGGCGCGGGGCGGTGTGCCGGAGCTGCTTGCACAGGCCTCGGTGGATCTGCTGCGCGGTACCTCGACCGAGGTTGCCGCCTGGGTCGACTTCGAGCTGCGTTCCGCCGAGTACTACAGCCTGCTCGCGGAGATCTCCGGCCGCAGCCCCGACACTGCCGCTGCCGAGGGGTTCCTGCCCGACGAGGTTGCCGAGCGGGTCCGCGACCAGATGCTTGATGACACTCACCGGCGGGTGTCGCTGCGCGGCTATCAAGCCTTCGGGGCGCGCTTCGCCCTGGCGCAACGCAAGGTGATCCTTGGCGACGAGATGGGGCTCGGCAAGACCATCCAGGCCATCGCCGCTCTGGCTCATCTCGCTGCCGAGGGGCAGACTCACTTCATGGTCGTCTGCCCGGCCAGCGTCCTGATCAACTGGACACGCGAGATCGAGGCCCGCAGCAAGCTGCGCGTGACGCCTCTTCACGGCCCCGACAGACAGGAAGCGTTCGCCGACTGGAAGGGCCGGGGCGGCGTAGGGGTGACTACCTTCGACGCCCTGCGCGGCTTCCCGGCCCCTGGCGGCGGCGAGCTGGGGATGCTGGTCGTGGACGAGGCGCACTACGTGAAGAATGCGAAGACGCGTCGCTCCCAAGCCGTGACGGAGTGGTCCGGGCACTGCGAACGCGTTCTCTTCATGACCGGCACGCCCATGGAGAACCGAGTCGCCGAGTTCCGCAGCCTCGTGCAGATTCTCCAGCCGCACCTGGCAGGGGTTGTCGGCGACCGTGACGCAGTGGCCGGTTCCAAGGCATTCCGGAAGGCCGTCGCCCCGGTCTATCTGCGCCGCAACCAGCAGGATGTCCTGACCGAACTGCCCGCGCTCCAGCAGACGGACGAGTGGGAGGAACTGAGTGCGTCGGACGAAGATGCCTACCGCGAGGCCGTGCGCGCCGGCAACTTCATGGCGATGCGCAGAGCGGCGTACGCGCGCCCCGAGAAGTCGGCCAAGCTGAACCGGCTGCGCGAGATCGTCGAGGACGCCGCCGAGAACGGGCTGAAGGTGGTGGTGTTCTCCAACTTCAGGGATGTCCTTGGAACGGTGAAGGACACGCTGGATGGCGCGCGGAGCAATGGTGGCGCTCAGGTGTTCGGTCCGATCTCGGGAAGCGTGCCACCCGCGCGCCGTCAGCAGCTGGTGGACGAGTTTGCCGCCGTGCCGGGTCATGCGGTGCTGGTGGCGCAGATCGAGGCGGCGGGGGTGGGGCTCAACATGCAGGCCGCGTCCGTCGTGATCATCTGTGAGCCCCAGATCAAACCGACCATCGAACACCAGGCGGTGGCGCGGGCCCATCGCATGGGGCAGGTGCGTTCGGTCCGGGTGCACCGGCTGCTCACCACCCGCGGGGTGGACGAGCGGATGGTGGAGATGCTGAAGAACAAGACCCGCCTGTTCGACGCGTACGCGCGCCGCAGCGCGGTCGCCGAGTCGACGCCGGACGCGGTCGACGTTTCGGACACGGCGATGGCCCGCCAGATCGTCGAGGAGGAGCAGGCGCGGCTGGGAGCTGTCGGCAAAGAGTCCGCGGGACACCCGTAGGCGACGTGCCCGGTGGGCAAGCCCCAGGGCCAAAGTTGACACAGGGCTCCCCGATCCGTACTGTTCTGCGAGCTGTCCGACGTGAGCGTCGACTCCGGTCGGTCCCCGGACAGCCATTCCGCAAGTACCAGCCAAGACTCGGCGCCCCTGCGTCGACCTCTTTGGCATGCGTATTTGCGAAATGAGGAATCCGCGTTCGAAAGAGCGCAGCCCCGATTAGCTCGGGAGCAAGGAATCCGCTAAAGTCTCACTCGTCGGAACGGCCCA
>NZ_JBSFVT010000007.1:109046-453046 GCF_053592455.1 Streptomyces sp. NPDC002676 | reverse complement strand
GTTGATTTTTGGCACGCTGTTGAGTTCTCAAGGAACGGTCGCTTCCTTTGTACTCACCCTCTCGGGCTTTCCTCCGGGCTTCCCTTCGGTGTTTCAAACTCTATCAGGGTTTTTCCCTCTCTCTGACCACTCCTCTGCAGACATGCAGAAGGCGACCCCGAGAAAGGATCTGACGAGTTTGGGTGCTGCTGAGTGATGGCGCTTTCGCGTCGCTCCGTCTCAAGCAGGAGTACGACTGTACACGGAACCGTGAAGCGCGTGCAAATCGATGGGGTTGGTGGTCTAGACCACTAGGTGGTAGCTTCCATACGGAACGGCCACTTCATCTGACATACCCTGCTGCTCAGTGTGCCGTCCGGGACCGTCAGTGACGGCGCCCTGTGCAGCTCCACTCCTGGGAGGCTTCCCATGACCACCGTGACGTCCCCGCTCGCTGGACGCGCCATCGGACTGGCCGCCGTGCCGGATCCGGTCTTCTCCGGGGCCATGGTCGGCCCGGGCACCGCGATCGACCCCGTACGTGAGCCCTCCGAGGCGGTGTCGCCCGTCGACGGCGTCATCGTCTCCCTGCACCCGCACGCCTTCGTCGTGGTCGACGCGCATGGCCACGGCGTGCTCACCCATCTCGGCATCGACACCGTCCAGCTCAACGGCGAGGGCTTCGAGCTGCTCGTCAGCAAGGGCGACACCGTCACGCGCGGTCAGAGCATCGTGCGCTGGGACCCCACCGCCGTGGAGGCCGCGGGCAAGTCCGCCATTTGCCCGATCGTCGCACTCGAGGCCACGGCCGAGTCCCTCTCCGATCTCCGTGACAGTGGCGACGTGAAGGCCGGCGACAGCCTCTTCGCCTGGAACTGACGGCAGTGCCGTCCTACGGCGGCGAACACGACAACCATCGCGGCGGCGGGCTCTGCCGCACTATCGGAGACGGGTGAGATGGAGACAACGCTGCAAGGCGTCGGCGTGAGCCACGGCGTGGCGATCGGCGAGGTCCGGCACATGGGAACCGCGGTGCTGGAGCCGCCGGCGAAGCAGATCCCGGCGGAGGAGGCGGGGCGCGAGCAGGGGCGCGCCCGTCAGGCCGTCGACGCGGTGGCGGCCGACCTGATGGCGCGCGGCAACCTGGCGGGCGGCGAGGCTCAGGCGGTGCTCGAGGCGCAGGCCATGATGGCCCAGGACCCCGAGCTGATGGCGGACGTGGACCGGCGGATCGCCGTCGGCAGCACGGCGGAGCGCGCCGTGTACGACGCGTTCGCGGCCTACCGTGAGCTGCTGGCCGGGGCCGGTGAGTACCTCGCCGGTCGCGTGGCCGACCTCGATGACGTGCGGAACCGTATCGTCGCCCGGCTGCTCGGGGTGCCCATGCCCGGTGTCCCGGACAGTGACGAGCCCTATGTACTCGTGGCGCGCGATCTCGCGCCGGCGGACACGGCGCTGCTGGACCCGGCCCTCGTGCTCGGTTTCGTCACCGAGGAGGGTGGGCCGACCAGCCACAGCGCGATCCTCGCGCGGGCGCTCGGCGTACCCGCGGTCGTGGCGCTGCCGGGTGCCGTTGAGCTGGCGGAGGGCACGGTGATCGCCGTGGACGGCAGCACCGGCGATGTCTTCGTGAACCCGAGCGCCGAGAAGAAGGCCCAGCTGGAGGCCGCGGCGGCCGAGCGCAAGGCGGCGCTGGCCGCCTCGATCGGGCCAGGTGCCACCGCCGACGGGCACAAGGTGCCGCTGCTGGCCAACGTGGGCGGGCCGGTGGATGTGCCGGCCGCCGTGGAGGCCGGGGCCGAGGGTGTCGGTCTGTTCCGTACCGAGTTCCTGTTCCTGGACGACAGCAAGAGCGCGCCGTCCGAGGAGAAGCAGGTCGAGGCCTACCGCCAGGTGCTGGAGGCGTTCCCCGAGGGCCGGGTCGTCGTACGGGTGCTGGACGCGGGTGCGGACAAACCGCTCGACTTCCTGACGCCGGCGGACGAGCCGAACCCGGCGCTCGGCGTGCGGGGTCTGCGGACGCTGCTCGACCACCCAGAGATCCTGCGCACGCAGTTGACCGCGCTGGCGAAGGCCGCCGAGGGGCTGCCCGTCTACCTCGAGGTCATGGCGCCCATGGTGGCGGACCGTACCGACGCCAAGGCGTTCGCGGACGCCTGCCGTGCCGCAGGGCTGCGGGCGAAGTTCGGCGCGATGGTGGAGATCCCGTCGGCCGCGCTGCGGGCGCGGTCGATCTTGCAGGAGGTCGAGTTCCTGTCGCTGGGGACCAATGACCTCGCGCAGTACACGTTCGCGGCGGACCGGCAGGTGGGTGCGGTGGCGCGGCTGCAGGACCCGTGGCAGCCCGCGCTGCTCGACCTGGTCGCCCTGTCCGCCGAGGCGGCCAGGGCCGAGGGCAAGAGCTGCGGTGTGTGCGGCGAGGCCGCGTCCGACCCGCTGCTGGCATGTGTGCTGACCGGTCTGGGTGTCACCTCCCTGTCCATGGGTGCGGCGTCGATTCCTTATGTCCGGGCGACGCTGGCGAAGTACACGCTGGCCCAGTGCGAGCGGGCCGCCGCGGCTGCTCGTGCCGTGGACAGCGCCGACGAGGCGCGCAGCGCGGCTCAGGCGGTACTGTCCGGCGAGTAGTCGTAGCGGTGCGCCCGGTCTGCCGGGTTCAGGGGCGTCCCTCCTTCGGGTGGGGCGCCCCTGCTGCGTTCAGTGGCGGTGCCCCGGTGCCGTGTCCTCCTCTCCGAGGCCGGGTGGCGCGCAGTAGTCGACGCCTGACTCCGGGGAGATGAGGTCGCCCGATTCGGCGTCGGTGCAGTAGGCGTCGAAGACCTCGGAGGCGGTGAGGGGTTCGAGGTGGCCTCCGCGCAGCCGCCAGCCGTACACCCGGTCGGCCGTACCTGGCGCGCTGATGCGGATGACGAGGCCGCCCGGGCTGCGGGTCGCGAGTCCGAGGGCGAGGACGCTGGTGAATTCCAGGACTTCGGCTTCGTCGAGGCAGGTGTTGTCTTCGCCGTCCCGGTCGCCGTGCAGGACGGAGATGAGGGTTTCCGGTGGTCCCGAGACGCTGCAGACGAGGTGCCGGTCGCCGGGCGGGGCCGTGTCGAGGATGCGGATGAGGAGGTCGGAGGCGCGGGTGAAGGCCGCGCGGCCGATGTCCTCGCCGCAGGTGGGGCAGGGTCCCAGGCGGGTCAGCAGGGTGGTGGCGTACTCCCAGGTGGCCTGGCGTACGGCCTCGTCCACGAGGACGGGCAGAAGCATGGCGAGGGGGCGGCCGTCGTAGGGGATGGTGGCTCCGGTGGCCGCGAGTTCCGCGGTGAAGCGGGTCCGGCTCGCCGGTGCCTCGGGGTCGAGTCCCGTGCCCGCGCAGAATTCGGCGTATTCCTCTGGGTCGAACAGGGCGAGTGTGGTGTGGCTGCCCTGTGCGGCGCGTGCCTTGAGCAGGGCCTCCACCTGCTGGAGGTAGGTGGGATGGTCGTCGAAGGTGAAGCTGCGGTAGCGCCGCATCGCGCGGAAGTCATGCTCGTCGGTGAGCAGGCCGATGGTGCCGGCGATTTCGCGGCGCAGGACGCGTCGCATGGTCGAGTGGTCGGTGTGCGCCATGTTTCTCCCCCAGTCGCGCAGTCGATCAATGCTCACTCACCGTAACCGGCGGCACTGACAACGGGTCCGGCCCTGGACCTCGCCACGGTGTTCGGCGAGGTCCAGGGCCGGTTGTGGCCGGGGACGGGTCAGGCGCGTTTGCGGGCCAGTTCCTCGTAGAAGCCGAGCAGGGAGAGGTTGTCGATGGAGCCGGGGTTGACGGCCTTCTCCAGCGGGGTGCCCTGCAGGAGCCGCTTGACCGGGACCTCGATGCGCTTTCCGGTGAGGGTGTGCGGGATGCCGGGGACCTCGATGACCTCGTCGGGGACGTGGCGTGGTGAGAGCTGTTCGCGAATGGCCTGCTTGATGCGGGTCAGGAGTGCCTCGTCCAGGGCGGCGCCCGGGGCGAGGTGGACGAACAGCGGCATCCAGTAGCCGCCGTCGGGCTGTTCGATGCCGATGACGAGGGATTCTTTGATCTCGGGGAGGCGCTCGACCACCTCGTAGATGTCGGCCGAGCCCATGCGGACGCCCTGCCGGTTGAGGGTGGAGTCGGAGCGGCCGTGGATGATCACCGTGCCGCGCGAGGTCAGGGTGATCCAGTCGCCGTGGCGCCAGACGCCGGGGTAGGTGTCGAAGTAGCTGTCGTGGTAGCGGCTGCCGTCGGGGTCGTTCCAGAAGTGGATCGGCATGGAGGGCATGGGGTTGGTGACGACCAGCTCGCCCACCTCGTCCACGAGGGGCTTGCCGCTGGGGTCCCAGGACTGCAGGCCGGTGCCGAGGCCGGGCGCCTGGAGTTCGCCGGTGTACACGGGGAGGGTCGGTACGGCTCCGGCGAAACAGGAGCAGACGTCGGTGCCCCCGCTGACGGAGGCGATCCACAGGTCGTCGCGGACCTCGTCGTGGAGCCAGCGGAATCCGTCGGGCGGCAGGGGTGAGCCGGTGGTGGCGACGCACTTGACCTTGGAGAGGTCGAAGTCGCGGGAGGGGTGCACGCCTGCCTTGCGGCAAGCCATGACGTAGGCGGCCGAGGTGCCGTAGAGCGTGGCTCCGGTGCGCTCGGCGATGCGCCACTGGGCTCCGGTGTCGGGGTAGCCGGGGCTGCCGTCGTACAGGACGATCGTCGTTCCGGTGAGCAGGCCGGAGACGAGGAAGTTCCACATCATCCAGCCGGTCGAGGTGTACCAGAAGAAACGATCCTCGGGGCCCAGGTCGCAGTGCAGGCCGAGCTGCTTGAGGTGCTCGACGAGGATGCCGCCCTGGGACTGGACGATGGCCTTGGGCAGGCCGGTGGTGCCGGACGAGTACAGCACCCACAGGGGGTGGTCGAACGGGACCTGTTCGAAGACGGGCTCGGTGTCGGCCGCGGTCAGTGCCGGCCAGTCCAGGGCGCCCTCGGGTGCCTCGGTGCCCAGGAGCGGGATGTGCACGACGGCACGCAGGGTGGGCAGCTCGCGGCGCAGCTCGGCGACGATCTCGCGGCGGTCGTGCTCCTTGCCGCCGTAGCGGTAGCCGTCGACGGTGAAAAGGACGACGGGTTCGACCTGCTGGAAGCGGTCGAGGACGCTGCGGGCTCCGAAGTCGGGGGCGCAGGAGGTCCAGACGGCGCCCACGGCTGCCGTGGCGAGGAGGGCGACGACGGCCTCGGGGATGTTGGGGAGGTAGCCGCTGACGCGGTCGCCGGGGCGGACGCCGAGCTTGCGGAGTTCGGCGGCCAGGGAGCCGACCTGACGGCGCAGTTCGGACCAGCTCACCGGGCGCGGCTCGTGGGTCTCGTCGACGTGCAGGAGGGCGGGTTCGTCCTCGCGGCCGGCCGCGGCGCGCAGGGCGTGCTCGGCGTAGTTGAGGGTGGAGCCGGGGAACCAGTGGGCGCCCGGCATCGAGCGGTCGCCGAGTACGCGCGCGTAGGGGGTCGAGAACCGTACGTCGAAGAACTCGGTGACGGCCTTCCAGAAGGTCTCGAGCTGGTCGACGGACCACCGGTGCAGGGCCGGGTACCCGCCCTCGGCGGGGGCGCCGTGGTGCTCGGCGGCCCAGGCCTGGAACTGGGTGATGCGTGCCTGGGCGATCCGCTCGGGATCGGGCTGCCAGAGCGGCTGGGGGTTCGCGGTCGACATGGGGCGGCTCCCGGGCTGTGCGCGTCGTGTGCGTCGGTCCGCGCACGGGCTGGGGTGTGCGCGTGACGCGGCTGACAGGGACGATGCCATGTGATCGACTTCTACACCAGGGTGCGCCTCACATAGTCCGTGTCGTGAAGATGTGGACCCAGCACGGGTGAACGGCAGTTGAACGACACGCGCGCGTGGGGCGGTCAGTGGCAGGGTGAGCAGCATGGACGGTCGTGACCTGGTGCGTTCGGTGAGTGTGGTCGGTTCGGGAAAGGCGGCTGGGGGGTTGCGCACCGTAAGGGCAGCGTGGCGCAGGAGGCGTATCGACGCGGCCGGGCTGCCGCCGCGAGGGGCCGAGCGGGCGCGGGTGCCGGGGCAGGTGCGGGAGGTGGAGCCTGGGCCCGGGGGCGGTCTGATCCGCTTCGGCCGGTCGGAGCTGCGGATCACCGTGGCGGTCAACGGTGCCGTCTTCTGGGGCTGGGACGGGGCGGGTCCGGAGCCGTCGTACGCGCTCGCCGGGAGCTGTCCCGAGCCGGATCCGCGGACGGTGCTGGAGCCGGACAAGGACGGCGGCTGGCGGGTCGTCGCCGAGCGGGTGACGGTCGTCGTCTCGCGGCACGGCGCGGTGCAGGTGTGCACGCCCGGTGGGGTGACCCTGCGCCGGGACATGCCGCCGCGCTGGTGGGAGCCGGTCGGCGGGGGTGAGGCGCGGTGGATGCAGCGCTCGGAAGTGGCGGCGGACGCCCGGTTCTTCGGCCTGGGCGGGCGCGCCGGCGGGCCCCGGCTGCGGGACGGCATGTACCGGCTGTGGAACACCGATCCGGGCCGGGCGTTCGGGCCGGGCGACGATCCGCTGTATCTGACCATGCCGGTGCAGCTGGTGGTGGCCGACGCCGCCGCGCATCTGGTGTTCCACGACACCTCGTGGGACGGCACGGTGACCCTGCGCGAGGGCGAGGAGGGAGCCGGGTCCGGGCACGACCGGGCGGGGCGCTGCGAGGTGCGGATGGACGGCGGTCCGCTGCGCTGCTGGGTGGTGGTGGGCACTCCCGCGCGCGTGCTGCACACGTGGGCGTCGCTGACCGGGGCACCCGCGGTGCCGCCCGCGTGGGCGCTCGGCCATCATCACGCGCGGTGGGGTTTCGGCAGCGAGCAGGAGGTGCGCCGGATCGTTTCGGGCTACCGGGAGCGCGGTCTGCCGCTCGACGCCGTCCACCTGGACATCGACCACTACGAGGACCATCAGGTGTTCACGGTCGACCAGGAGCACTACCCGAAGCTGCCCGCGCTCGCGGAGGAGCTGCGCCGGGACGGGATCCGGCTGGTGTCCATCGTCGACCCCGCGGTGAAGGCCGAGCCCGGCAATGCGGTCTACGACAGCGGTTCGGCCGTGGACGCGTTCGCGCGGGACGCCTCGGGACGGACGGTGCGGGGTGTGGTGTGGGCCGGGGAGTCGGTGTACCCGGACTTCACGCACGCGCGGGTGCGCAAGTGGTGGGGCGGGCTCTACGAGGAGCGGCTGGGGCAGGGTTTCGCGGGCTTCTGGCATGACATGAACGAACCGGTGTCGTTCAACGCGTTCGGTGAGCCGACGTTGCCGCGTTCGACGCGGCACGCCCTGGAGGGCCGCGGCGGCGACCACCGGGAGGCGCACAACGTGTATGCGCTGTGCATGGCGAGGGCGGGCTACGAGGGGCTGCGCGAGCTGTCTCCGCACGAGCGGCCGTTCCTGTTCTCCCGCTCCGGCTGGGCGGGGATGCAGCGCTACGGAGGCACGTGGTCGGGGGACGTGGCGACGGGCTGGCCGGGGCTACGCGCGTCACTGTCGCTCGTCCTGGGGCTCGGGCTGTGCGGGGTGCCGTACTCGGGGCCGGACGTGGGCGGATTCGACGGCAGTCCGTCGCCGGAGCTGTACCTGCGGTGGTTCCAGCTGGGTGCCTATCTGCCGTTGTTCCGGACGCATGCGAGTCTGCGGGCGGGGCGCAGGGAGCCGTGGGAGTTCGGTGCCGAGGTGCTGGAGCACGCGCGCGTGGCGCTGCTCGGACGCCGGCGGCTGCTGCCGTACTTCATGACGCTGGCGCAGCTGGCCCGGCGGACCGGTGCGCCCTATGTGCGGCCCCTGTGGTGGAGGGCTCCGGAGGATCGCGCGCTGCGCGACTGCGAGGACGCTTTCCTGCTGGGTGACGGCCTTCTGGTGGCTCCGGTGCTGGATCCGGGTGCCGACCGGCGTGCCGTGCAGCTGCCGCGGGGCCGCTGGTACGACACGGTGACGGAGGAGGCGTACGAGGGTCCGGGGCAGGTGCTGCTCGACGCGCCGCTGTCCCGGATACCGGTGCTGGCGCGGGCGGGTGCCGTGGTGCCCGTGCGCGGGGCGGACGGCGGGCTGGAGCTCGAGGTGTGGGCGCCCGCGCGGGGGCGTACGGGCGGCGGGCTGGTCGTGCCGGACGCGGGCGACGGGTGGGACGAGCCGGAGATCGAGCGCTACGTCGCCCGCTGGCAGGGCCGGCGGGTGGTGGTCACGCGGGAGCGGGAGGACGGCGCGACGGAACCGTCCTACCCGGTGCGTGTGCGAGGGCTCGGCTGAGCGGTGGGGCTCAGTACCGGCCTTCGAACCATGCCTTGACGGCCACGGTGTGCAGCGGGAAGGCGAGTTCCTCGGGCCTGCGCAGCAGCTGCCAGCCCTCGGTCTCGTCGGTGGGGCCGGACGGCGGGAGGGCATCGGCCGGACGTTCAGGGAGGAGTCCGAACAGCAGCAGATGCCCGTCGGGCGAACTCATGGCGTCCACGAGCCGTACATCGCGGGGGGCGGCGTCGATGCCCGTCTCCTCCTTGAGTTCGCGGACGACGGCCTGCTTCCAGTCCTCCCGGTCGTCGATGTAACCGCCGGGCAGAGCCGTGCCCCCGCGCACGGGGGCGATGGTTCGGGTGATGACGACCAGGGCGGTGCCCTTGGTGTCGTACACGGGCTGGAGCGCGATCGCGACCGGCAGCGGGTTGCGGTAGGCGATGGTGCCGCAGGAGGGGCAGGTGCGCGGCCAGCCGGAGACGCCCTCTCCATAGGGCGCTCCGCAGCTCGAACAGTGGGAGTCGGGCGCGGAGTTGGCAGTTGAGTGCTGAGTTTCGGACACGCGCGGACTGTATCCGATCACAGGAAGGACTTCTTCCGGAAGCAAGATGACAGGGATTGACGGGTCCGGGCGCGCCCCCGTTCGGTTCGCCGGGACGGCCTGCCCTTTTCCGCTCGCCCGTGGCACACTTCTGACACATCGTCAGATCGCTTGCGGGGAGGCAATGTGTCGCGCAAACGAACGCCCGCGGTCGCCGGCTGGTTCACCGGCGACGGGGACGACTTCCGGCTCCTGGGCACCCGCTGCTCCTCCTGCGCCACGGTGTTCTTCCCGCGCGAGGACGCCCACTGCCGCAACCCGCACTGTCCGGGCGGCGCCCTGGAGGAGATCGCGCTGTCCCGCACGGGACGGATCTGGTCGTACACCGACAGCCGGTACCGCCCTCCGTCACCCTATGTGAGCGATCCGGAACTTCCGTGGGAGCCGTACGCGTTGATCGCTGTGGAGCTGGCAGCCGAGCGGATCGTGGTGCTGGGACAGGCGGCTCCCGGGGTCACCGTCGCCGAACTGACAGTGGGCAGGGAGGTGGAGGTCGTCCCCGGTGTGTTGCACGAGGACGCGGGGACGGCCTGGACGACCTGGAACTGGCGGCCGAAGGGGGTGACGGCATGACGGCGGACGTGGCGGTGCTCGGGGTGGGCATGCACCCCTGGGGCAAATGGGGGCGCGACTTCGTGGAGTACGGGGCGACGGCGGCCCGCGCGGCCCTCGCGGACGCCGGCCTCGACTGGCGGGACATCCGCTCGATCGTGGGCGCGGACACGGTGCGTGGCGGGTATCCCGGGTATGTGGCGGGGGCGACGTTCGCGAAGGCCCTGGGCTGGCAGGGCGCGCGGGTCGCCAGCGTGTACGCGGCCTGTGCGTCCGGGGCGCAGGCGATCGCCACCGCGCGGGCGCAGATCCTCGCCGGGCTCGCGGACGTGGTGCTGGTGGTGGGGGCCGACGCCGCACCCAAGGGGTTCTTCCGGCCCGCGGGCGGAGACCGTCCCGAGGATCCGGACTGGCTGCGCTTCCGGCTGCTGGGCGCAACGAATCCGGCGTACTTCGGGCTGTACGCGCGGCGACGGATGGCCGTGCACGGGGACACCCTCGAGGACTTCGCGCTGGTCAAGGTGAAGAACGCCGCCCTGGGGGCGCTCAATCCGCGTGCGCGCTACCGCAAGCGGGTGAGCGCCGAGGAGGTCGCCGCTTCCGCGGTGGTCGCCGATCCGCTGCGGCTGCTCGACATCTGCGCGACCTCCGACGGCGGTGCCGCCCTGGTGCTGTCGAGCATGGACTTCGCGCACCGGCACGGGGCGGCCCGGCCGGTGCGGATACGGGCGGTGTCGACGGTGACCCCGTGCTTCCCGAACACGGTGCTGGACCTGCCGGACATCGCCACGGATTCCGCCGTCGCGGTTCCGCCGCCGGACGAGACCTTCCGGGCGTCCATCGCCCGGGCCGCGTACGAGGAGGCGGGCATCGGCCCCGAGGAACTGTCCCTGGCGGAGGTGTACGACCTGACCACCGCCCTGGAGTTGCAGTGGTACGAGGATCTCGGTCTGTGCGGTGAGGGCGAGGGGGCCAAGCTCCTGCGGGAGGGCGCGACGGGCGTCACGGGCCGTATACCGGTGAACGCCAGTGGCGGGCTCGCCTCCTTCGGGGAGGCCGTCCCGGCTCAGGCCATCGCCCAGGTCTGCGAGGTGACCTGGCAGTTGAGGGAGGCGGCAGGCGCACGTCAGGTCGCCGGGGCCCGCGTGGGGATCACCGCCAACCAGGGACTGTTCGGGCATGGATCGGCGGTTGTCGCGTTGCGCTGACCGGAGTCGGCGAGGAGGCGTGCGGCAGGTGGGGCTCATGAGGTTTTCGACGCTGTGTGACCAGCCCGGAATCCTGCGTGAACGTCTCATGAACTGCGCCTGGGCGTACGCGGGCAGCGCAATCATGCTCCCGTGCACTCCTGGACGGATACTCTCCGCTTCGCCTTCCAACCCGTCGTCAACCTGAGGACGGGCGCGGTCGCCGCACTGGAGACACTTGCCCGCCCGGAATCCGGCGACATACTGGCCGAAGCCCGTCGGGACCCCGAACTCGACGCCAGACTGACCGTGTTGGCGCTCCGCGCGGCGACACGCAAGGAGACGCTACTGCCGCTGCACCTCAACGTGTTCGCGGCCACGCTCGCCGACCTGGGCGGACTCACCCCGCTGCACGACGCCGTACGCGCGGCGGGGCGCCTGCCCTGGGAGGTGACGCTCGACATCGTGCCGCCCTACACCCATGTGCCCCAGCGGGCGCTGCTGGAGGCGGTGGCCGCACTGCGCGACCAGGGCTTCCGGATCAGCGCGGACGGAATCGGGGAGGGGGATGTGCCCCTGAGGCTGCTCACCGACCTCTCCCCCGAGGTGGTCAAGCTCGACGCCTCGCTGCTGACGCGGCCGGCCGCGGTCCGGGCCATGCGCACGCTGTGCGAACAGCTGGGGGCGTTGGTGGCGGTGGAGGGTGTGGAGTCCGAACTGCAGTGCGCGACGGCAGTGTCGGCGGGCGCCCAGCTGGCTCAGGGCGAGCTGTTCGCGCCGCCGGCCCGGATTCCCGCCACGGACGTGTACGTTCCGCCCGGCTCCGCCGGCTCCATGGCCATGCCCCGCTCCGGGCCCTCGGTGCGGGAGTTCGTGCGCCCCGCCGCCGTCCTGCCGGTCACCGCCTCGGCCGGGCAGGTACGGGCGCTGCTGACCGGCTCGCCGGACGTCTCCGGGGTGCTGCTGGTGGACCAGTTCGGGGTGCCCGTCCGGTCGGTCCACCGCTCCCGCTTCCTGCTGTCCATGTCCGGGCGCTACGGGCACGCCCTGTACGCGGACCGCCCGGCGTTCAAACTGGGCGACGCGCCGCGCACGGTCGGCGTCGACGCGACCGCCTGGGAGGTGCTGGACGTCGTCGCGATCGGCGGCCGGGAGCGTACGTCGGACGACGTGGCGGTGGTCGACCGCCATGGCCGGTGCGTGGGCGTCGTACGGCTCGCGGACCTCGTGCGGGCGCTGGCCGAGAGCCGGGTGGAGGAGGCCGCGGGGCTCAATCCGCTGACCCGGCTGCCCGGTTCGGACGCGATCACCAACGAGGTGGACCGGCGGATCGCGGACGGCCGGCCGTTCGCGCTCAGCTGGCTGGACATCGACCACTTCAAACAGGTCAACGACGGCGCCGGGTTCGCGGCGGGCGACGAGCTGATCCGCTCGGTCGGGCGGGTGCTGCAGCAGGCCGTCCCGGAGCACGCGCGCGTGGGCCACATCGGCGGCGACGACTTCCTGGTGCTGGCCGACGAGGAAGCGCTCGACGCGCTGGTCGCAGCGGTACTCGACGCCTCCTGGTCGGCCGACGGCCGGCCGGTCACGCTGTCCCTGGCGACCGTCGTGTGCGGACCGGGCAGCGTGGCCGACCACCGCCAGGCCGCCTCCCATCTCGCCCCCCTGAAGAAGGTGGCGAAGGCACTGGACGGCGCCAGCTGGGTGTTCGGGCGCGCGGGGGTCCCGGGGCACGAGGTGCGGCGCGGTTCCGGCACGGCGCCCGCCCAGGCGGGCTACGCCGCGGCCGAGCCGGGTTGGTGAACGGGCCCTCCCGTATACGTTCGTCGTGGCGCCTCCTGGGTAACAGGGCGTCAGGTGAGTCGCTGTCACCGTTGCCGTCGACGACCTTGACGCCCCCCGGACGCCGGTGAACACTTCCCGGTGTCAGCCGACATCGCCGTACATTCTCGGCGTTATCAGGCACTACGCCATGGATCTGCCCTGCTCCACGTCCCGTTCTCCTCAGGCGATTCCGGCTGCGACGGCACGCTCGTCATCGACGCCGGGCGGGGCGCGGACCCTCCCTGCCTTCGGCTGAAGTCGCCAAGGGAACCGTTCCTGCACGCAGGGCCGGGGCCGACCGCCCCGAGCCGACGCCTAGGGAGCCGCCATGAGCAACGGAGACATATTCGTCGGCGAAGTCATCGGCACCGCGATCCTGATCCTCTTCGGTGCCGGTGTCTGCGCCGCCGTCACCCTCAGGCACTCGAAGGCGCGAGCCTCGGGCTGGATCGTGATCGCGTTCGGCTGGGGCTTCGGGGTGCTCGCGGGCGCGTACACCGCCGCTCCCCTCTCCGGCGGGCAGCTGAACCCCGCGGTCACCATCGGCATCGCCGTGGACACCGGCAAGTGGGGCAAGGTCTGGGTGTACCTGCTGGGCCAGATCATCGGCGCCATGCTCGGCGCCGTTCTCGCCTACCTGGTCTACCTCGCCCAGTTCCAGGCCAACGTCCGCACGGAGGGCACGACCGAGGGCAGCGACGACGAACCCGTGCCCACGCTCGGCATCTTCTCCACCATTCCGGAGATCCGGAACCCGGTCGCCAACCTGATCACGGAGATCATCGCGACGGTCGCGCTCGTGCTGCCGATCCTCGCCTTCGGGCTGGTCAAGGGGCTCGGCGAGTCCGGCACCACCGTACTGATCGTCTCGCTGCTCGTCACCGGCATCGGGCTCTCCCTCGGCGGGCCCACCGGCTACGCCATCAACCCTGCCCGTGACCTCGGCCCGCGCGTCGTGCACCACTTCCTGCCGATCCCGAACAAGGGCACGTCCGACTGGGGTTACGCCTGGATCCCCGTCGTCGGCCCGCTGATCGGCGCAGTGCTCGCGGGCCTCGTCTACAACGCGGCCTTCTGACAGCGCTACGCGGACGGCGCGGCTCAGACTGCGCGGCTCGGTGCGGCACGGTGCAATGCCCCCGTGGTCCGCCCGTCCCGCACCCCGACCCACAGCGACCCGACCCAGCGACCCAGGGACAGCCATGACGGACACAGCCGAGAAGTACGTCGCCGCCATCGACCAGGGCACCACGTCCAGCCGCTGCATCATCTTCGACCACGGCGGCGCGATCGTCGCCGTCGACCAGCGCGAGCACCGCCAGATCTTCCCGAAGCCGGGCTGGGTGGAGCACGACGCCACCGAGATCTGGTCCAAGGTGCAGGCCGTGGTGGCCGGTGCGCTCGCCAAGGCCCGGCTGCGCGCGGACCAGCTGAGCGCGCTCGGCATCACCAACCAGCGGGAGACGACGGTCCTGTGGGACCGCGCCACGGGCAAGCCCGTGCACAACGCCATCGTCTGGCAGGACACCCGCACCGCGGCCCTGTGCCACGAACTGGGCGGCACGGACGGCCAGGACCGCTTCCGCGAGCAGACCGGGCTGCCGCTGGCCAGTTACTTCTCCGGGCCCAAGGCGGCCTGGCTGCTGGACCACGTGCCTGGCCTCAGGGAGCGGGCCGAACGCGGCGAGATCGCCTTCGGAACCATCGACTCCTGGCTGATCTGGAACCTCACCGGCGGCACGGACGACGGCCGGCACGTCACCGACGTCACGAACGCCGGCCGCACCATGCTGATGAACCTCGAAACCCTCCAGTGGGACACCTCCATCCTCTCCGCCATGAACGTCCCCGAGGCGGTCCTGCCCGAGATCAGGTCCTCTGCCGAGGTGTACGGCACCGCCGTCGGGCAGCTCGCCGGGGTGCCCGTGGCCTCGGCGCTGGGCGACCAGCAGGCCGCTGTGTTCGGGCAGGCCTGCTACGACGTCGGCAACGCGAAGAACACCTACGGCACCGGGAGTTTCCTGCTGCTCAACACCGGCGACCGGCCGGTGCCGTCCAAGAACGGGCTGCTGACGACGATGGGCTACAAGATCGGCACCGAGGCGCCGGTGTACTGCCTGGAGGGGTCCATAGCGATAACGGGCGCGCTGGTGCAGTGGTTCCGCGACCAGCTCGGGATCATCCGCAGCGCCGACGAGATCGAGCCGCTCGCGGCGAGCGTCGAGGACAACGGCGGCGCCTACATCGTGCCCGCCTTCTCCGGTCTGTTCGCGCCCTACTGGCGCTCCGACGCGCGCGGGGTCGTCACCGGGCTGACGCGGTACGTCACGAAGGCGCATCTCGCGCGCGCGGTGCTGGAGGCGACGAGCTGGCAGACCCGGGAGGTCGTGGACGCCATGTACCAGGACTCCGGGGTCCGGATCACCACCCTGAAGGTGGACGGCGGCATGACCAGGAACAACCTGCTCATGCAGCACCAGGCGGACGTCCTCGGCGTACCTGTGATCCGCCCCCGGGTGTCCGAGACCACCTGCCTGGGCGCCGCGTACGCGGCCGGTCTGGCGACGGGCGTGTGGAACGACCTCGACGAACTGAAGTCGCACTGGCAGAAGGACGTGGAGTGGACACCGGCGATGGAGGCGTCCGTGCGCGACCGTGAGTACGGCAACTGGCGCAAGGCCGTGGAGAAGAGCTTCGGCTGGCTCGACGAGGGCGAGGCGTAGGCGCCGCGCGCCGAACGTCGCGCCCACGCGCGCGTGGGCGCCCTCACAGGACCACGGCCCGTACCCCGGTCGGCGGGGGTACGGGCCGTGCGCGCCGGTCAGCTCATGGCGGCCTGGCGGCGGTCGGCCACGTAATTCATCGCATGCTGGACGACGCCGATGAGCACTTCCTTGACGGACTCCCGGTCGCGGGCGTCGCACAGCACGACGGGCACGTCGGCGTCCAGGTCTAGGGCCTGGCGGACCGAGGCGGCCGGGTAACGGTCGGCTCCCTCGAAGCAGTTGACGCCCACGACGAAGGGTATGGAGCGCCTCTCGAAGTAGTCGACGGCGGCGAAGCAGTCCTCCAGGCGGCGCGTGTCGGCGAGCACGACGGCACCGAGCGCGCCCTCGGACAGCTCGTCCCACATGAACCAGAACCGTTGCTGCCCGGGCGTGCCGAACAGGTACAGCACCAGGTCCTCGCGCAGGGTGATGCGCCCGAAGTCCATGGCCACGGTGGTGGTGCTCTTGCCCTCCACACCGCTGGTGTCGTCGACCGGCCGCCCGGCCTCGGTGAGCGACTCCTCGGTGCGCAGCGGCCTGATCTCGCTGACCGCGCCGACGAGGGTCGTCTTGCCCACACCGAAGCCGCCGGCCACCAGGATCTTGAGGGTGACGGGCTCGACCGGAGGCGTGGCTCGCTCAGAACGCCCGCAGATCATCGATCTCTTCTCCTGCTTCATGGGGGTCGGTCGACGGTCGGCCGTAGCCGCCGCCACCTGGGGTTTCGATGACGAGTACGTCGTCGGGGCCGACGTCCGCCGAACCGCTCGCGCCGAGGTCGGTGACCGTGCCGTCGGCTCGCTCCACCCGGTTGGCGCCGAGCCCGCCGGGGCTGCCGCCCGCCATGCCGTACGGCGGGACGCGGCGGTGCTGGGAGAGGGTGGAGACGGTCATGGGTTCGAGGAAGCGGATGCGCCTGAGGGCGCCGTTCCCGCCGCGCCAGCGTCCGGTGCCGCCGCTGCCCCGCCGGACGGTGAACTCCTCCAGCCTGACGGGCAGGCGCCACTCCAGGACTTCGGGGTCGGTGAGCCGGGAGTTGGTCATGTGGGTCTGGACGACGTCGGCGCCGGGGAAACCGTCGCCTGCGCCCGATCCGGAGGCGACGGTCTCGTAGTACTGGTGGCGCTCGTTGCCGAAGCTGACATTGTTCATGGTTCCGGAGCCCTCGGCCTGGACTCCGAGCGCGGCGTACAGGGCGCCGGTGATGGCCTGGGACGTCTCGACGTTGCCGGCGACGACGGCGGCGGGAGGCTCGGGTGCGAGCATGGACCCGGGCGGCACGACGATGTCCAGGGGGCGCAGACAGCCGTCGTTGAGCGGGATGTCGTCGGCGACCAAGGTACGGAAGACGTACAGCACGGCCGCGTTGACCACCGCGAAGGGGGCGTTGAAGTTGGTGGCGAGCTGTGGGGAGGTGCCCGTGAAGTCGATGGTCGCGCGGCGCTCGGTGCGGTCGACGCGCACGCGGACGCGGATGACGGCGCCCGCGTCGGTCTCGTAGGCGTACTCCCCGTCCTCCAGCGCGTCGATGACGCGGCGGACCGCCTCCTCCGCGTTGTCCTGGACGTGCCGCATGTAGGCCTGGACGACGTCGAGGCCGAACTCCTCGATCATGCGGGCGACTTCGTCCACGCCCTTCTGGTTGGCGGCGATCTGCGCCCGCAGGTCGGCGAGGTTGGTGGGCACGTTGCGGGAGGGGTAGGGCGCCTCGGCGAGCAGGCGGCGGGTCTCCTCCTCGCGGAGCCGGCCGTTCTGCGCGAGCAGCCAGTTGTCGAAGAGGACGCCCTCCTCCTCGATGGTGCCGCTGTGGGCGGGCATGGAGCCCGGGGCGATGCCGCCGATCTCGGCGTGATGGCCGCGCGAGGCCACGTAGAAGAGGATCTTCGGCTCACTCTCCGTGCCGGTCGCGGAGTCGGCGTCGAAGACGGGGGTGATCACGGTGACGTCCGGCAGGTGCGTGCCGCCGTGGTACGGGTCGTTGACGGCGTAGGTGTCGCCGGGCCGCATCGAGGCGCCGCGGCGGCGGATGACCTCCTTGACGCTGGTGCCCATGGAGCCCAGGTGGACGGGGATGTGGGGGGCATTGGCCACCAGGTTTCCGTCCGGGTCGAACAGGGCGCAGGAGAAGTCCAGCCGTTCCTTGATGTTGACGGACTGGGCCGTGGACTCCAGCCGGGCGCCCATCTGTTCGGCGATCGACATGAAGAGGTTGTTGAAGACCTCCAGCAGAACCGGGTCGGCTCTTGTGCCGATATCGGAACTCTCCGTAATCGCCGCGCGTTCCATGACCAGATGCCCGTCGTCGGTCGCCGCGGCCCGCCAGCCGTCGTCGACGACGGTCGTCGCGCCGGCCTCCGTGATGATCGCGGGGCCGGTGACGGTCTCGCCGGGAGGAAGGGCCTCGCGGCGGTGGAGGGGTACGTCGCGCCAGGCGCCACCGGTGTGGAGACGGACGGTGCCGGGGGCGGCCGGGTGGCCCTCGTAAGGGGCGAGGGCGGAGAGATCGGGGGGTGCGGTGATGCCGGTGGCTTCGACGGAGAGGGCTTCGACGACGATCGGGCGGTCGAGGGTGAAGGAGTACGTGGCGCGATGACGTTCTTCGAAGGCGTGCCTCATGGTGCCGGGCTCGGCCAGCTCGGTGGTGAGGGTGGTGTCGGTGCCGTCGTAGCGCAGCTGAGCACGGCGGGTGACCTGGATGCGGTCCTCCGGGACGTCCTCGGCGAGGAGTTCGTCACGCGCGGCGGCCTCCAGGTCGTCGGCCGTCTCGCGGACGCCCGGCATCGAGGCGGCGTCCAGGGGTGCCTCGACGGACTGTTCGCGCATGGCGGTGGTGTCGGCGAGGCCGATGCCGAGCGCGGAGAGGACACCGGCCATCGGGGGCACGAGGACGGTGCGGATGCCGAGCGAGTCGGCGACCCTGCACGCGTGCTGGCCACCCGCCCCGCCGAAGGTGGTGAGGGCGTAGCGGGTGACGTCGTGGCCCTTCTGGACGGAGATCCGCTTCACGGCGTTGGCGATGTTGGCGACGGCGATCTGCAGGTAGCCCTCGGCCACCTGCTCCGGGGTGCGGTCGTCGCCGGTGCGCTCGCGGATCTCGCGCGCGAGGGCGCCGAAGCGGTCGCGGACCAGAGCGGAGTCGAGGGGCTGGTCGCCGTCCGGCCCGAACACCGCGGGGAAGTGCTCGGGCTGGATGCGGCCGAGCATCACGTTGGCGTCGGTGACGGTGAGCGGGCCGCCCGCGCGGTAGCAGGCGGGGCCGGGGTCGGCGCCCGCCGAGTCGGGGCCGACGCGGTAGCGGGAGCCGTCGAAGTGCAGGACGGAGCCGCCGCCGGCCGCGACGGTGTGGATGTCCAGCATGGGGGCGCGCAGCCGGACCCCCGCGATCTGGGTGGTGAAGACCCGCTCGTACTCGCCGGCGAAGTGCGAGACGTCGGTGGAGGTGCCTCCCATGTCGAAGCCGATGACGCGGCCGAAGCCCGCGCGCTGCGACATGCGGGCCATGCCGACGATGCCGCCGGCCGGCCCGGAGAGGATGGCGTCCTTTCCGCGGAACTGTCCGGCCTCCGCCAGCCCGCCGTTGGACTGCATGAACATCAGCCGCACGCCCTGGAGTTCGTCCGCGACGTGCCGCACGTAGCGGCGCAGCACGGGCGACAGGTAGGCGTCCACGACGGCGGTGTCCCCGCGCGGTACGAGTTTCATCAGCGGGCTGACCTCGCTGGAAAGCGAGATCTGTGCGAAGCCGGTGCGGGCGGCGAGGTCGCCGATGGCCCGCTCGTGGGCGGGGTACAGGTGGCTGTGCAGGCAGACGACGGCGACCGCGCGGATCCCGTCGTCGTACGCCTGCTGGAGCGGGCCCGCCAGGGCGTCCAGGTCGGGGGCGCGCAGGACCGTGCCGTCGGCGGCGACACGTTCGTCCGCCTCGACGACCCGCTCGTAGAGCAGCTCGGGCAGTTCGATACGGCGGGCGAAGATGCGGGGGCGGTTCTGGTAGGCGATGCGCAGGGCGTCGCGGAAGCCCTGGGTGATCACCAGGAGGGTGCGCTCGCCCTTCCGTTCGAGCAGCGCGTTGGTGGCGACCGTCGTGCCCATGCGGACGGCGTCGATGGGCTCCGTCGAGCCGTCGAGGAGTTCGCGTACTCCAGCGACGGCCGCGTCGGCGTAGCGTGCGGGGTTGTCGGACAGCAGCTTGTGCGTGAGCAGCCGGCCGTCAGGGCGACGCGCGACGACGTCGGTGAAGGTGCCGCCTCGATCGACCCAGAACTGCCAGCCTGTCACGTCACTACTCCGCTTCCGCGCCGGTCACAGCGCCCGGAGGCCGTTGATCACGTCGCGCAGAATACTCTCGTCCGGCAGCTCGGCCGGGGGGACCGGGCGCGAGACATGGACGAGTTCGGCGTTCACGAGGTCGCCGATGAGCACGCGGACCACGCCGATCGGCAGATCGAGTTCCGCGGCGAGTTCGGCGACCGACTGCGGGGCGGTACGGCAGAGTCCGACGATGTCCACGTGCTCCGGGGACAGCGTCTGGTCCGCCTCCGGATCACCCGCGTGGGGTTCGATGACGACCACCGCGATCACATCGAGGCGGTGCTGGGCCGCACTCGTGGTGCGGCCACGCGTCATGGCGTACGGACGGACGACCGGTCCGGCCTCGTCGTCGAACCAGTGGCTTGTTTCCTGACCGTCTCCGCTCATGTCATCCCACTACCCGCCCATGGCCACATCGGTGCGCGGAGCGGTGCTCAGGTGCACGCCGACCCGCTTGACCAGGAGCGTCATCTCGTAGGCGACCTGCCCGACGTCGGAGTCCGCGTCCGAGAGGACGGCGAGGCAGCTGCCGTCCCCGGCAGCGGTCACGAACAGGAAGGCATCGTCCAGCTCGACCACGGTCTGCCGGACGGTGCCCGCCTCGAAGTGGCGGCCCACGCCCTTGGCGAGGCTGTGGAAGCCGGATGCGACGGCCGCCAGATGCTCGCTGTCCTCCCTGGTCAGGTCCTTGGACACCCCCGTGGGCAGACCGTCGCCGGAGAGTACGACGGCCTTGCGGATGCTGGCGACCCGGTCGACAAGCTCGTCAAGGAGCCAGTTCAGCTCTCCCTTGTTCGTCTCCGTGTGGCCGGTGGCCTTCGGTGCGGTCATCGACCGTCCCCCTTAGTCGTTCCTGGTGCTGTGCCGTTCTGGGCCCCGTCGCCCGCGGCGTTGTCCTCACGGCCACGCTGCCAGCCGCGCTGGAGCGAGGCCATCCGGCTGCGGACCTCGTCGGCGTCGCGGTCGGCCACGGACCGGGGCTCGCGTTCGGCGCTCCGTTCGGTGTCCTGCTTCAGCTGCGGGGCCAGGCTGGCCTGTCGTACGCGCCGGGGAAGAGGTCGGGTGCCCGGCCCGGGTTCCGCGGCAGTGCCACCGGCCGCCGGGGCTTCCTCGCCCGGTCCTCCGGTCACGGCGGCGGCGTGCCGGGGCCGCCGGGGCAGACCCGGGGTCCCGAAGGTCTCGTCGCGGCCCGGAGCGGGCAGGCGCTCCTCGGCGCGGTCCGCGGGCCCGGGGGCGCTCGGGGAGGCGTCACCGCGTCGGCGGCTGGGAAGCGGGGCCAGTCCGCCCGCGCCCGGCTGTTCCTGCGGTTCGCTGCGGCGGGAGCGCTGCTCGGTCACCGGCCTGCCATGGGAGCTGACCAGCTTGGGCGTCTGCCGCCGGGGCAGCGGTACGAGCCCGCCGACGGCCCCGCCGTCCTGCGTGTCGTCCCTGTGCGAGGAAGCCGGCTGAGGGCGGTCGCCGGGTCGGGGGGCGGCCTGGTCGTCGGCGCGGGAGCGGGAGCGGCGGGGGCGGAACAGTCCGCCGCGCTCGCTGTCCTGGTCCGTCAGGGCGCCGGGGAAGTCGTCGAGTCCGTCCAAGTGGACGGGTGCCTCCAGCTCGACCGGTCCGTCCAGCAGGGAGGTCGGCAGGCCGGGCAGCTGCACCGGTGCCTGGGCCCGGGCGATGGCGCGGCCCGCCGCCGGTTCGGCCTCCTTCGCGGGCCGGCTGCGGTCGAGGCGGAAGCCGATGCCGTTGGTGTCCGGTACGTCATCCGTCAGCAGGGTGTCGGGGATGAAGAGGACGGCGGTGGTCCCGCCGTAGGGCGAGGGCTGGAGGGAGACCCGGACGTTCTGACGCTGGGCGAGACGGCTGACCACGAAGAGGCCGAGCCGGTCGGTGTCGGAGAGTTCGAACTCGGGGGTCTCGGCGAGCCGCAGGTTCGCGTCCAGCAGTGCCTCGGCCGTCATGCCCAGACCCCGGTCGTGGATCTCCAGGGTGAAGCCGTTGGCGACGCGCTCGCCGAGGACCTGGACGGCGGTGTGCGGGGGCGAGAAGACCGTGGCGTTCTCCAGGAGTTCGGCCACGAGGTGGGTGACGTCGGCGACGGCCGGTCCGGTGACGGCGACGCGCGGCAGGCGCCGGACCTCGATGCGCTCGTAGTCCTCGACCTCGGCGACGGCGGCCCGGACGACGTCCATCAGCTGCACGGGGCGGCGCCACTGCCGCGAGGGTGCGGCACCGGAAAGGATCACCAGGCCCTCGGCGTGCCGGCGCATGCGGGTGGTGAGGTGGTCCAGGCGGAACAGGTCGGCGAGTTCGTCGGTGTCCTCGGTCCGGCGTTCCATGGTGTCGAGCAGCGTGAGCTGCTTGTGCAGCAGCACCTGACTGCGACGGGCGAGGTTGACGAACACCTCGGAGACGCCCGCCCGCAGTTCGGCCTGCTTGACGGCGGCCTCGACGGCCGCCCGCTGCAGGGTGTTGAGGGCCTGGCCGACCTCGCCCATCTCGTTCTTGTCGTACTCCAGGCGTGGTACCTCGGTCTCCACGTCGACCTGTTCACCGGCAGACAGGCGGCGCATCACGCTGGGCAGCCGGATGCCGGACGCCTCATGGGCCTCCAGCCGCAGTTGCCGCAGATCACGGATGAGACCGCGGCCGACGCGGACGGACACGACGATGGAGAACACGACGGCGATCAGGCCGAGGAGGCCCGCGACGACCGCCTGCACGATGACGCGCATGGCCGCGGGGTGTACGCGACTCTGGAAGTGGTCGTTCGCCTGGTCGTCGAGAGCGCCGAGTCCGTCGAGGGCGTCGGCCGCCGCGGAGTCCCAGCTCTTCGCGGTGATCCCGCGGGGGGTTCCGGGAGCGCTGTTGGTGACGGTCTGTTCGGCCACCCGCAGCCCGGCGGTGGTGGCGTTCTTCCAGAAACGTTCGTAGCGTTCGCGCTCCGCGGCGGGCAGCTGCGAAAGGCTGTCGGCGTACATCGTGGTGCGCTGGGTGATGAGGGTGGTGACCTCGCGGATCTCCTGACGGGTCAGCGTGCCGACGACCAGGGAGGAGCCGAGCAGTGCGTCCTCACGGGAGAGCGCCTCGCGGGCGGCGGAGACGCGGATCAGGGCGCGAGCCTGTTCGACCAGGTTGACGTCGTCGACCTGGTCGAGAGCGAAGAGCAGGATGTAACAGGCGTCGTCGAGCCGGTTGTACAGGTTGTAGGCCTCGGTGCGAGTGACCGTGCCCTCCTCGACGCTGCGACGCAGCGAGTCGAGGCCGTGGAACGCGTCCAGCACGGTGGTGAGGCTGTCGCGCCCCTTCCTGTCCAGGCTGTCCTCGCTCTTGGCGTTCTTGCGGACCTTGGCGATCGCCCCGTCGGTGGCCGTGCGGGTGCGGTTGAGCGCCGAAACGGCGTCGGCGGCTCGCGGGTCGGCGAGGTAGAGGAGAGTCTGGCGGCGTTCCTGCTGAAGGGCTCGGATCGCGTCCTCGGTCGGATAGCCGATGTCCTGCATCTCACCGGACACATGGAACATCTTGGCGACTTCACGTCCTGTGATGACCGTCGCGAAGCCCCAGATCGCCGTCAGGGATACCAGCGGCACGAGAAGCAGCGCCACGATCTTCCGGCGGATCGACTTCCCGCGAAAGCGCATGGCCTCCCCCAGCTTGACCCCCGCCGGTCGGGGGCACACATGTCCGTCAACAAACGGCGCGAGCCTACTACCGCCCCACAGGTAACTCGAAGACATATCCGGAGTGTTAAATTCCGAACTGACGGCGAGAGATGACGAGTTGTCCGGGCATTACGGGAGATTGTCGCCGCAATTCGACCACCTGCGGCGGGACCTGCGACAGGAGCCCGGACAACTGGTTGGCTGGAAATCTTCGCCGGTGGGAATCTTCGGGCGGCGTCGTGCGTCCTTCTCTACAGGAAATGGGGGCGGAATCGGACACAGGAGCCGCATCCCGCATCCGGGCGGCGTAAAACAGCGCAAGCCGGGCAGCCACTGGGGAGTCGGAGTCTTCGGGCACCGGGGCGAGCGGTCTGCTGGCGGTGGGGAGTTGACACGGTGATGGGCACGGAGGAGCGGCGCGAGGCGCCCGAGGAGAGCGTGGCGGAGCACTCGGCGGCGCGGCGGGGCCACGAGGTGCCGGATCGCGACATTCCGGCGCGTGAGCGCACCCGGGGGTCCACCGAGAGACAACAACAGCAGCAGTACCGGCCGTTGTGGGTCGAGGAGCCCGCGCGACGGCGCCGGCTGCCCGATCCGGTGCGCACGGCCGCGGTGCGGGCGGTACTGATCACCTCGGTGACGCTGATCCAGGCGATGGTGGCGTTCCTGTGCACGATGGCCGGGTCCTGGCCGGCCTTCCCGATGGTGATCAGCAGCGTGGTGAGCACGGTGGTGGCCACCTGGGCCGTGGTCGACGTGTGGGTCACCCGCCAGGTGTGGAACCAGCGGTACGGGGTCGTCTCCGAGCCGAGCAGCACGGCACGGGCGCTGCGCCGGGAGCGGCGCGCCCGCCGGCACCAGGAGCGTTCCGCTCTGCGGGAGCAGGAGCGGATACCCGGGCGGGGCGGCACCGGGCAGCTGTCGCACTCCTGATCCGGGCGCGACACCGACCGTCACGGCGAGGTCGCGTTGTCGTGACTCAGTCGGCCGTCGCAGCCCGGTCGGGCGTCACAGCGCGACCGGCGCCACCCGGCTCTCCTCCCGCCCGAGTTCTCGCCGGACCCGCGTGAAGGGGCGGGGGCGGTCCATCGAGAACACGGCGACCGTGCGGCCGTCCCGTTCGTAGCGGGCGAGGAAGCCGCTCTCGCCGGGACCGTCGGCGGTGAGCTCGCCCTCCGTGACCCGGACGGTGTCCCCGTCGCGCCACCGGCCCGCGAACTGGAGGCGGGAGCCGTACTGGTCGGACCAGAAGTACGGCACCGTACGCAGGGTGTGGAGGGTGCGGCCGGCGAGCAGGTTGGCCACGGCGACCCGGGGCTGCTCGGTGGCGGAGGTCCAGTGCTCGGCCCGGGTGCCGCCGACGCGGGCCACGTCGCCGACCGCGACGACCTGGGGCAGGGAGGACACGCAACCGTCGTCGCACAGCACTCCGTCTTGGAGGGCGAGTGTCGAGCCCATGAGCCAGGAGGTGCTGGGCGTGGCGCCGACCCCGACGATCACGACGTCGGCGGGCAGGGTGCGGCCGTCAGTGAGTTCGACGCCGTTGACCTTGGCGGTGCCGCGCAACCCGGCGACACCGGTTCCGGTGACCAGGTCCACCCCGCCGCGGCGGTGGAGCGCGGCGCACACGGCGGCCATGTCTGCGCCGAGTTGGGGTACGAGCGGGAGCGGGGCGGCTTCGACGACCGTGACCGCGTGACCCAGCAGGGCGCAGGAGGAGGCGGTCTCGGCGCCGATGAAGCCGCCGCCGATGACGACGACACGGCACGGGCCCCGGGTGAGGTCGGCGCGCAGGGCACGGGCGTCGTCCAGGGTGCGCAGGGTGTGGACTCCGGCGCGGCTGTCGCCGGGGAGGCGGCGGGCGGCGGCGCCGGTGGCGATGACGACGCCGTCGGTGGAGACGGTGCGGCCGTCCTCCAGCAGCACGGTACGGCCGCGGGGGTCGAGTCCGCGGGCGCGGATGCCGAGCAGCCACTCGGCGTCGAGTCCGGCGATGTCGTCGGCGTCGGTGAGGGCGAGCCGGTCCTCGCCGGTACGGCCGGTGAGGAAGTCCTTGGAGAGCGGAGGTCGGTCGTACGGGCGGTGGGGTTCCTCGCCGACGATCACCAGTCGGCCGTCGAAGCCCTGGGCGCGCAGTTCACGGGCGGCGTAGAGCCCGGAGAGCGAGGCGCCGACGACGGTCACGGTCCTCATGCGGCCGTGTCCTCCTTCACGGTGAGGTGGACGTGGACGATGCCGTCCTCGACCGTGACGCGGTGGGTGCGCAGGGGGCGCCGGGCCGGGAGGCAGGTCGGCTCACCGGTGCGCAGGTCGAAGGAGGCTGCGTGCAGCGGGCATTCGACCAGACAGCCCTCCAGCCAGCCCTCGGAGAGGGACGCGTCCTGGTGGGTGCAGGTGTCGTCGATGGCGTACAGCTCGCCGTCGTCGGTGCGGAACACGGCGATGGGCGGCGAGGTCTCGACGCGGACGGACTCGCCCTCGGGGAGGTCTTCGAGGCGGCAGACGGGAATCACGGGCCCCCCTCTCGGTCCGGGACACTCGGTCCGGGACCTGCTCGATGCAGGCGGTAGGGATGCAGGCGGGCTCCGGACCTTCTTGGGTCCGGGCGGTGGCACGGCACGGGAGTGACGGACCGTCATCGGTCCAGGCGGTCCGGGACCCTTCCGGGATCCGGACGCTTCGGTAACATGGAGTTTCGTATGGCGCACAAGCGAGCGCTATGCGCAACAGAATCCGGGCGGGACGACCGTCACGTCAAGGGCTTCCCGCAGATGCGGCCCGAACCGGGCCCACAGGTGGTGAGAGTTGAGCCATGACCCGCACGCAGAAGCAGTCTGACCGCAGCGAGGGGACCACGGAGCACCCAGGGGCCCCGGAGAGGCAGAACGGCCGCGGAGCCGCCAGCGCGGTGCAGTCGGTGGACCGCGCGGTGAGCGTGCTGGAGATCCTCGCCCGGCACGGCGAGGCGGGGGTCACCGAGATCGCCGAGGAGCTGGACGTGCACAAGTCCACCGCGTTCCGGCTGCTCGGCGTCCTGGAGAACCGCGGCCTGGTGGCGCAGGCCAAGGACCGCGGCAAGTACTACCTGGGGGCCGGCGTACTGCGCCTCGCGGGGGCGGCGGCGGTGCGGCTGGACATCTCCCAGGAGGGTGTCCCGGTCTGCCGCGAGGTCGCCGACGAGCTGGGCGAGACCGTGAACATCGCCGTGCTGGACGACGACGCGGCCGTCAACATCATGCAGGCCCGCGGCACGGCGGCGGTGACCGCCCAGAACTGGCTGGGCAGACGCACCCCGCTGCACGCCACCTCCAGCGGCAAGGTGCTGCTCGCGCACATGCCGCCCACCCTGCGCGAAGGCCTGCTGGCCCGGCCGCTGCACCGGTTCACGGACCGTACGATCACCGGCGCGGCGATGCTGCGCGCCGAGCTGGAGGCCGTGGTGGAGCAGGGCTACGGCGTCACGATCGAGGAGTTGGAGCTGGGCCTGTCCGCCGTCGCCGCGCCGGTCCGGGCGCACGACGGCAAGGTGATCGCGGCGATCAGCGTCTCGGGGCCGGTGTACCGGCTGAATCCGGACCGCCTCCCGGAGGTGGCGAAGCGGACGGTGGCCGCGGGCGCGCAGCTGTCCCGCCGCATGGGCTACGGCTTCTGACGGAGGAACGAGCAGGCGTACCGACGTACCGACGTACCGACGTGCCGACTTGGCGACGGACTGACGTACCGGCTTACCGGCTTACCGGCTTACCGGCTTACCGACATCCACAGCGCACAACAGCGGCGCGGGACCAGGGCGTTACCGGTCCCGCGCCGCTGTGTGTCCGAGAGGTTTCGCCCGACGGGTTCCTTGTGCCGTGGGTTGACGCGCACCTCTTGACGGCCCCGCGACGCCGTTCCCAATATGTTCCCCATCACGCAACCCATCGTGCAATGCGCAACAGCAGAGGAGCTTGTCGTGCCACACGAGGTCCGTGCCGTAGTCGCCGCCAAGAAGGGCGCACCCGTGGAGGTGCAGACGATCTTCGTCCCCGATCCGGGCCCCGGCGAGGTGCTTGTCACCGTGCAGGCCTGCGGGGTGTGCCACACGGATCTGCACTACCGGGACGGCGCGATCACCGACGACTTCCCGTTCCTGCTGGGCCACGAGGCCGCCGGCACGATCGAGGCGGTCGGCCCGGGAGTCACCGACCTCGAGCCGGGCGACTACGTGGTGCTGGCCTGGCGGGCGCCCTGCGGCAACTGCCGTTCCTGTCGCCGGGGCCGGCCCTGGTACTGCTTCGACTCCCGCAATGCCACCCAGCCGATGACGCTGCTGGACGGCACCCCGCTCAGCAACGCCCTCGGCATCGGAGCCTTCGCGGAGAAGACGCTGGTGGCGGCCGGGCAGGCCGTGAAGATCGACCCGGCCGCGCGCCCCGAGGCGGCCGGCCTGATCGGCTGCGGGGTCATGGCCGGTTACGGCGCCGCGGTCAACACCGGCCAGGTCGGCCGCGGTGACTCGGTCGCCGTCATCGGCTGCGGCGGCGTCGGCAACGCGGCCATCGCGGGGGCCTGCCTGAACGGCGCCATGAAGGTCATCGCCGTGGACGTCGACGACAAGAAGCTGGACCAGGCGGAGCGGTTCGGCGCCACCCACACCGTCAACTCCCGTGGCACGGACCCGGTGGAGGCGGTCCGCGCGCTCACCGACGGCTTCGGCGTGGACATCGCGATCGACGCGGTGGGCCGGCCCGAGACCTTCACCCAGGCCTTCTACATGCGGGACCACGCGGGCCTGCTGGTCCAGGTCGGCGTGCCCTCCCCCGAGATGAGAGTCGAACTCCCGCTGATCGACGTCTTCTCGCGCGGCGGCGCCATCAAGTCTTCCTGGTACGGCGACTGTCTGCCGAGCCGGGACTTCCCGTTCCTCATCGACCAGTACCTGTATGGCCTGCTCGACCTCAACTCGTTCGTGTCCGAGACGATCGCCCTGGACCAGGTGGAGGAGGCGTTCGCAAAGATGCACCGCGGTGAGGTGCTGCGCTCGGTGGTGGTCTTCTGACGGACCCGGCCGTCGTCCACGGCGGCCACAGCGGCCACAACCAGGACAGCCTGAGCGACTCCCCGAAACTGCCATCCCCGCCACCACAAGGAGGGGCATGTCCAGCACACCCGAAATCCGCTCCCGCGGCCCCGAAAGCCGATCCCAGGGCCCGCGCGTCGTCGTCATCGGCGCCGGCATCGTCGGGTGCTCCCTCGCCGACGAACTGACCGCCCGCGGCTGGACCGACGTCACCGTCCTCGAACAGGGCCCTCTGCCCGCCCCGGGCGGCTCCACCTCCCACGCCCCCGGGCTCGTCTTCCAGACCAGCCCGTCCAAGACCCTCGCCGAGTTCGCCCGGTACACGGTGGAGAAGTTCCGCTCCCTCGAAGTCGACGGCGTCTCCTGCTTCCACCAGGTCGGCGGCCTGGAGCTCGCCACCACCCCCGAGCGCCTGGCCGAGTTGCACCGCCGGGCCGGTTACGCCGCCTCCTGGGGCATCCGCGGCGAGATCGTGAGCACCGCCCGCTGCAAGGAACTCTGGCCGCTGCTGGACGCCTCGGTGGTCCTCGGTGGTTTCCACACCCCCGACGACGGCCTGGCCCGCGCCCTGCTCGCGGCCCGCGCCCAGATGGACCGGGCCGGCGCGCGCGGCGCCCGCTTCCTGGACCGGCACACCGTCACCGGCATCGAGCAGGAGGATGGCCGCGTCACCGGCGTGGTCACCGACCGGGGCGCGTTCCCGGCCGACCACGTCGTCTCGGCGGCCGGGTTCTGGGGCCCGGTGATCGGCCGCATGGCCGGCATCGACGTACCCCTGCAGCCCCTCGCCCACCAGTACGCGAGGACGCGGCCGTTGCCCGAGCTGAGCGGGGCCACGGAAGAGGCGGTCAGGCCCATCCTCCGTTTCCAGGACCGCGATCTGTACTTCCGCGAGCACACCGACCGCATCGGCATCGGCTCGTACGCACACCGGCCGCTGCCGGTCGACCCGTTCGCCGTCCTCGCCTACGACGAGGCGCGCGCCCGGGACATGGAGATGCCCTCGTCGTACCCCTTCACGGCGGAGGACTGGGCGCCGAGCTGGGAGGACTGCCGGTGGCTGCTGCCCGCGCTGCGCGCGACGGAGATCGAGACGGGGTTCAACGGCGTCTTCTCGTTCACCCCTGACGGCATGCCGGTCCTCGGGGAGGCGCGGCAGTTGCGGGGATTCTGGCTGGCGGAGGCGGTCTGGGTCACGCACTCCGCGGGTGTCGCCAGGGCGGTCGCCGAGTGGATGGTCGACGGCCGGCCGTCGACCGACGTGCACGAGTGCGACCTCACGCGCTTCGAGGAGGCGCAGCGTTCACCGTCGTACGTCCGTGAACGCGGTTCACAACAGTTCGTCGAGGTGTACGACGTGCTGCACCCCCTCCAGCCGATGGAGCAGCCCCGGCCCCTGCGGGTCAGCCCCTTCCACGCCCGCCAGCAGCAGCTCGGCGCGTTCTTCCTGGAGGGCGGCGGCTGGGAACGCCCGCACTGGTACGAGGCGAACGCCCCACTCGTGGACGCCCTCGGCGACCTCCCCGCGCGCGACGCCTGGTCGGCCCGCTACTGGTCCCCCATCGCAGCCGCCGAGGCCCGGGCGACCCGCGAGAGGGTGGCCCTGTACGACATGACCCCGCTGCGCCGCCTGGAGGTCACCGGCCCCGGCGCCCTCGCCTTCCTCGACCGGATGACCAGCAACAACCTCCGCAAGAAGCCCGGCGCGGTCACCTACACCCTGCTCCTCGACGAGACCGGAGGCATCCGCTCCGACCTCACCGTCGCGCGCCTCGCCCCCGACCGCTTCCAGGTCGGCGCCAACTCCCCCGCCGACCTTGACTGGCTGCTCAGGCACGCGCCCGCGGACATCGAGATCCGGGACATCACCTCCGGTACCTGCTGCGTCGGTGTGTGGGGCCCGCTCGCCCGCGCTCTGGTCCAGCCGCTGACCCGGGACGACTTCTCCCACGAGGGCTTCGGTTACTTCCGGGCGAAGCAGACGTACCTCGGGCACGTGCCGGTGACGGCGCTGCGGCTCAGCTATGTCGGCGAGCTGGGCTGGGAGCTGTACACCACCGCCGACCTGGGCCTCAGGCTCTGGGACACGCTGTGGGAGGCCGGACGTGACCTCGGCGTCGTGGCCGCCGGGCGTTCCGCCTTCAACTCCCTGCGCCTGGAGAAGGGTTACCGGGCGTGGGGCACCGACATGACCGACGAGCACCACCCCTTCGAGGCGGGCCTCGGCTTCGCGGTCCGCATGGACAAGGAGGAGTTCGTCGGCCAGGAAGCCCTGCGCAGCCTGACCGGTCTGACCGACCTGGCCGCGCCGGCCCGCTGGCTCACCCCGCTTCTCCTCGACGACCCCTCCGCCGTCGTGCTCGGCAAGGAGCCGGTGTTCTCCCCCACTCTCGACTCCGCTCGAGCGGGAGGTGCCCCCATCGGCACCCCCGCCGGCTACGTGACCAGCGCGTCGTACGGCTACACGCTCGGCCGCTGCGTCGCCTACGCCTGGCTGCCGGCCGGCCTCGCCGCCGGCACGGGCGTGCACATCGCGTACTTCGGCGAGAAGGTGTCGGCCACCGTCGCAGAAGAGCCGCTGTTCGACCCGGAGATGACCCGCATCCGACGCTAGGAGGCGCCCGTGTCCCCGTCTTACGACGTCATCGTCATCGGGCTCGGCGGCATGGGCAGCGCCGCCGCCCACCACCTGTCCGCGCGCGGCGCCCGTGTGCTCGGGCTGGAGAAGTTCGGGCCGGTGCACAGCCGCGGTTCCAGCCACGGCGGTTCGCGGATCACCCGGCAGTCCTACTTCGAGGACCCGGCGTACGTGCCCCTGCTGCTGCGAGCCTACGAGCTGTACGAGGACCTGGCGCGGGAGACCGGCCGGGAGATCGCCGTCCTCTGCGGCGGTGTGATGGTCGGACGGCCGGATTCGCGGACCGTGTCCGGCTCGCTGCGCTCGGCGCGGCAGTGGGACCTGCCGCACGAGATGCTCGACGCGAAGGAGATCCGCCGCCGCTTCCCCACCCTCGCCCCGTGCGACGACGAAGTGGCGCTGTACGAGAAGAAGGCGGGTCTGCTCCGCCCCGAGAACACCGTCGCCGCGCACCTCCAGCTCGCCACCCGGCAGGGCGCCGAGCTGCAGTTCGAGGAGCCGATGCTGCGCTGGGAGCCGTACCGGGAGGGGGTGCGCGTCCATACGGCCGAGAACACCTACACGGCCGGGCAGTTGGTGATCTGCCCGGGCGCGTGGGCGCCGCAGCTGCTCACCGACCTCGGGGTGCCGTTCACCATCGAACGGCAGGTCATGTACTGGTTCCAGCCGCGGGGCGGCACCGAGCCGTTCCGCCCGGAGAAGCACCCGATCTACATCTGCGAGGACGCGGACGGCGTCCAGGTGTACGGCTTCCCGGCCATCGACGGCCCGGAGCTGGGCGCCAAGGTCGCCTTCTTCAGGAAGGGCCAGGTCACCACCCCGGAGACCATCGACCGGACCGTGCACGAGGACGAGATCCGGGCCATGGCGGACCACATGTCCCGCTGCATCCCCGACCTGCCCGGCACCTTCCTCAAGGCCGCCACCTGCATGTACTCCAACACCCCGGACGAGCACTTCGTGATCGCCCGGCACCCCGCCCACCCGGAGTCGGTCACCGTGGCCTGCGGGTTCTCGGGGCACGGCTTCAAGTTCGTGCCCGTCGTCGGCGAGATCCTGGCCGACCTGGCGCTGACCGGCTCCACCACGCACCCCGTCGGCCTCTTCGACCCCGCCCGGCTCACCGCCGCGCCCGCCTGAGGAGCACGCCCGTGACGACGACCCCGATCTCCCCGAGCCTCATCGCGACACTGCCCGGCCGCTACTACACCGACCCGGACGTCTTCCGGCAGGAGCAGGAGAAGCTCTTCGAGTCCATGTGGATCTGCGCGGTCCGCAGCGCCGACCTGGACAGGCCGGGTGCCTTCCGCACAGTCCAGGTGGGCCGCGAGAGCATCATCGTCACCCGCTCCCGCACCGGCGAACTGTGCGCCTTCCTCAATGTGTGCCGGCACCGCGGGGCGCGGCTGTGCACCGAGGAGTCCGGCGAGGTGCGGCGCAGCCTCCGGTGCCCGTATCACGCATGGACGTACGACCTTGACGGCAAGTTGATCGCCGCACCCAACTTGATCAAGATGCCCGATGTCGACCGCGTCGCGTACGGGTTGATCAAGGTGGCCCTGCGCGAGTGGCTCGGCTACGCCTGGGTGTGCCTCGCCGACGAACCGCCCTCCTTCGAGGACACGGTGATGTACGCGGCGGTCGAACGGCTCGGCGACGCAGCCGCCATCGAGCACTACGGCACCGCGGATCTGGCGCTCGGCAAGCGCATCATCTACGACGTGAAAGCCAACTGGAAGCTGATCGTCGAGAACTTCATGGAGTGCTACCACTGCGCGACGATCCACCCCGAACTCACGGATGTGCTTCCGGAGTTCGCGGACGGCTACGCGGCCCAGTACTACGTAGGCCACGGCGCCGAGTTCGGCGCGGAGATCAAGGGCTTCACGGTGGACGGCAGCGAGGGCTTCGCCAGGCTCCCGGAGGTCGGCGCCGACCAGGACCGCCGCTACTACGCCATCACGATCAAGCCGACGGTGTTCGTCAACCTCGTACCGGACCACGTCATCCTTCACCGTATGTTCCCGCTGGCCGAGGACCGCACGGTGGTGGAGTGCGACTGGCTGTACGCGCCGGAGGTGGTGGCCTCGGGCGCGGACGTGTCGAAGTCGGTGGAGCTGTTCCACCGGGTCAACGTCCAGGACTTCGAGGCGTGCGAGCGCACCCAGCCGGCGATGTCCTCGCGCGCGTACCGCCACGGCGGCGTACTGGTCCCCAGCGAGCACCACATCGGGATCTTCCACGAGTGGCTGCTGACCCGGCTGGGGGCTGCCCATGCCTGATCTCTACATCGACGGCGAGTGGCGCGCTGCCCTGGACGGGCGCACGCGCGAGATCCGCTGTCCCGCCGACGGCTCCCTGGTCGGGGTCGTGGACGAGGCGGGCGGCAAGGACACGGCGGAGGCGATCGCGGCGGCCCGCCGTGCCTTCGACACCGGCCGGTGGCCGACCACGGCCCCTCAGGAGCGCGGTGACCTGCTGCTGCGGGTGGCGGACCTGCTCGTCCGCGACAAGGACGCCCTCGCCCGCGCCGAGTCCCTGGACACAGGGAAGCGGCTGGTGGAGAGCGCGTACGACCTCGACGACGTCGTGAACTGCTTCCGCTACTTCGGGCGGCTGGTGGCGAGCGAGGCCGCCGGCCGGGTGGTCGACACCGGCCGGGCGGGCGTCGACAGCCGGGTGGTGCACGAGCCCGTCGGCGTCTGCGCCCTGATCACGCCCTGGAACTATCCGCTGCTGCAGACCGCGTGGAAGGTCGCCCCGGCTCTCGCGGCGGGCAACACGTTCGTCCTGAAGCCGAGCGAGCTGACCCCGCACACGGCGATCCACCTGGTCCGGCTACTGGCAGAGGCGGGGCTGCCGGCGGGCGTGGCCAACCTGGTGCTCGGCGCCGGTCCAGAGGCGGGGGCTGCGCTCGGTGACCATCCGGATGTCGACCTCGTGTCGTTCACCGGCGGTCTGCACACCGGCCGCCGGCTGATGGCCGCCGCGGCCGGCACGGTGAAGAGGGTCGCGCTCGAACTCGGCGGCAAGAACCCGAACATCGTCTTCGCGGACGCCGCTTTCGAAGCCGCGGTCGACATGGCGCTGACCGCCGTGTTCCTGCACTCCGGGCAGGTGTGCTCGGCCGGGGCCCGGCTGCTGGTCGAGGACGCGCTGCACGACCGGTTCGTCGACGAGGTCGTACGGCGGGCGGGGCGCATCCGGCTGGGCGGGCCGTTCGACGAGCGGGCGCAGACCGGGCCGCTGATCTCGGCGGCCCACCGGGCCAAGGTGGAGGCCTATGTGGCCAGGGGGCTGGCGGAGGGCGCGGTGCTGCGCTGCGGCGGCGCCCGGCCGGCGGGTCCCGGCTACGACGAGGGCTTCTACTACCTGCCGACCGTCCTGGACGAGTGCACCAGCGGCATGACCGTGGTCCAGGAGGAGTCCTTCGGGCCGGTGCTGACCGTGGAGCGGTTCAGCGGCGAGGAGGAGGCCGTCCGGCTCGCCGACGAGACCGTCTACGGGCTCGCCGGCGCCGTGTGGACGAGCGACGAGGGCAAGGCCGCCCGGGTCGCCGCACGGCTGCGGCTCGGCACGGTCTGGATCAACGACTACCACCCGTACGTGCCGCAGGCCGAATGGGGTGGTTACAAGCAGTCCGGGTTCGGCCGCGAACTCGGGCCTTCGGGGCTCGCGGAGTACCGCGAGACGAAGCACATATGGCGCACCACCGCGCCCACGCCGCAAGGCTGGTTCGACTGAAACTCCAGGCCCGCGAGGAGTCCGCTCATGACGTCCACCGAGCAGCCGCCAGGCCCACACCACCACGACGACGCCGAACTCGCCGAGTTCGGCTACAGACCCGAACTCAAGCGCACCCTCGGCAACTTCCACACCTTCGCCGCCGGGATCAGCTACATCTCGATCCTGACCGGCACCTTCCAGCTGTTCTACTTCGGCTACGGCAGCGGCGGCCCCGCCTACTGGTGGTCGTGGCCGATGGTGTTCGCCGGCCAGTTCATGGTGGCCCTGTGCTTCGCCGAACTGGCCGCCCGCTACCCGGTGGCGGGATCGGTCTACAACTGGTCGAAGAAGATCGGCAATCCGCATCTCGGCTGGCTCGCCGGATGGATGATGTTGATCGCGTCCATCGTGTCCATCTCGGCGGTCGCGCTCGCCTATCAGCTGACGCTGCCGCAGATCTCGTCCACGTTCCAGTTCGTCGGGAACGGCAGCGGCAAGTACGACGTGGCGACGAACGCGGTCATCCTGGCCGCCGTGTTGATCCTGTTCACCACGCTCGTCAATGCTTTCGGCGTCAAGCTGATGGCCACGATCAATACAGCCGGCGTATTCATCGAGTTGATCGCCACCGTTGTATTGATCATCCTGTTCGCCGTCCACATCACCCGTGGTCCTCATGTCGTCATGCAGACGAACCACACGGGCGCGGGCCACTCCACCGGTTACCTGGGGGCGTTCCTGGTCGCCTCGCTGGCCTCGGCGTACGTCATGTACGGCTTCGACACCGCCGCCTCGCTCGGCGAGGAGTCCCTGGACCCCTCCCGCAACGCCCCGCGTGCCATCATCCGCGCCATCGTCGCCTCCTTCGTCCTGGGCGGTCTCGTGCTGCTGCTGGCGCTGATGAGCGTCTCCAGTCTCAAGGGCGACAAGCTGTCCACGGACGGCCTCCAGTACGTCGTACTGGACGTGCTGGGCCCGACGGCCGGCAAGGCGATGCTGTGGTGCGTGCTGATCGCCGTCACGGTGTGCGCGCTCGCCGTGCACACGGCGGCCATCCGGCTGGCGTTCGCGATGGCGCGGGACAACAACCTGCCCGCGTCCTCGCTGCTCGCCCGGGTCAGCCCGCGCTTCCGGACCCCGGTGCTGCCGGCCGTGATCATCGGTGTGCTGGCACTGGCGATCCTCGTGGTCAACATCCGCCAGCCGCAGATCTTCACGGTCGTCACCAGCATCGGCATCGTCATGATCTACCTCGCCTATCTGGGCGTCACCGCGCCGATGCTGGTGGCGCGGCTGCGCGGGAGGTGGCAGCCGGCGGGCGAGGGCAGGTTCTCGCTGGGCCGCTGGGGACTGCTCGTCAACCTCGTCGCGGTGGTGTGGGGCGCGGCGATGACGGTCAACCTGATCTGGCCGCGGGCCTCCGTCTACAACGCGTCCGCGCCGTACCACTGGTACCTGCGCTGGGGCGCCGTGCTGTTCGTCGCGGTCATCGCGGGCGGCGGCTTCGCCTACTACTGGTTCGTCCAGCGCCACCGCACCGGCGTCCTCGCCGAGCACCGCCTGGAGGCCGCGCCCGCCGCCCCGACCGCACCCCTCGCCGCCCCGGCGGCCGAGTGAATCCGGCTGACATGAATCCGGCTGACGTGAATCCGGCTGACAGGGAGGCCATATGAGCATCGATGAGTTCGACTACGTCGTGGTGGGCGGCGGCACCGCGGGCAATGTCGTGGCGGCGCGGCTCTCCGAGGACCCGTCCGTGACGGTGTGCGTCCTGGAGGCGGGCCCGAGCGACGTCGGCGACGACGACGTCCTCCGGCTGGAGCGCTGGATGGCGCTGCTGGAGTCCGGCTACGACTGGGACTACCCGGTCGAGCCGCAGACCAGCGGCAACAGCTTTATGCGGCACGCGCGTGCGAAGGTGCTGGGCGGGTGTTCGTCGCACAACTCCTGCATCGCCTTCTGGGCGCCCGCGGAGGACCTGGACGACTGGGCCGCCCAGGGCTGCACGGGCTGGAGCGCGGCCGACCTGTTCCCGCTGTACCGGCGGCTGGAGAACAACGACGCGCCCGGCGACCACCACGGCCGCACCGGCCCGGTGAAGCTGCGCACGCTCAAGGGCGAGGACCCGTGCGGCACGGCCCTGCTGGAGGCGTGTGCGCAGGCGGGCATACCCACGGTCCCGTTCAACACCGGGAAGACGGTGGTGCGCGGGGCCAACTGGTTCCAGATCAATTCCGACGAGAACAACATCCGCCAGTCCTCGTCCGTGGCCTACCTCCACCCGGTGCTGGGCAAACGGCCCAACCTCGACGTGCGCACCGGAGTGCGGGCCAAGAGACTCGTGCTGGAGGGGCGGCGGTGCGTGGGCGCCGAGTACCTGGACCCCGACCTCGTGCACACGCGCACGGTGCGGGCCCGGCGCGAGGTCGTCGTCTCGTGCGGCTCGATCGACTCGCCCAAGCTGCTGATGCTCTCGGGCATCGGCCCGGCCGCGCACCTGCGCGAGGTCGGCGTCGAGGTCGTCGTGGACGCGCCGGGCGTCGGCGAGAACCTCCAGGACCACCCCGAGGGCGTCATCATGTGGGAGGCCAGGCAGCCCATGACCACCACGTCCAGCCAGTGGTGGGAGGCGGGAGTCTTCTACGACACCGAACCCGGCCTGGACCGCCCCGACCTGATGTTCCACTACGGCTCGGTGCCGTTCGACATGAACACCGCGCGGTGGGGCTACCCGACCTCGGAGAACGCGTTCTGCCTGACGCCCAACGTGACGAAGGCGAAGTCACGGGGCACGGTGCGGCTGCGGACGCGGGACTACCGGGACAAGCCCATGGTGGATCCGCGGTACTTCACGCACGAGCACGACGTACGGGTGATGACGTACGGCATCAGACTCGCCCGGCGCATCGCCGCGCAACCGGCGCTGAGCGGCTGGGCGGGCGCGGAACTGGCCCCCGGGCCGGACGTCCGTACCGACGACGAACTCCTCGACTACATCCACCGGACGCACAACACCGTCTACCACCCGTCCTGCACGGTGAAGATGGGCGCCGACGACGACCCCTCGGCCCCGCTCGACGCGCGGCTGCGGGTCAAGGGGGTCGAGGGGCTTCGGGTCGCGGACGGGTCGGTGATGCCCGACCTGATCGCCGTCAACCCGTGCATCACGACCATGATGATCGGCGAGAAGTGTGCGGACCTTCTGAAGGAGGACGCCTGACGGCTATGCCGGCCGCTTGAACATCCGTGTCGCCGTGATCTCGCTGTGCACCGCTTCTCCGGCCTGGGGCTGCTGCGGCAACCCGGGCCGGAGGTGTTCCTCCACGCTGATGTACTTCAGGCCCGCCCTGAGGTCGGCGTCGTTGCGCAGCCGGATGACCAACGGGAACTCCGCGAGGGCGGTCGTGTCGAACAGGCCCGTGGTGTACAGCAGCTGCACTCCCAGCGCGTCCGACACGGCCCGCTGGAGCTCCAGCAGGTACGTCGCGTTGGCGCGGCCGATCGGGTTGTCCAGGAACAGCGTGCCCGCGTGCCGGTGCTTGTCCCGCCCCCGGTCGTTCGACCGGAGCGCGGCCATCGTGCAGTACAGCGCGATGGCGGCGGTGAGCAGCTGACCGCCCGAGAACACGTCGCCCATCTGCCCGACCGGCACGCGCTCGGCGCGCAGTACGGCGTCGGGCTTGAGGATCTCGACGGCCACGCCCTTCGGCTGGAGCGCGGCGGCGACTCCGCGCAGCAGCAGGGACATGCCGTCGCGGCGCAGGTCGGAGTTCTTCTTCACGGCCGCGCGCGTGGCGTCGTCGATGACCTCGCCGAGCCGTTCGGTGAGCGTGGCCTGGTCGGGCTCCTCGAAGCGGATGCGCAGGAACTCCTGTCCGGACCACTCGCCGAGCCCTTCGGGCAGGCGGGAGAGCCGCTGGGCGGACCTGAGCGTGGCCAGCGCCGACTCCACGAGGCCGCGCAGCCGGTCCACGATCGAGTCCCGGTTGCGCTCCAGCTGCGCCAGTTCGTCGGTCAGGACGCGCAGCCGGGGTGCGAAGGCGTCCGCCCACCGCTGGGCGTGCTCGGGCAGGGCGGAGGCGGGCAGCTCGCGGATCTGCTGCCGGGCGGGGGTGCGGACCTGCTCGTAGCGCGTGGAATTGGCGTGCCGGACGAGGATGTCGCTCGCCTCGCGCACGGCCGACTCGGCGGCGGACAGGTCGGCGGCGCAGCCGCGCAGCGAGCGGCGGGCCTCGGCGGCGGAGTGCCGGGCCTCCTCCAGGCTGCCGGGGTACGGCTCCGGTTCCTCCTGCTGCTCCTCGGGGCTGTGCTCGCGCAGCAGGTCCCGGAGCATCGCGGCGATCTCGTCGAAGCCGCCGGCCGCGTCCTCGGCGGCCCGGTGGGCCTCCAGCAGCTCGGCGTGCGCCTCGCGGGCCTCCGCCAGCGCCTCGGTGCGGGCGGCGAGTTCGGCGGCGGCGGTGCGCAGCAGGGCCTGGGCGTGCTCGGCGTCGCGCGGGACGAGTTCCTCGGACAGCTCGGTGTGCGCCTCGCCGTCCTCGGGGGCGTGCCGCTCGGCCTCACCGCGCAGCCGGCCGAGTTGCTCGCTCGCGGTCGACATGCGGGTCTCCAGGAGCTGCACCAGCTCCTCCGCACGCGCGGCGGCGGCCTGCCGGGAGGGGCCGTCGGAGCCGTCGGGCGACTGCAGCAGCTGCTCGGCGCGGGTGCGGACCTTGTTGCTTAGCCGGTTCAGTTCGGCGTGGGCCGCGCTCTCGTCGCTCTCCGCGCGGGCCTGCTCGGCGCGCAGGTCGGCGCCGACGCCGACCTTCTCGTACACCTGGGAGGCGGCCCGGTAGGCCTCGCGGAGGGCGGGCAGGGGCGCCTTCGGGGCGTCGGTTCCACCGTCCGGTACGTCGTCGGGGGCGCCGGCGATCTCGGAGCGCTCGGCGCGCAGCGCACGCGTGGTGCGGCGGGCGTCGTCGGCGGCGCGCTGGGCGGCGCGGCGGTCCTCGTCGGCGGCGCGGGCGCGCTCCAGGCAGGCCTGGGCGCGGGCCTCGGACTCGGCGGCCTCGTCGGCGAGTTCGCGCAGGCGGACCTGCCAGCCGGCGCGCTCGCGCAGCCGGTAGGCGAGTCCGGCGAGGGCGTCGGCGGCGCGGCGGGCCTTCTGCGCGGCCTCCTGCCGCTCGTCGCGGACCTGCGCGGCCTCGGCGGCGCTCTCGTCGGCCTCAGCGCGGGCGGTGCGGGTCTCGGCGAGTTCGGCCTCGGCCTCCTCGGCGAACGCGCGCGCCTCCTGGGCGGCCTGGGCGAGTTCGGTGAGCCGTCCGGCCGGGCAGCCGGTGCGCCAGGAGGCGAGTCGCGCGGCCAGTTCGCGGTCCTTGCCGAGCCGGGAGGCCAGGGTGCGGATCTCCTCGTCGCGCTCGCCGGCCCGCGCGCGCAGTGCCTGCCGCTCCTCGTCGGCGGCGTGCTCGTCGTGCATGGCCGGGTTCGGCGGCACGAGGAAGACGTCGCCGGTGCCGGCGTCGTCCGCGGGGGTCGGGGCGAGCAGGGCAGCGGCCGTGCCGACGGCGACGGCCGAGCGCGGCAGCAGGGCGGCTTCGGCGAGCGCCTCGCGGGCGCGGGCGTGCGTGGCCGGGTCGGTGATGATCACGCCGTCGACCAGTTCGGGGCGGGCGGCGAGCACGCGCGCGTGGTCGGCGGGGTCGACGGCCTGGGCGAGGTAGCGCCAGCCGGGCAGCGCGGGGATGCCGTGCTCACCGAGGTACTCGACGGTGGCCAGCACGTCCGGGCCTGGCGGCAGCAGTCCGCCGTCGCCGAGGGCGCCGAGGATACGGGCGTCGTCGGCGGCGGCGGTGCGCAGTTCGAACAGGTGGCGTTCGGCGGTGGACACGGCGCCGTCGAGGAGTTCGCGCAACTCGTCGGCGAAGCCGTCGAGTTGTTGGGCGGAGAGCGGGCCCTCGCCGACGGGACGGGGGCTGCCGTCGGGGTCCTGGATGCCGTCGGCTGCTTCCGTCCTCGGTGCGGGCACACCCGCGCGTGCCGGTGCGGTCGCGCCCGGCAGGCTCAGCAGTTCGGCGAGCCGTTCCTCGGCCGCCAGCGTCTCGGCGAGCCTGCGCTCGGCCTCGTACGACCGCTCCGCGGCCGTCGCCGCGTCGGCCGCGCGGGCCGCGGTCAGTTCCGCGCGGGACTCGGCGGAGGCCGCCTCGCGCGCGTGCACGGTGGCCTTGCGGGCGGCCTCACGGGCGGTGTCCCAGGCGGCCACGGCGGTCTTCTCGGCGTCGCTGGCGGCGAGCGCTGCACGGGCCGGGTCGGCGTCCGGGGCGCTGTCGTCGAGCCAGCCCGCGCGGACGGCCTCGGCGGTCTCCTGCTCGACCTCGGCCAGGCGCTGGCGCAGGTGCCCGGCCTCGCTGCGGGCGCGCTGCGCCTCGGTGGCGGCGGACGTGTTGTCGCGGTAGGCGGCGTCGCTGACCTCCTGGAGGGCGGCGGAACGCTCCTCCTCCTCGTTGGCGAGGCTCTCGGCGCTCCCGGCCGCCGCGTGCAGGGCCCGTACGAGGTCCACGGCGGCCTTGGCGCGCGCGGCGAGCGCGGGGGCCGCGTCCCGCTCGGCCTCCTGGATGGCGGCGGACACGCGCGCGACGCGGTCGGCGGCGGCACGGTGGCGCAGCACGGCCTCGGCAGCCTGCCACGCGGAGTGCAGCGTGCGGGCGTCGGCCAGCTCGCGCTTCTGCGCGGCGGCGGACTTCTCGGCGGCGGCGAGCGCCAGGGAGGCGTGCCGGTAGGCGAGTTCGGCGGCGATCAGAGCGCTGCGCTCGCGGGCGCCCTCGGAGTGCGTGACGGCGTAGGCGGCAGCCGTGACCCGCTGGGCGAGGTCGGCGGCCCGCACCCGCTCCTGCACGGCCCGCGCGGTCAGCCGCCGGGCCAGCGTCCGGGTACGACGCTCGGCCCCGGCGTGGATGTCACGCGCGCGTGAACGCGCCTCGGCCGCCTCCACGATCCGTCCGAGCAGGTCCACGGAACCGGCGGTGAAGTCCCGCTCGGCGATCAGCTCGGCGCGCCGGCCCAGCTTGTTGCCGAAGCCGCTGACCAGGTCGGCGAGGCCGTCGGTGTCACGGGTGTCGGTGACCGCGCGCAGCAGCAGGTCGGTGAAGTCGGAGTCCTTCTTGACCGCGAAGAGGCCGGCCGCCTCGCCCTCGTCGGCGTTCATCTCCCGCTGGTAGCGGAAGAGTTCGGGGTCGAGGCCGAGGTCGCCGAGGTGTTCGGTCCAGCGTTCGTGGATCTCCTCCCAGTGCACCTCCAGGTGCGGGTAGGCCTTGCCCGCCTCGGTGAGGGCGTCCCGGAAGCCCTTCATGGTGCGGCGGCGGCCCTGGGCGCCGGAGGAGCCCTCCACAGGAGGCCGTACGGCGGTGGACTCGGCGACGGGCAGGTTGTCCAGGCTGAGGCCCGGCCCGGGCCGGAAGGAGTACCAGGCCTCGGCGAACTTGCGCGGGTCGTTGGACACCTGGCGTCCGCGCCACTCGCTGACCTTGCCGACGACCACGCACTCGCCGGTCTGCACGTGCTGCCACTCCAGCGCCACGTGTCCGCAGTCGTCGGCGAGCAGGAACTTGCGCAGCACGCCGGAGCTGGCGCCGCCGAGGGTGTTGCGGTGGCCCGGCAGCATCACCGAGAAGATCAGCTTGAGCAGCACGGACTTGCCGCCGCCGTTCTCCAGGAACAGCACGCCCGCGGGCGCGGGCCGGCGCGGCGGGCCGGCCGGCTCCTCCTCGAAGAACTCCGCCTGCATGGGCGCCGGGTCGGGCACGGGCGCGCCCACGCCCCGCAGGTCAAGCACGGTGTCGGCGTAGCGTGCACCGGCGGGCCCGATGGAGTAGAGGCGGACCCGGGACAGCTCGTACATGGCGGACTCTCGTCAGTCTTCTGGCAGATCGGGGAAGTTCAGGAGTGGAAGGGCAGCCCGGCGTCGGCGACCAGGTCCAGGTCGTCGAGGTCCTCGGCGGGCAGCAGGCTGGCGGTGCCGTCGGTGACGGGGACGACGCCCAGCTCCAGCAGCTCGGCCATGGCGGCGCTGCCGGCCAGGTCGCGGACCTGGAGCTGGTAGCGGGCCGTGGTGCGGTAGGTGCCGCCGTTCTCGTCACCGGTGCGCTGCAGGAAGCCCGAGTCGGTGAGGAAGGCCGCGGCCTTGGCCACGATGCCCGTGGTGGAGGCGGCCGGCCGGCGCGCGTCCTTGGTGGCGCCGGTCGCGCTGCGTCTGGCCCAGATCCGCCAGGCGGCCTCCAGGCCGGGCGCGTCGGTGGCCGGGTCGGTGTTCTCGCCCTGTTCCTCGGCGCGCTCCTCCAGGCGGCGGCAGGCCTGCCGGACGAAGGCGTCGACGCCGTTGACGGTGACCCGGCCGATGTAGGAGTCGTCGGACAGGTCCTCGGGGCGCGGGAACGCCAGCGCGGCGGCGGCGAGATGGGCGAGGCCGTGCAGGAAGCGGTCGCCGGAGTCGGCGGCGGTGCGGCGCGCGTAGTCGCCCATGCGGACGGCGAACACCGAGTCCTCGGCGGCCGTCACGGCCATCCCCGCGCGCGGGGACACCTCCAGCACGACGAGGCCCAGGCCGGCGGCGACGGCGTCCGCGAGGCGCGCGAAGGCGGGGTCCTCGCGGTAGCGGCGCAGCAGCTCCGTGTACTCCTGGTCGCGGGCGGGCTGCAGCTTGGGCTGGAGCCCGAAGGCGACGAGCCGCGCCGCGTCGGCGGCGTCGGCTGGGGTGACGGCGGCGGACGCCGACGGGGCCGGGGCCTCCGTGTCACTCCACTCGACGTGCTCAGTCACGGCTCGGGCTCCTTGTCACGCTGGTGTCTCGCTGGTCTTCACTCATGCTGCTTCCGTCCGGTCCGCGGCCATGCCCGCCGCGTCCAGCAGGGCGGTTCCCACGATCAGGTCGGCCCCGCCGAACTCGGGATCGTCCAGCTCGGTGCCGTCGTCCACGGCGAACAGCAGCTTCTGCTCGCCCTGCCGGTAGGCGGTGCCGACCGCGGGGCTGGCCGCGTGGACCGCCAACAGGGCGACCAGGTAAGCCAGATCGGGGTCGCCGGTGCGCCGGGCCTGCGCGAGCAGTCCGGACAGTCTGCGCGGCGCGTCCGCGGGCAGGTCGAGCAACTCCATGGCCGCGGCCAGCTGTTCGTCGCTGAACCGGCTGTCGTCGGGCGTGGCGATCAGGTCGGGCTCGGGCATCTCCGCGCCCAGGTGCTCACGCTCGACGGGCGGCGTCAGCAGTATGTCGACCAGGTCACCGACGCGTACGGACACGGGGGTGCGCAGTCCGGTGCCGTGGGTGAAGAAGGCGTCCGTGACCCGGATCGCCTGCTCCCGGGGCAGCGGCAGCAGCGGTGCGAGCAGGTGGCCGTACAGGTCCGTCCCGGAGGTCGCGGCCGGGGCGGCGAAGGCCTGCCGGTCCTGTTCGGCGCGGAAGAGGGGACCGGCCTCCAGCAGGCGCGACTGGAGCTGGGTGTGCCGCCGGATGCAGTCCTTGACGATGTCGACGAGTTCGGCGGCCCGGCGCTTGTGCTCGGGTTCCTCGGTCTCGTCGCGGGCCTTGCGGATGTTGGTGAGGATCGCGTTCTCGTGGCGGTAGCGGTCGGCCACGTGGTCGAGGGCCTCGGCGATCATGTCCGGTACGGCGCCCAGCCAGTCGACCGCGCGGACGTTGCGCCGGGTGGCCTCCAGAGCGCGGCGCAGGGTCTCCGAATACTGCACGGTGCGGTAGCGGGCCTGCTCGGCGGCGAGCTGGGCGTCGGCGAGCCGGCCGCGGCTGATCAGCACCTCCAGCTTGACCTCGGCGGCGATCTGGGCGCTGGTGACATCGGTGTCCAGGGCGCCGACGAGGACGTTGACCGCTTCGTCCGTCGTGCGGAGGTAGACCGTGCCGCCGGGGCCGGGGACCTCCTCGATCAGCTTGAAGTCGTAGTCACGGCGGACGTAGCTGCCGTCCGGCGCGAAGGTGCCGTACACCGCGCGGAAGCCGCGGTCCACGCTGCCGACGTTGATCAGGTTCTCCAGGACCCAGCGGGCCACGCGCTCGTGCTCCTCGGCGGGCCGCTGCGGGGCCTGTGCGCAGATGCGCGGGGCGAGCCGGGCCACGATCTGCTCGTGGTCGGCGCCCGTGTCGAAGTCCATGTTCAGGGTGACGAGGTCGATGGCGGCGAGGGCCACCTCGGCCATTCCGTACACCGAGTACTCGCCGGCCAGGTTGGCCTTGCGTGCATCGAGGTCGTGCAGCGGCGCGGTGCAGGCGAGCGCGCGCAGCCGCCGCGCCAGCCCCTCGTCGGCGGCCGGCCCCGGCGCGGGGCGCGGCCCCGCGCTGAGCTGGGGCGGAACACGGTCCGTCGATGCAGGCGAAGTCACGGTGCACAGACTAGGTCCTCGGTCTGACAACGACCCAAACGGTCGCAGAAGCGACGCCCGTCACAGCAGCACCACACGGGCCGCGACAGCGGCGCCCCACGGGCCGTCACGGCGGCGCCGCACGGTCAGAGGCCGCCCTGGACGTCCTCGCCGACCCGCCGCCGGTACACCTCGACGATCCGCTCCAGGGAGTCCACCAGGTACCGCTCCAGCAGCCCCTCCGCCCCCGACCGGTCCCCGTCCCGAAGGGCCTGCAGAATGTCGCGGTTGCGGGCGAGATAGGGCTCGTGCAGGCGGCGCGGGTCGTCGACGACGTGGAAGGCGAGGCGCAACTCGGCGAAGACGCTGCGCATCAGCTCGTCGGTGCGTTCGCTGCCGGCGAGGGCGACCAGTTCCCGGTGGAAGTGGATGTTGGCCGTCCCCATCGCTTTCCAGTCATTCTCCTCAACGGCCCGCAGCCCCTCGGCGACGGCCTCGGCGAGCCCGTCCAGCGCGTACGGCGGCTCGCCCAGGCCGCGCACGACGGCGCACTCCACGAGGGTCCGGGTGCGGTAGATGTCCTCGACGTCCTCCACGGTCAGGACGCGGACGAAGACGCCGCGGTTGAGTTCGTGGACGAGCAGGCGCTCGTGCGTGAGCAGCCGGAACGCCTCGCGCAGGGTGTTGCGGGAGACCCCGAGTGCGCCGCCGATGGCGTCCTCCGACAGTCGCGTGCCCGGCGGGAAATAGCCGTCGGCGATCCGGCTTCTGAGGATGTCGGAGACCCGTTCGGCGGTGCTGGTGCGCCCCAGGAGCGCGCGGTCGTCGGCCAATCCCGTCAGCTGCTCTGCCATGCCCGGAATTCAATCGCAGACACGGGGACGAAACAACGCGGCTATTGAAGGATCGTTGAACGATCCTCTACGGTACTCCGCATCGATTCTCCGCACGACACGGCTTCCGCACGGCACGGCTCTTCCCAGCACCCTCCATCCCTTTCTGCGAGGTGCCCATGAGCACAACCCCTCCACCGCGGACCCTGACCCCTGACGCCCTCCCCGGCGAGGGCGAACCCGCCGCCCCTGACGGCGCGTTCGGCTGGCTGCACGCCCTCGGTCCGCGCGGCCGGCGCGCGTTCGCCGGAGCTTTCGGCGGATATGCCCTGGATTCCTACGACTACTTCACGCTGCCGCTGAGCATGGTGGCGCTCGCGGCGTACTTCGGCCTGGACAGCGGCCAGACCGGCCTGTTCACGACCGTCACCCTGGTGGTCTCCGCGATCGGCGGCGCCGCGGCGGGTGTGGTCGCGGACCGGGTGGGCCGGGTCCGGGCACTGATGATCACGGTGACCGCCTACGCCGTCTTCACCGTGGCCTGCGGCTTCGCGCCCACCTACGAGACCCTGCTGGTCTTCCGCGCCCTTCAGGGCCTCGGTTTCGGCGGCGAGTGGGCGGTCGGCGCGATCCTGGTCGCCGAGTACGCGAGCGCGCGCCACCGGGGCCGTACCCTCGGCGCGATCCAGAGTTCCTGGGCGGTCGGCTGGGCACTGGCGGCGGTCGTCTACACGCTGGTCTTCTCGTTCGTGGGCGAGGACTGGGCCTGGCGCGTGATGTTCTGGACCGGCGCCCTGCCCGCGCTGCTCGTGGTGTGGCTGCGCCGCCGGGTGCACGACGCGCCCAAGGCCGTCGCGGCCCGCGAACAGAGCCCGCGGCACGGCTCGTTCACGGCGATCTTCCGGCCGGGCTCCGGCGACGACCCGGGCCTGCTGCGTACGACGCTCTGCGCGGTGCTGCTGTCCACGGGCGTGCAGGGCGGCTACTACACGCTGGCGACCTGGGTGCCGACGTACCTGAAGACCGAGCGCGGCCTGTCGGTCGTCGGCACCGGCGGGTACCTCACATTCCTGATCTCCGGCGCCTTCCTCGGCTATCTGACCGGCGGACACCTCACCGACCGGCTCGGCCGGCGCCGCAACATCTGGCTCTTCGCGCTGCTGTCCGCGCTCTGCGTCCTGGCGTACGCGCACATCCCGCACGGCGCGAACACCGTGCTGCTGGTGCTGGGCTTCCCGCTCGGCTTCTGCATGTCGGCGATCTTCAGCGGCTTCGGCGCGTACCTCAGCGAGCTGTACCCGACGGCGGTGCGCGGCACCGGCCAGGGCTTCACGTACAACGCGGGCCGCGCGGTGGGCGCGGTCTTCCCCACCCTGGTGGGCTTCATGGCCGACAGCTGGGGCGTGGGCGGCGCGCTCGTCTTCGGCGCGGTCGGCTACGGCCTCGCGGCGCTGGCGCTGCTCGGGCTGCCCGAAACGCGCGGGAAGGAGCTGGCATGAGCCGCACGGAGGACCAACCCCTGACCGTCGTCGACGAGCACGCGCGCGCGTGGAGCCCGAAAGCCGCGCGGGAGCGCTTCCGGGAGGGCCTCGCGGGCCCCACGGCGGGTGTCGCGGCAGGACATACGCAGACCAATCTCATCTCGGTGCCGGCCGACTGGGCGTACGACATGCTGCTGTTCTGCCAGCGCAACCCGAAGCCCTGTCCCGTGCTCGACGTCACGGACGCCGGCTCCTGGAGCACCGTCCTCGCCGAGGGCGCGGACCTGCGCACCGACCTGCCGCGCTACCGGGTGTGGGAGCACGGCGAGTTGGTCGACGAGCCCACGGACGTGCGGGAGTACTGGCGAGACGACCTGGTGTCGTTCCTGCTCGGGTGCAGCTTCACCTTCGAGTGGGCGCTGGCCGGGGCAGGCGTGCCGATCCGGCACGTGGAGCAGGGCCGGAACGTGCCCATGTACACGACCAGCCGCCAGTGCCGTCCGGCGGGACGGCTGCACGGCCCCCTGGTGGTGTCCATGCGCCCGGTGCCGCCCCAGCACCTGTCCGCCGCGATCCGGGAGAGCAGCCTGCTGCCGGCGGTGCACGGCAGCCCCGTGCACTGCGGCGACCCGGCGGGGCTGGGCATCGGCGACCTCGCCCGCCCCGACTTCGGCGACCCGGTGGACGCCGAGCCGGACGACATCCCGGTGTTCTGGGCCTGCGGGGTGACCCCGCAGGCGGCGGTGATGGCCTCCCGGCCGCCGTTCGCCCTCACCCATGCACCGGGCCAGATGTTCCTGACCGACGCCCGCGACGAGCAGTACCGCGTGGCCTGAACCGGAAGCACGAAGGAATCCATGACCCCCATCGATCTGAATGCCGACCTCGGCGAGGGCTTCGGCCGCTGGCGGCTCACCGACGACGAACAGCTGCTGTCCGTCGTCACCAGCGCGAATGTGGCCTGCGGTTTCCACGCCGGGGACGCGGCCACCATGCGCCGGGTGTGCGAGCTGGCCGCCGCGCGCGGGGTGACGATCGGCGCGCAGGTCTCCTACCGGGACCTGGCGGGGTTCGGGCGGCGCGCGATGGACGTGCCGCCCGCCGAACTGGCGGCCGAGGTGGCCTATCAGATCGGCGCCCTGGAGGTCTTCGCGCGGGCCGCGGGCGCGCGCGTCGGGTACGTCAAGCCGCACGGCGCGCTCTACAACCGGGTCGTGCACGACGAGGAGCAGGCCGCCGCGGTCGTGGACGGTGTGCTCCTGGCGGACGCGTCGCTGCCGGTCCTGGGGCTGCCCGGGTCGCGGCTGCTGGAGCTGGCCGCGAAGGCGGGCCTGCCGGCCGTCCCGGAGGCGTTCGCGGACCGCGCGTACACCGACGAGGGCACCCTGGTGCCGCGCGGCCGGGAGGACGCCGTGGTGACCGACCCGGACGCGGTCGTGGAGCGCTCGGTCCGTCTCGCGCGCTCCGGCGAGGTGACCGCGCACTCCGGCGCGCGCGTCCGGGTGCGCGCCCGCTCGCTGTGCCTGCACGGCGACACGCCCGGCGCGGTGGAACTGGCCCGCCGGGTGCGCGAGCGGCTGGCGGCGGCCGGCGTGACGGTGGAGGCGTTCGCGTGAGGGCGCTGCCCGTCGGCGAGGACGCGCTGCTCCTGGAGGGCGCGTCCGGCGAGGAGGCGCGCGCCCTGCATGCGGAGCTGCTGCGGCGCCGCGCGGAGGGCACGCTGACCGTCCGCGAGATCGTCCCGGCCGCCCGCACCGTCCTGCTCGACGGCCTGGACGACCCGGTCCGTTGGGCAACCGAACTGACCTCCTTCGAAGTGCCGCCGATTCCGGCACGCGCGCGTGAGCTGGTCGAGCTGCCCGTGCGCTACGACGGCCCCGACCTCGCGCAGGTCGCCGCGCACTGGGGGGTGCCCGAGCACGAGGTGGCCCGCATCCACGCGGGCACCGACTTCACGGTGGCCTTCTGCGGGTTCGCGCCCGGCTTCGGCTACCTCACCGGGCTCCCCGCCGGCTACGACGTGCCGCGCCGGGCCACCCCGCGCACGGCCGTCCCCGCCGGTGCCGTGGCGCTGGCCGGCCCGTACACGGGCGTGTACCCGCGCTCGTCACCGGGCGGCTGGCAGCTGATCGGTACGACGGACGCCGTGCTGTGGGACCACGCGCGCGTACCGGCCGCGCTGCTCTCGCCGGGCACGCGCGTGCGCTTCGTCCCCGTGGAGGGCTCATGACCGCCGTACCGGTGGAGGCGTCATGACCGACCGTGCGCTCGTCGTCGTGCGGTCCGGGGCGCTGACCACCGTGCAGGACCGCGGACGGCCCGGGTACGCGCACCTGGGCGTGCCCCGCTCGGGCGTGCTCGACCCACCCGCGGCAGCGCTCGTCAACCGGCTCGTCGGCAATCCGCCCGACGCGGCCGTCCTGGAGACCACGCTGAACGGCTGTGCGGTGCGCCCCCGGTCCGCGCTGACGGTGGCGGTCGGCGGCGCGCCCTGCCCGGTCACGGTGGGCGGACGCCCGGCGTCCTGGGGCACCCCGGTCGTCGTCCCCGCCGGTGAACTGCTGGAGGTGGGCGCCGCCGTGGCCGGTGTGCGCAGCTATGTGGCCGTCGCGGGCGGCGTCGCCGTGGAGCCGGTCCTCGGCAGCCGTGCCACGGACCTGCTGTCCGGGCTCGGCCCGGCGCCGCTCACGCAGGGCACGGTGCTGCCGCTCGGCGCCCCGGCGGGCCCTCCCGCGCGCGTGGACGGCGCCCCTCAGCCGTGCCCACCTGCCGAACTCGTGCTCCGGGTGACGCCGGGCCCGCGCGACGACTGGTTCACGGCGCGGGCGGTGCGCGATCTCACCACACGCGCGTACCGGGTGTCGTCGGCGAGCAACCGCATCGGCCTGCGCACCGAGGGACCCGCCCTGGAGCGAGCCCGGCCGGGTGAGCTGCCCAGCGAGGGGATGGTGCGCGGGGCGGTCCAGGTCCCGCCGGACGGCCGCCCGGTGGTCTTCCTTGCCGACCATCCGACCACCGGGGGCTACCCGGTGATCGCGGTGGTCCGCGCCGCCGACCTCCCCGCCGCGGCCCAGGCGGTCCCGGGCACCCCGGTGCGGTTCGTGGCCGTACGCCGCCGCTGATCCGCCCGGCCCGGCCTCAGGCGCCCTCCGGCCGTTCCGCCGGCGCGAGGGCGGCCAGTGCCGCGGACACCGCGGCTGCGGTGCCCAGGTCGAGGCGGGTGCTCGTGCCCCGGGCCCGGTGCCGCAGCTCGTCGGCTGCCAGGCGCAGCAGTTGCGGCAGCAGGTCGGTGCAGCGCCGGGCCACCCAGGCGGTGCCGGCGGTGGCCAGCCACCGCAGGCTCGCCGTCCGGGTCGGTGCGGCGAACTCCGGTTCGGGCGAGGGCGGGGCCCCCGTCGCGCGGCCCGCCTCGGCGAGCAGTTCGTGGAAGCGGACGGCGAGCTGCCGGTGTCCGCGTTCGCCCGGGTGCAGCCGGTCCGCGCTCCACAGGGCCCGGTCGGTGATCCAGCAGCCCTCGGCGGCGTGCAGATGGACGGCCCCGTAGCGGTCGGACAGCGCGTGCACGACCGTGTTGACCGCGCGCTGCCGGCGGGCCAGCGGGCGGGCCAGGGAGCCCGGGAGGCCGAGCATCGCCCCGGGATCGGGCAGGCAGGCGGTGAGCAGGGTGGCGCCCCGGCCGGTGAAGGACGCGTAGACCCGGTCGAGGCGGGCGGCCACCGCGCGGATGTCGAAGGTGCGGCGCAGGGTGTCGTTGACGCCGATGACCACGGACACCAGGTCGGGGCCGAGTTCGAGACCTGCCGGAGTCTGCTTCTCCAGCACGTCCCGGGTCTGCGCCCCGCTGACCGCGAGGTTGGTGAACTCCACGTCCGCGGCGAGCGAGGGCGCGAGCAGCGCGGCCCAGCCCCGCCACGCCTCACCGGCGCGGTCGCCCACGCCCTCGGTCAGCGAGTCCCCGAGGGCGACGAAGCGGACGGGTCTCATGCCACGCCCTCCGGCACGGTGGCCACACCCTCCGGCACGGCGGGGCGGGAGGCAGTCACGGCACCGGCGGGACGGGACATGGCCGTCGCCGTGTCGGCGCGCCACAGCACCTCCGCGTCGTGCGCCGCGAGGAACGCCTCCACGGCCGTTCCCCACCCGAAACACTCGGCACGCGCGCGTGCCGTCTCGCGCCGCTCGGACTCGCCGCGCTCCAGAAGGAGTTCGACAGCGTCCGCGAACGCCTCTCCGTTGTCCGCCGCCGTCGCACCGGCCGACCCGATCACCTCGGGCAGCGCGGACGACGCGCTCGCCACGACGGGCGTCCCGCACGCCATGGCCTCCAGGGCCGCGAGCCCGAAGGTCTCGGCGGGCCCGGGTGCCAGGCAGACGTCGGCGGACGCCTGGAGCGCGCCGAGGGCGGCGCGGTCGGCGACGTGCCCCAGGAACGTCACCGGCAGCCCGCGCTCCCGCGCGCGCTGCTCCAGCCGGGCCCGCAGCGGCCCGTCACCGGCGACCACCAGCACCGCCCGGCGCCCGCGCCGCCGCAGCGCCTCCAGGGCGTCCAGGGCGGTGCCGGGCCGCTTCTCCACCGACAGCCGGGTGCAGGTCACCAGCAGCGCCTCGTCCGCGCGCGCGTGGAGCGCACGCAGCCCGGGGTCGCGCAGCGCGGGGTGGCGCTCCATCAGGTCGACGCCCAGGGGGGCGCGTACGACGTTGCGCGCGCCGATCCGTACGAACTCGCGCTCGGCGAACTCCGTGGTGCACACGATGCGCGAGTAGACGTACGCGGTGCGGGTGTTGAGGGCATCGGCGGCCCGCCGGGACATGTGCTCGGAGAGCCCCCAGGTACGCAGCACGCCGTCGGCGGTTTCGTGGGAGACCATCACGGCGGGCACGCGTGCCCGCCGGGCCCAGCGGCCGGTCCAGCGCAGGGTCGTCCGGTCGGAGACCTCCAGACGGTCCGGGGCCAGCTCCTCCAGGAGCCTGGCCACGCGCCGCTTGTCGGTCAGCACACGGTAGCCGCCGGTGCCCGGCAGCACCGGGCCGGGCAGGGTGACGACCCGGCCCTGCTCGGTGTCGTGGTCGGTGTACCGCTCACCCGGCACGATCAGCACCGGGTCGTGGCCCGCCGCGCGGAAGCCCTTGCCGAGTTCGCGCAGGGCGGTGCGCAGGCCGCCGGAGGCGGGAGCGACGAAGTTGGCGAGCCGGACGATGCGCAGGGACTCGCCGGTCATGCCGCCACCGCCGTCTTCCGTACCGCGAGCACGTCCTCGTAGTGCGCGATCAGTTGGTCGCCGACGGCGGCCCAGGTGCGGCCCTCGACCGTCGCACGCGCGGCGGCGCCGTACTCGGCCCGCAGTTGCGGATCACCGGCCAGGACGGCGACGGCCTCTTGTACGGCGCGGGCGTCGCGCGGCGGGACGAGCAGCCCGGTGCGGCCGTGGTCGACGAGGTCGAGCGGGCCGCCGGCCGCGGGCGCGACCACGGGGAGGCCGCTGGCCATGGCCTCCTGGACGGTCTGGCAGAAGGTCTCGAAGGGCCCGGTGTGCACGAACAGGTCCAGCGAGGCGAAGATCCGGGCCAGGTCGCCGCCGGTGCGGCGGCCCAGGAAGACGGCGCCGGGCAGGGCCTCGGTGAGGTGCGCCTGGCTGGGACCGTCGCCGACCACCACGACCTTCACGCCGTCCAGGCCGCAGACGCCGGCGAGCAGTTCGACGTGCTTCTCAGGGGCGAGCCGGCCGACGTAGCCGACGATCAGCTCGCCGTTCGGGGCGAGTTCGCGGCGCCGCGCCTCGTCGCGGTGTTCTGGCCGGAAACGAACGGTGTCCACGCCGCGCGGCCACAGCCGTACCCGGGGTACGCCGTGTGCCTCCAGGTCGTGCTGGGCGGCGCTGGACGGGGCCAGGGTGCGGTCGGCGGCGGAGTGCACGGAGCGGATCCGCCGCCAGGCAGCCGCCTCGCCCGCGCCCATGTAGGTGCGGGCGTAGCCGGCCAGGTCGGTCTGGTAGACGGCGACGGTGGGGATGCCGAGCCGGGCCGCGGCGGCCATGCCGCGGACACCGAGGACGAAGGGACTGGCCAGGTGGACCATGTCGGCGCGGTGCTCGGTGAGCGCCGCGGCGAGGCGCCGGCTGGGGAGGGCGACGCGGACCTGGGGGTAGCCGGGGAGGGGGAGGGAGGGGACACGGACGACAGGGCACGGCGCCTCCAGGGCGTCGGCCTTGGTGCCGGGCGCGGTGGCCGGCGCGACGACGAGCGGGTGGTGGCCGCGATCCACGAGGTGCCGGGCGGTCTGGAGCGCGCAGTGGGCCACGCCGTTCACATCGGGGGGAAAGGATTCGGTCACTATGACGACACGCATACGGGTGTTGTCGCCGCGCTGGACGTGGCCGCATCAACGTGGATCTTTCCGGCCGAGGAACGTCCCGTGAGCGTTGATGTGCACACCCATGCAGGTCAGACGGTGTCCATGCCCACCTGACCTGCGGGTCACCACGTGTTCACACAGCGGGCGGAAGTCCGCCCGGGCCCGTATCCGTACATCGTGTCAACCGGTCCGTCAGTCGCTGTCCCAGCCGGTGTGTCGACCGGCTGTCAGCCCGTGGGGGCGTCCGGTCCGAAGCGGCTGCGCACCGCGGTCTGTACCTCGTCCTCCTCCGCCGGGTCGGCGGCGAGGCGGCGGAGTCGTTCGACGACCCGGGTGTCACCGGTCTCGGCGTGCCGGGCGGCGAGTTCGCGGGTGGTCTCCTCGCAGTCCCACAGGCATTCGACGGCGAAGCCGGCGGCGAAGGAGGGGTCGGTGGCGGCCAGGGCGCGGGCGGCGCGGCCGCGCAGGTGGGAGGAGGCCGTCTCGCGGTAGATGTGGCGCAGGACGGGGGCGGCGCAGGCGATGCCGAGGCGTCCGGTGCCGTCGACGAGGGTCCACAGCGTCGGGGCATCGGGGCCCTCACCGCGCACCGCCTCGCGCAGGGCACCGAGGACGAGGTCCTTGTCCTGGGCTCCGCCGCGGCAGGCGAGCATGCGTCCGGCGGCGGCGCCGAGGGCGTCGGGGCGCTGGGCCCAGCCGCGCGCGCGGTCGACGGCGGCGAAGCTGCGCATCCGTTCGAAGGCGTCGACGGCGGCCTCCACCACGACGGTCGTGCCGTCGGTCACGGCGGCCTCGATCAGGCCGAGGGCGTCCGGGTCGTTGCTGTCGGCGAGGTAGCGCAGCGCGGTGCAGCGGGCGCCGTCCGTGCCGCTCCTGGCGGCCTGCAGGATCTCGGGCCGGTCGTCCGGACCGGCCACGGCGGTCAGACAGCGGGCGGCGGGCACATGGAGGGCGGCGCCGCGCTCCATGCCCTGCTGGGCCCACTCGAAGACGGCGCGCACGCTCCAGCCGGGGCGGGGTCCGGTGGGCCGCATCTGGCGCTGCCAGCGGTCGAAACAGCCGGTTTCATGGGCTGCACGCACGCGCGCGGCGATCCATTCGCGGGGGTCCTCGGCCCACAGCCGCCAGGGCCGGGGCTCGAAGGCGTCGCGGACGGCGGCGGCCAGCTCGGCCTCGCCCTCGGGGTCGGCGGAGAAGCGGGCGAGGACGGGCGCGGCGAGGGCGCGCAGGCTGGCGTCGTCGTCCCTAAGGGCCAGCTCGTCCAGGGCCCACGCCCAGTTGGAGCCGTGGGCGGCGTACCGGCGCAGCAGCTCCAGCGCGTCCCGCCTGCCGTAGGAGGCGAGGTGGCCGAGGACGGCCAGCGCGAGGCCGGTGCGGGACTCGCAGGTGTCGAGGACGTCCTCGGGGTCGAAGAGGTGCGCCTCGATGGCGTCCAGCTCGCCGTTCAGGTCGAGGTAGAGGCGGGCGTAGTAGAGGGAGCGGTTCTCCACCTGCCAGTCGTGGCGGGGGTCGCGCAGCACACAGTGGTTCAGGGCCGCGAGCGCTTCCGCGCGCGGGGCGGTGAGCGCGTGCAGCGTGCCGTCGCCGCGGCCCCGCTGGAGCAGGCCGAGCAGCGTACCGCTGGGCGCTATGACCGGATCGAACATGGGAAACAGCCTCACATCAAGCGTCGACGCAACCGGGGAACACGCACTACCTGGCCGCGTGACACAACGTCGGAGCGCCCGCCGTCTCTTGCTTGCTGTAGACCATTTCTCTCTGCCTCTCGTCGGTGGCCCATGCGGACCGCATCACGGTCCGCGCGGTGCGGCAACACCTGCCCAGCCATCGCGTCCGTGAATCACGTCGTCATGATGACCCGCGGTCTGTGCTGCCGCGACCGTATTTCCGGCGGCCTATTACCGCCTCCCCCGTTTTGTGTGTCGTGCCTGGTCAATACCTGATCAGGACGTTCGGCTCAGTGTGCGCCGAACAGTTCCAGCAATTCCGTCTTGCCGAACATGCGCGCCGTGTCGACGGCCGAGGGGGTTCCCGCGGCCGGGTCGGCGCCGCCCTCCAGGAGGGCCTTGATCACTTCCGTCTCACCCTTGAAGACGGCTCCCGCGAGCGGGGTCTGGCCCCGGTCGTTGATCCGGTCCACGTCCGCGCCACGGTCGAGCAGCGCGCGCACCGCGTCGGCATGCCCGTGGTAGGCGGCGAGCATCACCAGGGAGTCTCCACGGTCGTTGGTGAGGTTGGCCGGAACACCCGCGTCGACGTACGCCACGAGCGCCTCGGTCTGCCCCTGCCGGGCCAGATCGAAGATCTTGGACGCCAGCTCCACGACCTCGGGGTCGGGGGCTTCACTCATGACCGGACCGCCTCTCCTTGCTCACTTCAAGAACTCCGGGGACTGAGGGAGCGTACGGCAGCGAGCGGAACACGGCCGTACGAGTGAATCGTCAGCGTACTGGCTCGCAGGGCACATGACCCGATCTGCCCGAGGTAAAGATCAGCAACACACCCCACCGAAGGCGACAGACCTGCTCAACCGGGCCGGGACCGCTCGCCGGAACCGCTCAGCCGAACGAGGGAAATCTGCCCAATTTCACCCAGTTGCACCTTTTATCCTATAGATACATCCTGTGATCCTGGAAGTACTCATGGTGACTGTCCCCCCTCGACACCAGGAGGCCTCAAATGATCCTCTCCATGTCCGGCGTCGTCCTGCTCGGCATCATCGTCTTCCTCTTCTTCCGGAAGGACGGGCTGAAGGGCTCACACGCCGCGGTCTCGGCCCTGTTCGGCTTCTACCTCGCGAGCACGGCCATCGCCCCGAGCATCAAGGCCGGTGGCGAGAGCCTGGCGAGCCTCCTGGGCGGCATCAAGTTCTGATCCGCCCCGTCCCGCCCGTACGCACCACCAGGAGACAGCAGTGGCCCGGCGCCCTCTCCCCCGCATTCTGAGCAATGGCAGCGCGGAGTACGCCCGCTCGCAGATCGCCCGGAGCCGGGAGCTGGCCCGGACCGCGGCCGACAGCGCCACCGACGTCCTCCACCCGCTGATCACCGTCTCGCGCGGGCTGCGCCGGCTGGCCGCGGCCGGGCTGCGCAAGTGGGCGGACACGCCCAAGGACAAGCGGGGGCCGCTGCTGTTCCTCACGGCCTCCGTGATCCTGGTCGTGGCACTGATGCCCTACGGCCCCCTGCTCGCCGCCATCACCCTGATGGCGGCGGCGGCCTGGCAGGGCCGTGACCGCACCCCGCCGGAACCCAAAGGGCCCGACGAGTCGCAGATCGAGCGGCTCCAGTCCCTGTACGAGGCCCTGATGCCGTACTTCTCCGACCCGGAGGACCCGGCACCGCTGTACGGGCACGGCGGGGAGTGGGAAAAGGCCTTCGTCACGCACGAGTTCGACGGCGCGGGCCGCCTCGCCCACCTCGTGATCCGCTACCCCGCGTACTTCCCGGACGGCGAACCCGAGGCACGCGCACGGATCGAGCACCTGCTCACCGCGAAGGCCGGGCGGGGCCGCGAGTACCACTTCGCCTGGGACGAGGAGGGCAACCGGCTCGACGTCACCGTCCTCGCACCGCTGCCCACCGACACCTCCGCCCAGCGCTTCGTCACCGCGCCCGGCGAGACGGTCCTGGGCCTCACCGATCCCACCGAGGTCCAGCGCACCCTCCCCCTCTCCTACGGAGAGGAACAGCGCGATGTGCCGCCGGTCGTCTGGCGCACCGGCATCCGCTCCACCGAGCCGCACCTGCTGGCCATGGGCCACCCCGGCAGCGGCACCTCGACGCTGCTGCGCTCGATCGCCCTCCAGGCGCTCCAGTACGGCGACGTCCTGATCCTCGACGGCGGCGGCACCGGCGAGTACGCCTGCCTGACCGGCCGGGACGGCGTCCTGGCCGTGGAGTGCGCCCTCGCGGGGGCGCTGGCGAGCCTGGAGTGGGCTGCGAACGAGACCGAGCGCCGGCTCATCGCGATCAACCGGGCCCGGCAGGCGGGCGACCCGCCGCCCGAGGACTGCAGGCGGCCGTTGTGGATCCTCCTGGACCGCCCGACCGTCTTCGCCCACCTCTCCGAGGCCGAAGCCCGCAAGGACCCCCAGACGCTGCTCCAGGTGCCCCTGCGGCACGGCCGGGCGGCGAACGTGACCGTCGTGGTGGCCGAACAGTTCGACAGCGCCGAGCTGCTCAGCGAGGCGGTACGGCAGCACACGCGCGCGCGGGTCGTCCTCGGAGCCGCCGCACCACAGCTGGTCGAGGCGGTGCTGGGGGCGGCGCCGCACAGCACGCCACCGGCTCAGGTGCCACCGGGCCGCGGGTACGCCCGGCTGGGGTCCGGCCCGGTGCACCGCCTTCAGGTGCCGTCCACGCCCGACCCGTACGACGACGCCACGAGCGAGGCGGACCGTCAGGCGGTACTGGCGCTGCTGCCGGCACGGACCACTCCCGTGGAAGCGGCCGTGGAGGTGGCTGAGCCGTTGGAAACGGTCGAGAAGACACCGTTCTACGGTGCGATCGCGACCGACGGGGCTGCAGCTTCCTAGACAACCCGTCGGCTCATGCCACGAACGTGCGGGGTGCCTCCGTTCCCGCCGTCGCGCCCGTCTCCACCAGCTTCGCCGCCGCCGCCAGGCGCACCGCCGCCTCCTCCGCCACCGCTCCCCCGACGGTGAACGGGAGGCGTACGTAGCCCTCGAAGGCGCCGTCGACGCCGAACCGGGGTCCGGAGGGGACGCGGACGCCCACGCGTTCGCCCGCCTCCGCGAGGCGGGAGCCGGACAGGCCGCCCGCGCGGACCCACAGGGTCAGACCGCCGCCCGGGACCTCGAACTCCCAGGTGGGCAGTTCCCGGCGGATCGCGGCCACCAGGGCGTCCCGGTTCTCGCGGGCCTGCGCGCGGCGCAGCTCCACCGCCTCCTCCCAGCCCCCGGTGCTGAACAGCCAGTTCACGGCGAGCTGTTCGAGGACGGGCGTGCCCAGGTCGGCGTACGCGCGGGCGGCGACCAGGCTGCGGATCACGTCCGGGGCCGCGCGCACCCAGCCGATGCGCATGCCCGCCCAGAAGGCCTTGCTGGCCGAGCCCACGGTGATCACGGTCGAGCCGGCCGGGTCGAAGCTGCAGACCGGGCGGGGCATCGCGTCGCCGCCGAAGTCCTCGTCGAGCCACAGCTCACTCATGGTCTCGTCCGCGACGAGGACGGTGCCGGCCGCGCGGGCCGCGTCCACCAGCCGGCGCCGCTGGTCGTCGTCGGCGAGCGCGCCGGTGGGGTTGTGGAAGTCGGCCACCACGTAGGCGATGCGCGGCGCGGCCTCGCGCAGGACCTGGCGCCAGCGGTCCAGGTCCCAGCCGCTCAGGCCCTCGGCCATGGCGACGGGGACGAGGCGGGCGCCCGCCTCGCGCATGAGCTGGAGGATGTTGGCGTAGGACGGGGACTCCACGGCGACGCGTTCGCCGCGGCCGGCGAAGAGGTGGCAGATGGCGTCGATCGCGCCCATCGCACCGGTCGTCACCATGATCTGCTCGGGCATGGTCGAAATACCCCGCGCGGTGTAGCGCTCGGCGATCATCGCGCGCAGCGCGGGCAGCCCCGCCGGGAAGTCGCCGTGCGTGTGGGCGTACGGCGGCAGCTCCTCCAGGGCGCCCTGCACCGCGCGGGTCAGCCACGGTTCGGGGGCCGGCAGGGCCGCGCAGCCCAGGTCGATGATCGAGCCGAGGGCCTCGGGGGGCAGCGGTTCCAGGCCGCGCGCGGGCAGCGGGTTGCCCGCCGGTACGGCGGTCCAGCTGCCGGCCCCGCGCCGGGACTCCAGGAAACCCTCGGTGCGCAGTGCCTCGTAGGCGGCGGCCACGGTGGTGCGGCTGACGGAGAGGGCGAGGGCCAGCTCGCGTTCGGCGGGCAGCCGGGCGGCCACCGGGACGCGCCCTTCGAGCACGAGCAGCCGGATGCCGTCGGCTAGGGCGCGGTAGGCGGGCGGGCGGCGTGTGCCGGGGCCGGCCGGGCGGTCCTGCTGGGAGTTGAGCAGCCGGGCGAGTTGCGCGGCACCCACCGCCGAAGTCCAGTGCGCCATGGCAATCAGTCCACCTTCCCCGAATTGGCCATGGATGGCGTTCCATCCCAAGCCACAGAGTGTCATGCATCAGGCCACTGTCACCACTCAGGGGGGTCATTCATGCCCATACCAGGCCGTCTCGGACGACGGCTGATCCAGCTGTACGCCGGACTCGCGCTCTACGGGGCCAGTTCGGCGCTCCTCGTCCAGGCGGACCTGGGCCTCGAACCCTGGAACGTGCTGCACCAGGGGCTGGCGGAACTCACCGGGCTGACCATCGGAGTGGTGTCGATCATCGTGGGGGCGGCGGTGCTGCTCCTGTGGATACCGCTGCGCCAGCGCCCCGGGCTCGGCACGGTCTCCAACGTCTTCGTCGTCGGGCTCGCCATGGACGGCACCCTCGCCCTCCTCCCGGACGTGCACTCGCTCGTCGTCCGGGTACCGCTGCTGCTGGCCGGGGTCGTGCTGAACGGTGTGGCGACCGGCCTGTACATCACGGCGAGCTTCGGGCCGGGGCCTCGCGACGGTCTGATGACCGGTCTGCACCGGCGCACCGGCCGCTCGATCCGGCTGATGCGGACGGTGATCGAGGTGACCGCGGTGGCCACCGGATTCGCCCTCGGCGGCACCATCGGCATCGGCACCCTGCTGTACGCGGTGGCCATCGGACCACTGGCCCAGCTGTTCCTGCGGATGTTCGCCGCTCCGGCGGCATCGGACGGCAGCGCGATCGTTGCCGAGCCGATACCAGGAAGAGCGATACTGCGTCGGTGAGCACACCGATACGTACCCGCCACCCCTACCTCGACCACCCCGGGCCCATCCCCTTCGCCCATCGCGGCGGGGCCGCCGACGGGCTGGAGAACACCGCCGCGCAGTTCCGGCGGGCGGTCGAGCTGGGCTACCGGTACATCGAGACCGATGTGCACGCCACGGCGGACGGCAGGCTCGTCGCCTTCCACGACTCGACCCTGGACCGGGTCACCGACGGGGCGGGCCGCATCGCGGACCTGCCCTGGGCGGACGTGCGGCAGGCACGCGTGGGCGGCCGGGAACCCGTCCCGCTCTTCGAGGAGCTGCTGGAGACCTTCCCCGAGGTCCGCTGGAACGTCGACATCAAGGCGGAGCCCGCCCTGCGGCCGCTGCTGGACCTGATCGAGCGCACGGACGCGTGGGACCGCGTGTGCGTGGGCTCCTTCTCCGAGGCCCGGGTGCTGCGCGCGCAGCGGCTGGCCGGGCCGCGGCTCGCCACCTCGTTCGGCACGCGCGGGGTGCTCAGCCTGCGGCTGCGCTCCTGGGGGCTGCCGGCCTCGGTGCGCCGCTCCGCGGTCGCCGCGCAGGTGCCGGAGGCCCAGTCGGGCGTCCCGGTGGTCGACCACCGCTTCGTCCGTGCCGCCCACGCGCTCGGGCTGCAGGTGCACGTGTGGACGATCAACGAGCCGGAGCGGATGCACCGGCTCCTGGATCTCGGAGTCGATGGCATCATGACCGATCACATCGACACGTTGCGCAAGGTCATGGAGGACCGCGGCGTCTGGGCCTGACCGCCCGGAGAGCCGGAACCGCACCTTCGCACGGCACGACAGCGCAGAAGCGAGGGGTGCGTATGGGCATCGACACCGTACAGGCGGCGACCGACGACGACAGAGCCGCACGGCGGCGCGAGCAGCGCGGCTGGTACGCCTACGACTGGGCCTGCTCGGTCTACTCGACGAGCGTCCTCACCGTGTTTCTCGGCCCGTATCTCACCTCGGTCGCCGAGTCGGCGGCGGACGCCGACGGCTATGTGCACCCGCTGGGCATCCCGGTCCGGGCGGGCTCCTTCTTCGCCTACTCGGTGTCGCTGTCGGTGATCGTGGCGGTCGTGCTGATGCCGCTCGCGGGCGCGGCAGCGGACCGCTCGGGCCGCAAGAAGCCGCTGCTGGGGGCGGCGGCGTACACGGGCGCCGCCGCGACCACGGGCATGTTCTTCCTGGACGGCCACCGCTATCTGCTGGGCGGGGTGCTGCTCATCGTCGCCAACGCGGCGCAGTCCGTGGCGGCGATGGTCTACAACTCCTATCTGCCGCAGATCGCCCCGCCCGAGGAGCGGGACGCGGTCTCCTCGCGCGGCTGGGCCTCCGGCTACGCGGCGGGCTCCCTGGTGCTCGTCGCGAACCTCGTCCTGTACTCCGCGCACGACTCCTTCGGCCTGTCGGAGACGGCGGCGGTCCGCGTCTGCCTGGCCTCGGCCGGTCTGTGGTGGGGCGCCTTCACCCTGATACCGCTGCGCCGGCTGCGCGACCGGCACGCGCGCGTGGAGCACGCCGCCGCGCCCGGGCTGCGGCAGCTCGCGGCCACCGTCCGGGACATGCGCCGGCACCCGCTGACGCTGGCGTTCCTGCTGGCGTACCTCGTCTACAACGACGGCATCCAGACGGTGATCTCCCAGGCCTCGGTCTACGGCTCCCAGGAGCTGGGGCTCGGGCAGTCGACGCTCATCGGGGCCGTGCTGCTGGTGCAGGTGCTGGCCGTGGCGGGCGCCCTGGCGATGGGGCGGCTGGCCCGGACGTACGGCGCGCAGCGGACGATCCTCGGCTCGCTGGTGGCCTGGACGCTCACGCTGGCGGCCGGCTACTTCCTGCCCGCCGGGGCGCCGGTGTGGTTCTTCGTGCTGGCCTCAGGGATCGGGCTGGTCCTCGGCGGCAGCCAGGCGCTGTCCCGCTCGCTCTTCTCCCATCTGGTGCCGCCCGGCAAGGAGGCGGAATACTTCTCGGCGTACGAGATGAGCGACCGCGGCATGAGCTGGCTCGGGCCGCTGCTGTTCGGCGTGACCTACCAGCTGACCGGAAGCTACCGCTCCGCGATCATCTCGCTGGTGGCCTTCTTCGTCATCGGATTCGCCCTGCTCGCACGGGTCCCGGTGCGCCGGGCGATCCAGGCGGCGGGCAACCCCGTCCCGGAGAGGATTTAGCATCGATTTAGCACTCGGCGCGAAAGGGCTGTAGTGTACGCGTTTGGCCTGCCAGGCGTACCGTTACTGCGCGTCAAAGATGCCGAAACGCTGGGTGACATCTGCTAGCAGATGTGACAAACCGGGCGCCTGTGGGTAGAACAAGGGGCGGCTACGACGGCGACGCATGAACCCGGAACGGGAATCTTTACCGCCGACCGGACGTTGACCGGATGACGACGACAGCGACACCTGTCCTGTGGGCGACAAGCCCGGGAGGCACGATTCATGAGTGAGCGAGCTCTTCGCGGTACGCGCCTCGTAGTGACCAGCTACGAGACGGACCGCGGCATCGACCTGGCCCCGCGCCAGGCCGTGGAGTACGCATGTGAGAAGGGGCACCGCTTCGAGATGCCCTTCTCGGTCGAGGCGGAGATCCCGCCGGAGTGGGAGTGCAAGGTCTGCGGGGCCCCGGCACTCCTGGTGGACGGCGACGGCCCTGAGGAGAAGAAGGCCAAGCCTGCGCGTACCCATTGGGACATGCTGATGGAGCGCCGCACGCGCGAGGAACTCGAAGAGGTTCTCGAGGAGCGCCTGGCGGTTCTTCGCTCCGGGGCGATGAACATCGCGGTTCACCCGAGGGACAGCCGCAAGTCCGCGTAGTCCCTGCGGGGCTGGGCCGGACACAGCGCACATAATTGATACCGCGGGCGCCGTACGTGAGACGTACGGCGCCCGCGGTTTGCTGTTCGCGTGCGGCTACCGGGTCAGCGGGGGCCACTGCTCCCCCGGCTCGGGGCGGTCCTCCCGGATCACCTCACCCTGCACCACCTTGCCGTCCGGCCGGTGCATACGGGCCTGCTGGAAGGCGTTGCCCAGGGTTCCGGGAGCGGACTGGCGGAGCTTGCGCTCGGCGTAGCGGCTCACGCCCTTCTGCACCGCGGGTATCAGCAGGAGGAGGCCCAACGCGTCGGAGATCAGGCCGGGGACGATGAGCAGCAGGCCGCCGAGCATCGTCAGGCCGTTGCCGCCGCCGCGCTTTGGTGAACCGCCTTGCTGGAAGGCCTCGTTGAGGTTCTGGAAGGCACGGCGGCCGGCCCGCTTGATGACCACGGAGCCGGCGACGACACCCGCAACCAGCAGCAGGAACACGGTCAGGCCGCCGGCCGCGCCCGCGACCTGGGTCAGCAGCCAGATCTCCAGCACGAGCCAGGCGGCGATGCCCAGCGGCAGATATCTGCGCAGCGGGGAGCGCCGGGGCCGGGTGGTGGTGGTCGCAGAGGTCGGGGCGCCAGTCGTCATGCTCCCAGTGTGCCTGGGCGCGGCTCAGTACGGGATAAGCGGGATGCGGGACAAGAGGATGGTCGGCCGGGGCCGGCACCCGTCCTACGCCTTCTTGGCCTTGCCGGTGAGCTTGCCGACGCGGTCCCCGACGCCCCAGGCGGTGACCCGCCACAGCGCCTCGACGAGGATGTCCTTGCTCATCTTGGAGTCGCCGAGTTCGCGCTCCACGAAGGTGATGGGGACCTCGACCACGTGGTAGCCGGCCTTGACGGCACGGCGGGCGAGGTCGACCTGGAAGCAGTAGCCCTGCGAGGCGACCTCGTCCAGGCCCAGGCCCTCCAGGGTCTCGCGGCGGAAGGCGCGGTAGCCGCCGGTGATGTCGCGCAGCGGCAGGTCGAGCGCGAGGCGGGAGTACAGGCTGCCGCCGCGGGAGATGAACTCGCGGGACTTGGGCCAGTTGACCACCCGGCCGCCGGGCACCCAGCGGGAGCCGAGCACCAGGTCGGCGGTCTTGAGGGCGGTGAGCAGGCGCGGCAGTTCCTCGGGCTGGTGCGAGCCGTCGGCGTCCATCTCGATCAGCACGCCGTAGCCGTGCTCCATGCCCCAGCGGAAGCCCGCGAGGTAGGCGGCGCCCAGGCCTTCCTTGCCCTTGCGGTGCAGCACCTGGACGTGGTCGTCCTCGGCGGCCAGCTCGTCCGCCAACTTGCCCGTGCCGTCGGGGCTGTTGTCGTCCGCCACCAGTACGTGGGCCTCGGGGACGGCCTTGCGCACCCGGCCGACGATGAGCTTGATGTTCTCCGCCTCGTTGTAGGTCGGGATGATCACCAAGGCCGTTCCGAGCGGGCCGTACTGCCTTCCCTGGGCCTTGGCCGCGAGGGTCCCGTCGCCGTCGTTCACTGCTGCCCCTTCTGGTCGTACGCAGGGGTCCACCATAGTGGTCGCGGCCTGCCCTGACCTCCCGGCACGTTCTTATGGTGGTGTCTATTCCACAAGAGTGGGGTAAGAGTGCACTTTTGGGTATCCGCAAGCCGCGGCGGATGGGGGCCCGGCGCCCTTCGGGCCGACCTGGGACCCGCTGGCTGCGGATCGACCGAAAGCCGTTGTCTACTGAGCGCCCGGACCCCACCCGGGTCACACCTTGCCGACCGGCCGGAACGTTCTTTCGTCGGCGCGGGCACTGAGCCTGGCTGCCAGCGACGGTGCCCCGGTGCGGGACACCGTCCCTGACCCAGCGGCGCTGCGACGAGTGCGCGAACACTCCCCGGTCGGGCGTCCGGTGGTGGACTCGGACGAACCTACCCGTCCCCGGCCGTCGACTGTCAATAGGCCTTTGGCCTGCGCAAACGATCTACGGTTCGCGGGGAGCGCGGAGGATGCGCAGGTGGGGCGACGGGCGGCGGCGGACGATCACCGCCGCGCCACCCCGGGAGATCACTCGCCCGGCCGTACGAACACCGTCCGCCCGCCGACCACGGTCCGCAGGCAGACCGGGAGGTCGCGGCCAGGGGTCAGATCGGGCAGGCCGGGGGTGCCGGAGCGCGGGTCGGTGGACCAGCGGGCCACCCGGTCGTCGGGGGCCTGGACGACCAGTTCGTCGGTGCGCCACACGGCGTAGTCGGCGGGCGCCCCGGGCACCAGGACGCCCGCGTCGTCGCGCCCGACGGCCCGCCAGCCGCCGCGCGTGTGCGCGGTGAACGCGGCGCGTACGGAGACCCGGTGCTCGGGCGTGCGGTGGAAGGCGGCGGCACGGACCGTGCCCCACGGGTCGAGCGGGGTGACCGGGCTGTCGGAGCCGAAGGCGAGCGGCACACCGGCGCGCAGGAGGGCTGCGTACGGGTTGAGGGTGCGGGCCCGCTCGACGCCGAGCCGCTCGGCGTACATGCCGTCCTCGCCGCCCCACAGCGCGTCGAAGGCGGGCTGGACGGAGGCGAACAGGCCCAGCTCGGCGAAGGCGGCGATGGTCTGCGGGGTGAGCATCTCGGCGTGCTCCACGCGGTGCCGGGCGGCGCGCACGCGGGCCAGGCCGACCTTCTCGGCGGCGGCCCGCACACCCTCCACGACGGCGGTCACGGCGGCGTCGCCGATGGCGTGGAAGCCCGCCTGGAGGCCGGTCTCGGTGCAGGCGACGACGTGGGCCGCGACGGCGTCGGCGTCCAGGTAGGCGGTGCCGGTGTGGCCGGCGTCGGCGTACGGCTCGTGCAGGCAGGCGGTGTGCGAGCCGAGGGCGCCGTCCACGAAGAGGTCGCCGGCGGCGCCGTGCGCGCCCAGTTCGCGGGCCTTGTCGACGTCCTGCTCGGCCCAGTAGCCGACCACGCGCGGTCCGGGCGCGTCGGCGGCGAGCTTCAGCAGGTCCGTGAAGTCGTCCTCGGAGGAGATCTTCGGGCCGCCGCACTCGTGCACGGTTCCGATGCCGAGGGAGGCGGCGTGTGCGAGGGCGGTGCGCTGGGCCTCGGCGCGCTGGGCGGGGGTGACGGCGGCGAACGCGGCGCGGCGCACGGTGTGGTGGGCGTCGGCGGTCAGCGGGCCGTCGACCGGGCCGAGGCCGGGCACGAGGTCGAGCAGCGCCGAGGTCACGACCGCCGAGTGGACGTCGATGCGGGAGAGGTAGAGCGGGCGCCCGCCGGTCGCCGCGTCGAGTTCCGCGCGGGTCGGCGGACGGCCTCCGGGCCAGCGGGCGGCGTCCCAGCCGTGGCCCAGCAGGACGCGGTCGTCCGGGCGGGCGGCGGCGAAGTCGCGGACCCGGTCGAGGGCCGCCTCCAGGGAGGGCGCGTCGGACAGGTCGAGGCCGGTCAGTGCGAGGCCGGTGGAGGTCGTGTGCACATGTGCGTCGGTGAACGCCGGGGTGACCAGGGCGCCGGCGAGGTCGATCACCTCGTCCATGCCGTCGGCGAAGGCGTCCGCGGCGCCCTCGGAGCCGACCCAGGCGACTTGTCCGGCCTCGACGACCATCGCTGTCGCGAAGGGGTCGGCGGGGCTGTGCACCTCGCCGCGGCGCAGGAGGACGGTCTGGGTATCGGCGGTGCGCTCACTCATGACCCACAGTCTCTCGTGCCGGCCGGCCTGAGCTGCACCTGGGGCGTGTCGAGACCGCGCCCGGCACGGCGACAGCGGTCAGACCCGCGGTGGGCGCGCCTCGTACGGCGTGGACAGCACCACGGTCGTCCGCGTGGACACGCCCGCCAGGCTGCGCAGGCGGGCCAGCAGTTCCTCCAGTTCGTGCGGGGTCGCCACGCGGACCTTGAGGATGTAGTTCTCGTCGCCGGCAACGCTGTGGCAGGCCTCGATCTCGGGGACGCCGGCCAGGCGGTCCGCGATGTCGTCGGGGGCGCTGGGGTCGAACGGTTTCACCGAGATGAACGCGGTGAGCGGCAGCCCGACGGCCTCGGGGTCGACCACCGCGGCATAGCCGCGGATGACGCCTCGCTGTTCGAGCCGGCGCACCCGCTGGTGCACGGCCGACGTGGACAGGCCCGTGGCCTTGCCCAGATCGGTGTAACTCATCCGCCCGTCCTTGACGAGCAGCTGCACGATTTGACGGTCCAGCTCCTCCATGGCGCAAAAACCTACAGTGCGCTTGATCTCCGCGGATACTCGGCGCCGCAGGTCATGCCCGGTTCGTGATGTGCCCGAGACAAATGCGCCACACCGGGCACCCCCGCCTGGCATGTGACGAACGCCACATGCCCTGAGCAGGCTCCGTAATGTTCTCGTGATTACCGCCGAGGCCGGACGGGAAGTGCTTGCTGTGGTCGAGGTCGCAGCGCCTTTTCGGCCCAGCCTTAGGGGGAGAATCCCATGCAGAGTGTCAATCGCGCAGGCCGTTCCGCGTCCAGGCGGCAGTCGCAGGTCATCGAGCCCGATCCGGAGGGCGTCGAACCCGACCTCTCGGAGGTCGAGGAGCTGGACCTCTACGACACCTTTGAGATGTACCGCGTCATCTGCCCGGACTGCGCGCAGCCTATCGCTCTGCTGGCGGACGAGGAGGTGCTTCCGGAGCACGCGCTGTGCGCCTCGCCGTGGAACCCGTTCGGGCTCACGGTCTGTGCGGGCACGGGCCGTTCGGCGACCGACGCCCGCCCCGCGGACGAGTCCTTCGAGCCGCAGGAGCAGGACACCGCGCTGCTGCTCACGCTCCCCCAGGGTCTGGACTGGCGGACGCAGCCCTTCTCGCACGTCGGCGGCCCGGGCTCGCGCCCGATGCGCGTGCCGGAGCTGCGCCGCCAGGCCGCCTGAGCCCTTCCGCTCGGCTCTCCGGCCCCGGCCCTCTCGGCCCGCCCGGCACAGTCCCGGTACCGGCTCAATCCCAGTAGCTGCCCTGCACCATGGCGCGCAGACTGTCGTGGTGCAGGATCAGTGTGTCCGGGTCCGCCGGGACGGCGACTTCCCCGAAGTACGCCTGCCGGTAGGCGATGCGCAGCATCACGATGGCGTGCCGCAGGGCGGCGTAGAGGGTGTGGAACTCCATGTCCCGCGGGGTGTGGCCGGTCAGGCGTGCGTAGCGGGCCTCGACGCGGTCGCGGCGCAGGAAGCCGGGCAGTCCGCGCTGTCCGGAGGCGGTCGTGAGGTCGTGGAAGAAGCGGTGCAGGTAGATGGTCCAGCCGAGGTCGACCTCGCGCGGGGCGAGTGCTGCCATCTCCCAGTCCAGGACGGCGACGGGGTCGAAGTCGTCGTAGACGACGTTTCCGATGCGCGCGTCGCCCCAGTTCAGGACGGGTTCGCCGGGCTCGATCGGCCACAGCTGCTCCAGCCGGTCGAACGCGGCCTCGATGAGGGGTGAGCGGGCGAGGCCGTCGACAACCCAGGCGTAGTAGTCCCGTTGGGCCGTGACGTGCCGGCGCAGGGCGTCCCCCTCGCCGGGCGGGGCGAGGAAGTCCGCTTCCCCCACCGGGACTTGGTCGTGCAGCCGAGCCAGCAGCCCGATCGTGGCCGCCTCCAGATGCTCGCGTTCGGCGTCGCTCGCCGCGTGCAGCCAACTGCCCTCGTAGGTGTACGGCATGACGTCCGGCGGCACGCGTCCGGCCACCCGCTCCATGACGAAGAACGGCGCCCCGAGCGGGCCCGGGTCCTCCTCCAGCCACAGCACCCGGGGCACCGAAAGGTCGGTGTGGTCGGCCACCAGGCGCAGGGTGCGGTACTGGCGCGCCATGTCGTACTCGGGGAAGACGGTGTACGCGGCGGAGTCGGCCGCCAGCCGCAACGCACAGGACCGTACGGGCGGTTCGGGGTGCTCGATGTCGAAGAGCAGGGTCTCGCTGGACATGCCGTTGGAGGCCGGTACGGTGACGCCGACGGCCTCGGCGCCGGGCAGCCGGGTGCCGAGCCAGGCGGTCAGGCGCCGGGTCAGCTTCTCGATGTCCCGGGTGGTGGTGCGCGGTCGTGGTGCCGTGGCCATGTCGTCGAACCCCCTACGGCGCAACGGAGTCGAAGCCGGTGAAGCCGCTCGGGTCATGGCGGCCGAACGAGCCGTGCTCGAAGATGCCGTACCCGGCCTGACCGTCCAGCCGGAAGCGGGCGGAGTGGTCGGTCACCCCGTAGGCGGCCGGCGGCTGCGCCGAGGGGTCGGAGAGATCGTACGTACGGCGGTCGGTCCAGCCGGGGCCGTGCCAGGTGCCGTGCTGCCAGTCGTCGGCGGGCGGGTAACCGGCGCCGACCGCGAGCGGGGAGGAGGCCAGGATCTCCACGTCCAGTTCCTGCGGCTTGCGCAAGTCGCCGAGGTGGATGACGGCACGCTCGGGGTGGCGGGTGCCCCGGCGGTAGGTGATGTCGGCCTGGGGCCAGCCCAGTTGGCGGTCACGGTGGCCGGGGCGGACCAGGGTGGCGTCGTTCAGGGAGCGGTGGCCGTCGGCGTCCTCCTGGACGATGACCATCAGAAAGCGGTCCTCGAAGCGGACCGGGCACCAGATCCAGTGGAATCCCTCGGTCGGGTGATCCCCGGCGAGCCGCCCACCGTCCTCTCCGGGTATCGGCCGCACGCCCCAGCTGCGGTCCCGGGTGCCGGTCCAGTCCTCCGCGGAGACCTCGAACCGTTCACCGCCCGCCCGGATCACGCCCTGCACGCTCCCCGCCTGGACGAACCGGCGCCCCTCCAGGGTGAGCCGGCCGCCCCGGCGCTGGAGGTGGTGGGGCTCCCACAGGGCCGGGAAGGCGGCGGTCCAGGTGAGGTCGTACGACAGCTCGTCGTCCTCGCAGACCAGGCGGAGCCGGTGGAGGGGTTCGGGGACCTCGATGCGCAGCGGGCCGACGGCGAGCCGCATGCGGTCCTCGCCGAGCGCGTCCGAGGCGCGGACGGCGTGCAGGGTCTCCCCCGTGCGGAGCGTGGCGTAGGCGTCGATCACGCCGAGGTTGGGGTAGACCCCGAGGCCGAGGATGAGCAGGGCGCGGCCCGCGTGGTCGAAGACGTGGAAGATGCAGCGGTCGTAGGCGTTCCGGTCCCCGGTCGCCACGTGCTTCATGGACAGCGGCACCTGGTGCACGGGGTACTCGTCGAGCGGTACGGGACGGTCGTCGGCCACGGACACCCCCTGGAGGACGGTCCGCTGACGGTACGTCAGATGCCCGGAGGAGGCCAGAGCGGGAACCGGACGGCTGTGAACTCACGCTCGAATGCGCACGGCGGTGACCTGTCCGGCAACCTCCGCGTTGCCCAGGCATGACCCTCATGTATCCGGCAACCGGGCGTCAGCGCCGGGTCTTCGTCCCCCGCCCCGCAGAATCGGTTCCGCCGCCGCCTTCGCAGGCGGACCCGCCCATCTACCGTGATCTGCTGCGCACCTGGGCGGACCGGGGCCGCACCCTGCCGGGCCGCCACGACCCGGAGTGGGTCAGGCTGGCGGCCCCGACGGTCCTCAGGGGGCAGTTCAGCGACTCTCAGGTCCCGCCACGTGACGGGCGATGACCACGCGCTGGATCTGGTTGGTGCCCTCGACGATCTGGAGCACCTTGGCCTCGCGCATGTAGCGCTCGACCGGGAAGTCGGCGGTGTAGCCGTAGCCGCCGAGGATCTGCACGGCGTCCGTGGTGACCTTCATGGCCGTGTCGGTGCAGTGCAGCTTGGCCATGGCGGCCTGCTTGGAGAAGGGCTTGCCCGCGTCGCGCAGCCGGGCCGCCGCGAGGTACAGCGCCCGGCCGGCCTCGATCTGGGTGGCCATGTCGGCCAGCATGAAGCGCAGGCCCTGGAAGTCGGCGATGGCCCGACCGAACTGCCGGCGCCCGGTGGCATAGGCGACCGCCTGGTCCAGCGCGGCCTGGGCGACACCTATCGCGCAGGCCGCGATGCCGAGCCGCCCGGAGTCGAGGGCCGACAGGGCGATCGAGAAGCCCTGGCCCTCCTCGCCTATGCGCCGGTCGTCGCCGACCCGGACCCCGTCGAAGTGGACCTGGGCGGTGGGCGAGCCCTTCATGCCCATCTTCTTCTCGGGGGCCGCGGCGCTCAGGCCCTCGGCGTCGCCGGGCACCAGGAAGGCGGTGATCCCGCGAGGGCCCGCCTCGCCGGTGCGGGCCATGACGGTGTAGAAGTCGGCGATGCCGCCGTGCGTGATCCAGGCCTTGGTGCCGTTGATCACCCACTGGTCGCCGTCCCGGACGGCCTTGGTGCGCAGCGAGGCCGCGTCCGAGCCGGAGGACGGCTCGGAGAGGCAGTAGGCGCCGAGCAGGCCGCCGCCGAGCATGGCCGGAAGGTGCTCGACCTGCTGCTGCTTGAAGCCGTAGGTGGCGAGCCCGTAGGCGGCGAGGGTGTGCACGCTGACACCGAGGCCGACGGTGAGGCGGGCCATGGCCAGCTCCTCCAGAACCTGGAGGTAGACCTCGTAGGGCTGCTCGCCGCCGCCGTACTCGGAGTCGTACGGCAGACCGAGCAGGCCCGATTCCGACAACAGGGTGAAGATCTCGCGCGGGAAGCGCGCGGCGTCCTCCTCCTCGGCCGCCTTCGGCGCGATCTCACGCTGGGCGATCTCACGGACGAGCGAGATCAGGTCCCGCGCTTCCTCCGTGGGCAGCTGACGCTCCACCGGCTGCGGGTCACGGTCGGACATGGCGTCGGTCTCCTCCCTGTTCGGGCACCGGCGGTCTGACCCGCTGGGTGGGGGCGCTCCGCCTGATCGTTCCGGTTCTGCCGAAGGCGCCGCCTCCGGGTCTCGGAGGCCGCTGACCAGCGGCTGCGCTGTGAGTATGCCCGATCAACGACCGCACGTCACCAGTTAACGACCGCTTACTTCAGGAATCGGACAGTGGCGTTCCGCACCCCTGAAACCGGCCGTCAGTCGTCGCGGCGGGCCGGCGGCGGGGCCGGATAGGAGGGGTCCAGCTCCTCGATGGCGCGCAGGGCCCCGCCGAGCGTCTTCACCAGCAGCTCTCGCAGGACGTCACGGGACAGGCCGGGCCGGTCGATCCAGTCCAGGGCGGCGCCCTCGACGCTGCACACCCAGGAGAGCAGCCCCATGCGGGCCAGTGCGGAGATTTCACGGCGGCCGTAGGCGCCCTCGGCGATGGTGGCGACGATCGCCTCGCGCACGCCGTCCCGGATGGCGTGAACCTCGGCGTCGAAGCCGACCCCGCCGCTGACGATCGCGCGGTAGGCGGCCTGGTGGTGCTCGGCATAGCGGAGGTAGCTGTCGATGGTGCGGTGGACGCGCTCCACGGCCGGCAGTTCGAGACCGCTCCCGGCGACGCTGACCAGGCCGGCGACGGAGTCCTGGATGATGGCCAGGTAGTAACCGCGCTTGGACTGGAAGTAGTAGTAGATCAGCCCCTTGGCGACCTGCGCGTGGCGGGCGATGTCGTCCATGGACAGCGCGTCGTAGGACGTGTCGGCGAACAGCCTCCGCCCGATGGCGATCAGTTCGGCGCGCCGCGCCTGCGAACGCTCGGTGCCGCGCGCCCGGGGAGCGGCGGCGGCACGCTGTTGACGCATATTCAACTTCGGCCCTGGTCTAGGCAATCGGCGGGACAGCCGCAGTATGTCAGAACAAGGGTCGCACAGTTGACCGATCAGAGCAGTCGGAGCCGGGGTCGGATCGCTCCGGACCGGTTTCAGATCAGTCCGAGCTGGGTCACGAACATCGCGACCACCGCGACCAGGACCCAGCCCATGACGTGCTCAAGGATCTTCGGTCCGTCTTCCTGGGGGCCGCCGGTGCGGGCGCGGGTGGCGGCGGCCGGGTGTGCGGTCATGGTTTCTCACAGACGTCGGGACGTACGGGCTGAAACCCCCCGCCATCCATCCACTTTGCCACCCGCTGCACCGTTTGCGGCGGAGACGTTGCTCACAGGGTCAGCGCACGCCCACCGCCTCCAGCGCCTTGCGCTGGCGCGGGCTCGGCTGGGCCGGGAAGTACAGGTAGCAGACGCCGCCGGTGCCGGAGACGACCTTGCCGGAGGCGTTGTACCGCTTGGTCCGCAACCAGATGTTCTCAAACTCCCTCCGGAGGTAGACACGGCGCACCGCCTGGTCGTTCGGCGAGGCCGGGTCGTTGGCGATCACGTCGCCCTCCGCGGTGAATCCGATCACCGTCATCAGGTGGCCGGAGGTGCCGTAGCCGGCGCCGGTCAGCTCGGTCTTCAGGAAGGACTGGGACGTTATGGCCGGGATGCCGGCCGCGATCAGGGTCTCCAGGTCGGTCAGCGAGGCGAGCCGGGTGACAACGCCCTGAAGGTCCGGGAAGCCGGCCGCGTAGGCGGCGTTGAACGGCCAGTTGCCGCAGCCCTGGTACTGGTAGTCGTAGGTGAAACGGGCCGCGTGGTCGACCTGGGGGTCGGCGTAGGACGGGTCCACCCACGACAGCTGCTCGGGGGTGAGCCGGCCTCCCCAGTACTCGACGATCATCTGCGAGCTGGTGGGGCTGCACCAGGCCTCGCCGCCGTTGTCGTACTGGGGGTACTGGCCCTTGTGGATCTCCTGCGAGTAGCGCGGGACGGCCAGTTCCTGGGCGAGGCCCGGGGCGGAGGCCGGGACGGTGAAGCGGTCGGGGATGTCGGAGCCCATGGCGCCGAGCCGCCACACGGTCGGGGTCAGGTGTGTGCCCGGGGTGCGGTAGAGGGTGAGCCGCAGGCGGTAGGAGGCGAGGCGCAGGCCGGTGCTCGCGTCGTCGATGGCGAAGGTGTCGGTCCAGACGGTGCTCTTGCCGTCGCTCTGGCCGTCCACCGAGGTCCGCTTGATGTCCTGGTCCCCGGCCGCCCAGCGGCCCATCACGTACCAGGGGGTGTCGGTGCCGTCGGTGTACGTGCCGCGCAGCTCGACCTGGAGCCAGGTGCCGGCCGGGGTGTGCGCGTTCCAGGAGGCGATGGCCTCCGTCGCGGGGACGGTGAGCTGCTGGACCGGGGAGGTCCAGGTGGCGTACTCCCAGGTGGCGGTGGTGCCGGTGTGCGGGTCGGTGTAGTCGGTGCGGCCCGCGGCGGTGCCGATCTCGACGGCGGGGCGGAGGCCGGAGACGGCCCGGACGCCCTGGGCGGTGCCGCACCGCCAGTCGCGGTACGTGGTCCAGGCGCAGTAGTCGACGGTGCGGGCCGGTGCCTGGCCGGAGTCGCCGCCTTCGCCGCCGGAGGTCTGCGGGTTCGCGGCGGCGGGGGCCGCTCCCCCGGCCACCGCGGCGGCCACGGCGACGGCGAGGACGGTTCTGCGGGACGGCTGTTGGGCTCTGCTCATGGGCGCGATTACCCCCAGGTGTCCGATTCGGGATGATCCGGTGCACGGTTGTGGGCCAACTATGGAGCAGGCGGCATGCCCCTGCCAGCACTTCGGCTCATGCCACGCCATGAATATTGGTCCCGTCCACTGAAGGGGGCTGACCGGTGGAGGGCCGGCCCGGGCGTGGCCCGGACAGGGCACGGCCCCGACGTGGGCGAGTGCCGTGCGCCGGGGCCGAGGAAACCGAGGTCAGACGAGGTCCATCGCGGCGACCTCGTCGGGGCGGCCGTAGCTGACCGGGCCCTGGAAGCGGCGGCGGGCGGTGGCGAACCACCACACCGTCGCCACGAGCAGCACGACGGCCAGGGCGATCGACGCGTAGTTGAAGGAGTCGGCGGTGATCGGCGAGGCTTGCGGCAGCATGAACAGGACGCTGCTGAGCACGATCCAGATCACCGCCACCCAGCCGATCGGCCGGCCCCAGCGGCCCAGGTGCCAGGGACCCGGCTGGAACTCGGCGCCGAGCCGCAGCCGCAGGAAGATCGGCACGGCGTAGGCGAGGAAGAGCCCGACCACGTTGACGCTGACGATGGCGGTGAACGCTGTGTGCGACCACCAGCCCGGCACGACCAGGGCGAGCGAGCAGACCACCGCGAGCCACACCGCCTTGACGGGCGTACGGGTGCGCGGCGAGACCGAGTGCCACCAGCGCGAGCCGGGCATGGCGCCGTCCCGGGAGAAGGCGAAGATCTGCCGGGTGTTGCTGGTGAGGTTGGCGAGCCCGCAGAAGAGCATCGCGCCGATCACGATCAGCAGCATCAGCTTGGCGGTACGCAGGCCCAGGCCGTCGATGAGGATCTGGACCGGCGGCGCGGCCGAGCCGGCGACTTTGTCGTAGTCGCCAATGCTGTAGACCAGTGCCAGCATCAGGATCAGGCCGGTGATCGCCGAATAGCCGATGGACCGGGTGATCCCCCTGGGCGCGTTGACCGTCGCGTGGACCGTTTCCTCGGACATGTGGAAGCTGCCGTCGAAGCCCGTGAAGGTCCAGCTCGTGACCAGCAGGCCGAGCATGCCGCCGTAAAGTCCGTTGGTGAAGCCGGTGTTGTTCTCGAAATGGGTCACGAAGGACGCCGACTGATGATGGTCGGGCATCACTATGAGTGTGCTCACGATCACCACGAGTCCAATCAGCAGCCACCACACGGAAATGCGGTTCAGTACGGCGACGAGCTGGACGGTGTAGGTGTTGGCGAGGCCCTGGAGCACGATGATCAAGCCAGTGATCAGGACTGTCTGGTGCACCGTCGGCCGGTACGAGGTCCACTGCAGGGCGATGAAGGCCTGAATGAAGGTGGCCGCCGCGTAGCCCGTGGCGGCGGTGCCGCCGATCTGCCCCACGAAATTCAGCCAGCCCGTGTACCAGGACCAAGCACCTTTGTGCCGCTTGGCGAGTTTACCGGCGGAAAAATACAGCGCGCCGCTCGTCGGATAGGCCGAGGCGACTTCCGCCATTGCGGCACCGATGAACAGCACCATGACGGACACGCCGATCCAGCCGAATACAAGAATGCGCGGCCCGCCCGCGTTCATGCCGTATCCGAAGGACGAGAAAATACCGGAAAGGATATTGATGATGGTGAAGGAGATCGCGAAATTGTCGAACGCCTGGAAACGCCGGGTGAGTTTCCGCGGATAGCCCATCGCATGCAGGGTGGCGTCATCGTCGAGCACGACCGGGGCCGCGTCGCGGACCGTCGCCCGTGACGCCGGAGTCCGTTCCGACACAGATCGACCTTTCTCTCGGGGGAGGAGCAGGCAGGAGCAGGGGAACGTGCGGGGTCAGAGGGGTCCGGGGACGGGCAGGCCGCAGGCGCGCCGGGCCCGGGAGAGCTGCTCGGCGGGGTCACCGAAGGCGCTCCAGGGCATGCGCGAGGCGTACGGACCCATCGCCGTGAACACCGCCCGGGCCTCGAACTCGCGCTCCCCCATGATCAGCGCGTGCGCGAGGTAGGCCAGGTCGAGCACCGGGGTGAAGCGGTAACCGGCCACCGTGGGCAGCCAGTTGCGGTAGATCGCCAGCGCGGTGGAGCGCCACTGCGGCTGTTCCCAGACCCGGCCGGCCAGCAGCTGGGTGGGGTTGTAGCTCTCCACCAGGGCGACCAGGGGCAGCAGCCGCAGGGCGGAGTTGACGGGCGCCCGCTGACTGAGGAAGGCGGCCACGTCCCAGGCGGCGTTGACCGAGCCGCCGTGGCGGGCGAAGAAGAACGACAGGAACCGGTGGTGGGCCTCGCGGTGCCACGGGTCGAAGGACAACACGTGCGCGAACAGCCGCCAAGGGCCCGGCGGGGCGGTGAGCAGCCCGTTCGGGGCGGGGTCGCGCAGCCGGTGCAGGCGGGTCATGGCCAGCTTGGCGACCCAGGGGGTGGGATCGTCGGGGGCGACGGCGGCGGCCCGGTCACAGGCGGCCAGCGCGATCCGCTCCAGCGCCTCGGCGCGCTCGTCGTGGGCGTCGGCGGCCCGCATCGCCCGCTGCACCGCCACGCGGGCCCACATCAGCGCCGCCTCGGGCGACGGCTCCTCGGCCAGCCAGCGCTCGACCAGGTCGGTGCCGGCCGCCTCGGACGCCAGCACCAGCGAGCGGTGCGCCCGCAGCCCGAAGTCGGAACGCGTCTCGGCGAGGGCTTCGTGCGCGCTCCGATAACGCCCGGCGCGCACGTCGACGCATACGCTCGCCAGGACACGGTCGTCAGCCGCCGGATGCCATACATAGTGCCCTTCGAATAACCCCGCGGCCATGCTCCCCTGTCCGTCCCCGTTCGACACATCGCAGTTGCGCGCTGGAGGCACCATACTCAGCGGCGGGCACACTCGGAACGCCGAATTCGACATATCGGTCAGCGGATTCGGGATGTTTATCGAGGGGATTGACTGGCCGCCAGCCGATGGTTCAAGAAGTGACGATTTCCCACCCGCCGGTCCCGTCGGTACGCGGCACCACTAGACTGTTTCCGGAAAACCCCCGACACCGCACCACACCACGGGAATCGCCATTCACGACCTCGCCGCCCGGCTGCGCGGGCTCCCCCCGTCTCTCGGGCCGGTCCGGCTGATCGGCGTCGACGGGCACGCAGGCTCCGGAAAGTCCACCTTCGCGGGCCGGCTGGCCGCCGCGCTGGGCGGGGCCCCGGTGCTGCACCTCGACGACATCGCGAGCCACGAACAGCTGTTCGACTGGACCGGACGGCTGCTGGCCCAGGTGATCGAGCCGCTCGCCCACGGCGAGAGCGCGCACTACACCCCCTACGACTGGCGCACCCGCGCGTTCACAGCGCCGCGCCCCCTGCCGCCCGCGCCGGTGGTCCTGATCGAGGGCGTCGGCGCCGGCCGCCGGGCGTTGCGCCCGCATCTGGCGCGACTGCTGTGGATGGAGCTGCCCCACGAGGACTCCTGGGCGCGCGGGCGGCTGCGGGACGGGGCGGAGCAGCGGGAGTTCTGGGACAGGTGGGTCACGGCGGAGCACGAGCACTTCACCGCCGACCCTTCACGCCCCCATGCCGATCTTCTGGTCATGCAGACACCCGAGGGGTACACGGTGCTGCCGGGACCGGGGTCGCCTCGTGTGACAGGCCAGGAGGTCACTCACCGTGACGGACCATCCGCGATGTGCTGAAGTTGTGAAGATCGCGATTCGAGAACTTCTTCAAGTGCCCCAACTGCGCTTGACCGGGGGGCCGTACAGGTCTTACGTTCTCAATGTGCGGCCTTTGGAGCCGCCCACAAACGCGAAGCCCCCGGTTGTTCCCCCGTGATCGGGGGCTTCGTTCTGCCCGCGTGCCGTTTTCCGGACGCCCCGCGCGCCTCCGCGCTCACCCTCGGTCACCGTACGGCCCGCTCCCCCTCTGCCGTCCGCATGCTCCCGTCCGCTCCCACCTCGTCGAACGGGCCCCTGCGCCACCCTTCGGCGCACGGTCGTGCCGCGGGTACGATGCCCTCGGTGCGACCTTCGAGCAGTGCCTTGCGCACCTGCAACTCCGGTCCGCAGCACAGCGGTTCGAGCGCGGCGGCCGTCGGGCGACTGCCCGGTGGTGAACCACGGGGGCACGGTCTGTGGGGGGACGTGATGGACTTCGGCACGCAGGGCCCCGCGGCCCCGGCCGACCTCGCCTGGCTGCGAGGTGTGGACGCCTACACGATGGGGGCCTATCCGCAGGCCGAGGAGGAGTTCCGGGCCGCGGTCCGGATGGACTCCGGCATGGCGGACGCCTGGCTCGGGCTGCACGCCTTACGGGTGGACACGACGACCGCGCTGCTCAGGATGTTCCGGCACCGGGACCGCTTCGGGGAGCAGCGTGCCCGGCACCGCAGATCGCTCAACTCCTGGTACTGGCTGGGCTGGTGGGTGCAGCCGGTGCTGGAGAGCCCGCGCGACCTGCTGCTCGCGCACGCCTCGCACTGGCTGGACGGCCGGCACGTGCCGGAGCTGGACCGGGCGCTCGCGGGGCTTCCGCCGGTGGACACCGATCCTCAGGTCCGCTTCCTGCACGCCTGCCGCACCTATCTGGTCAAGGACTGGGACCAGTTGGTACGGCACACCGACCCGCTGCTCGACGACCCCCTCCTCGGCATAGAGGCGGGCCTGTTCGGCGGCATGGCCCGGGTGCGCCTGGAGATGTACGGGCAGGCCGAGCCGCTGCTGTCGGCGGCGCTGATGCGCTGCCGCAGCGAACAGCCGCAGCGCAAGGAGCTGCGCTACTGGCTGGCCCGCGCCCACGAGGGCACCGGCCGCTCGGCCGCCGCCCTGCCCCTGTACCGGGCGGTGCACCGGGTCGACCCCGCGTTCATGGACACCGCGGCCCGCCTCGCCGCGATCGCCGAGGGCGACGGATACGAGGACGGGGTCGACGCGGTCGACCTCGCCGCGATCACCCTCACCGGGGCCGGGCAGGACGCGGTGGACGGACCGGACGGCTTCGATCCGCTCTTCGGTACCGAGGGGCGCGATCTGCGGCTGACCGACCCCGAACCGCCGGCCGGTCCCCTGCCGTCGGTGGGGGATCCGGCGGTGCGGATGAAGACCGGCGTGCCCTCGTCACCGATCCCGGCCGGGCCGACCGACCCGGCGCTGCTCGCGGAGGCGCTCGCCGAGCTGGAGCGCATGGTGGGCCTGGAGCCGGTCAAGCGCCAGGTCAAGGCGTTGTCGGCGCAGCTGAACATGGCACGGCTGCGGGCCGGGCAGGGGCTGCCGGTGCAGCCGCCCAAGCGGCACTTCGTCTTCTCCGGGCCGTCGGGCACGGGCAAGACCACGGTCGCCCGGATCCTGGGCCGGGTCTTCTACGCGCTCGGGCTGCTCGGCGGCGACCATCTGGTGGAGGCCCAGCGGGCCGATCTGGTCGGCGAGTACCTCGGCCAGACGGCCGTGAAGGCCAACGAACTGATCGACTCCGCGATCGGCGGGGTGCTGTTCGTGGACGAGGCGTACTCTCTGTCCAACTCCGGCTATGGCAAGGGCGACGCGTACGGCGACGAGGCGCTGCAGGTGCTGCTGAAGCGGGCCGAGGACAACCGCGACCACCTGGTGGTGATCCTGGCCGGCTACCCGGAGGGCATGGACCGGCTCCTCGCCGCCAACCCCGGACTGTCCTCCCGCTTCACCACGCGCGTCGACTTCCCCTCCTACCGGCCCCTGGAACTCACCGAGATCGGCAAGGTGCTGGCCGCGGAGAACGGCGACCTGTGGGACGAGGAGGCGCTGGAGGAGCTGCGGTCCATCGCCGGGCACGTGGTCGACCAGGGGTGGATCGACGAGCTGGGCAACGGGCGGTTCCTGCGGACGCTGTACGAGAAGAGCTGCGCGTACCGGGATCTGCGGCTGTCGGTGTATCCGGGGGCGCTGTCACGGGAGGACCTGGCGACGCTGCGGCTGCCGGATCTCATGCAGGCCTACGGGGAGGTGCTGTCGGGGCGGGGGCCGCAGGATCCGGCGGGCATGTAGGTACGCCCGGAGCAAACACCCCAGGGGCGCGGGGCTGCGCCGACATGCGGCTCCGCTCCCCGCGCACCCTCGGGCGACGACGGTCTACGTGGCGAACGCCTGCTCCGGCTCCCCGCTCACCCTCGGCTCCGTCAGCTTCACCTCCGTGGTCTTCCGGTGGGCCGGGTCCCGTACCTCGCCCACCAGGAGTTCCAGTACGTCCTCCAGGGCGACCAGGCCCAGGGCCCTGCCGTGTGCGTCCGCCACCTGGGCCAGGTGGGTGGCCGCCCGGCGCATCACCGTCAGGGCGTCGTCCAGGGGGAGTTCCGCGCGGAGGGTCGCCATCGGGCGCCAGACGTGCTGCGGCACCGCCCGGTCGGAGTCCTCCAGGTCCAGGACGTCCTTGACGTGCACATAGCCCATGAAGGCGCCCGTCTCGGCCGCCACCGGGAAGCGTGAGTAGCCGGTGCGGGCGGTCAGGGCGACGATCTCTCCCGGGGTGACCGACGGGGCCACCGTGACCAGCGACTCGCGCTTGAGGAGGACGTCGGTGACCGGGCGGGAGCCCAGTTCCAGGGCGTCCTCCAGCCGCTCCCGCTCCTCCGGGCCGAGCAGGCCCGCCTGGCCGGAGTCCTCCAGCAGGCGGTTGAGCTGCTCGCTGGTGACCACGGCCTCGACCTCGTCCTTGGGCTCGACGCGGAAGAGCCGCAGGATGCCCTGGGCGCAGGCGCCGAGGGCGACGGTGATCGGCTTGCAGAGGCGGGCGAAGTAGACCAGGCCGGGGCTGAGCCACAGCGCGGCCTTCTCCGGTGCGGCCATGGCGAGGTTCTTCGGGACCATCTCGCCGATGACGAGGTGGAAGAAGACGACGCCGGCCAGGGCGATGACATAGCCCAGCGGGTGGATCATGCCGTCGGGCAGCCGGATCGCCTCGAACGCCGGCTCCAGCAGGTGGGCCACCGTCGGCTCGGCGACCGCGCCGAGCGTCAGGGAGCACACGGTGATGCCGAACTGCGCGGCGGCCATCATCTGCGGCAGCCGCTCCAGGCCGTACAGCACCTGGCGGGCCCGCGCGGTGCCGAGCGGTTCGATCTGGCTGCGGCGCACGGAGACGAGCGCGAACTCGGCGCCGACGAAGAAGCCGTTGGCGAGCACGAGCAGCGCGGCGAAGACGAGTTGGAGGACGCTCATCGGGCGGCCTCCATGACACCCGGCGCCGGGACCGTCCTGACCAGGCGGACCCGCTCGGCGCGGTAGTGGCCGACCTGGCGGACCGAGAGCCGCCAGCCGGGCAGTTCGGCCCGGTCGCCGGGGGCCGGGATGCGGCCGAGCAGGTCGGCGACGAGTCCGGCGACGGTCTCGTACGGCCCCTCGGGCACGTCGAGGCCTATGCGCTGGAGGATGTCGACGCGGCAGCTGCCGTCCACGTCCCAGGCGGGCTTGCCGTCCTCGGGCGGGGCGGCGGCCAGCTCGGGCACGTCCTGGCGGTCGTGCTCGTCGCGGACCTCGCCGACGAGTTCCTCCACGATGTCCTCCAGGGTGACCACGCCCGCCGTGCCGCCGTACTCGTCCACGACGACCGCGATGGGCTGCTCGCTGCGCAGCCGGGCGAGGAGGGGCTGGACGGGCAAGGTCTCGGGGACCAGCAGCGCGCGGCGGGCGATACGGCTCACCGGGGTGCGCAGCCGGTCGTGGACGGGGACGGCGAGGGCGTCCTTGAGGTGGGCCATGCCGACGATCTCGTCGATCTTCTCCCGGTAGACCGGGAAGCGGGACAGGCCCGTGGCGCGGGTGAGGTTCACGACGTCCTCGGCGCTGGCCGAGTCCTGGAGCGCGCTGACCTTCACGCGCGGGGTCATCACGTGCTGCGCGGTCAGCTCGCCCAGCGACAGGGTGCGCACGAACAGGTCGGCCGTGTCCTGCTCCAGGGCGCCGGCCTGCGCGGAGTGCCGGGCCAGGGAGACCAGCTCGCCCGGGGTGCGGGCGGAGGCCAGCTCCTCGGCGGGCTCGACGCCGAGCGCGCGCACCAGCCGGTTGGCGACGGTGTTGAGCGCGGCGATCACCGGCCGGAACAGGCGGGCGAAGTGGTGCTGGGGCCCGGCCACGAACCTCGCGACCTGGAGCGGCTTGGACACCGCCCAGTTCTTGGGCACGAGCTCACCGACCACCATCTGGAGCGCGGAGGCGAACAGCATGCCGACGACCACGGCGAGGCCGGAGGCGGCGCCGTCGGGGACGCCGATCGCGGCGAACGGGCCGCGCAGCAGATCGGCGAGGGCCGGCTCGGCGAGCATACCGACGACGAGGGAGGTGATGGTGATGCCGAGCTGGGTGCCGGAGAGCTGGAAGGACAGCTCCTTGAGCGACTCGACGACCGTGTGGGCGCGCTTGTCACCCTCGGCGGCGGCCTTCTCGGCGTCCGGGCGCTCGACCGTCACCAGACCGAACTCGGCCGCCACGAAGAAGCCGTTGGCGAGAATCAACAGGAAAGCCGCTCCGAGGAGCAGCAGCGGGATGGTCATGATGCCGCCGCCTCCGCGTACACGCGGAGCTGGTCCGCGGTATGTCGGGAGGGGACGGCGCGGGTACTACAGGACGATCCGTCCATCGCCGGAGGGAGTCACTCCTCGGGTTGCAGGAACCCCTGTGCACCGGGCGGTGCCACAGGGGCGGAGGCGTGATGTTTCGCCTCCGCCACCAGATTAATCAAGACCGGGCCTTGAGCGGCAGGGCAGACGCCCCCGAGTGGGCCCGGAGTGAGCCCCGACTCAGCCCTGAGGCCCCTCGGGGTCGTGGGCGGACCGCTGCTCCACGAGGGCGCGCAGGGCCCGGGCGTCGGCGATGGCGCGGTCCCTGGCGATGCCCGGCTGGATGCCGAGCGCGGGCAGGCTGGTGCCGTCGCTGAGGTTGAGGAACACCCAGGGGTCGCCCGGGCGGAGGTTCACCTGGAGGATCTCCGCCCAGGCCAGACGCCGCCGGCCGGCGATGTTGACGACCGTGACCCCGGACTCCTCGGCGACGACCTTCACCCGGGCGAGCCGGGTCAGCACCCAGCAGATCAGCGCGCCGGTGACGACGAAGCTGACCCGCTCCCCCGGGCCGATGTCCAGCAGCATCGCGACTCCGGAGATGACCAGGAGGATCACCACGCCCGCGGTGAGCAGGATGGCCCGGGTCAGGTTCGGCCGGAAGGTCACGGGGAGGGTGGGCACGTCGGACATCTCGTTCTCGGGTGCTGACGGGTTCTCGGAGGCGGCAGGTCGCCCCTCAGAGGCGGCAGGCGTGGATGGCCGTGGTCAGAATGGCGCGGGCGCCGATGGCGTACAGGTCGTCCATGATCCGCTGGGCCTCCTTGGCGGGGACCATGGCGCGGACGGCGACCCAGCCCTCGTTGTGCAGCGGGGAGACGGTCGGGGACTCCAGGCCGGGCGTCAGGGCGACGGCCTTCTCCAGCTGCTCGACGCGGCAGTCGTAGTCCATCATCACGTAGGTCCGCGCGACCAGGACGCCCTGGAGGCGGCGCAGGAACTGCTGGACCTTCGGCTCCTCGCCGTCGGCGCCGGTGCGGCGGATGACGACGGCCTCGGACTTCATGATCGGCTCGCCGAAGACCTCCAGGCCCGCGTTGCGCAGCGAGGTGCCGGTCTCCACCACGTCGGCGATGACCTCGGCGACGCCCAGTTCGATGGCGGTCTCGACGGCGCCGTCCAGGTGGACGACGGAGGCGTCGATGCCGTGGTCGGCGAGGTGCCCCGCGACGATGCCCTCGTAGGAGGTGGCGACCGTCTTGCCCTTGAGGTCCTGGACGCCGTCGGCGGTGCCCGGCTTGGCGGCGAAGCGGAAGGTGGAGCGGGCGAAGCCCAGCGGCAGGATCTCCTCGGCGTCGGCGCCGGAGTCGATCAGCAGGTCGCGGCCGGTGATGCCGATGTCGAGGCGGCCGGAGGAGACGTAGATCGCGATGTCGCGGGGGCGGAGGTAGAAGAACTCGACCTCGTTCTCCGGGTCGACGATCCGCAGCTCTTTGCTCTCCCGGCGCTGCTGGTAGCCGGCCTCATGCAGCATCTCCGCCGCAGGGCCGGACAGTGAACCCTTGTTGGGGACGGCGATGCGCAGCATGAGGTCGGCTTCCTTCGCGTGGTGGGATGTGGTTCTGAGCTGGTGGTGCTTAAAGGTGGGCGTAGACGTCGTCGAGGGAGATCCCGCGCGCGACCATCATCACCTGGACGTGGTACAGCAGCTGGGAGATCTCCTCGGCAGCCGCCTCCTTGCCCTCGTACTCGGCGGCCATCCAGACCTCGGCGGCCTCTTCGACGACCTTCTTGCCGATGGCATGGACGCCCTTGCCGACCAGCTCTGCGGTACGGGAGGTGGCGGGATCGCCGTTGGCGGCCTTGTGCTGCAGCTCGGTGAAGAGCTGCTCGAACGTCTTCTTGGACATGGTGGTCCCACCCTACGCGGTGTCCAGGACCTTTCAGTGCCAGGGTTCGGATACTGAGCGGAGCGTCGCGGCGGTCGCGACCGCCGCGGTCACCGCCTCGTGGCCCTTGTCCTCGTTCGAGCCCTCGATGCCGGCCCGGTCCAGGGCCTGCTCCTCGGTGTCACAGGTGAGCACGCCGAAGCCGACGGGGACGCCGGTGTCGACGGAGACCTGGGTGAGGCCCTGGGTGACGCCCTGGCACACGTAGTCGAAGTGGGGGGTGCCACCGCGGATGACGACGCCGAGGGCGACGACCGCGTCGTAGCCGCGGCCGGCGAGGACCTTCGCGGCGACCGGCAGCTCGAAGGTGCCGGGGACCCGGATCAGGGTCGGCTCGTCGATCCCCAGCTCGTGCAGGGCGCGCAGGGCGCCGTTGACCAGACCGTCCATCACCTTCTCGTGCCACTGCGCCGCGATGACGGCGACCCTGAGGTCGCTCGCGTTGCGTACGGACAGTTCCGGTGCACCCTTGCCGCTCACGTCTCTCCTAAGGCGTTTCTTCTTACTGGTCTTGCTTACTGGTCTTGCTCACTGGCCGGCCGCGGAGGCCGCCGCGACCGGCGTGTCGAGCCAGGGCAGTTCGTGCCCCATCCGGTCCCGCTTGGTGCGCAGGTACCGGAGGTTGTGCTCGCCCGCCTGTACGGGCATCGGCTCGCGGCCGGCGACCCTCAGGCCGTGGCGCTGCAGCGCGTCGGTCTTCTCGGGATTGTTGGTCATCAGGCGGACACTGCGCACCCCGAGGTCGGCGAGGATCTGCGCGCCGGCGCCGTAGTCGCGGGCGTCGGCGGGCAGGCCGAGTTCGAGGTTGGCGTCCAGGGTGTCCCGGCCGCGTTCCTGGAGTTCGTAGGCGCGCAGCTTGGACACCAGGCCGATGCCGCGTCCCTCGTGTCCGCGCAGGTAGACGACGATGCCCCGGCCCTCGGCGTGGATGCGTTCCAGGGCGGCGTCCAGCTGGGGGCCGCAGTCGCAGCGCAGGGAGCGGAAGACGTCGCCGGTGAGGCACTCGGAGTGGACCCTGACCAGGACGTCCTCGCCGTCGCCGATCTCGCCGTGGACGAGGGCGACGTGCTCGACGCCGTCGAGGGTGGACCGGTAGCCGTAGGCGGTGAAGGTGCCGTGCGCGGTGGGCAGGTGGACCTCGGCCTCGCGGCGGACGGTGGGGTCGTTGCTGCGGCGGTAGGCGATCAGATCCTCGATGGAGATGATCGTCAGGCCGTGCTTGCGGGCGAACGGGATCAGCTCGGGCAGGCGCAGCATGCGGCCGTCCTCGCCGGCGATCTCCACGATGGCGCCGACCGGCTTGAGGCCCGCGAGGCGGGCGAGGTCGACGGCGGCCTCGGTGTGACCGTTGCGGACGAGGACGCCGCCGGGCCGGGCGCGCAGCGGGAAGATGTGGCCGGGGCGGACGAAGTCGCTCGGCTCCGCCGTGCCGCTCGCGAGCAGCTGGAGCGTCGTCGCCCGGTCGGAGCCCGAGATGCCGGTGGTCACACCGTGCGCGGCGCCGGCGTCCACGGAGACGGTGAACGCGGTCTTCATCGACTCGGTGTTGTCCTCGACCATCTGCGGCAGCTGCAGCCGGTCGAGTTCCTCGCCCTCCATGGGAGCGCAGATCAGGCCGCGGCACTCGCTCATCATGAAGGCGACGATCTCGGGGGTCGCCTTCTCGGCGGCGATGACGAGGTCTCCCTCGTTCTCGCGGTCCTCGTCGTCCACGACGACGACCGGGCGGCCGAGGGCGATATCGGCGATGGCCTGCTCGACCGGGTCGAGCGTGAAGTCCTCGATGTCGTCGGTGCCGTACAGCACGGGGGCCGAGGTCATGCCGGTGCTCCTTCCAGGACGGGCTGCGGGCTCGTGCGGGAGCGCAGCCACCAGTCGCGCATGCCCCACAGGACGAGCGCGCCGTAGATGACGTAGACGAAGCCGGAGAAGGCGTAGCCGTTGGCGAAGTTGAGGGGCACGCCGACGAGGTCGACGAGCAGCCAGGCGATCCAGAACTCGACCATGCCCTTGGCCTGGGCGTACATCGCGACGATGGTGCCGACGAAGATGTAGGCGTCCGGCCAGGGGTCCCAGGACAGGCTCGGGTAGGCCTTGAAGAGCAGGGCGACCGCGACCGTGCCGACGGCCGCCGCGACGGCCATGGCCGCGCGCTCGGTCCAGCTCGCGAAGCGGGGGGTGATGTGCCCGTCCGCGGACCGGCCCTTGGTGCGCTGCCACTGCCACCAGCCGTACAGTGCGACGGCCATGACGACAACCTGCTTGCCGGCGCTGCCGGTCAGGTGGCCGTAGAAGGCGGCGAAGAGGACGAGGCCGGAGAGGAACTGCACGGGCCAGGTCCACAGGGAGCGGCGCCAGCCGAGGGCCAGGGTGATGAGGCCCAGGGTGTTGCCGACCATGTCGGACCAGATGATGGGCTGTCCGAACAGCGTGAAGGCGTGGGAGTTGAGCCAGTTCACCGCCCGTCCCCCTGACCGGAGGCGAGCAGCCGCTCGACGTACTTGGCGATGACGTCTACTTCGAGGTTGACCGGGTCGCCGGGCTGCTTCACGCCGAGCGTGGTCAGGTCGAGGGTGGTCGGGATGAGGCTGACGGTGAAGTAGTCCGGGCCGGCCTCGACGACCGTGAGGCTGATGCCGTCGACGGTGATGGAGCCCTTCTCCACGACGTACCGGGCGAGGTCCGCGGGGAGCGAGATCTTCACGATCTCCCAGTTCTCGGAGGGCGTGCGCGCCAGCACCTCGCCGGTGCCGTCGACGTGGCCCTGCACGATGTGCCCGCCGAGGCGTGCGCCGACGGCGGTGGGGCGCTCCAGGTTGACACGGGAGCCGACGGTGAGCGCGCCCAGGCTGGAGCGGGTCAGCGTCTCGGCCATGACGTCGGCGGTGAACTCGTCGCCCTCGTGTTCGACGACGGTGAGACAGACCCCGTTCACGGCGATGGAGTCGCCGTGCTGCGCGCCCTGGGTCACGACGGGGCCGCGGAGCCGGAAGCGGGAGGAGTCGCCGAGGTTCTCGACGGCGGTGATCTCACCCAGCTCTTCGACGATTCCAGTGAACACTTCCCGGGTCCTCCAGCCTCATTGGGCACGGACTCCGGGGCCTGTCGATGACGACAGCGTGTACGGGTGAACACGCCGAGGGCGACGCCGAGATGGATCCGTCCGCGTACGGACGAACCCAGATACGGCGGCGCGCACATGTGCATGCTCGCCCGCCGCGCACTGCCTCCCATCCGGACTTTAACCGTCGGTCCAGGAATTTCACCTGGTCAACCGGCCGCTGGAAGCGACCGGGTCGCGGACTGTAACCGCCGGTTCGGACTTTCACCGACCCCGGAGTGCGCTGCTTCTGGTACATGGCCAGTTTGCCACGCCCGATGCTCACTCATACAGGCGATCGGTGTGGGGTCGCTCACAGCATGCGCCCCGGACTTGCGCGGAGCGGCCCCCTCCCCCCAACAGCCGTACGACCCCGAGGGGTTGACCCGTCCGGGTGACCAGCGCCAAACCCATTGACCATATTGGTCTAGTCCTTTTATGGTTCGGGCGCGCCCGGTGGCGGTGACGACGGCCCTTGCCCGCCGCCGGGCTGCTGCGGCTCGGAGCGGCTGCGGTGCTGCGCGCGACCCGGTTCCACGACCTGGTCCCCGCCGGGCCGGCCGACCAGCCGGTCGAGGTGGCCGAAGCGGCGGACCGTCTCGCCGAGTTGGCGCTCACGGCACCCGCCGGGCGGGGGGCGGACCCGGACGGTCCGGAGATCCGCTCACTGGACGCCGACAAGATCCAGAAGACGCCCCCAGGTCAGCGCTCGGGCGGTGCGAACAGTTCCTCCTGGGCCCGTTCCCGTGCCGTCAGCAGGGCTCCGCGCAGGACTGCGGTTCCGCCGAGGGTGCTCGGTCGCACCTCGGTGACCAGGGGGGACATCCGGCGGAGGCGGTCTGCCACGCGGGCGGCCAGCGGCGGGCCACCGGCCTGGCCGATCTCGCCGCCCAGGACCACGCAGCCGGGGTCCAGGATCGCGGCGACGGAGGCGGCACCGACGGCGACGCGGTCCGCCAGGGTGTCGAGGAAGCGGCCGGCGTTTCCGTGCGGCGACTGAACCGCCTCGGTCACCGCCGCGAGGACGAGCTCCGCCGCCCCCGGCCCGTCCATCGGCGCGTCCGGCACGGGCAGGCCGTACTCCGCGGCCAGCGTGCCGATCGCCGCCGCCCCGGCCAGAGAGTGGAAGCCGCCGTCGCAGTCGGTCGCCGACGGGAGGGACGTCGTTCCGGGGACCGGCAGGAAGCCGATCTCGCCGGTGCCGCCGGAGGCGCCGCGGCGCAGGGTGCCGTCGAGGACGACGGCGGCGCCGACGCCGTGGCCCAGCCACAGCAGGACGAAGGTGTCCCGGTCGCGGGCGGCGCCCTCGCGCTGCTCGGCCACCGCGGCCAGGTTGGTCTCGTTCTCCACGATGACCCGGACCTCGGGCAGCCGTTCCTGCAGGGCCGCGGCCAGCCGGCGGTGCCAGGCGGGCAGGCCGCCAAAGTCGCGGAGGTCGCCGGTGGCCGGGTCGACGAGGCCCGGTGCTCCGATGCCGATGGTGTGCAGCCTCCCCCACGCTCGAACGCCCTCGCGAGGGGGCACCCCCATCGCGCCGGCCTCCTTCGCGGTGCGCTCCACCGCGGCCACGGCCTCCTCCACGGCGGGCCCGGTCCCGGTGTCCTTGCCGATCGGCACGGACGTCTCGGCGAGCACCCGCCCGACGAGGTCGGAGACCAGCACGAAGACGCCCCCGGTGCGCACATCGAGGGCGACGAGGTGGGCGCGGTCGGCAACGATGCCGTACAGCCGGGCGTTCGGCCCGCGGCGCACCTCGCCGGACTCGCCCACCACCGTGATCAGTCCGGAGGCGGTGAGCCGCTCGACGAGGTCCGCGACAGTGGGCCGGGACAGTCCGGTCAGCTGCTTCAACCGCCCTGCCGTCAGCGGGCCTTCCTGCTGCAACAGCCGCAGGGCCAGCCGGTCGTTGATGGCCCGGGCGGTGCTGGGTGATGCGGGCATGACGGAAATCCTCCCAGAAACCGGCGGCCGTAATACTCCCCTATCTATCAGGCAGGGTCCCTGATAGTTTGCGGCGGCGTCGCGAGAGCGCGGCGGGAAACTCCTGGGGAGGGGCTGGAACATGAGTGACGTGGGCTACGCGCACGACGAGGTGAGGCGCGCCCGGTACGCCGTGGCGGCCGTGTTCGCCGTGCACGGTGCCGTGACGGGCTCCTTCGCGACCCGCGTGCCGTGGATCCAGGAGCACGCCTCGCTGAGCGCGGGCCAGTTGGGCCTCTCCCTGGCGTTCACGGCGTTCGGCGCCTCGTGCTCGATGCCGCTCGCGGGCCGGATCAGCCACCGCTTCGGCAGCCGCAGAGCCCTGCGCGGGCTGATCGCGCTGTGGACGCTGTCCCTGGTCCTGCCGTCCTTCGCGCCGAACATGTCCACGCTCTGCCTGGCGATGTTCTGCTACGGCGCGAGCGCGGGCATGGCCGACGTGGCCATGAACGCGCTGGGTGTCGAGGTCGAGCGGCTGCTCGGGAAGTCGGTCATGTCGGGGCTGCACGGCATGTGGAGCGCGGGCGCGCTGACGGGCTCGGCGGCGGGCACGCTCGCCGCGCACCTCGGCGCGGACGCGCGGGTGCACTTCGCGCTCGCGGCGGCCGCCCTCACCGTGCTCGGTGTGCTCGCCTGCCGCTGGGTGCCGGACGTGCAGCCCGCCGAGGACGAGGAGCCGCCCCCGCGGTTCGCGCTGCCGCCGCGCTCGGCGCTGCTGATCGGTGCGGTCGGCTTCTGCGCAGTATTCGCGGAGGGCGCGAGCCTGGACTGGTCGGCGGTGTTCCTGCGGGACCGGCTGGACAGTTCGGCCGGGCTGGCGGCGGCCTCGACCACGGGGTTCATGCTGACGATGGCGGTGGCCCGGATCGCCGGGGACGCCGTGGTGAACCGCTTCGGCGCGGTCCGCACCGTCCGTGCCGGCGGGGTCCTGGCCGTGCTCGGCGGCCTGCTGGTCGTCGTCGCGGGACATCCGGCGGTGGCTATGGCCGGGTTCGCACTGATGGGGCTCGGCATCGCCGTGGTCGTACCGCTCTGCTTCGCGGCGGCCGGACACGCCGGGCCCAACCCCAGCCAGGCCATCGCGGGCGTGGCGACGATCACCTACACCTCGGGGCTGATCGCGCCGAGCCTGATCGGGACGGTGGCCCAGGCGAGCAGCCTGGTGGTCTCGTTCTGCCTGGTGACGGCGCTGGCGTGCGGGCTCGCCGGGTTCGCGGGTGTGCTGCGCACGGCCGGGCGCGGCGCCCGCGGCGAGCTCACTGCGAAGGCCGTAGCAGTTCCCTGCCCACGACCCTGAAGGCGTCGGTCCACGGGGTGGGGCGCAGGGTCGTGGCGTCCAGCCGGACCAGGACCCGGGTGCCGTGGGCGTAGGTCTGCGTCCCGTCGGCCGAGCAGAAGCGGAAGCCGTAGGTCAGGCCGGTGGTGCCGAGCCGCTCCAGCCAGAGGTGAACCGCGTAGACCCCGGGGCGGGTCACCGGGGCTTCGTAGGTGACGCGCAGTTCGCGCACGGCGTTGCAGGCGTCCCCCGCCGCCACCCAGTCGCCGTCGAAGCGGACGCCGTGCCCGTTCCACAGCTCGGTCCAGGCGCGCTCGGCCAGCAGCGGGTAGCGGGCGTTGTGCAGGAGTCCGAGTGCGTCGAGGTCGTCGAAGTGGACGGTGACGGGGATCAGCCTGCCGTAGGCGACGGCGGGGGCGGTCGGGGCTTCGGCGGTCACGGCGGGGGCTCCTGGGCGTCGCTGAGGGGTGCTGGGGTTGTCTGTTGATGCTGCGGGGTGCTGCGGTCACCACATACTAAGCGACCGCTCAGAATCCCCCTCCGCACCCCGATCGCGATCACAATGGTCCGGACCACCTTCATGCACAGAGAAAGCGAAACCCCCACCATGGATCTCGGCGTGCGCTGGAAACTGCACGGTGACGGGCGCACGCCCGCGCCCGGAGCGGTGGTACGCCCCGACGAGCGGCTCTCCTGGCCCCGCACGGTGGGCCTCGGCGCCCAGCACGTGGTCGCCATGTTCGGCGCGTCCTTCGTCGCCCCGGTACTGATGGGCCTCGACCCCAACCTCGCGATCATGATGTCCGGCGTCGCGACCGTGATCTTCCTGCTCGCGACCCGCGGCCGGGTTCCCAGCTACCTGGGCTGCTCACTGTCGTTCGTGGGCGTGGCCGCCGTCATCCGGGCCCAGGGCGGCACCAGCGCGACCGTGACCGGCGCGGTCTTCGTCGTCGGTATCGCGCTGTTCCTGGTGGGGCTCGCCGTCCAGCGCTTCGGGGCGCGGATCATCCACGCGGCCATGCCTCCGGTCGTCACCGGCGCGGTGGTCATGCTGATCGGCTTCAACCTGGCCCCGGTGACCGCCGCCACCTACTGGCCGCAGGACCAGTGGACGGCCCTGCTGGTCATGCTGTTCACCGGGCTCGCGGTCGTCTGCCTGCGCGGCTTCTGGTCCCGCATCGCGATCTTCCTGGGCCTGATCTTCGGGTACGGGATCTCCTGGTTCTTCGACCAGGTCTTCGGCAGGATCCACTCGAACGACGGCAGCGGCAAGGTTGTCGATCACTGGCGGCTCAACCTCTCCGGTGTCGGCAAGGCCGACTGGATCGGGCTGCCCCACTTCCACGGACCGTCCTTCCAGTGGTCGGCGATCCTCGTCGCGCTGCCGGTCGTGATCGCCCTGGTCGCGGAGAACGCGGGCCACGTCAAGGCGGTCGGCGAGATGACCGGCACCCACCTGGACGACAAGCTCGGCACGGCGATCTCGGCGGACGGCGTCGGCTCCATGCTCTCGACCGCGGTGGGCGGCCCGCCGAACACCACCTACTCCGAGAACATCGGCGTGATGGCCGCGACCCGCGTCTACTCCACGGCCGCGTACTGGGCCGCCGCCGGCTTCGCGCTGCTCTTCGGCATCTGCCCCAAGTTCGGCGCGGTCGTCGCCGCGATCCCGGGCGGCGTCCTCGGCGGCATCACCGTCATCCTCTACGGCATGATCGGCCTGCTCGGCGCGCAGATCTGGCTGCACGCCGGCGTGGACCTGCGCAACCCGCTGAACCTGGTGCCGACCGCCGCGGGCATCATCATCGGCGTCGGCAACGTCACCATGAAGTTCACCGAGAACTTCTCCCTCAGCGGCATTGCGCTCGGCACCCTGGTCGTCATCACCGGCTACCACACCCTGCGCGCCTTCGCCCCGGCGCATCTGAAGCCGCAGGAGCCGCTGTTGGACGAGGGCACGTCGTCGTACGACGACGAGGCGGAAGGGCAAGACGCCCGGCGCGCCGAGTCGTAGGTGTGGGGCGGGCGCGTTCCCCCGTTCCGGCGAAGCGCCGGGCCGGTCGGCGCGCGCGTCGGCCCGGGGCTGGGACCCTTCCCCCATGGCGCAGTTGGAACACTTCCCCCCGTCCGTCGACGCCGTCGTCTCCCGGATGCGCGCACTCGACGCGGCCCTGCCCGAGCGGGACGGGGTCGCCGTGTTCAACCGTGTCTATCTCGCCGTCACCGAGGAGGTCGACAGGCGCCTGGCCACCGGGGAGTTCGCGGATCCACGGGCGGCGAGCGCGCTGGACGTGCGGTTCGCCGAGCGGTATCTGGCGGCCGTCGACGCGGTGGCCGCCGACCGCCGGCCACCCGCCTGCTGGCGCCCGCTGTTCCAGCTCCGCCGCCATCCCGGCGTACGGCCGCTGCAGTTCGCTCTGGCGGGCATCAACGCGCACATCGGCCACGACCTGGCGCTCGCGGTGGTGGACGCCTGCCGCACGCTCGGCTGTGAACCGGCCGATCTGGAGGACGAGTTCGACCGCGTGGGCGAACTGCTCGTCTCGCTGGAGGAGCGCATCCGCGAGGATCTGATGCCGGGCCCCGACCTGTTGCAGCTCGCCGATCCGCTGACCCATCTGCTGGGCTCGTGGAGCCTGGAGCGGGCTCGGGAGGCGACCTGGGCGGCGGCCCGCGCGCTGTGGGCGCTGCGCCGCTGCGGGGACGTCGCCGAGGAGTTCACCGAGCGGCTGGACTCGGCGGTGGGCTTCGCCGGACGGATGCTGCTGACCCCGCTCCCCGACTGACGCGGCCGTTGCCGGCCTGGCCTGATCTTTTCGCCGCGCGCCGCCTCCGGAACTGTCCCGTGATCAACCAACGTTGATCGACGTATACCGATCGCAGAGGAGCAGTGAGATGGCGACCAGGCTCGGCCTCAGTCTTCCCCAGATGCGGCAGTTCAGCCTCGGCAGGGACGTGCCCGACGTGGCACGCGCCGCCGAGGAGATCGGCTACGAAAGCCTGTGGGTCTTCGAGCGGGCGTTGTTCCCGGAACCCGCCACCCAGGGCCTGTACGGCATCGAGGGCGTGCCGTGGCCCGACCAGTACCGGGGCGTGGCGGACCCGCTGGTCACGCTGACGCTGGCGGCGGCTGCCACGCAGCGGGCCCGGCTCGGCTCCAGCGTCCTGGTCGCGCCGCTGCACGTGCCGTTCCAGCTCGCCAAGGCCCTGGCCACGCTGGACGCGGCGAGCGGCGGCCGGGTGATCGCGGGCTTCGGCACAGGCTGGTCCCTGGACGAGTACGCGGCGTCGGCCGTCCGGCCGTTCGAGGAGCGCGGTGCCGTTCTGGACGAGCTGATCGAGGTGTGCCGGAAGGTCTGGGGTCCGGATCCGGTCAGCTACGACGGCCGCATCACCAAGATCGCATCCGCGGTGGTCGGGCCCAAGCCGGCCCGGCCGATACCGATCCTGCTGGCCGCGGGCAACAAGCGGGCCAAGCGGCGTCTCGTGGACCACGCCGACGGCTGGATGCCGGTCGCCATCGCACCCGGGCAGGTCGCCGCCGAATGGCGCGAGCTGCAGGAACTGGCCGAGGAGCGGGGCCGCAAGGAGCCGATCCAGGCGGTCCTGCGGGTGAACACCAACTGGATGCCCAAGCCGTTCGAGGGCGCCGGCCGGCTGCCGTTCCAGGGGAGCATCGACCAGATCGTCGAGGACCTGGCGGAGCACGCGGAGATCGGCCTGGACGAGATCATGATCGAGCTCCAGGGCTTCGCTCGGGACGCCGAGGAACTCAAGGACCGCGCCGCGGAGGTGTTTGAGAAGGCGCGGGCGGCCGGAGTCTGAGTCCGGCCGCCCGCGCCTTGGTCGGGGGTGTGTCCGCCGGCTCCCGGTCAGTCCTCGGGCAGTTCCACCGGAGCGATCTCGTCGTAGCGGTCGCCCGGGCCCGGGTTGGTCGGGTCGGTGGCGCCGCCGAAGTGGTGCATGACGCCCCAGACCGCGTTCAGCGCGGTCTGGATCGCGCCCTCGGCCCAGCCGGCCGTCCAGGAGATGTCGTCACCGGCGAGGAAGATGCCCCGCTTGTCCTCGGGCAGCCGGTCCTGCATGAAGTGCGTGAACAGGCGGCGCTGGTAGCGGTAGTGGCCCGGCAGGTTGGCCTTGAACGCGCCCATGAAGTAGGGCTCGTTCTCCCAGGAGACCGTCACCGGGTTGCCGATGATGTGCTTCCGGATGTCGACCTTCGGGTAGATCTCGCCGAGCGACTTCAGCATGACCTCCATCCGCTCGTTCGCGGACAGCGGCAGCCACTTCAGGCTGTCGTCGCACCAGGTGTAGGACAGGCAGATCACGGCGGGCTTGTCCGGACCGTCGTCGAGGAGGTAAGTCCCGCGCGTCATGCGGTCGGTGAGCGTCATCGACATGACGTCCCGGCCGGTCTCCTCGTCCTTGTCCAGCCAGAACGGCCGGTCCACGGGCACGAAGAGCTTCGAGGACTCCATGTAGTGGGTGCGCTCGATCGCGGTCCAGTGGTCGATCGGGAACAGCGCGTCGTCGCATGCGATCTTGGACAGCAGCATCCAGGACTGGGCGGTGAAGATGGCCGCCTTGTAGGTGCGGATGTCGCCGTTCGCGTCCGTCACGGTGATCTGGTTGCCCGCGGTGCGGTGCAGCCGGGTCACGGCCGGCTTCGGCTCGCCGTCCACGTGCAGGGACTTCAGCGAGGTGCCGTACGGCCAGTGGACGATCTTCTCCGGCTCGCGCTCCCACAGGCGCAGCGGCAGCTGCTGGGAGCCGCCGACGATGCCGCGGTGGTGGTCGTCGGCCTCGGTGTAGACGACCCGCAGGATCTCCAGGATGGAGTTCGGGAAGTCGGTGTCCCAGCCGCCGGTGCCGAAGCCGACCTGGCCGAAGATCTCGCGGTGCCGGAAGGACTTGAAGGCCTCGGAGTCGCAGAGGAAGCCGTAGAAGGTCTGGTTGTCGAGCTTCTCGACCAGCTTCGCCCAGATCTCGCGGATGCGCGGGACGTCCCGCTCGCGCATGGCGCGGTTCATGTCGGAGAAGTCGGCGCCCTCGTCGAGGCACTTGTTCCAGGCCTCGGCGACGTCCCGGTAGACCTGGGGCAGGTCGTCGATGGTCTCGGCGTAGTGCGACTCGCCCTTGAGGTCGACCACGGTCGAGGGGGTGGCCTCGGCCAGCGGGTTCGGGAACGGCCTGGTCTCCAGGCCCACCATGTCGATGTAGTGCTGGAGGGCGGTGGAGGACGGCGGGAAGCGCATCGCGCCCATCTCGGCGGTCAGCGACTCGTCGCAGCCCTCGAAGCCGACGGTGCGCAGCCGGCCGCCGATCTGGTCGGCCTCGTAGACGACGGGCTTGAGGCCCATCTTCATCAGCTCGTAGGCGGCCACGATGCCGGACAGACCGCCACCGATGACGGCGACCTCGGTGCCGTGCTCGGTGGCCGGCACCTGGCCGAGGCCCGCCGGGTGGGCGAGGAAGTCGTCGTAGGCGTAGGGGAAGTCCGGGCCGAACATGGTGATCGGCGGCTGCTGCTCGTCGGCGTGCTCGACGGCGTTGGGCACCGTGGACGTCATGGGGTACGGACTCCTTGCGCGAGGTGAAACAGGGGGAAGCGTGTGGGGGGCGCTCAGACCAGGGCGCCGTACAGGCCGGGGCGGCGGTCCTTCAGGTACGGGTTGGCCTCACGGGACGCGGCCAGGAAGGCGGGGTCGGCGTCGGCGACCACCAGCTGCTCGGTGCGGCCGGCGCGGGTGCGGGCGATGCCGTCGGGGCCGGCGAGGGTGGAGAGGCCGACGAACTCGAACTCCCCTTCCTGTCCGACCCGGTTGACGTACGCGACGTACATCTGGTTCTCGAAGGCGCGCACCGGGATCATCGACTCGGGGACGAACTGGAAGGGGTGCATCTGCGCGGTCGGGACGACGAGGAGGTCGGTGCCGGCCAGCGCGTGGGCGCGGACGTTCTCCGGGAACTCGACGTCGTAGCAGATCATCAGGCCGACGGTCAGGCCGTTCAGCTCGGCCTGGACGACATGCTTCGCGCCCGGCGTGAAGTGGTCCCGCTCGAAGCAGCCGAAGAGGTGGGTCTTGCGGTAGTTCGCGAGCCGGGTGCCGTCGGCGGAGATCAGCTGGGCGCAGTTGTAGACGGTCTCGCCGTCGCGCTCCGGGTAGCCGTACACGATCGCCAGACCGTGCCGCGTGGCGATCTCCGCGATCGCGTCGGCCGAGTCACCGTCGGCGGGCTCGGCGAGCCGGGCGATGTCGTCCCCGATCGCGTACCCGGTCAGGAACATCTCCGGCGTGGCCAGCAGCGCGGCGCCCGCAGCGGCGGCGCGGCCCGCGGCCTCGTCGAGGACCTTGAGGTTCTCGGCGATCGAGCCGGGGCGGCCGGAGCTCTGGAGCAGGGCGGTGCGCATGCGTGATCCTCACCGGTACGGGGGGTTTGGGGGCCAGTTAGAAGGTACGGTCGGCGCGCTCGGCCGGACAAGAAGGAGCCGTTGCGCGCCGGTGCGCGGATCGTTGCGTGCGGCGGGGGTCGGACGGCGATTCGTTGCGCGCCCTCCGATGGAGTTCCCGAGCTGGACGGGAGACGTTCCCGGACTGGACGGGAGACGTTCCCGGACTGGACGGGAGACGTTCCCGGACTGGACGGCCGGGGTTCCTGGGCTGGACCGCCTGGAATCCCGGGCTGGACCGCCTGAAATCCCGGCCTAGAGCTCCTTCAGCCGCTCCACGATCTCCCTGAGCAGCCCCGGGTCGGCGGCCGGGCCGCCGGGCAGCACGCGGCGGGGCGGGCCGATGCGGATCATGCCGGCCTCGGCGAGGTCGCCGAGCAGGACGCGGACGACGGTCAGGGGCAGGTCGGCGTCCGCGGCCAGCTCGGCCACGGGGCGCGGGCCGCGCCGGACGAGGTCGAGGAGCGCGGCGCGGGAGTGGTCGATGCCGGGCCCTGCCACCACGTTCTCCACCGCGGTGACCTGGGACATCAGGTCGATGGCATGGCGGCCCGCGGGTCGGGTGCGGCCCCCGGTCACCGTGTAGGGGCGCACCATCGACCCGGTCTCGTCCTCGTACCAGTGCTCGTCGTTCACCGCGGGATCATGAGGTCGAGCGGGCGGCGGCGTCCAGGTGGCTGCCGAGCCTGCGGACGAGCAGGGCCATCTCGTGGGCGAGCTGACCGACGTCGGTGCCGGCCTCGCTGAGCACGGCGAGCCGGCTGCCCTGCCCGGCCGGGGTGATGAACAGGTAGGCGTCCTCCAGCATCACCATGGTCTGCCGCACCTCGCCGGCATCGAACCGGTCCCCCGCCGAGCGGGCCAGGCTGTGGAAGCCCGAGCAGACGGCGGCCAGGTGCTCGATGTCCCGCCGGCGCATGCCCTCCGAGCTGCTGAGCGGGAGGCCGTCGGCGGTGAGCAGGACGGCCTGGCGGACGTGCTCGGTGCGCGCCACGAGGTCGTCCAGCAGCCAGCCGAGATCCGTACCGGGCGCTTCGGCGGGCGCGGCGGGCCGCTCGGGGGTCTGGTCGTCACCGTGCATGATCGGTGTCCGTCCCTTCGTGGGCGTCGGTGGACGACGCGCCATCCGCGTCGCCGGTCGCGGGCAGCCCCTTACGGCCACGGTCCAGACCGCGCTGGAACGCCCCGAAGATGGCACGCATCGCCTCGGCATCGACCTCCGGCGCGGCCACCGGTTCCCGGGACGCCGGGTCGTCCCGCAGCTCGGGGGCGAGGGAGGCCTGCCGGGTGCGGGTGGGGAGGGCAGGGGCGGCGGGGGGCTCGGGCTCCGGGTCGGGGGCCGCAGCCTCCGAGGCAGAAGCGACAGCCGGGGCCTCCTGGCCCGTGGCACCGCCCCTGCTGTCCGGGCCCAAGGCGGTGGCCTGCGGTTGCGGGGCCGGTGTCGGCCTGGGCCGTTTCCGGGTGGGCAGCTCGGGTACCGGTGCGGGCTCGGGCAGGGGCCGGTGTTCCGTCGGCAGCTCCGCGACCGTGGTCGTCGGCTCGGTGGACCCCTGCGCGGAACGCGCCGGCAGCCGTCGTACCTCGGCCCCGACCCCCGCCGGCTCCAGCTCCTGCCGCGCTCCCGGCGCCGGGGTTCCCTCCGCCAGCACTCCCACCGGCAGCAGTACCACCGCCGTCGTCCCCCCGTACGGCGAATCCCCGAGGCTCACCCCGATGCCGTGGCGGGCGGCGAGGCGGCTGACGACGTAGAGGCCGAGGCGGTCGTGGCGGGTGGGGTCGAAGGCGTCGGGGTCGGTGAGGGTGCGCCGGGCGTGCTCGCGCTGCTCGTCGTCCAGGCCGAGCCCGCGGTCGTCGATCTGCAGGACGAAGCCGGCACCGGCCCGGCCGGGGCGCAGCGTGACCTCGGTGTGCGGTGGCGAGAACACCGTGGCGTTCTCCAGGAGTTCGGCGATCAGGTGGACGACGTCGGCGACCGCGTCCGCCGCGACGCCGACCTCCGGCATCGGAGGTACCACCACGCGCGCGTAGTCCTCGATCTCGCTGACGGCCGAGGCGACGACGTCGGCGAGGGGCACGGGACTGCGCCAGCGGCGGCCGGGGGCGGAGCCCGAGAGGATGATCAGGCTCTCCGCGTGCCGGCGCATGCGCGTGGTGAGGTGGTCGATGCGGAACAGCTCGCGCAGGATGTCCGGGTCCTCGGTGCGCCGCTCCAGCTTGTCCACGAGCTTCAACTGGCGGTGCACCAGCGCCTGGTTGCGCCGCGCGATGTTGAGCAGCACCGCGAACAGGCCCCGCCGCAGTGTGGCTTGCTTCACGGCGGCCTCGACGGCGGCCAGGCGCGCGGTGTTGAAGGACCGGCCGACCTGGCCGATCTCGTCGGCGCGTACCTCGTCCGCGGCGAGCGGCGGCGCCTCGGCGACCGCGTCCACCTCCTCCCCCGCGCTCAACCTGCGCATGACGTCCGGAAGTTGCTGTGTCGTGAGGACATCGGCCGCGTCCCGCAGGGTCTCCAGGCGGCGCGAGATGCGCCGGGCACCGCGCACCGCGAACCACAGGGACAGCGCGACGGCGGCCAGCCCGACCACGCCGACGACGGCCGCCTTGGCCAGCTCGTGGTAGGCGAACGCCCGCCCACGCGCGGCGGAGTTCTCGGCGGCGCGGGTGCACAGCTGCATGTACCGCTTGACGGCCCGGTCGGTGGTCGTGCGCCAGGCGTCGGCCGCGACGGCCCGTCCCGCCCCGCCGGCCCCGGCGCGCAGCAGCGCGTCCTCGCCCCGCACCAGGGAGCGGTGCAGCGCCCCGCGCTGGAACTCGCCGAACAGGCCGCGCGAGTCGGCCGGCAGGTCCGGCACGTACGTCCGCTCGAAGACGCGCCGGTCCTCGATGGTCGCGGTCAGGGTGTCGTACTGCCGGTCGGTCAGGCTGCCGGCCGCGCGGGCCCCGGCGACCAGGGCGTCCTCCCGGGAGACGAACTCCCGTACCCGGACCAGCTCGATGACGACCTGTGCCTCCCGGGCGAGCTGCCCGGCCTGCAGCGCGGTGAGCGTGGACTGGACGTCGAAGCCGGGTTCGACGAGCGCGCTGTACCCGTCGACCGCCTTGTCCCAGGAGATCCGCCGGGCGAGCACGGCGGAGCGCAGCTGCTCCAGCTTGCCGGTGGCCGCGACCATGGCGTCCAGGGCCTGGCGCTGCCGCTGGCTGAGCCGGCCGCGGTCCCCGCCCTGGATCGCCTCCCGCATGGCGTCCACCGCCCGGTCGGTGCGGCGCTGCTGCCCGAGCAGGTCGCCCGCCGTGGCCGGGTCGAGGCCGGCGCCCAGGTAGGCCGCGGACATCCGGCGCTCGATCTGGATCTGCCCGATCGCGGTGTCCACGGGGGTGCCGTAGTCCTCGTACACCCCCTGGAGCCGGATCAGTGCCCGCAGTTCGCCGGTGACGGACACCATGGCGAAGCTCCACAGGGCCATCAGCGCGACGGCCGGGGCGAGGGCGAGGGCCACGATCCGCGTGCGGACGGTGGAGGGACGGCCGACGGGCCAGCGCATGGAATACCTGCCCGGTGTTACCAGTCAGTAGCAATTGGAAAGTTCGGCACAACCTACGGGATCAAGCCACTGCCCGCAATGGTGACCTCAGGTAACCCCGGGTCAGATCCGATCCACGGCGAACGTGGTGACCACGGCCGCGTGGTCCGAGGGCCAGTCGTTCCCGGCGACCTCGGGCCAGGAGCTCGGGGTGCCGGTGACCAGGGTCCGCGCGTCCCGCACGGTCAGGCCGCCGCGGTGCAGGACGTAGTCGATCCGGTCCTGCGGCTCAGGTCTCCCGCTGCCGTCCTCGTGCACGGGGTGGATCGGCGACCAGGTGTGGCCGGGCTCGGCGGCCGGGTCGGGGTGGGCCTCGCGGAAGGAGTCGGCGAAGCCCGCGTCCTCGGCCGCCTTCGTCACGGGCCAGGCCACGCCCGGCCAGTCCAGGTGCGAGGGGCAGTTGAAGTCGCCGACGAGGACGACCGGGACGCCGTCACGCGAGGACTCGGCGATCCGGCGCAGGGTGTCCCGCATCTGCGCGAGCCGCACGTCCTCGTGGGCGATCAGCTCGGCGGCCGGCAGGCCGTCGAAGACGGACTCGTAGGGGCCGTACGGCGTGTAGTGGAGATGCGAGGTCCACACGTCGACCTCACGGCCCGGCGCGACCTCGATCCGGACGCCGGCGGCTCCGTAGAAGCCGACGTCGGGATCTCCGAACCGGGCGGTGATGCGGTGGCGGCTGACGATGCCGAGGTTCTCGCCCGCCGCGTGGTGGTGCCAGCCGAGGAGCCCGGCGAGCTCCTGTGCGGAGGTGTGGGCCGTCTCCTGGAGGCCGACGACGTCGGCGCCGCTGTCCAGGATGGCCTTGACCTGCTTGGCCCGGTGGTCGTCGACCGCGCTGCCGCCGAGCCACAGGTTCCAGCTCATGACCCGGAGTTCCGTCGCGATCATGTGCTCCAACTCCTCCGTGGTGACGCCGACCAGGCTGTCCCGCACGGTACGCCCGGGCGCGCCGCCGATCGGCGCGAGCGAGGGCACGGCGAGCACGGCGCACCCGGCGGCCTCGGCGGAGGCCACGCCGGTCTCGGTGTCCTCGACGGCCACGCAGGCCGCCGGGTCGACGCCGAGGGCGCGGCAGGCGGCGAGGTAGGGGTCGGGGGCGGGCTTGGTGCGGGGCGTGTCGTCGGCGGTGACGGAGGCCGCGAAGCGGTGGGCACCGAGGGCCTCGAGGACGACCTCGGCGACCGCGCGCGGGGACGCGGTGACCAGGGCGGTGGGGACGCCGTCGCGGGCCAGCTCGTCCAGCAGTTCGCGGGCGCCGGGGCGGGGCACGATGCCGGTGCGGACGCGTTCGGCGAACTCGCGGTGCAGGTCGGCGGCGAGGTCCGCGTCCGCCCGGCCGGAGGACGCGGCGAGCCAGGCCGCCGTGTGCTCGACGGGGCGGCCCAGCACGTCCGGCTGGTCGGCCTCGGTCAGCGGGCGGCCTGCGACCTGCTCGACCGCCTCCCACCACAGGCGCTCGGTGTCGACGAGCGTGCCGTCCATGTCGAACAGGACGGCCTGAAGCGGGCGCCCGGGGGTGTGGGGGGTCACGGTTCTGTCTTTCCTCACTTCTGGATACGTTCGGCCACCAGCACCGGCCGCTCGGGCAGCGACACGTTCACGGCGCTCCCCGCGCCGAGCCCGGCGGCGTCGTGGGCGGGCAGGTCGGCCTTGGCCTCGGTGCCGTCGGCGAGCCGTACGGTGACCCGGACGACCGCGCCCAGGAAGGCGGTGGCGACGACCCGGGCGCTGCCCTGCTCGTCGGCCTGCACGTGGACGGCCTCGGGCCGCACCAGCACGTCCACGGCGCCGTCCGCGACCTCGCCGTCGGCCGGCAGCCGCTGTCCGAGGACCTCGGCCGTGCCGTCCTTCAACTCGCCCGGGATGCGGCTCATCGTGCCGACGAACTCGGCGACGAAGGCGGTGGCGGGGCGGCCGTACAACTCTGCGGGCTCGGCGCACTGTTCGAGCCGTCCGGCGCGCATCACGGCGACCCGGTCGGCGATGGACAGCGCCTCTTCCTGGTCGTGCGTGACGAACAGGGTGGTGATGCCGAGCTCCTGCTGAAGCCGGCGGATCTCCTCGCGCAGGCTGAGTCGCACCTTGGCGTCGAGCGCGGACAGCGGTTCGTCCAGCAGGAGGACGCGGGGGCGCAGGGCGAGCGCACGGGCCAGCGCGATGCGCTGCTGCTGCCCTCCGGAGAGCTGGTGCGGGTACCGCTCCCCCTTGTCGCCGAGGCCGACCAGTTCCAGCAACTCGGCGGCACGGGCGCGCCGTTCGGCCGTACGGACCTTGCGCATGCGCAGTCCGAAGGCGACGTTGTCGACGGCGTTCAGGTGCGGGAAGAGGCTGTACGACTGGAAGACCATCCCGGCGTCGCGGCGGTGGGCCGGGACATGGGTGACGTCCTCGCCGTCCACCAGCACCGCGCCGGCGTCGGGGTGTTCGAACCCGGCGAGCATGCGCAGCGCGGTGGTCTTGCCGCAGCCGGAGGGGCCGAGCAGGGCCAGGAACTCCCCGGGGCGGACGGTCAGGTCGAGTCCGTCCAGGGCGACGGTGGTGCCGAACTCCCTGCGGAGTCCGCGGAATTCGACGGTGGCGGCCTTCTGGCCGGCGGCCTTCTCAAGCGTGGTGGCGGTCATGGTGTTCATCCCCGGGAGGAAGCGGTTCGGGTACGGCCGCCGGCACCGGCGAGCGCGAGGAGCAGGGCCCAGGTGACGAGCAGGCTGAGCACGGAGACGGCGACGGACATCTGGGCCTGCGATTCGCCGATGTTGTAGATCCACACGGCGAAGGGGGTGTAGCCGAGCAGATGGGCCACGGTGAACTCGCCGAGGACCAGGGCCAGCGTCAGGAAGCCGGAGTTCAGCAGCGCCCCGCGCAGATTCGGCAGGACGGCCCGGACGAGGGCCTGCGGCCAGGAGGCGCCGCAGCTGCGGGCCGCCTCGACGAGGGTCCGTACGTCGATCGCGCGCAGGCCCGCGTCGAGGGCCCGGTAGACGAACGGCAGTGCCATCACGACGTAGGCGAGGACCAGCACTACAGGGAAGTTCTCGTTCTGGATCGCCACGAACGTCTGGAACAGCGGGGTGCGGGACAGATGGTCCGGCCCCCACTTCAGCACGGTCACGATCCCGGCGGAGAACGCGATCGGCGGCACCACCAGCGGCAGCGAGCACACCAGCTCCACCACCGGCCGCAGCCGGGGCGCGCCGAGCCTGAGCGCGACCACGGCGGGCACCATCAGCAGCAGCACGACGGCGATGGTGGCGGCGGCCAGTTCCAGCGAGAGCAGCAGGCTGGAGACGAAGCCGTCGGCGGACAGGATCTTGGTGTAGGCGTCGAAGGTCACGCCCTGGCCGGGCACGTCGATGCTGAAGACCACGGACGCGCCGAGCGGCACCAGGAAGTACAGGGCGGCCAGGCCGAGGACGGCCCAGCGCCAGGGGGTCAGGCGTCGAGCCATCGGGCGCTCCGTCGTTGCAGGGGCAGGTACACGGCCATCACCAGGCCGGCCACCAGGACCATGTCGAGGCTGAGGGCGAGGGCCACGTTCTCCTGGCCGACCAGCACGTTGCCGGACAGGGCGTCGGCGATCTGCAGGGTGACCAGCGGGACCGCGCTGCCGACCATGGCGGCGGCGGTGGCGTAGGCGGCGAAGGCACTGCCGAACAGCAGCACGAAGCCGCCGAGCAGGGAGGGCGCGAGCACGGGCAGGGCCACGTGCCGCCAGTACTGCACGCCGGTCGCGCCGTTGTTCAGCGCGGCCTCCCGCCACTGGGCCCGCAGGCCGTCCAGGGCCGGGGTGATGGTGAGGACCATCAGCGGGATCAGGAAGTACAGATAGACGAGGACGAGGCCCCAGAAGCTGTACAGGTTCCAGCCGCTGTCCCTCAGGCCCAGGTGCACCGTCAGCACGCCCGCGTTGCCGAGGGTGGCGACGAAGGCGAAGGCCAGCGGGACACCGCCGAAGTTGGCGAGCACGCCGGAGGCGGTCAGCACGGCCTCGCGCAGCGCGCGGGAGCGGGAGCTGACCACGGCCTGGGCGAGCGGCAGCCCGAGCAGAGCGCCGAGTCCGGCGGAGATCGCCGACAACTTGACGCTGCCGACCAGGGCGGTGAGGTACGGGCCCTGCAGCGAGTTCGTCAGGTTCTCGCCGGTGTACGACGTGGCGCCGCTCGTCGGGTCCTTGACCGTGAAGGCGCCGTTCAGCATGGCCAGGGCGGGCAGGCCGAAGGCGATGGCCGTGAACACCAGCAGCGGCACCACGGCGAGCCAGCCGGGGGCGCGGCGCCGCCGCTTCGCCGAAGCGACGGGCGCCACGTCCGCACGCGTGAGAGCGGCGGTCATCCGGAGACGGCCTTCCCCCAGCCCTGCGCGAGGACCGTCTTGGCCTTGCTCTGCTGGTCCTCGGTCGGGAAGGAGGGGGTGCCGGTGACCTGCGGGAGGCCGGCGGCGGCGGTCTTGTCGAGGGTGCCGGCCTTCTCCATGGCGGGCATCAGGGCCGGGCGGGCGAAGCCCTGGAGCCACAGGTTCTGGCCCTCGGCGCTGTACAGGTACTCCTGCCACAGGCGCGCGGCGGCCGGGTGCGGGGCGTCCTTGGTGACGGCCTGGGAGTAGTACTGGGCGTACTGACCGTCGCTCGGGACGGAGACCTTCCAGTCGAGGCCCTTGGACTTGAACTCCTTGGCGTAGCCGGCGTTCAGGTAGTCCCAGTCGATGCTGATGGGCGTCTCGCCCTTCTCGACGGTGGCCGGGGTGGACTCGACCGGCGTGTAGTTGCCGTTCTTCTTCAGCTTGGCGAAGAAGTCCAGGCCGGGCTGGATGTTGTCGAAGGAGCCGCCGCCCGCGAGGGCCGCGGCGTAGACGCCGCCGAAGGCCGAGCCGGACTTGGTGGGGTTGCCGTTGAGGGCGACCTGGCCCTTGTACTGGGGCTTGAGGAGGTCCTTGAAGGTGGTGGGGCACTCCTTGACGCGCTTGGCGTCGCAGCCGATGGAGATGTAGCCGCCGTAGTCGTTGAACCAGCGGGCCTGCGGGTCCTTCTGGCCGGCCGGGATGTCGCCGTAGGAGGCCACCTTGTAGGGCGCGAGCAGGCCCTGCTGGGCGGCGCTCAGCGCGAAGGAGCTGCCCAGGTCGAGGACGTCGGGGACGCGGTCCTGGCCCTTGCGGGAGGTGACGGCGTTGATCTCGTCCTGGCTGGTGCCGTCGGGGCTCTCGTCGTCGATCTTGATGCCGTACTTCTTCTGGAAGCCGTCGATGACGGCGCCGTAGTTGGCCCAGTCGCGGGGCACCGCGATGATGTGCAGCGAGCCCTCCTTCTTGGCCGCCTTGACCAGGGCGTCCATGCCGCCGAAGTCGGCCGCGGAGGTGGCGGTGGCGGCGTTCTTGCCGTCCTTGGTGGTCGACGCCTTGTCGGGGGCGGCGCCGCAGGCGCTCAGCGCGAGCGCGGCGACGACGGCGAGGGAGCCGCCGAGGACGGCGTTTCGCGGCAGGGACACGGTCACGGTCTCTCCAGGGGTGCGCACGGGGGTGAGGCGGTGCGATGGGCTTGTTGCCGAGAACTTGTCGAGAACTTGTCTGAACAAGTTGACCCAAGTACGCCCGCACCCGGTGTCCTGTCGGTGAACGCAGAAGAAACCCTGTCCCCTGATTCGCTGCACAGTTACGGTTGACACGGATCACCTGAATCCGTCGATTAGGCTGGTCACGCTGTGCACAGTCGCCTACGCAGAGGGGAAGCATGACGGCGCGACACGAGGAGATCGCCGACGAACTGCGGCGAGCCATCGACCGTGAGGAGTACACGGTCGGCAGCCGGCTGCCCTCGGAGTCGGAGCTGGCCGGGCACTACGGCGTGTCCCGCGGCACGGTCCGCCAGGCCGTCGCCGCCCTCACCTCCGAGGGCCTGATCGGCTCCCGGCAGGGCGCCCGCCGCGTGGTGCTGGCCAGCCGTCGCAGCCAGAGCTTCGAGGAGCTGCGCAGCTTCGCGCAGTGGGCGCGGGCGATGGGCCGCGAGGCCACGGGCCATGTCGCGGCCCAGGAGTACCGCCCGGCCACGCACGAGGACGCGGTGCGGCTCCAACTCGCCGTCGGCACGCCGGTGTTGCACGTGCTACGGGTGCGCGGCCTGGACGGCGAGCCGGTGCTGCTGGAGCGGACGGTGTACGCCGACTGGATCTCCCCGGCAGTCGAGGCCATCGAACCCGACTGCCCCTCGGTCACCCAGCGCCTCTACGACGACACGGGCCTGGTCTTCGCGTACGGGGAGCATGTGATCGACGCGGTCGCGGCGGGCGCGCAGGACGCCGAGCTGCTGGGGGTCCGCCGCACGAGCCCGCTGCTGCGGGTGCAGCGCGTCACCACGACACGCGAAGGGCGCCCGGTGGAGTGGTCGGACGACCGCTACCGCTCGGACGCCGTGAGCTTCAGCGTGCACAACTCGATCGGGAACAACGCGCTGGCGCGGAAGACGGCGGAGTAGAGCTCCCCGCCCGCGCACCTGGGGATTTTCAGCCCGGCGCGCCTGAAGAGAACCGCCGGAGCAGCGGCGAGAGCACCAGCACCGACTTGGTCCGCTCGACGAACGGCTCCCCGGCGATCCGCTCCAGCACCCGCTCGAAGTGGCGCATGTCGGAGGCGAACACCTGGGCGATCGCGTCCGCGTCGCCGGTGACGGTCGACGCGGCCACGACCTCCTGGTAGCGCTCCAGCCCCCGCTGGATGGTCTCCGGCGACGTGTTGCGCCGGCAGTGGATCTCGATGTAGCCCTCGGTCTCCCAGCCGAGCGCCGCCGGGTCCACCCGGACGGTGAACCCGGTGATGGCTCCGGTGGCGCGCAGCCTGTCCACGCGCCGCTTGACGGCGGGCGCGGACAGGCCGACGAGCTGCCCGATGTCCGCGTAGGAGCGGCGGGCGTCCTCGGCGAGGGCGTGCACGATGCGTTCGTCGAGATCGTTCAGCACTGAGGGTGGTTCACTTCTTCGGTTCGGTCACTTCTCTGCCGGCACCGCAACGTCCTGCTCGGTCGCGAGACGGGAACGGCGATAGCCGTATACGAAGTAGAACACGAGCCCGACCGCCATCCAGACACCGAACACGATCCAGGTGACGCTGGACAGGCTGCCCATCATCCAGACACAGAACGCGAAGCCAAGCGCGGGGAGCACCGGCGACAGCGGCACGCGGAAGGTGCGGTTCATGTTCGGGCGGGTGCGGCGCAGCACCACCACGGCGATGTTGACCAGGGCGAAGGCGAACAGCGTGCCGATGCTGGTGGCGTCGGCGAGCTGGCCGAGCGGGATCGCGGCGGCGAGGACACCGCAGAACACCGACACGATGATCGTGTTGGCGCGCGGCGCACCGGTCTTCGGGTGGACCTTGGCGAACACCTTGGGCACCAGGCCGTCGCGGGACATCGCGAAGAGGATGCGGGTCTGGCCGTAGAGCACGGTCAGGACGACGCTCGCAATGGCGATGACGGCGCAGAACGCCAGCAGGGTGCCCCAGAAGCTCTGGCCGGTGACGTCCTTCATGATCTGGGCGAGCGCGGCCTCGGAGTCGTTGAACTGCCGCCACGGCTTGGCACCGACGGCGACGGCCGCGACCAGCACGTACAGGGCGGTCACGATGACGAGGGACAGCATGATCGCGCGGGGCAGGTCGCGCTGGGCGTTCTTCGCCTCCTCACCGGCGGTGGAGGCGGCGTCGAAGCCGATGTAGGAGAAGAACAGCGTGGCACCGGCCGCGCTGACGCCCGCCATGCCGAGCGGCATGAAGTGCGAGTAGTTGCCGGACTTGAAGCCCATGAAGCCGATCGCGCAGAACAGCACGAGCGCGGCGATCTTCACGCACACCATGATCGTGTTGGCCCGCGCCGACTCCTTGGCACCGCCGAGCAGGAACACCATGGCGAGCATCACGACGATCAGGGCGGGCAGGTTGAAGATGCCGCCGTCGACGCCGGGCGGGTTGGCCAGGGCGTCCGGGATGGTCACGCCGATGGTTCCGTCGAGCAGCTCGTTCAGGTACTCGCCCCAGCCGACGGCCACGGCGGCGACCGAGACGCCGTACTCCAGGAGCAGGCACCAGCCGCAGACCCAGGCGATCAGTTCGCCCATGGTTGCGTATGCGTACGAGTACGAGGAGCCGGCGACCGGGATGGTGCCCGCCAGCTCGGCGTAGGACAGGGCCGAGAACAGCGCGGTGAGACCGGCGATCACGAAGGAGAGGGTGACGGCCGGACCCGCCTTGGGCACGGCCTCGCCGAGGACGACGAAGATGCCGGTGCCGAGGGTGGCGCCGATGCTGATCATGGTCAGCTGCCACAGTCCGAGGGAGCGCCGCAGCGAGCCTCCCTCACCGTGGCCGCCCTCCGCGACCAGGCGTTCCACTGGCTTGCGACGCATCAGCCGCGCGGCGACGCCCGGGGATGCAGGGGCGGCCGTTCGTTGGTTCTGCGGGGGTGCGCCTTGGTCGAGCACGCGCTGGCTCCTTATCGCTGACGTTCAGATGGAGCGGGGACGGGCGGGGGCCTGCGAGGGCAGGAACCCGCCGAGCGGAGTCCCCGCCACGCTACGTACAGCGCAGCACCCTATGAGGCCGGGCTTCACGTGCGTAATGCAGCAACCTTGCGCATCCCCGGATGATCATTGCGTTCATCCCACCGGTATGACAAATCGTTGCGCGTGGGCTACCGAACGTTGTGCAAGGGACTTTTCGGGCGCGGAAACAGCGACGGCCCCCGCTTTCCCGTCAAGGAGAAAGCGGGGGCCGTGCTCGATCGGCTCGGATCAGTTCCAGCTGGCGTGCAGCGGCTTGCCCTCGGCGTAGCCGGCCGCGCTCTGGATGCCGACGATGGCCTTCTCGGCGAACTCCTCCAGGGAGGAGGCACCGGCGTAGGTGCAGGAGGAGCGGACGCCCGCGATGATCGAGTCGATCAGGTCCTCGACGCCCGGACGACCCGGGTCGAGGTACATGCGGGAGGTGGAGATGCCCTCCTCGAACAGCGCCTTGCGGGCCCGGTCGTACGCCGACTCCTCCGACGTGCGGTTGGCCACCGCACGCGCGGACGCCATGCCGAAGGACTCCTTGTAGGCGCGCCCGTTGGGGTCGTGCTGGAGGTCGCCCGGCGACTCGTACGTACCGGCGAACCAGGAGCCGACCATCACGTTGGACGCACCGGCCGCGAGGGCCATGGCCACGTCGCGCGGGTGGCGGACACCGCCGTCGGCCCACACGTGCTTGCCGTACTTCTTCGCCTCGGCGGCGCACTCCAGGACCGCGGAGAACTGCGGCCGGCCCACGCCGGTCATCATGCGCGTGGTGCACATGGCGCCGGGGCCGACGCCGACCTTGATGATGTCCGCACCGGCGTCGATCAGGTCCTTGACGCCCTCGGCGGAGACGATGTTGCCCGCGACGATCGGCACCTGCGGGTCGAGCGCGCGCACCACCTTGATGGCGCTGATCATCGACTCCTGGTGGCCGTGCGCGGTGTCGATGACGAGCGTGTCCACGCCGGCGTCGAGCAGCTGCTTGGCCTTGCCCGCCACGTCGCCGTTGATGCCGACGGCCGCCGCGATGCGCAGCTTGCCGTCCTGGTCGACGGCCGGCGTGTACAGCGTGGCGCGCAGGGCGCCCTTGCGGGTGAGGATGCCGGCGAGCTTGCCGTCCTTGTCGACGGCCGGGGCGTAGCGGCGGTTGTGCTGGTCGAGGGTGTTGAAGGCCTCGCGCGGGTCGATGTCCGCGTCCAGCAGGAGCAGGTCCTTGGACATGACCACTTCGAGCTGGGTGAAGCGGTCGACGCCGGACAGGTCCGCGTCGGTGACGACGCCGACGGGCCGGTGGTCCTCGTCGACGACCACACCGGCGTTGTGCGCCCGCTTGGGCAGCAGCGCGAGCGCGTCGGCGACGGTCTGGTGCGGGGCCAGCACGATCGGGGTGTCCAGCACCAGGTGGCGGCTCTTCACCCAGGAGACGACGTCGGTGACGACATCGATCGGGATGTCCTGCGGGATGACCACCAGGCCGCCGCGGCGGGCCATCGTCTCGGCCATGCGGCGGCCGGCGATGGCGGTCATGTTGGCGACGACGAGCGGGATGGTGGTGCCCGTGCCGTCCGGCGAGCTGAGGTCCACGCCCTGACGCGAGCCCACCGCGGAGCGGCTCGGCACCATGAACACGTCGTCGTACGTCAGGTCGTACGCGGGCTGGATGTCATTGAGGAAACGCACGTGCTGCACATCCCAGTCGATCAGAGGTGACCCCCCGACGGGTGCGCCGGGGGGAAAGAGCACGTACTTCATTGTCCCATGTGGGGGCCCTGTCATGCCTCCACAGAACATCCAGGCTGCCCGGAGGGGCCTTAGGAGGATCCTCCAAGGGCCAGGACGACGGCGAGCGCGGGCGTGCGGTCCACCGCCTCGGCGAACACGTCCTGCGCGGTCCGCCACTCGTCCGCAGCCGCCTCGGCGTACGGCCGCCAGCCCCGCACGACGAGCAGCAGCCCCTGCTCGACGGCCGCCTCGGGCCAGACGGTGTGGTCGGAGAGGGAGTCGACCAGCGCGTCCCAGTTCCGCCCGAACCAGTCGGGCAGCGCCAGCGCACCGGCGACCCGGTCCATGAGGCCCGCCTTGTCCGTGACCCCGTCGAGGTCCAGGGTGACGACGAGCCGCCCCGTCAGGTCTTCTGTCGGCTCAACGCTCATCTCAGCACCGCCCGGAACGACTTGTAGTGATCATCGGTGTAGTAGATCTCCGCGTGCTCTCCGGTGACGATGCGCCGGGCGCCGCGGTCGCGCGAGCCGGGTGTCCGCACCGTGTACTCGTGGTAGTAGCCGCGCTCGTGGCTGGGCAGCCGTCCCTCGAAGTTCCCGAAGACGACCCCGTCCCGGGCGTACGGAAAGGGTCCGCCCTGGTCGATGAGGGCCAGGGTCTGCCGGGCCTCGGCGGGCAGCTCGGACGCCTCGACGGTGCGCATGCCCCGGACCCAGGCAGGGGTCGGGACCGCTGTGCCCGTCGAAGCATGCGTGGTGGAGGAGCCCGAGGAGCAGCCGGTGAGCAGGACGGCGAGGACGACCAGAAGCCCCGCGAGCGCACGGGGCACGCATCGCCCGAGCGCCTGAGGGACGAACCGCAGCAGCATGCCGACGATGCTGCCACGGCCGTCCCGCTACGACGACGCCACGACCCGCCGTCAGGACCCGTCGGGATCCGCGCGGTTGAGCGCGGGCTTCGGCGTCGGCCCCGCCGTCATCAGGTAGTCCGCGGCCGAGGTGTCCGTGACCAGGCTGGTGACCAGCCCGGAGCGGAGCACCGCGTCGATCGCGGACGCCTTGCGCTGCCCGCCCGCGATCGCCACGACCTCCGGGATACGGCGCAGCTGGTCGGCCGTGACCGTGATGCACCGCTCCCCCAGGTCCCGCCCGATCCGGCGCCCCTCGGCGTCGAAGAGGTGCGCGGACATCTCGGCGGCGACACCGAGGGAGGCGTAGTGCGCGCGCTCCTCGTCGCTCAACATGTCGTGCACCGTCGAGATGCCCGGCTCCCAGGAGCCGATGGAGACGCAGGCGACCGTGACCTTGTCGAAGTACTCGTAGGCCCGGGCGATCCCGGTCTGGTTGCGCAGCGCCGTCGCCGTGGCCGCGTCCGGCAGCAGCATCGGGGCGTAGATGGGGTGCGCGTCGCCGCCGGAGACCTGCGCGGCCCGGCGCACCGCCTCCACGGAGCCGCGCTCGGCGGTTCCGGCGTCGTACACGCCCGTCAGCTGGACCACCGTGCACGGCGGCAGCCGGTCGAGCGCCGCCGCCATGTGGATGGTGGACCGGCCCCAGGCCAGGCCCAGTACGTCCCCCTCGTTGACGAGCTCGCCGAGCAGGTCGGCGGCCACCTCGCCGAGGTTCTCGGGGTCGGGGGTCTCCTCGGCCTCAGCCGGGGACTCGACCACGACGGCGTGCCTCAGGCCGTAGCGAGCGCGGAGCGCGTCGGAGCGCTCGGCGTCCAGCTCGGCCGGCACACGGATCTCGATGCGCACGAGATCCCGTTCGAGGGCGGTTTCCAGGACCCGGGCCACCTTGAAGCGGCTGACGCCGAACTCCTCCGCGATCTGGATCTTGGACTTGCCCTCGAGGTAGAAGCGGCGGGCCATGGCCGCCGCCTGCACCAGCTCAGCGGGTCCCATCCGCATGGCTGACCGGCCCGCCGACATACCCGACACGGCGATCTCCTCACTGCTGTTCACACTCTGGACTCGCCGTTCATCCTTGCAGATTCGGCGCAACTGATCCGCCCTGATGGGCGCCGTTCACTTAAGCGTTCACGTTTGGACGGCTCAGTGGCCGCATGACCAGGACGCCTTCGCGGTGGCCGCCTCCGCCTGGGCGCGCAGCGCACGCACGGCCTCCGCCGGATCCCCGGCGCCGTACACCGCGGAACCGGCGACGAAGACGTCCGCGCCCGCGTCCGCGCACCGCTCGATCGTCGAGGCCGAGACACCGCCGTCGACCTGCAGCCAGAGCTGGAGACCGTGCTTGTCGATCAGCTCTCTGGTACGGCGGATCTTCGGCAGCATGATGTCCAGGAAGGCCTGGCCGCCGAAGCCCGGCTCGACCGTCATGATCAGCAGCATGTCGAGTTCCGGCAGCAGGTCCTCGAAGGGCTCGATCGGCGTCGCGGGCTTGAGCGCCATCGAGGCGCGCGCACCCTTGGCGCGGATCTCGCGGGCCAGCCGCACGGGGGCGGCGGCGGCCTCCACGTGGAAGGTGACGGACGAGGCGCCCGCCTCGACGTACTGGGGCGCCCAGCGGTCGGGGTCCTCGATCATCAGGTGGCAGTCCAGCGGGGTGTCCGTCGCACGGGCCAGGGACTCCACGACCGGCACGCCGAGCGTGAGGTTCGGGACGAAGTGGTTGTCCATGACGTCGACGTGAAGCCAGTCGGCGCCTTGGACCGCCTTGGCCTCCTCCGCGAGTCTCGCGAAGTCGGCGGACAGGATGCTGGGATTGATCTGCGCGGCCATGACCCAAGACTGCCATGCCCGGAGCACTGATGTTCGCCTCGGTCCACAGGCGAGGCCGTTCGTCCTACTTGTCCGACGGTATGACGACGCCTGTGGAGAGAGCGAGCACGCGGGTCAGCCGGTGCGGCGGATCAGCGCCAGGTACATCGCGTCCGTGCCGTGCAGATGCGGCCACAGCTGCACATCCGGCCCCTCGCCGAGCGCGGGGACGCCGGGCAGCATCGGACGGGCGTCGATGAGGTCGGTCTCCGGGCGCTGCTTGAGCACGTCGGCGACGACCGCGCGGGTCTCGGCGAGGTGCGGCGAGCAGGTCGCGTAGCCCACGACCCCGCCGACGCGCACGGAGTCGAGCGCGGTGAGCAGCAGGGCGCGCTGGAGCGGCGCGAAGTTGTCCAGGTCCTCGGGGCGCCGCCTCCATCGCGCCTCGGGCCGCCGGCGCAGCGCGCCGAGCCCGGTGCACGGTACGTCCATCAACACGCGGTCGAAGGTGCCGGGCCGCCACGGCGGCCGGGTCCCGTCGGCGGCGATCACCTGATAGGGCCCGGGGTTCCCGGCCAGCGCCTTGGCGACCAGACCGGCCCGGTGCGGCTGCTTCTCGGAGGCGAGCAGCGCGGCTCCCCGCTCGGCGGCCAGGGCGGCGAGCAGCGCGGCCTTGCCGCCGGGCCCCGCGCACCCGTCGAGCCACTTCTCGTCGCGCCCCTCCAGCGGCGCGTTGGCCAGGGCAAGGGCCACCAGCTGGCTGCCCTCGTCCTGCACCCCGGCCCGCCCCTCACGCACGGCCTCGACGGCACCCGGCTCGCCGCCCTCGGTGAGCCGCACGGCATACGGAGACCAGCGCCCCGGCACGGCCGCGTCCTCGCGCAGCAGCTCCTCGGCGGTGGCCCGCCCCGGCCGCGCGACGAGGGTCACCTCGGGCCGCTCGTTGTCGGCCTCCAGCAGGTCCTCGATACCGGCCCGGCCGCCCCCGAGCGAGTCCCACAGCGCGGAGACGACCCACCGGGGGTGGGAGTGCACGACCGCGAGATGGTCCTCGGGATCCTCGTCATAGGGCGGCGCGACCTTCTCCAGCCAGCCGTCCAGGTCGTCCTGGGCCACCTTGCGCAGCACGGCGTTGACGAACTTCGCCCGCCCGTCGCCGAGCACGACCCGCGCCAGCTCGACGGAGGCGGAGACGGCCGCGTGCGTGGGGATCCGCGTCCCGAGCAGCTGGTGCGCGCCGAGGCTCAGCACGTCGAGCACCGGCGGGTCGACCTCGCGCAGCGGCCGGTCGACACACGCGGCGATGACGGCGTCGTACGTGCCCTGCCGACGCAGCGTCCCGTACACCAGCTCGGTGGCGAGCGCGGCGTCGCGCGCGTCGAAGTCGCCCTTCTCCCGTGCCTTCCGCAGCAGCGGCGGCAGCACGAGGTTGGCGTACGCGTCCCGCTCGTCCACCGCGCGCAGCGCCTCGAAGGCGATCATGCGGACGGGGTCCTTCTGGGGACGGCGGTAGGGCTTGGCGGGCTTACGGGGCCGCCGGGACTGCTCAGTCACGAAAAAGGTGCTCCGGATATGGATGGACGTGCGAATCCCAGCCTACGCCGGGGGACCTCAGCCGCCGAGGGTCTCGCCCTCGGCGATGCGCACACCCCGGGCCCAGTCGGCCGCGCGCATCGGCTTCTTGCCCTGCGCCTGCACCCACAGCAGCTCGACGGCGTAGGAACCGGTGCCGACGTGCACGCTGTTCTTGCCGACGGCCAGCTGCCCCGGGGCGAGGTCGGTCCGCTCGGGCACGGGCGTGACCTGGATGAGCTTGAGCCGCTCGCCGCGGAAGCTCGTCCAGGCGCCGGGCGCCGGGGTGCAGCCGCGCACCACGCGGTCCACCCGGAGCGCGGGCGCGGCCCAGTCGACCTGCGCGTCCTCGACGGTGATCTTCGGTGCGAGGGTGATGCCCTCGGCGGGCTGCGGTACGGCCTTCAGGGTGCCGTCCTCGATGCCGTCCATGGTCGCGGCGAGCAGTCCGGCACCGGCGAAGGCGAGCCGGGTGAGCAGGTCACCGCTGGTGTCGGTCGGCCGGACCACCTCGGTGACGGTCCCGTACACCGGCCCCGAGTCGAGCCCCTCCTCGATGAGGAAGGTGGACGCCCCGGTGATCTCGTCCCCGGCCATGATGGAGTGCTGCACCGGCGCGGCTCCGCGCCAGGCGGGCAGCAGCGAGAAGTGCAGGTTGACCCAGCCGTGCGCCGGGATGTCCAGGGCGGCCCTGGGCAGCAGGGCGCCGTAGGCGACGACGGGGCAGCAGTCGGGCGCGATCTCCTTGAGCCGCTCCAGGAACTCGGGGTCGCGTGGCCGGACCGGCTTCAGCACCTCGATCCCGGCCTCCTCCGCCCGCTCGGCCACGGGCGACGCGACCAGCCTGCGCCCCCGCCCGGCCGGCGCGTCGGGCCGCGTGACGACGGCGGCCACCTCGTGCCGCCCGGAGGCGATCAGAGCGTCCAGAGCGGGAACGGCGACCTCGGGGGTACCGGCGAAGACGAGCTTCATGGGCAGGATCGGGCCTCTCGGGCAGGGTTGGACGGGCAGCGCACCAGTCTATGACCAGCTCCCCCTTCACCGCCCCGCAGGTTTCCCGGCGGACGGGCACAGGTGGTGCGCGGGTGGGCGACAGGCGTACGCATATGCCCGTACGCCCCCACCCCGTGACCAGCGGAGCGGAAACGCGTTGGTCAAGAGAGAGTTGACCACATCGGGCCCCTTTCACGGCCCAATTCCTTTCAACGCCGGTTCGAGAGGCTTGTTCATGGCCGACCACGCAACCCACGACGCCCAGGCCCGGGCCAGCCTGCACTTGCTGGTGCGGGACATCGAGCGGGTCCGCCGCCAGGTGGAAGCCCTGCGCACGCTCACGGCCCAGTTGGGCAACGTCTACCGCCCGCGCCGCTCCGGCCCGTCCACGGGCTTCGTCGTCTACGGACGCGCCCCCGCCCCGACGGTCCGCCTCGCCCAGGAACTCCGGGACAGTGTCGAAACCCTGGTCACGGCCGCCGTGGACTTCGACCGCTCGCTCGGCTTCTCCTGGGATGCGGTGGGCTCGGCGCTCGGGGTCACCAAGCAGGCGGTGCACCGCCGTTACGGCGCCCGCCGCGCCGCGACCCAGACAGCCGCCGAGGCCGAGGGGACGCCGGAGCCGTCCGGCACCCGCACGCTCAACGTGAACTCCGGCCTGCCCGTGGTCCCTACGGTCCCCGCAGCCCGCTCCATGCCGACCCAGCCCACCGCCGGCAGCCCGACGCTCCGCGACGACGCCCGCCCGACAGCCTTCCCGGGGCCACGCAACGGCTGACACCACCTCACCCTGCCCTCCCGGAGAACGGCCGGGAGGGCAGACACGTGCAGGTATGCGCGCGAGCGCAGCCATACGGCGAACCCAGACACGTCGGCTCCCCGCCGAGCCGACGCCGTGCAGTCCGCAGGCACCGCCACCCGATGCACCGCCGCCCCGAGGCTCACCCCACGCGTCCACGCCACGCCCAGGCCACGCAGCCCCAGTTCGGCCCGACGCCGCACCCCTCGCCTCCGCCAGGCAGTCAGGACGCCAGGCAGCCTCGCAGTCCCCGACCGACCGAGCCAGCAGCCCTCGGGGCCACGCCCCCGCGATCAAGGACCCCCCTCAGCCCCGAAACCGCACGCCCCGGCAGCCCCTCACCCCCACACATCCCCGCCACACCCAGGCCACACAGCCCCAAAACGGCCCGACACCGCACCCCTCGCCGCCGCCAGGAGGCCAGGAGGCCAGGCAGCCAGGCGGCCAGGCAGCCTCGCAGTCCTCAGGCCGAGCGAGCCGGCGGCCCCGCCAACCCGAAGCCACGCGCCCCACGCCCTGACGGCCCCGCAGCCCGCAGCCCGCAGGGCATCGCTCCCGCGGGGTCACCCGATATCCGGCGGGTCGATGCGCACCCGCACCCGTGCCGCCTCCCCGCTCCCCCGTGCCATCCGGGCTGCCATCGCGTTCTTCAGGGCGGCGGCCAGTGTCGCCCCGCTGCCCGGTGGCACGCGGACGAGGGCGCGTTCCCAGTGTTCTCCGGGCGGCGGGGCACCGGGGCGGCGTGGCCGGCCGGGGAGGGTGGGCGGTAGCGGAACCGGTCCCAACACCTCCGCGTCCGGCGGCAGTTCGGTCGCGCTCAGGAACTCGGCCACGGCCTCCGTCGTACCGGACACGGCCGCCATCCGCGACACCGGCGGGAAGCCCAGTTCGGCCCGCTCGGCCAGCTCGCGGACCGCGTGCCCGACGGGGTCCCAGCGCACCAGGGCCTGCACGGGACGCAGGGTCGGCTCGGCGACGACGACCACGGTCCCCCGCTCACCCTGCGGCCGTACGAGGGCCCCGGCCGCGATCCAGCGGCGCAGCGCGTCCTCCCCGGCCCGCAGGTCGGGGCGGCCGAGCATGGCCCAGCCGTCCAGCAGCAGGGCCGCCGCGTAGCCGCCCTCGGCGACCGGCTCGGCGCCCGGTGTGCTCACGACCAGCGCGGGCGTGCCCGGCACCGTGTCCAGTACGTGCTCCCGTCCGGAAGTCCGCACCGGTACGGCGGGAAAGGCCCGCCCCAGTTCCTCGGCGGTCCGGCGGGCACCCACGACCTGGGCCCGGAGCCGGAAGCCGCCGCACTCGGGGCAGTGCCAGGCGCCCTCCTCGCGCCCGCACCAGTCGCAGCGCAGCACGCCCGCGTCCTGGCCCTGGAGCGGCCCGGAGCAGTGGCTGCAGCGGGCGGCGGCGCGGCACTGGGCACAGGCCAGGCGCGGCACATAGCCGCGCCGGGGCACCTGCACCAGGACGGGCCCGTGCCGCAGCCCTTCCCGGACGACCTGCCAGGCGACGGTGGGCAGCCTGGCGGCGCGGGCGGCCTCGTCTCGCGCGAGGTCGTCGTCGCCGACGGTCCGGACGAGGGGCGCGGTCCGTCGCGTCTGTTCCCGCCCGGCGACCAGGGGCCGCGCCCAGCCGCTCTCCACGAGCTGCGCGGCCTCCACCGTGCAGCTGAAGCCGCCCAGCAGGAAGGCACATTTGTCCAGCGCGGCACGCAGCAGCAGGACGTCCCGGGCGTGCGGCTGCGGGGCGTGCGGCTCGCTGTGGCTGTCGTCGCCGTCGTCCCAGATGGCGACGAGTCCCAGGTCCCGCACAGGGGCGAACATGGCCGCCCGGGTCCCTACGACGGCCCGTACGGCCCCCCGCCGCACGGCGAGCCACTGCTCGTACCGCTTCTCGGGTCCGGCGTCGGCGGTGAGCAGCGCGTGGCGGCCCTCGCCGAGCACGGCGGTCAGCGCGGCATCGACGCGCGCGGCGGCACGCCCGTCCGGTACGACGACGAGCGCACCGCGTCCCGAGGCGAGCGTGGCGGCGACGGCACGGGCCAGCTCCTCGCTCCACAGCGGCCCCGGCAGGGCGTTCCACACCGCCCTCGGGGCTCCCCCGGAGGCCAGCGACTCGACGAAGGCTCCCCCGTGCTCGTAGCGCGCCCAGGACCCGGCGTCGGGCGCGGCGGGCGCCGGCAGAGGCTCGGGCGACGGCCGTCGCTCGGCTCGCGCGCTGCGGGGCGGCACGGCCAGCTGCAGCACATCGGCGAGGCTCCCGGCGTACCGGTCGGCGACGGCCCGCGCGAGCCCCAGCAGTTCCTCGCCCAGCACGGGCTCGGGCGACACGACCTGGGCGAGCGCGGCCAGCGGTCCGGAGTACTCGGACTCGGCCAGGCGCTCGACGAGGAACCCGTCGATGAGGCCCCCGCCCTCCCGGCGCCCTTCCCGCACCCGGTGCCGCCCGGCCCCGAACCGCACCCGCACCCGCACCCCGGGCTGCGCGTCGGCGTCCAGCTCCTCGGGTACGGCGTAGTCGAAATACCGGTCGAGATGCAGGACACCCTTGTCGACCAGCACGCGCGCGACGGGCAGCTCCTTGGCCAGCGCCGCCCCCCGCCACGTCCGCGGCTTGGCCCGCGGCACCTTGGCCCCGCGCACACTCTCCCGAATGAGCGCAAGCTGCTCCGGCGGGACTCCTTCGCCCCCGCCGCCCCCCGGCCCGTTCTCGCTGCTCACGCTTGCATTCTTACCAAACACCACTGACAAACGACCCTGGGAGCGGCGCCCGGGCACACGAGACGCCGAGGCCCGGCCCCCCGAAGGGAAGCCGGGCCTCGGTGAGAGATCCGTGTGGGGCCTACAGGCCCACGGCCTTGCGCAGGGCGTCCACGCGCTCCGTGCGCTCCCAGGTGAAGTCCGGCAGCTCACGGCCGAAGTGGCCGTACGCGGCGGTCTGGGAGTAGATCGGGCGCAGCAGGTCGAGGTCGCGGATGATCGCGGCCGGACGCAGGTCGAAGACCTCGTCGATGGCCTTCTCGATCTTCTCGGTCTCGACCTTGTTGGTGCCGAAGGTCTCGACGAACAGGCCGACCGGCTCGGCCTTGCCGATGGCGTAGGCGACCTGGACCTCGCAGCGGGCGGCCAGGCCGGCCGCGACGACGTTCTTGGCGACCCAGCGCATCGCGTAGGCGGCCGAGCGGTCCACCTTGGACGGGTCCTTGCCGGAGAAGGCGCCGCCACCGTGGCGGGCCATGCCGCCGTAGGTGTCGATGATGATCTTGCGGCCGGTGAGGCCGGCGTCACCCATCGGGCCGCCGATCTCGAAGCGGCCGGTCGGGTTGACCAGCAGGCGGTAGCCCTCGGTGTCCAGCTTGATGCCCTCGTCGAGGAGCGCCTTCAGCTCCGGCTCCACGACGAACTCGCGGATGTCGGGGGCCAGGAGGGACTCCAGGTCGATGTCCGAGGCGTGCTGGGAGGACACGACCACGGTGTCGAGGCGGACGGCCTTGTCGCCGTCGTACTCGATGGTGACCTGCGTCTTGCCGTCCGGACGCAGGTAGGGGATGGTGCCGTTCTTGCGGACCTCGGACAGGCGCGCCGACAGGCGGTGCGCCAGGAAGATCGGGAGCGGCATGAGCGTCGGGGTCTCGTCCGTCGCGTAGCCGAACATCAGGCCCTGGTCGCCCGCGCCCTGCCGGTCCAGCTCGTCTTCGTCGCCCTCGACGCGGGACTCGTACGCCGTGTCGACACCCTGCGCGATGTCCGGGGACTGCGCGCCGATGGACACCGAGACGCCGCAGGAGGCGCCGTCGAAGCCCTTCTTCGAGGAGTCGTAGCCGATCTCCAGGATCTTGTTGCGGACCAGGGTGGCGATGTCTGCGTAGGCCTTGGTCGTGACCTCGCCGGCCACGTGCACCAGGCCGGTGGTGATCAGCGTCTCCACGGCGACCCGGGAAGTCGGGTCCTCACGCAGAAGCGCGTCGAGAATCGTGTCGCTGATCTGGTCAGCGATCTTGTCGGGGTGACCTTCGGTCACGGACTCCGAGGTGAACAGGCGACGGGACACAACGCTCCCTGGGGTTGCAGCGGCTGCTGGCTGATCATTGACGGACGACACGGGGGGCTGCGCCCGGCGTCGTCCGGGAACAGTTTATCGGTCGCACACGGCCGCCGGCCCACGTGTCTCGCCTCTTGGGAGCGCTGTGACCTGCGGCACGGGCATTCTGCACAATCGCGAGGGGCCTTGGCCAGAGCTACTACGCGACATTGCCTGGCGCAAAAGAGAGGCCGAATGGCCGGGAAAACGCGACCCGGACGGCTGGACCGCGTCAGCCCAGGCGGGCGACGACGAGGTCCCAGACGATGTCGGCAAGCGCTTCCTTCGGGCCGTGCGGCACGGGCGTGTCGCTGCCGTCGGCGCCGAGCACGACCGCCTCGTTCTCCTCGGCACCGAAGGTCTTGCGCTCGCCCACCTCGTTGACCACGAGCAGGTCGCAGCCCTTGCGGGCGAGCTTGGCCCGGCCGTTGGCGAGGACGTCGTCGGTCTCGGCGGCGAAGCCGACGACGACCTGCCCGGGGCGGGCGCGCTCGGCCGAGATCTCCGCGAGGACGTCCGGATTCCGTATCAGCACGATCGGGGCGGGATCCTCGCCGTCCTTCTTCTTGATCTTCCCGGTCGCGTACGTCTCCGGGCGGAAATCGGCCACGGCCGCGGCCATGACGACGGCGTCGGCGTCCGCCGCGGCCTTGAGGACGGCCTCGCGGAGCTGGACGGCGGTGCCGACCGGGACGACGTCCACGCCGGCCGGGTCGGGCAGCGTGGTGTTGGCCGCGATCAGCGTCACCCGGGCACCGCGGGCCGCGGCCGTGCGGGCGAGGGCGTAGCCCTGCTTGCCGGAGGAGCGGTTGCCGAGGAAGCGGACCGGATCGAGGGGCTCGCGGGTGCCGCCCGCGGAGACGACGACGTGGCGGCCGGCGAGGTCGGGCGTGGTGACGCCGCGGGCCAGCACGCGGCGGCAGACCTCGAAGATCTCCGCCGGGTCGGGGAGCCGGCCCTTGCCGGTGTCGACGCCGGTGAGACGGCCGACCGCGGGCTCGATGACGACCGCGCCGCGCCGGCGCAGGGTGGCCACGTTCTCCTGGGTGGCCGGGTGCTCCCACATCTCCGTGTGCATCGCAGGCGCGAAGACGACCGGGCAGCGGGCCGTGAGGAGGGTGTTGGTCAGCAGGTCGTCCGCGAGGCCGTGCGCCGCCTTGGCGAGCATGTCGGCGGTCGCCGGGGCGACCACGACCAGGTCCGCGTGCTGCCCGATGCGGACGTGCGGGACCTCGTGGACGTCGTCCCAGACCTCGCTGGAGACCGGGTTGCCGGACAGCGCGGACCAGGTGGCGGCGCCGACGAAGTGCAGGGCGGAGGCGGTGGGCACCACGCGCACGTCGTGGCCCGACTCCGTGAACCTTCTCAGCAGCTCACAGGCCTTGTACGCGGCGATGCCGCCACTGACCCCCAGAACGACCCTCGGCTTGTCCACCGTCTCTCCCCGGACTCGAAAACCTGGCACACCCATGAGACACCACAGGCCCGGCAACCTGCTGCCGGGCCTGTGGATAAGTCAACCGCGATCCGAAAGTACTACTGCGCGGGGCCCTCGATGGCCTCGGACGTCAGCAGACCCGCGTTGATCTCGCGCAGGGCGATCGAGAGCGGCTTCTCGTGGACGTGGGTGTCGACGAGCGGACCGACGTACTCAAGGAGGCCCTCGCCGAGCTGCGAGTAGTACGCGTTGATCTGGCGGGCCCGCTTGGCCGCGTAGATCACGAGGCTGTACTTGGAGTCGGTGGCCTCAAGCAACTCGTCGATCGGCGGGTTGATGATGCCCTCGGGCGCGGTGATGGAAGAGGACACGCTCTACCTTCCGAAAGAGGGGAAAAGATCAGACACAATCACACAACGTCCATCAAGGCTAGCAGCTCGCGAGCCACGCCCTCGACGGAGGTGTTGACCAAGGTCACGTCGAACTCCGGCTCGGCCGCCAGCTCGGTCCTGGCCGCCTCCAGGCGACGCTCGATGACCTCGGGCGGCTCGGTGCCCCGGCCGGTGAGCCTGCGCACCAGCTCGTCCCAGGAGGGAGGAGCCAGGAACACCAGCTGGGCGTCGGCCATGGACTCACGGACCTGCCGGGCGCCCTGGAGGTCGATCTCCAGCAGGACGGGCTCGCCGTTCTCCAGCCGCTCCAGCACGGCCGCGCGGGGCGTCCCGTAACGGTTGCCGGCGAACTCCGCCCACTCCAGCAGCTCACCGTTGGCGATCAGCTTGTCCATCTCCTCGTCGGTGACGAAGAAGTAGTGGATCCCGTTCCGTTCGCCGGGGCGGGGCTTGCGGGTGGTGGCCGACACCGAGAGCCAGACCTCGGGGTGTTCCTTGCGCATATGGGCGACGACCGTGCTCTTGCCGACCCCCGAAGGGCCGGAGAGCACGGTCAGCCGCGGACGTTCACTCATGCAGCGATTATTCCAGCAATCCCGGAGTGCCCGGGACTCCAGGTCCGGCGGGACCCGGACTCAGGAGCTGGCGCCGCCGAACTCACGCTCCAGGGAAGCGATCTGGTTGGAACCGAGACCGCGCACACGGCGGCTCTCGGAGATGCCCAGACGCTCCATGATCTGCTTGGCGCGGACCTTGCCCACGCCCGGCAGGGACTCCAGCAGGGCGGAGACCTTCATCTTGCCGATGACGTCGTTCTCCTGGCCCTGCTTGATGACCTCGTGCAGGGAGGCGCCGGAGTGCTTGAGTCGATTCTTGACCTCGGCCCGCTCCCGGCGAGCCGCGGCGGCCTTTTCGAGCGCGGCTGCGCGCTGTTCAGGGGTAAGGGGCGGAAGAGCCACGCCTACGTCACCTCGGATGTCGAACTGTCGGATACGGACCGGTGAGGAACCTAGTCGCCCCACACCTGGTGAGCCACGAGCAACACGCTTCGCCCGTTCTCTGCTCGGAGACTAGCGGGCAAGTGCGCCAGAGTCAGCGAGAACAGCGGAAAAGTCCTGGTCAGCCTCCGTCAGGCCGGACATTTCAGACATACTGCCCTCGATTTGAGAATGTATTCACCCTCAAGTCACTCCCGCAGGTCGCCCCGCGCGGACTCAGGCCGCGCCGACGGCGGTCCGGATCTCCTCGGCGAAGCGCTCGGTGGCCGCGCGCAGCGCCCCGACCTCGGGACCGTGACGCAGCACACCCCGGCTGACGTTCGGAACGACGTTGCGCACCGCCGACCCGAAGACCTTGGGCAGATCGGCCGCCGTCGCCCCCTGCGCCCCGACGCCGGGAGCGAGGAGCGGACCGTTGATGCCGAGGTCGTACGACGACAGGTCGCCGACCGTGGCGCCCACGACCGCCCCGAAGGAGCCCAGCGGCTCCTCCCCCGCGTTCTCGACGGCCAGGTGGGCCAGCATGGTCGCGCCCACGTTCCGGCCGTCCGCGCGGACGGCGTGCTGGACCTCGGGACCCTCCGGGTTCGAGGTCAGGGCCAGCACGAACAGCCCCGCACCGCTCTCCCGGGCCAGCGCGACGGCCGGGCTGAGCGAGCCGTAGCCGAGGTAGGGCGAGACGGTGAGGGCGTCGGAGAAGAGCGGGGCGCCCGGGCGCAGGAAGGCCTCGGCGTAGCCGGCCATGGTCGAGCCGATGTCGCCGCGCTTGGCGTCCATCACGACCAGCGTGCCGGCCTCGCGCGCCTCCTGGACCGCCTTCTCCAGGACGGCGACGCCGCGCGAGCCGAACCGCTCGAAGAAGGCCATCTGCGGCTTCATGACGGCGACCCGGTCGGCCACCGCCTCGACGACCGTGCGGCTGAACCGCTCCAGACCGGCCACGTCGTCGTTCAGGCCCCACTCGGCGAGCAGGGAGGCGTGCGGGTCGATGCCGACGCACAGCGGGCCGCGCTCGTCCATGGCGCGGCGCAGCCGGGCGCCGAAAGGCTCCAGGGCGCTCATGCGGTCTTCCTCACGTCGGCGCCGACCGCGTCGGCGAGGGTGGCGTACGGGCTGGTGCGCAGACGCGCGGCGAGGCCCTTGTGGATCGCGCGGGACCAGAAGGGGCCCTCGTAGATGAAGGCGCTGTAGCCCTGCACCAGCGTGGCACCGGCCAGGATGCGCTGCCAGGCGTCCTCGGCGGTCTCGATGCCGCCGACGCCCACCAGGGTGATCCGGTCGCCCACGCGCGCGTACAGGCGGCGCAACACCTCCAGGGAGCGCTCCTTGAGCGGGGCGCCGGAGAGACCGCCGGTCTCCTGCACCAGCGAAGGTCCGGATTTCAAACCGAGGCCCTCGCGCGCGATGGTGGTGTTGGTGGCGATGATGCCGTCCAGGCCCAGCTCCACCGCCAGGTCGGCGACGGCGTCGATGTCCTCGTCGGCGAGGTCCGGGGCGATCTTCACCAGGAGCGGGACGCGGCGGTTCAGGACCGTACGGTCGGCGGCGTCGCGGACGCCGCTCAGCAGCGGGCGCAGGGCCTCGGTGGCCTGGAGGTTGCGCAGGCCGGGCGTGTTCGGCGAGGAGACGTTGACGACCATGTAGTCGGCGTACGGCGCGAGCCGCTCGGCGGACTTCACGTAGTCGAGGACGGCCTCGGCCTCCGGAACGACCTTGGTCTTGCCGATGTTGACGCCGACGACCGTCTTGAAGACGGGCTCGCGGGTGGCCAGACGCGCGGCGACCGCGAGCGAGCCCTCGTTGTTGAAGCCCATGCGGTTGATCAGGGCCCGGTCCGCGACCAGCCGGAACAGCCGCTTCTTGGGGTTGCCGGGCTGTGCCTCACCGGTGACCGTGCCGATCTCGACGTGGTCGAAGCCCAGCATCGACATCCCGTCGATCGCGACGGCGTTCTTGTCGAAGCCTGCGGCGAGCCCGAAGGGACCGTGCATGCGCAGCCCGAAGGCCTCCGTACGCAGCTCCTTGTAGCGGGGCGCGAGCACGGCGGCGACGAACGTGCGCAGCACGGGGATGCGGACGGCCAGGCGGATCCAGCGGAAGGCCAGGTAGTGGGCCTGCTCAGGGTCCATCCGTTTGAAAACCAGGCGGAAGAACAGCTTGTACATCTCGAAAGTCCTCAGGGGTCCTCATGACGAGGGGGACACCGTTTCCGGTGTCCCCCTCAGGGCTGCTAGTCGCGGGCCGATGTCAGGTGTTCCGCGTGTTCCTGGAGCGAACGGACGCCCACGTCACCGTGGTTGAGGGCGTCGATGCCCTGGACCGCCGCGGCGAGCGCCTGGACGGTCGTCAGGCACGGCACCGAGCGCGCCACGGCCGCCGTACGGATGTCGTAGCCGTCGAGGCGGCCACCGGTGCCGTACGGGGTGTTGACGATGAGGTCGACCTCGCCGTCGTGGATGAGCTGGACGATGGTCCGCTCGCCGTTCGGGCCGGGGCCCTCGGACTGCTTGCGCACGACGGCGGCGTTGATGCCGTTCCGCTTGAGGACCTCGGCCGTGCCGGAGGTGGCGAGCAGCTCGAAACCGTGGGCGACCAGCTCGCGCGCCGGGAAGATCATCGAGCGCTTGTCCCGGTTGGCGACCGAGATGAACGCGCGGCCCTTCGTCGGCAGCGGGCCGTAGGCGCCCGCCTGCGACTTGGCGTACGCCGTGCCGAAGACGGAGTCGATGCCCATGACCTCGCCGGTGGAGCGCATCTCCGGGCCGAGGACGGTGTCGACGCCGCGGCCGTGGATGTCGCGGAAGCGGGTCCACGGCATGACGGCCTCCTTGACGGAGATCGGCGCGTCCAGCGGCAGTTCGCCGCCGTCGCCGTTCGCCGGGAGCAGGCCCTCCGCGCGCAACTGGGCGATGGTGGCGCCCAGGGAGATGCGGGCGGCGGCCTTGGCCAGCGGCACCGCGGTCGCCTTGGAGGTGAAGGGGACCGTACGGGAGGCGCGCGGGTTGGCCTCCAGGACGTAGAGGATGTCGCCCGCCATCGCGAACTGGATGTTGATCAGGCCGCGCACCCCGACACCGCGCGCGATGGCCTCGGTGGAGGCACGCAGGCGCTTGATGTCGAAGCCGCCGAGGGTGATCGGGGGCAGGGCGCACGCCGAGTCGCCGGAGTGGATGCCGGCCTCCTCGATGTGCTCCATGACGCCGCCGAGGTACAGCTCCTCGCCGTCGTAGAGCGCGTCGACGTCGATCTCGATGGCGTCGTCCAGGAAGCGGTCGACGAGGACCGGCCGGGAGGGGCTGATCTCGGTCGACTCGGCGATGTAGGAGGCGAGGCGGGTCTCGTCGTAGACGATCTCCATGCCGCGTCCGCCGAGGACGTAGGACGGCCGGACGAGGACCGGGTAGCCGATCTCGTCGGCGATGGCCTTGGCGCCCTCGAAGGTGGTGGCGGTGCCGTGCTTGGGCGCGGGCAGACCGGCCTCCGCGAGCACGCGGCCGAAGGCGCCGCGGTCCTCGGCGGCGTGGATCGCCTCCGGCGAGGTGCCGACGACCGGCACGCCGTTGTCCTTCAGGGCCTGCGCGAGGCCCAGCGGGGTCTGGCCGCCCAGCTGGACGATGACGCCCGCGATCGGGCCGGCGAGGGACTCCGCGTGGACGATCTCCAGCACGTCTTCCAGCGTCAGCGGCTCGAAGTACAGGCGGTCGGAGGTGTCGTAGTCCGTGGAGACGGTCTCCGGGTTGCAGTTGACCATCACGGTCTCGTACCCGGCGTCGGACAGCGCGAAGGAGGCGTGGACACAGGAGTAGTCGAACTCGATGCCCTGGCCGATGCGGTTCGGGCCGGAGCCCAGGATGATCACCGCGGGCTTCTCGCGGGGCGCGACCTCGGTCTCCTCGTCGTAGGAGGAGTAGAAGTACGGCGTCTTCGCGGCGAACTCGGCGGCGCAGGTGTCGACCGTCTTGTAGACCGGGCGGATGCCGAGGGCGTGCCGGACCTCGCGGACGACGTCCTCGCGCAGGCCGCGGATCTCGGCGAGCTGGTGGTCGGAGAAGCCGTGCCGCTTGGCCTCGGCGAGCAGCTCCGCGGTCAGCTCGGGCGCCTCGGCCAGCTCGTCCGCGACCTCCTTGATCAGGAAGAGCTGGTCGACGAACCACGGGTCGATCTTGGTGGCCTCGAAGACCTCCTCGGGCGTGGCGCCCGCGCGGATGGCCTGCATGACCGTGTTGATGCGGCCGTCGGTGGGCCGTACGGCCTCGCCCAGCAGCGTGTCCTTGTCGCCGGGGTCGCCGACGAAGGTGAACTGGCTGCCCTTCTTCTCCAGCGAGCGCAGCGCCTTCTGGAAGGCCTCGGTGAAGTTCCGGCCGATGGCCATGGCCTCGCCGACCGACTTCATGGTGGTGGTCAGCGTGGAGTCGGCCTGCGGGAACTTCTCGAAGGCGAAGCGCGGGGCCTTGACGACCACGTAGTCGAGCGTGGGCTCGAAGGAGGCCGGGGTCTCCTGGGTGATGTCGTTCGGGATCTCGTCCAGCGTGTAGCCGACGGCGAGCTTGGCGGCGATCTTGGCGATCGGGAAGCCGGTCGCCTTGGAGGCGAGCGCCGAGGACCGCGACACGCGCGGGTTCATCTCGATGACGATGACGCGGCCGTCGACCGGGTTCACCGCGAACTGGATGTTGCAGCCGCCGGTGTCGACGCCGACCTCGCGGATGACGGCGATGCCGATGTCGCGCAGGATCTGGTACTCGCGGTCGGTCAGCGTCATCGAGGGCGCGACGGTGATCGAGTCGCCCGTGTGCACGCCCATGGGGTCGAAGTTCTCGATGGAGCAGACGACCACGACGTTGTCGTGCTTGTCGCGCATCAGCTCCAGCTCGTACTCCTTCCAGCCGAGGATGGACTCCTCCAGGAGCACCTCGGTGGTCGGGGAGAGCGTGAGGCCCTGCCCGGCGATACGGCGCAGCTCGTCCTCGTCGTGGGCGAAGCCGGAGCCGGCGCCGCCCATGGTGAAGGAGGGGCGGACGACGACGGGGTAGCCGCCGAGGGTCTCGACGCCCTTGAGGACGTCGTCCATGGAGTGGCAGATCACCGAGCGGGCGGACTCGCCGTGGCCGATCTTGGCGTTGACGGCCTCGACCACGGCCTTGAACAGTTCCCGGTCCTCGCCCTTGTGGATCGCCTCGGGCTTGGCGCCGATCAGCTCGACGCCGTACTTCTCCAGCGTGCCGTTGTCGTGCAGCGAGATGGCGGTGTTGAGCGCCGTCTGGCCGCCCAGGGTGGGCAGCAGGGCGTCGGGGCGCTCCTTGGCGATGATCTTCTCGACGAACTCGGGGGTGATCGGCTCGACGTAGGTGGCGTCGGCGATCTCCGGGTCCGTCATGATCGTCGCCGGGTTGGAGTTGACGAGGACGACGCGCAGGCCCTCGGCCTTGAGCACGCGGCACGCCTGGGTGCCGGAGTAGTCGAACTCGGCGGCCTGGCCGATGACGATCGGGCCGGAGCCGATGACCAGGACGGACTGGATATCGGTGCGCTTAGGCACGCTGGCCCTCCATCAGGGAAACGAAGCGGTCGAACAGGTAGGCGGCGTCGTGGGGGCCCGCTGCCGCTTCGGGGTGGTACTGGACGGAGAAGGCCGGCTGGTCGAGCAGCTGCAGCCCCTCCACGACGTCGTCGTTCAGACAGACGTGCGAGACCTCGGCGCGGCCGAACTTCGTCTCGCTGACCTTGTCGAGCGGCGCGTCCACGGCGAAGCCGTGGTTGTGCGCGGTGACCTCGACCTTGCCGGTCGTACGGTCCTGGACCGGCTGGTTGATGCCGCGGTGGCCGTACTTCAGCTTGTAGGTGCCGAAGCCGAGGGCGCGGCCGAGGATCTGGTTGCCGAAGCAGATGCCGAAGAGCGGCGTCCTGCGCTCCAGGACGGCGGTCATGAGTGCGACCGGGCCGTCGGCCGTGGCGGGGTCGCCGGGGCCGTTGGAGAAGAACACGCCGTCCGGGTTGACGGCATAGATGTCCTGCGCGGTCGCCGTCGCGGGCAGGACGTGCACCTCTATGCCGCGCTCGGCCATGCGGTGCGGGGTCATGCCCTTGATGCCGAGGTCGACGGCGGCGACGGTGAAGCGCTTCTCGCCGATCGCGGGGACGACGTACGCCTCCTTGGTCGCGACCTCCTCGTACAGGCTCAGGCCCTTCATGCGGGGCTGGGCCTGCACGCGCTCCAGCAGCTCGGCCTCGGGGGCGATCGCCTCGCCGGAGAAGATGCCGGCGCGCATGGAGCCGCGCTCGCGCAGATGGCGGGTGAGGGCGCGGGTGTCGATGCCGGAGATGCCGACGACGCCCTGCCGCTCCAGCTCGTCGTCCAGGGAGCGCTTGGCGCGCCAGTTGGACGGCACGCGCGCGGGGTCGCGCACGACGTAGCCGGAGACCCAGATGCGGCTCGACTCGTCGTCCTCGTCGTTCCAGCCGGTGTTGCCGATCTGCGGCGCGGTCGCGACGACGATCTGACGGTCGTACGACGGGTCGGTCAGGGTCTCCTGGTAGCCGGTCATGCCGGTGGAGAACACGGCCTCGCCGAAGGTCTCCCCCACGGCCCCGTAGGCACGGCCGCGGAAGCTGCGGCCGTCCTCCAGGACGAGTACGGCGGGAAGCGCCTTGTTCCTCTGAGAGGAGCTTCCCCTGGTGGAGGTCGTCATCGTGCGCCTTCCGTGTCGTTGATCATGTCGTTCAGGGTGTCGACCCAGGCGGTGTGCTCCGCCGCGCGGTCGGAGCGGAAACCGGAGTCGATCAGCTTGTCGCCGTGTGCCCAGGTGACCACCAGCAGGCCGCCCTCGGTCAGCACCTTGCCGGCGATGCCCTTGTCCAGCCGGGCCTCGCGCAGCTGTGCGGCCGGGACGAAGAAGTCGGTCGCCCCGGGGCGTTCGACGTTCAGACCGGCCTCCGTGAGGGTCAGCTCGGCACGGCTGCGGGTGCCGAGGCCGTGGGCCACGATGCGGTCCAGCCACTGACCGGCGGTGGTGGAGCCGTGGTAGCGGCCACTCATGGTCAGTTTCGCCTCGCCCGGCTCGTCCGGCGCGTCGGGCAGCTGGGGCAGGTCGCCCTGGAGCGTGCCGCGCCACTTCCAGCCCTCGCGCATCAGCCAGTAGACGAGCGCGACGAACAGGGCGAGTCCGACCAGCCAGCCGATGCGGGCGCCCCAGTGGGTCACCGCGGCCGACTTCTTCTCGGCCTCCGCCAGTTCCGTGGCGATTCCGGCTGCCAGCACAGTTGCAGATGTCACGTGAGCTTCCCGTCGACGAGGGTGGCCTTCCCCCGCAGCCAAGTGTGGGTCACACGGCCCGGCAGCTCGCGTCCCTCGTAGGGGGTGTTTCGGCTGCGCGAGGCGAAGCCCGCGGGGTCCACTGAGCCACGGTATGCCGTGTCGACGAGCGTGAGGTTGGCGGGCTCGCCCACGGCGACGGGGCGGCCGTGCCCGGTGGCCTGTCCGATCCGCGCGGGCTTGAAGGACATGCGGTCGGCGACGCCGGCCCAGTCCAGCAGGCCCGTGTCGACCATGGTCTCCTGGACCACCGACAGCGCGGTCTCCAGGCCGACCATGCCCATGGCTGCGGCGGCCCACTCGCAGTCCTTGTCCTCGTGCGGGTGCGGGGCGTGGTCGGTGGCGACGATGTCGATCGTGCCGTCGGCGAGCGCCTCGCGCAGGGCCATCACGTCGCGCTCGGTGCGCAGCGGCGGGTTGACCTTGTAGACGGGGTTGTAGGTGCGCACCAGTTCGTCGGTGAGCAGCAGGTGGTGAGGGGTGACCTCGGCGGTGACCTGGATGCCGCGGGACTTGGCCCAGCGGACGATCTCCACGGAGCCGGCGGTCGACAGATGGCAGATGTGGACGCGCGAGCCGACGTGGTCGGCGAGCAGCACGTCCCGCGCGATGACCGACTCCTCGGCGACGGCCGGCCAGCCGCCCAGGCCCAGCTCGGCGGAGACGACGCCCTCGTTCATCTGGGCGCCCTCGGTCAGCCGCGGCTCCTGCGCGTGCTGGGCGACGACGCCGCCGAAGGCCTTCACGTACTCCAGGGCGCGGCGCATGATCACGGCGTCGTCGACGCACTTGCCGTCGTCGGAGAAGACGGTGACGCCGGCGGCGGACTCGTGCATGGCGCCCAGCTCGGCGAGCTTGCGGCCTTCCAGGCCGACGGTGACGGCGCCGATGGGCTGCACGTCGCAGTAGCCGTGCTCGCGGCCGAGCCGCCAGACCTGCTCGACCACGCCGGCGGTGTCGGCGACCGGGAAGGTGTTGGCCATGGCGAAGACGGCCGTGTAGCCGCCGGACGCGGCGGCGCGGGTGCCGGTGAGGACGGTCTCGGAGTCCTCGCGGCCGGGCTCGCGCAGGTGGGTGTGCAGGTCGACCAGGCCCGGCAGGAGGACCTTGCCCGCCGCCTCGACGACCTCGGCGCCCTCGGCGCCGAGTCCGGTGCCCACCTCGGCGATCGTCTCGCCGTCGATCAGGACGTCCTGCGGCTCGCCGCCGAGCACCTTCGCACCACGGATCAGGATCTTGCTCATGGGGGTTACTTCTCCTCGGAACCGGTGGGGCGGGTGTGGGTGACGGCGGGTTCGTTGCCGCCCAGCAGCAGGTAGAGCACGGCCATCCGGATGGAGACTCCGTTGGCGACCTGCTCGATGGCGGTGCAGCGGTCGGAGTCGGCGACCTCGGCGGTGATCTCCATGCCTCGGACCATCGGGCCGGGGTGCATCACGATGGCGTGCTCGGGCAGCCGGGCCATGCGGTCGCCGTCGAGGCCGTAGCGCCGCGAGTACTCGCGCTCGGTCGGGAAGAAGGCGGCGTTCATCCGCTCGCGCTGGACGCGCAGCATCATCACCGCGTCGCTCTTGGGCAGCGTGCTGTCCAGGTCGTACGAGACCGCGCAGGGCCAGTTCTCGACGCCGACCGGCACCAGCGTGGGCGGGGCGACCAGGGTGACCTCGGCGCCGAGGGTGTGCAGCAGGTCGACGTTGGAGCGGGCGACCCGGCTGTGCAGGACGTCGCCGACGATCGTGATGCGCTTTCCGGCCAGGTCCTGCCCTATCCCGGCGTCCCGGCCGACCAGGCGGCGGCGCATGGTGAAGGCGTCCAGCAGGGCCTGGGTGGGGTGCTGGTGGGTGCCGTCGCCGGCGTTGATGACGGCGGCGTCGATCCAGCCGGAGTTGGCCAGGCGGTAGGGGGCGCCGGAGGCGCCGTGCCGGATGACGACGGCGTCGACGCCCATCGCCTCCAGGGTCTGGGCGGTGTCCTTCAGGGACTCGCCCTTGGACACGCTGGACCCCTTGGCGGTGAAGTTGATGACGTCCGCGGACAGTCGCTTCTCGGCGGCTTCGAAGGAGATCCGGGTGCGGGTGGAGTCCTCGAAGAAGAGGTTGACGACGGTGCGGCCGCGCAGGGTCGGCAGCTTCTTGATCGGCCGGTCGGCGACCCGGGCCATCTCCTCGGCGGTGTCGAGGATCAGGACGGCGTCGTCGCGGGTGAGGTCGGCGGCCGAGATGAGATGACGCTGCATCTGTCAGGCTCCGTAAGGCAGTTCAGGTTCGGGAGATTCTGGGCAAACCGGCGCGTGAGTGGGCGCGTTGGAGCGGCTGTACCGTGCGCCCGGCTTGCTACTGGCCGGCCGGCTTCACACCGAGCAGCACGGTGTCGCGACCGTCCTCCTCGGCGAGCTGGACCTTGACCGTCTCCCGCAACGACGTGGGGAGGTTCTTGCCGACATAGTCGGCGCGGATGGGCAGTTCGCGGTGGCCTCGGTCGACCAGGACCGCGAGCTGGACCGCGCGCGGGCGCCCGATGTCGTTCAGGGCGTCGAGGGCGGCGCGGATGGTGCGGCCGGAGAAGAGCACGTCGTCGACCAGGACGACCAGGCGGCCGTCGATGCCGTCACCGGGGATCTCGGTGCGGGCCAGCGCACGCGGCGGGTGCATGCGCAGGTCGTCGCGGTACATGGTGATGTCGAGCGAGCCGACCGGGACCTTGCGGTCGGTGATCTGCTCCAGCTTGACGGCGAGCCGCTGGGCGAGGAAGACGCCCCGGGTCGGAATGCCGAGAAGCACCACGTCGTCGGCGCCCTTGGCGCGCTCGACGATCTCGTGGGCGATGCGGGTCAGTACCCGCGCGATGTCGGGGCCTTCGAGAACGGGCCTCGCATCGGACGCCTGCTGATTCGCGTGCGTGTCCTGCTTGTCCATACGAAACGGACCTCCTTCTCCGCCTCACGGGACGGACCTTAAAGGACGTCGGAATTGCGCCATCAACGGTAGCAGGTCATGGAGAGGCCCCTGATCACCCCCTTGGCCCAAGCGGGCGGCGCCACCACGGAAGAGTCGGTGTGGACCATTCGGCTTGACGCAGAAGAGTCACGCTGCGTAACCTCACAGTGAGTTACCAGCCGCGCGGCGGGACAACAGCCGGCCGCGTTGACACAGTGTCCGGGGAGCTATATGTCCAGCGAATACGCCAAACAGCTCGGGGCCAAGCTCCGGGCCATCCGCACCCAGCAGGGCCTTTCCCTCCACGGTGTCGAGGAGAAGTCCCAGGGTCGCTGGAAGGCCGTCGTGGTCGGTTCGTACGAGCGCGGCGACCGCGCCGTCACCGTGCAGCGCCTTGCCGAGCTGGCCGATTTCTATGGCGTTCCTGTGCAGGAGCTGCTGCCGGGCACCACGCCGGGCGGGGCCGCCGAGCCGCCGCCGAAGCTGGTGCTCGACCTGGAGCGCCTGGCCACCGTGCCGGCCGAGAAGGCAGGCCCCCTTCAGCGCTACGCGGCGACCATCCAGTCCCAGCGCGGCGACTACAACGGCAAGGTGCTGTCGATCCGCCAGGACGACCTGCGCACACTCGCCGTCATCTACGACCAGTCCCCCTCGGTCCTCACCGAGCAGCTGATCAGCTGGGGTGTCCTGGACGCGGATGCGCGCCGCGCGGTGGCCACGCACGAAGAGGCCTGACCGCCTGCATCAGCTGAGCAGAAACGTGCCGCCGGGGTGGCCGGAACTTTGCGGTTCCGGCCACCCCGGCGGCTTTCTGCGCGCCTCGTGGGGCGCGGAGGTACGGATACGCCGGAGGGCCCGCAGCAGTCGCACTGCGGGCCCTCCGGCGTTTTCTCGTACCGCGCTCGTACCGCTTACGCCTGGTCCCGGCGCAGCTGCGGCTTCAGCTCCTTGAGCCGGCCCAGCAGGCCGTTGACGAACGAGGGCGACTCGTCGGTCGAGAACTCCTTCGCCAGCTGCACCATCTCGTCCAGGACGACGGCGTCCGGGGTCTCGTCCACCCAGATCAGCTCGTAGGCGCCCAGGCGCAGGATGTTGCGGTCGACGACCGGCATCCGGTCGAGCGTCCAGCCGACCGCGTACTGGGCGATCAGCTCGTCGATGCGCTTCGCGCGCACCGCGTAGCCCTCGACCAGCTGCATCGTGTACTCGCTGACCGGAGGCTGCCGGGTGTCGGACCGGGACAGCCGGATCCAGTCCGCGAGGACCGTCAGGACGTCGGCGCCGCGCTGATCGCCCTCGAAGAGGATCTGGAAGGCGCGCTTGCGAGCCGTGTTACGGGCAGCCACGGTTAGCTGCTCACCCGGCCGAGGTAGTCGCTCGTGCGCGTGTCGACCTTGATCTTCTCGCCGGTCGTGATGAAGAGCGGGACCTGGATCTGGTGGCCGGTCTCCAGGATGGCGGGCTTGGTGCCACCGGTGGAGCGGTCGCCCTGGACGCCGGGCTCGGTCTCCTGGATGGTCAGCTCGACGGCGGCGGGGAGCTCGACGAAGAGCACCTCGCCCTCGTGCTGGGCGACGACGGCCGTGAAGCCCTCGATCAGGAAGTTCGCGGCGTCGCCGACGGTCTTCCGGTCGATGTGCAGCTGGTCGTACGTGTCCATGTCCATGAACACGAAGTACTCGCCGTCCATGTACGAGAACTGCATGTCGCGCTTGTCGACAGTGGCCGTCTCGACCTTGACGCCGGCGTTGAAGGTCTTGTCGACCACCTTGCCGGACAGCACGTTCTTGAGCTTGGTGCGCACGAAAGCGGGGCCCTTGCCGGGCTTGACGTGCTGGAACTCGACGACGGACCAGAGCTGGCCGCCTTCGAGCTTGAGCACCATGCCGTTCTTGAGGTCGTTCGTGGAAGCCACGGTTGCGGAATCTCCTGGACTGACGTACGACCCCGGGGCACGCACCTTCCTAGAGGGCGAGCAGCTCCTTGGTCGTGATGGTGAGTAGCTCGGGTCCGCCGTCCGCCTCGGGGCGTACGACGAGCGTGTCATCGATCCGGACGCCGCCCCGGCCCGGGAGGTGGACCCCCGGTTCGACGGTGACCGGCACGCAAGCGTCCAGTTTACCCATGGCTGCGGGCGCCAGCTGCGGGTCCTCGTCGATTTCGAGTCCGACACCGTGTCCGGTGAGCGGTGGCAGGCCCTCCGCATAGCCCGCGGAGTCCAGCACCTGGCGTGCCGCCCGGTCCACGTCCCGGCAGGCCGTACCGGGCGCCAGGGACTCGCGTCCGGCGCGCTGGGCGGCGAAGACCAGGTCGTACAGCTCGATCTGCCAGTCGGCGGGCGAGGTGCCGATGACGAAGGTACGGCCGATCTCGCAGCGGTAGCCGCGGTAGGTGGCGCCGAGACAGACGGAGAGGAAGTCGCCCTCCTCCACGCGCCGGTCGGTGGGACGGTGGCCGCGGCGGCCGGAGTTCGGCCCGGTGGCCACGGAGGTGGGGAACGCGGGCCCGTCGGCGCCGTGGTCGACCAGGCGCCGCTCCAGCTCCAGCGCGAGGTGCCGTTCGGTGCGGCCGACCAGGATGGACTCCAGCAGCTCGCCGAGGGCCTGGTCGGCGATCTCGGCGCCGATGCGCAGACAGGAGATCTCCTCCTCGTCCTTGACCACCCTCAGCTGCTCCACGGCCGCGCCGAGGTCGGCGAGGCGTAGGCGGGGGGCGACGGAGGCCATGGCCCGGTAGCGGGTGACCGTGAGGTGGTGCTCCTCCAGGGCGAGGGCGTCGGCGTCCTGGGCCGCGGCGAGGCCGGCTGCCGCGACGGCGGGGTCGCCGCCGGGTTTCGGCAGCACGTGCAGCCGCAGGCGCTCGTCCGGCCGCCCCTCGGCGGGGCGGTCCTCGGGCGGGCCGGCGCAGACGAGCAGGTCCTCGCGTCTGCCGAGGAGCAGGACGGAGCCCCGCGGGGCGGCGCCCGCCAGGTACCGCACGTTGGCAGGGCGGGACACCAGGGCAGCGGGGGAACCGGACGCGTTGCAGCGCTCTCTCAGCCGGGATCGGCGAGTCGCGTACACCTCTGACATGAGATGAGCGTAGGAGTTTTGCCCGGGTTGTGACGATTTTTACGGGCCGAGTGGGGTGGGGTGCGGCCTACCAGCTCGGGGGGCTCGCTATCGCCCTCGCCAGGACCTCGTCCAGGACTCTCGCCGTGCCCGGCACGTCCAGTTGCGAGTTGTCGATGATCGGCAGGCCCGAGCCGTACCAGCCCGCCATGCGGCCGTGGATGCGGGCCACCTCCTCGTCGGTGAGGCGGCGGTTGCCGGAGCGCTGTGCGTTGCGCTCCAGGACGATCTCCAGGCCCGGGAGCAGGACGACCGGGAGCAGTCCGGGGCCCACGTGGCGCTTCCAGCCGCCGAGGCCCACGACCGGGCGGTCAGGGAAGACCGCGTCGTCGAGGATGCAGGAGATGCCGTTGGCGAGGAAGTTCCGCGCGGCGAAGCCGCAGGTGCGGCGGGCCAGGCGGTACTGGGCCTCGGAGTTGTCGTTCCAGCCGGACTGGGGGTCGGCGAAGCCCGAGCGGACCCATTCGCGGACGTCGTCCAGGCTGATGTGGGCGGTGGGCACCCGGCGGTGGTCCGCCCAGTACTTGGCCACGCTGGTCTTGCCGGCCCCGGCCGGGCCGATCAGCAGCACGGCCAGGGTGGTGGCCGCCGGGTCCGGGACCGTGACTGCGGCGGGAGGCGCGGCGGGGACGCCGACCGGGCCGCCGGGCGGCAGCGGGACATGGCCGGTGGTATCGGGAGCCGGCGGTACCTGGGGCGGCGGGGGCACGGAGGCCTGGCCCTGTGGGACTCCCGCGGGCGGGCCCGGGTGGTGTGCGGCCGACGCCCAGCCGGCGTGCGGCCCCCGCCCCGGCTGGTGGGGCGGCGGCAGCGGAGACCCCACTGCGTGCTGCATCCGTTGCCACTCCGTCTCGTGCATTGCGTTCGTGCCAAAGCGGGGGCGAGCCCCGCTCCGCACCGAACGGTACCGTCCCCGGTCGTCGTTTGCTGAAACGACCGGGGGCGGTCCGAAGTGCCCGTTCCGCAAAGGAAGTCGGGCGAACACAGCGGTGAGGGGCCTACTGGCCCACTTCTCCGTACGCGGCGAGCAGGACGGCCGGGTCCGGGCCCTCCAGGACGGTCGGCTTGGCCAGGCCGTCGAGGACGATGAAGCGCAGCAGGTTGCCGCGGGACTTCTTGTCGACCTTCATCGTCTCCAGCAGCTTGGGCCACTGGTCGTAGCGGTAGCTCAGCGGGAGGCCGACCGATTCGAGGATCGTCCGGTGCCTGTCCGCCGTCGCGTCGTCCAACCGGCCCGCCAGGCGGCCGAGTTCGGCGGCGAAGTGCATGCCGACCGCGACCGCGGCGCCGTGCCGCCACTTGTAGCGCTCGTTCTTCTCGATGGCGTGGCCGAGCGTGTGGCCGTAGTTGAGGATCTCACGCAGGCCGGACTCCTTCAGGTCCGAGGAGACGACCTCGGCCTTCACGCGGATCGAGCGCTCGATGAGCTCGGCCGTGTGCGGGCCCGCCGGGGTCCGGGCGGCCTCGGGGTCTGCCTCGATGAGGTCGAGGATCACCGGGTCGGCGATGAAGCCGGCCTTGATGATCTCGGCGAGTCCGGAGACGTAGTCGTTGACCGGGAGGGAGTCCAGCGCGGCCAGGTCGGCGAGGACGCCGGCCGGCGGGTGGAAGGCGCCGACGAGGTTCTTGCCCTCGGCGGTGTTGATGCCGGTCTTGCCGCCGACCGCCGCGTCCACCATGGCCAGCACGGTGGTGGGGACGGCGATCCAGCGCACCCCGCGCAGCCAGGTCGCGGCGACGAAACCGGCAAGGTCCGTGGTCGCGCCGCCGCCGACGCCGACGATGACGTCGGTGCGGGTGAAGCCGGACTGGCCGAGCGCCTTCCAGCAGTAGGCGGCGACCTCGGCGGTCTTGGCCTCCTCGGCGTTGGGCACCTGGATGGCGACGGCCTCGAAGCCCTGCTCGGCCAGGTCGGCGCGGAGCGCGTCGCCGGTCTCGGCCAGCGCCTCCGGATGGATCACGGCCACGCGCTTGGCCTTCTGGCCGATCAGCGCGGCCAGCTCGCCCAGGAGTTGGCGGCCGACCAGCACCTCGTACGGGTCGGTGCCCGCGGTGCCGGCGACCTGGATCCGGGTGACTGCCTCGCTCATGCTTCCTTCAACTCCAAAGCGTCCAGCGCGTGTTGGGTGACCTCTTCGGGAGTGCGCCCGTCCGTCGCGACGACGACGGTGGCGACCTCCTCGTACAGGTGCCGCCGGGCCTCCATCAGCTCGCGCCACTGCTTGCGCGGGTTGACGGCGAGCAGCGGCCGGGCCACGTTCAGGCCGGTGCGCTTGACGGCCTCCTCGACGTCCATCGAGAGGTAGACCACGCGGTGCCCGGCGAGCAGCGCGCGGGTGTCCGCGTCGAGGACCGCCCCGCCGCCGAGCGAGAGGACACCCTCGAACTCGGCGAGCGCGGTGCGCACGGCCTGCTTCTCGATCGCGCGGAAGGCGGGCTCGCCCTCGTCCACGAAGATGTCGGCGATGGTGCGGCCCTCGGCCTCGACGATGTCGTCGTCTGTGTCGCGGTAGCCGACGCCCAGCCGCTCGGCCAGCAGCCGGCCGACGGTGGACTTGCCGACGCCCATCGGTCCGACGAGTACGACCGCAGGCACGGCGCTCACCGGATGTGGAGGTTGTCGAGGTACGACTGCACGTTGCGGCGGGTCTCGGGGACGGAGTCGCCGCCGAACTTCTCGGCGACCGCGTCCGCGAGGACGAGCGCGACCATGGCCTCGGCGACGATGCCCGCGGCCGGCACGGCGGAGACGTCGGAACGCTGGTGGTGGGCCTGGGCGACCTCGCCCGTGGCGACGTCCACGGTCTTCAGGGCGCGCGGCACGGTCGCGATCGGCTTCATCGCGGCCCGCACCCGCAGCAGTTCGCCGGTGCTCAGGCCGCCCTCGGTGCCGCCGGAACGGCCGGAGACGCGCCGGATGCCCTCGGGCGTGCCGACGATCTCGTCGTGCGCCTTGGAGCCGGGCACCCGGGCCAGCTCGAAGCCGTCGCCGACCTCGACGCCCTTGATCGCCTGGATGCCCATCAGGGCACCGGCGAGCCGGGCGTCCAGCCGGCGGTCCCAGTGCACGTGCGAGCCGAGGCCGACCGGAACGCCGTACGCCAGCACCTCGACCACGCCGCCGAGCGTGTCGCCGTCCTTGTGGGCCTGGTCGACCTCCGCGACCATCGCCTTGGAGGCGTCCGCGTCCAGGACGCGCAGCGGGTCGGCGTCCAGCTTCTCGACATCGGCCGGGGTGGGGTACACGCCCTGCGGAGCCTTCACGGAGCACAGCTCGACGACGTGCGAGACGATCTCGATGCCCGTCGTCTCCTTCAGGTACGACCTGGCGACCGCGCCGAGCGCCACGCGGGCGGCGGTCTCGCGGGCGGAGGCGCGCTCCAGGATCGGGCGGGCCTCGTCGAAGCCGTACTTCTGCATGCCGGCGAGGTCGGCGTGGCCGGGCCGGGGGCGGGTCAGCGGAGCGTTGCGGGCCAGACCCTCCAGGATCTCGGGGTCGACCGGGTCGGCCGCCATGACCTGGTCCCACTTGGGCCACTCGGTGTTGCCCACCATGATCGCGACCGGGGAGCCGAGGGTGAGTCCGTGCCGGACGCCGCCCAGGAAGGTGACCTCGTCGCGCTCGAACTTCATCCGGGCGCCGCGGCCATAGCCGAGCCGCCGCCGAGCAAGGTGGTCGGCCACCATCTCCGTGGTGATCGGCACGCCGGCGGGAAGGCCCTCCAGCGTCGCGACAAGTGCGGGACCGTGGGACTCCCCCGCGGTCAGCCAACGCAGCCTGCTCAACGAAGCTCCTCAGTGTTCGCGCCCGGTACTGCCCTGCGCACGCGTCCCTTCGCGTACGGCGACGGCGCAACCGGATGCGCGGCCCCGGCCCGCCATACCCGATCCTCCCACGTCCGGGAAGAGGATCCGGCGGGCGGTCCAGCAGACGGACGCGGAATCTCGAGTTCAGCGCGCCGCGAGCGCCACCTCACCGGCGTGCCGCATGGCCTCCAGGGGAGCCGGGCTGCAGCCGGTCATCTGCTCGACCTGCAGGACGGCCTGGTGGACCAGCAGGTCGAGGCCGCTGACGACGGCACCGCCGAACATGGACCAGCGGGCCGCCAGCTCGGTCGGCCAGGGCTCGTAGAGCACGTCGAAGAGGGTGGCCGGGCGCTCCGGGACGGCGGTGACGAGGGCGTCGGTCGTGCCGGCGGGCGTGGTGGCGATCACCAGCGGGGCGCGCAGCGCCTGCGTGGCGTCGGACCAGTCGGCCGTGCGGACGTCGACGTCGAGCCGTTCGCCCCACTGGCGCATCTCGGCGGCGCGGGCCTCGCTGCGGACGTAGGCGACTACCTCGCCGGTGCAGATCCGGGCGAGCGCGGCGAGCGCGGAGGAGGCGGTGGCACCGGCACCGAGGATCGCGGCGGAGTCGACCTGCTCGATGCCGTGTTCGCGCAGGGCGGCCACCATGCCCGGGATGTCGGTGTTGTCTCCGAGGCGGCGGCCGTCCTCGGTGAAGACGACCGTGTTGACCGCGTCGACGGAGGCGGCCGTGTCGCTGATCCCGTCCAGCAGCGGGATGACCGCCCGCTTGAGCGGCATGGTCAGCGACAGCCCCGCCCACTCCGGCCCGAGCTTCTCGACGAAGCCGGGCAGCGCGGCCTCGTCGACCTCGAAGCGGTCGTACGACCAGCCGGTGAGCCCGAGGGCGTCGTACGCGGCCCGGTGCAGCACCGGGGAGAGGGAGTGGGCGATGGGCGATCCGAGCACGGCGGCCCGGCGGGCGTCAGTTGCCCGAGCTGGCATTGAATTTGTCCTTGAGCTGCTTGAATTCGGCGTACGTCTTGGCGAATTCGGTGTTGGTCGTACCGTCGGTCGCCACGAAATAGATCCAGCCGTCGTGGGTCGGATTCAGTGCCGCCTTCAGCGCGTCGTCGCCGGGATTGCCGATCGGACCGGGCGGAAGGCCCTTGTGGGTATAGGTGTTGTACGGGTTCCGGTTGCCGTTGATCTCCTTCTCGGAGATATGGATGTTGCTGGTCCCCTTGAGGTAGTTGTAGGTCGAGTCGAACTGGAGGAGCTGGTTGGTCTCCGTATTCGTCGGCTTGAGGCGGTTGTAGACCACTTCCGCCATCTTGCGGAAGTCGTCGTGCGTCTTGCCCTCGGCCTGGACCAGGCTCGCGACCGTGACGAGCTGGAAGGCGTTGTCGAGCCCCAGGGCCTTGGCCTTCGCCGACAGGTCGTAGGCCGCGTACTTCTCCTTGGCCTGGGTGACCATCTGCTTGAGGACCGCGTCCGGCTTCATGCCCTTGGCGGCCGGATAGGTGCCCGGGAAGAAGAAGCCCTCCAGCGGGTCCTTGACGCCGCTGTTGTTCTGTGCCCAGCTCGGCATGCCGAGGCTCTTGTACTGGGCCTGGGCTACCTTCTGCGTGGTTCCGGATGAAAGCTGGAGTTTCTTGTCGATGTCCGCGTAGACGCGTGCGTTCCGCTCGCCCGGGGTGACCATCACGTTGTTCTGGCTCTTCGGGTCGAGCATCATCTGCACGGCGCTGGCGGCGGACATCTCCTTTTTCAGGAGATAGGCGCCGGCCTGAATGGTGTCGCCCTTCGAGTTCTGCCCCTGGGCGTGCACGAAGGCCTCGGCGCTCTTGACGACGCCGGCCTCCTTCAGCCGGCGGCCGATCTCCCAGCCGCCCGCGCCCTTGGGGATCTCGACGGTCACCGTCTCGCTGCTGCCGGCGCCCGCGTAGTCCGGAGCCGCGCCGAAACGATTTTGGTAGAACTTGTAGCCGAAATACCCGACTCCGCCCAGGCCGCCCCCGAACACCAGGACGACCACCATGCAGGCGCAGCCGGTACGGCGCTTCTTGCTCTTGACCGGTTTCCGGCCCTTGCCGCGCCGGTCCCCCCGGCCACGGCGGCTCTCGGACTCGTCCTCGTCCTCGTCGTCCTCGCCGCCCGCGAAGAAGGCGTGCTCGCCCTGGTCCTCCCCCGGGTCCCAGCCGGTCTCCGGGTCGGGGTCCGGGCCCGGCTCCGGGCGCCTGCGGCCGGGCGGCACCGGCGGCGGGTAGGCGTCGTCGGTGCCGTAGAAGTCTGGCTGCTCCCCGCCATAGGCCGTCGGACTCTGGCCGTACGGGTCACCGGGGTCTGCGGCGTACGGCACATGGCCGTGGGTGCCGGTCGCGTCCCAGCCGCCCTGGTACTGCTGCTGGTACTGCTGCTGGTGCTGCTGCTGGGTCTGACCCGGAACCTGCGGGTCGTACTGCTGCCGGCCCTGTCCGTCGTGGTACGGGTACTGCTGCCCGCCGTACCCCGGTTGCTGCTGCTGAGACCAGTCGCCGTACTGGGGCTGCTGCGGCTGCTGCGGGTACTGCTGCTGCTGGCCGCCGTAGGGCTGCTGACCCGCGTGGGTCTGCTGCCCTCCCCATCCGCCGTCCCCGTACAACGGGTCCTCCGGATGCCACGGTTCGGAGCCTGGGCCCCGGCCATACTCAGTCATCGATCCCCTAGAGCCGCGAGGCCGACCGGTCACCGGCCCGTCGGCCCGCTTCCGTTCCGCCTCTTGCTGTGCCCCGGCTGTTCGAACACCGGCGCATCGCGCGGAACGTTACCGTATCGCGATCAGATGACCACTTCGACGCCCTCGCCGGGTGGTTTACCTGACACCCGTTCGGATTCGAGGGCCTGTTGCAGGATGATGACGGCCGCGGCCTGGTCGATCACGGAGCGGCCCTTCTTGGATTTCACGCCCGAGGCGCGCAGTCCCTGACTGGCCGTCACGGTCGTCATCCGCTCGTCCACCAGGCGGACCGGGACCGGATTGATACCCTTCGCCAACTCCTGGGCAAAGGCCCGGACCTTGACGGCGGCCGGGCCCTCGCCCCCCTTGAGGGAGCGAGGGAGCCCGACGACGACCTCGATCGGTTCGTACTCCTCCACCAGCTGCCGCAGGCGGCGGTGGGCGGCCGGGATGTCCCGGCCAGGGACGGTCTCCACGGGGGTGGCGAGGATCCCGTCGGGGTCGCACGAGGCGACCCCGATGCGGGCGTCCCCGACGTCGATCGCGAGCCGACGTCCTCTGCGCATGTTCTCGGCCGTTTCTTACGTGTCGTCTTACTTGGCGGTCTCGGCGACCAGGCGCTCGACGGCCTCGACGGCCTCACCGACGGCGGCAGGGTTCTGACCGCCGCCCTGGGCGACGTCGGGCTTGCCGCCACCGCCGCCGCCGAGCGTCTTGGCGGCCGTACGGACCAGGTCACCGGCCTTGAGGCCACGCTCGCGGGCGGCCTCGTTGGTGGCGATGACCGTCAGCGGCTTGCCGTTGTTCACCGTGAACAGGGCGACCACCGCGGCCCGGCCGCCCTGGATCCGGCCGCGCACGTCGAGGACCAGCTTGCGCAGGTCGTCCGGCGTGGTGCCGTCCGGGACCCGGCCCGTGACAACGGCCACACCGTGCACGTCCTTGGCGGACGCGGCGAGACCGGCGGCGGCCTGGAGCACCTTCTCGGCGCGGAACTTCTCGATCTCCTTCTCGGCGTCCTTCAGCTTGCCGAGCATCGCGGAGACCTTCTCCGGCAGCTCCTCCGGACGGCCCTTGATCAGCTCCTGGAGCTGGGCGACCACCGTGTGCTCGCGGGCGAGGAAGTTGTAGGCGTCGACGCCGACGAGGGCCTCGATACGGCGCACGCCCGAACCGATGGACGACTCGCCGAGCAGCTTCACCAGGCCCAGCTGGGCGGTGTTGTGCACGTGCGTTCCGCCGCACAGCTCCTTGGAGAAGTCGCCGATGGTCACGACGCGCACGCGCTCGCCGTACTTCTCGCCGAACTCGGCGATGGCGCCCTGCTTCTTGGCCTCGTCGATGCCCATGATCTCGGCGTGCACGTCGAGGTCGCGGGCGAGCACCTCGTTGATCTTCTGCTCGACGTCGGTCATCACGGCCGTCGGAACGGCCGACGGGGAGCCGAAGTCGAAGCGGAAGCGGCCGGGCTGGTTCTCGGAACCGGCCTGGGCGGCCGTCGGGCCGAGGGCGTCGCGCAAGGCCTGGTGGGTGAGGTGGGTGGCCGAGTGGGCGCGGGCGATGGCCTTGCGGCGGCGGGCGTCGATCGAGGCCTGGGCCTTGGCACCGACCGTGACCTCGCCGACCTGGACGACGCCCTTGTGGACGTAGACCCCCGGAACCGGCTTCTGGCAGTCGCGGACCTCGATGACGGCACCGGAGTCGACCTTGATCCGGCCGGTGTCGCCGATCTGGCCGCCGCCCTCGGCGTAGAACGGGGTGCGGTCCAGGACGATCTCGACCTCGTCGCCCTCGGTGGCGGCCGGGGAGGAGACGCCGTCCACCAGGATGCCGACGATCGTGGTCTCGCCCTCGGTGTCGGAGTAGCCGATGAAGTCGGTCTCGCCGGCGGCGTCCGCGATCTCGCGGTAGGCGCCCATGTCGGCGTGGCCGGTCTTCTTGGCCTGGGCGTCGGCCTTGGCGCGCTCCCGCTGCTCCTTCATCAGGCGGCGGAAGCCGTCCTCGTCCACGGACAGCCCCTGCTCGGCGGCCATCTCCAGGGTGAGGTCGATCGGGAAGCCCCAGGTGTCGTGGAGCAGGAACGCCTTGTCGCCGGGCAGGATCGTGGAACCGGACTGCTTGGTCTCGGTGACGGCGGTGTCGAGGATGTTCGTGCCGGCCTTCAGCGTCTTCAGGAAGGCGTTCTCCTCGGCGAGGGCGACCTTCTCGATGCGCTCGCGATCGGTGACCAGTTCGGGGTACTGCTGGCCCATCATCCGGATCACGGTGTCGATCAGGTCGAGGACGACCGGGCCGGTGGCGCCCAGCAGGCGCATGTTGCGGATGGCGCGGCGCATGATGCGGCGCAGGACGTAGCCGCGGCCCTCGTTGCCGGGGGTGACGCCGTCGCCGATGAGCATGGTGGCGGTGCGCATGTGGTCGGTGACCACGCGCAGGGAGACGTCCGAGGCGTGGGCGTCGCCGTAGCGGACGCCGGTCAGCTCGGTGGCCTTGTCGATGACGGCCATGGAGGTGTCGATCTCGTACATGTTCTGCACGCCCTGCAGAATCATGGCGAGGCGCTCCATGCCGAGGCCCGTGTCGATGTTCTTGCTCGGCAGGTCCCCGAGGATCTCGAAGTTGTCCTTGCCGATGCCCTCGCCCCGCTCGTACTGCATGAAGACGAGGTTCCAGATCTCCACGTACCGCTCGTCGTTGACGGCGGGGCCGCCCTCGACGCCGAACTCGGGGCCGCGGTCGTAGTTGATCTCGGAGCAGGGGCCGCAGGGGCCGGGGACGCCCATGGACCAGTAGTTGTCCTTCATGCCCAGGCGCTGGATGCGCTCCTTGGGTACGCCGACGACCTCGTGCCAGATGCGCTCGGCCTCGTCGTCGTCCTTGTAGACGGTGATCCAGAGCTTCTCCGGCTCCAGGCCGTAACCGCCCTTGTCCTGGGGGCTGGTGAGCAGCTCCCAGGCGAGCTTGATGGCGCCTTCCTTGAAGTAGTCGCCGAAGGAGAAGTTGCCGCACATCTGGAAGAACGTGCCGTGACGCGTGGTCTTGCCGACCTCTTCGATGTCGGGCGTGCGCACGCACTTCTGCACGCTGGTGGCGCGCGGGAACGGCGGCTTGACCTCACCCAGGAAGTAGGGCTTGAAGGGCACCATGCCGGCCGGGACGAGGAGCAGAGTCGGGTCGTCCGCGATGAGCGACGCCGAAGGGACGACGGTGTGCCCGCGCTCCTCGAAGAAGCTCAGCCAGCGGCGGCGAATCTCGGCCGACTCCATCAGTGGTCCTCATTCCGGTTGTACGAGTACTTCGTTGGCGAAGAGATCGACGTTTCGATGTACTTCGGTGTGTTGGGGTTGTTGATGTTCTCGATGACGGCATGCCGCCGGGGCGCCGGGAGTTCGGGGTTCTCGTGGATCCCGAGAACCTCCTCCAGCTCGGCCTCCCGCTGGGCCATGTTGTCGCGCACGTCGAGCGCGAAGCCGACCGCGCGGCCCTTCAGGCGCTGACCGGTCTCCAGCGCCTTGTTCGCCGCGGTCGCGGCGAGGCTCTCGGGGGTCAGCTGCTTCAGCTTGCGGTTGACCTTGGTGGTGGCCCACACACCCGCGGCGACACCTGTGGTGAACCAGAACGTTCGGCGGAACATCGCTCGGTCTCAGTCCTTCTCTCCGCGCAGGTTTCGCTTGCTCCGCCGCGCGGCCGGGACGGTCCGGCCCACGATCACGGTACGCCTGGCTGCCCGCGCGGGCACGTCCTCCTTGCGACCGCCGAGGGCCCGCCGCACGCCGTAGCCGAAGGCGGCGACCTTGACCAGCGGGCCGCCGAAGGTGGAGGCGACGGTGGTCGACAGCGCGGAGGCGTTCGACGTGACCTCCTGGACGTCGGAGGCGATCGCGTCGACCCGGTCGATCTGCGTCTGCGCGGACCGCACGGCCGCGGAGGCGTCGGCCAGCAGCGGAACGGCCTGGTCGGTCACGTCCGCCACGAGCTTGGTGGTCGCCTTGAGCGTCTGGGCCAGCCTCGCCAGTGCCACGGCGAGGAAGGAGACCAGGATCGCCCAGAAGACGGCCACCAGGATCCCGGCCACCTCTCCACCGGACACTGTGCGCACCCGCTCCCTGAAACGTGCTCTGACATCGCAACCATGAAAAAAGCAGTGCTCCGAGCCTATCGCGCCGGGACTGGCGCTCCATACCGGATTCCGGTGCGCCGGAGGCGGAGTTGCGGGAAGCGATTGTACGGACTGAACATGGTTCAGTACGCTCCGTGTCCCATGCGAGGTCCTCAGCACCCCGGCCCCTGCGCGGACGGCAGTCCGCCCCTTCACCTGACCGCTTTCGTCGGACGCTCGGCGGAACTCGCCGCGCTGGCCACGGCGCTCGAGGAGACCCGGCTGGTGACCGTGACCGGCGTCGGCGGGGTGGGCAAGTCCCGGCTGGCGGCCCGGGCAGCGGCCGACCGGGCGGCGGCCGGGCCGCAGTCCCCCACCGGCTGGGTCGAGCTGGCGGCGGTGCACGATCCGCAGTTCGTGGAGTACGCGGTCGTGGAGGCGCTGGGGCTGACCGACCACACCACGCGGATGCCCAGGGAGATGCTGCTGGAGCATCTCGCCGGGCGGCGGCTGCTGTTGGTGCTCGACGGCTTCGAGCACCTGGTGGAGGAGTGCGCCGGCCTGGTGGCGGAGCTGCTGCGGAAGCTGCCGGGGCTGCGGGTGCTGGCGGCGGGGCGGCGCCCGCTGGGCGTCGCGGGCGAGCGGCTGTTCCCGCTGGGGCCGCTCGGCGAGGACGAGGCCGTGGAGCTGTTCGCCGACCGGGCCCGGCAGCACGGTCTGGAGCTGTGCGACCGCGCCGACGTACGGGAGGTGTGCCGGCGCCTGGAGGGCATCCCGCTGGCGCTGGAGCTGGCCGCGGGGCGGCTGCGCACCCTGTCCCCCGCGCAGCTGCTGCAGCGGCTGGACGACCGGTTCCGGCTGCTGACCGGCGGCGGCCGGGACGCTCTGCCCCGGCACCAGACGCTGCGCACCGCGATCGGCTGGAGCCATGAGCTGTGCACGCCCGCCGAGCGGCTGCTGTGGGCGCGGCTCTCGGTGTTTGCGCAGACCTTCGACCTGGAGGCCGCCGAGTACGTGTGCAGCGGGGAGGGGCTGCCCGCCGAGGACGTCCTGGACCTGCTCTCGGAACTGCTCGCCCAGTCGGTCCTGGCCCGCGAGGAGGCCGCGACGGGATCCCGCTACCGGATGCTGGACACGGTCCGGGCCTACGGCGCCGACTGGCTGGAGGCGACCGGGGACGCGGCCCGGCTGCGCCGGCGGCACCGCGACTGGTATCTGGGCCTGGCCACCTGGTGCGAGCTGGAGTGGTTCTCGCCGCGGCAGCGGGAGGTGGCCGCGCGGGTCGAGGCCGAGCTGCCGAATCTGCGCGCCGCGCTGGAGTTCGGCCTGACCGAGCCGGAGGAGACGCATCTCGGCCAGTACCTGGCGGGCTCGCTGTGGTTCTGCTGGGCGGGCTGCGGGCGGCTGGCGGAGGGGCGGCGCTGGCTGGAGCGCAGCGTGGAGCTGGAATCGGAGTACGAGCAGTCCCGGCTGAAGGCGCTGTGGGTGCTCGGCTATGTGGCGATCCTGCAGGGCGACACCGTGCCCGCGCTCAAGGCGCTGCAGGAGTGCCGGGAGCAGGCCGAGCGGTCCGCCGACGCGACGGCGGTGGCGTACGCCGAGCACCGCACGGGCTGTCTGGCTCTCGTCACGGATGACATGAACCGCGCAGAAACGCTGCTGCGTTCGGCGCTGGAGCGCTACCGGGAGATCGGCGAACTCAACAGCAACGTCCTGATGGGCCAGGTGGAGCTGGCCATGACGCAGGCCTTCCAGGGCGATCTGCCGGACGCGGTCCGGCTGTGCGAGGACGTGCGCCAGATCTGCGAGGACCACGGGGAGCAGTGGACTCGGTCGTACGCGCTGTACGTCCTGGCGTACGCGGCCTGGCGCGAGGGGGATCCGGCGCGGGCCCGGGAGCTGCTGACGGACGGCCTCGGCAAGGTGCACGCCTTCCACGACCTGCTCGGCTCGGTGCTGACGATCGAGCTGCTGGCGCTGGTGACGGCGACCGAGGGCGATCCGGCCGAGGCGGCGGTGCTCCAGGGCGCGGCGGCCCGGTTGTGGCCCTCGGTGGGGCTGCCGCTGTTCGGCTCGGCGTACTACAACGCGCCGCACGAGCTGTGCGAGGCGACCGCCCGCCGGATGCTGGGCGACGCGCGGTACGAGGAGTGCCTGCGGGAGGGGGCGGCCCTGGACCGGGAGGCGGTGGTGGCCCGGGCGCTGGGCCACGAGGAGCTACGGCCGCTGCGGGCCATGCCGGCACCGCGCGGGCCGGTGCCGTACGGCGACCAGGACGCCCAGAAACGCGAACCCGCCGCCTCGCCCACCCGCAAGGGTGGGGAGACGGCGGGCTGAAGTGCTGCGCCGGGGCTGGGGTCAGCGGGCGTAGTACTCGACGACGAGCTGCTCGTCGCAGATCACCGGGATCTCCTTGCGGTTCGGCTCGCGGTCCAGGCGGAACGCCAGGGCCTTGAGGTTCACCTGGAGGTAGCGCGGGGTCTCACCGTCGGCGGCGAAGCCACCCTCACGGGCGATCGTGAAGAGCGTCTTGTCCTTGGAGCGGTCGCGGACCTGCACGACGTCGTCCGGGCGGACGCGGAAGGACGGCTTGTCGACCTTCTGGCCGTTGACCTGGATGTGGCCGTGAACGACCATCTGGCGGGCCTGGTAGATCGTGCGGGCGATGCCCGAACGCAGGACCAGCGCGTCGAGACGACGCTCCAGCTCGACGATGAGGGCCTCACCGGTCTTGCCCTGCACCTTGGAGGCACGCTCGTAGGCGCGGACCAGCTGACGCTCGGAGATGTCGTACTGCGCGCGCAGACGCTGCTTCTCGAGCAGACGGACCTTGTAGTCCGAGGTCTGCTTGCGGCCACGGCCGTGCTCACCCGGCGGGTACGGACGGGCCTCGAAGTACTTGACGGCCTTCGGGGTCAGCGCGATGCCGAGGGCACGCGACTTCTTGACCTTGGGGCGGGACTGGTTCGCCACTGTCTTTCGTCTCTTTCGTAGTGTTCGGCTCGTCAGGGTTAGGGAGGTCGCATCCGCAGCCGGGAAAACCCGTCGGTCCCGAGGGGACCTGCCGGGCAGCCGCTTCCCTGGTCTGGGCACATACGTGCAGCACGCGAGTGGCCCACCGACCGTCCCGGAACCCCGGGTGGTGGTGGGCTGCCCGCGACACCGTTCGACGGTGCGCGACGCTCCTGGAGCCGGTCCACGAAGGACCGGATCTCCGGCTGGCTGTCCCGCTCTGACGGCACGGGACTCAGCACTTCAGAGCAGTCTACAGGCTGCTCAGGAGCGCTTGCGACCGAGGTGCTTCCTGGTCCACTCGACCGCGTCGGCGTACCGGGCCTCCGTGCCGTGCCGGGTCGGGGTGTAGTAGGTGCGGTCCTTCAGGGCGTCCGGGGCGTACTGCTGCTCGGCGATGCCCTCGGGCAGGTCGTGCGGGTACACGTAGCCCTGGGCGTGGCCGAGCTTGGCGGCGCCCTTGTAGTGCCCGTCGCGCAGGTGCGGCGGCACCGGGCCGGCCAGCCCCTTGCGTACGTCCTCCAGGGCGGCGCCGATCGCGGTCGTCGCGGAGTTGGACTTCGGGGCGAGCGCCAGGGCGATGGTGGCGTGGCTGAGGGTGAGGGCGGCCTCTGGGAAGCCGATCATGGCGACGGCCTGGGCGGCGGCGACCGCGATGGGCAGGGCGCCCGGGTCGGCCAGACCGATGTCCTCGCTGGCGGAGATCATCAGGCGGCGGGCGATGAAGCGGGGGTCCTCGCCGGCCTCGATCATGCGGGCCAGGTAGTGCAGGGCGGCGTCGACGTCGGAGCCGCGGATGGACTTGATGAGGGCGCTGGCGACGTCGTAGTGCTGGTCGCCGTCGCGGTCGTACTTCACCGCGGCCCGGTCGACGGTCTGCTCCAGTGTCTGGAGGCTGATCTCGGTCTCGCCCTGGTCGAGGGCGGCCCCGGCGGCGGCCTCCAGGGCGGTCAGGGCGCGGCGGGCGTCGCCGCCGGCGATCCGCAGCAGGTGCTCCTCGGTGTCCTCGGGAAGAGTGACGGCGTTCTTCAGCCCGCGGTCGTCGGCGAGGGCCCGCCTCAGCAGGCCCCGGACGTCGTCGTCGGTGAGGGGTTCGAGGGTGAGGAGGAGGGAGCGCGAGAGCAGCGGGGAGATCACCGAGAAGTACGGGTTCTCCGTGGTCGCCGCGATCAGGGTCACCCAGCGGTTCTCGACCGCGGGGAGCAGGGAGTCCTGCTGGGCCTTGCTGAAGCGGTGGATCTCGTCCAGGAAGAGGACGGTCTCCTTGCCGTAGCCACCGGTGGCGCGGCGGGCGCCGTCGATGACCGCGCGGACCTCCTTGACGCCGGCGGTGATCGCGGACAGCTCCACGAAGCGCTTGTCGGTGGCCTTGGAGACGACGTACGCGAGGGTCGTCTTGCCGGTGCCGGGCGGGCCCCACAGGATCACCGAGGACGGTCCGGCCGGGCCGCCGTTGCCCTCGCCGACCAGTCTGCGCAGCGGGGATCCCGGCCCCAGCAGGTGCTGCTGGCCCACCACCTCGTCGAGGGTGCGCGGGCGCATGCGGACCGCCAGGGGACTGCCGGCCGGGTCCTTCTCCTGGCGGTCCTCTGCTGCGGCGGTGAACAGGTCGGGTTCCACGCTGAAACCCTAAGACACGGCACTGACAGTCCCGCCCGGGCCGTCGGCCGGTACGGACCTCAGCTGGTCCAGAAGTCCCACCAGCGGGTCAGGATCAGCATCCCGATGATGCCGGTGTGCAGGACCGGCAGCACCCAGGTGAACTCGCCGAAGAAGGACTTCAGCGGGCGCGGGGCCGGCAGGAGGCCGCCCCGGATGTTGAAGGAGGTGACGGACCAGAACATGGTGATCGTGGCGACCCAGGCCAGCGAGCACCACAGGCACAGCGCGTTGATCCGGTACAGGGACTGGAACTGCAGCCAGGTGCAGAAGGCGACGCCGAAGAGCGTGCCGAAGTTGAGGGTGAGCCAGTACCAGCGCGGGAAGCGGGCGCGGGTCAGCAGGCTGACGCCGACGCAGACGACGATGCCGTAGCAGACCAGGCCGAGCATCGGGTTCGGGAAGCCGAAGGCGGCGGCCTGCTTGCTCTCCATGACGCTGCCGCAGGAGACGACCGGGTTGAGGCTGCACCCGGGCGTGAAGGTCTTGCCCGCGACCTTCGCTTCCAGGATCTTGAACTTGTCGATCGTGATGACCCAGGAGGCGAGGAGTCCGGCCGCGCCGGTGATCACCAGCAGCAGGGCGAAGGCGCGGCTGCCGCCCACCGCGCCGGGCGCGTCGGCGGTGCGCTCGGAACGGGGCTTCGTGGAGAGGTCGGTGACTGTCGTCTTGCTCATCACGCCGATTCCGTCACTGGGGAGTTGGACCAACTTCGGGCAGGCGCTCATTGTGCCGCACACACCTGTGTATCCACCGTTTGCCGGGCACAAGTCCGCCGAACGAGAAAGGGCGCCGGGGTTTGGCCGGCGCCCCTCGCTCTGCTGTCCGAGCCGAACTAGCCGAGCCGGGACCGAAGTTCCGCCACGATCTCGTCCACGCCGACCGCCGTCTGCTCGCCGGACTCCATGTCCTTGAGCTGGACGACGCCCTCGGCGAGGTCGCGTTCACCGGCGACGAGCGCGTAGCGCGCGCCGCTGCGGTTGGCGTTCTTCATGGCGCCCTTCAGGCCCTTGCCGCCGTACGCGAAGTCCGTCGCGACACCCTGCTTGCGCAGTTCGGTGACCTTGGCGAACAGGACGCGGCGGGCCTCCTCGCCGAGCGGGACGGCGTAGACGCTGGTGGTGGACGGGATGTCCAGTTCGACGCCCTCCGCCTCCAGGGCCAGCACCGTGCGGTCGACGCCGAGGGCCCAGCCGACGGACGGCAGCGCGGGGCCGCCGATCATCTCGGACAGGCCGTCGTAGCGACCGCCGCCGCCCACCGCGGACTGGGAGCCCAGCCCGTCGTGCACGAACTCGAAGGTGGTGCGGGTGTAGTAGTCGAGGCCGCGCACCAGCTTCGGGTCGTCCTCGAAGGAGACGCCCGCCGCGGAGATCAGCTCGCGGACCTCCTCGTGGTACGTCTTGCACGCGTCGCACAGGTAGTCACGCAGCAGCGGCGCGCCCGTCAGCTGCTTCTGGACCGACTCGCGCTTGTCGTCGAGGACGCGCAGCGGGTTGATGTCGACACGGCGGCGCGTGTCCTCGTCCAGGTCGAGCCCGCGCAGGAACTCCTGGAGCGCGGCCCGGTACACCGGACGGCACTCCTTGTCGCCCAGCGAGTTCAGCAGGACGCGGAAGTTGCTGAGGCCCAGCGAGCGGTACGCCTGGTCGGCCAGGATGATCAGCTCGGCGTCGAGGGCCGGGTCCTCCGCGCCGATCGCCTCGGCTCCGACCTGGGAGAAGTGGCGGTAACGGCCCTTCTGGGGGCGCTCGTAGCGGTAGTACGAGCCGGAGTACCAGAGCTTGACCGGGAGGTTGCCGCTCTTGTGCAGGTTGGCCTCCAGCGCCGCGCGCAGCACGGACGCCGTGCCCTCGGGACGCAGGGCCAGCCTGTCGCCGCCCTTCGTCTCGAAGGCGTACATCTCCTTGGTCACGATGTCGGTGGACTCGCCGACACCGCGCGCGAACAGTTCGACGTTCTCGAAGCCGGGGGTCTCGATGTAGCCGTAGCCGGAGTTGCGCAGCGGGGCGGCGATGGCCTCGCGGACCGCCAGGTACTTGGCCGAGTCCGGCGGGATCAGGTCGTACGTGCCCTTGGGGGCCTGGAAGGTACTCACGGAAGGTCTCTCGTCACATTCCTCGTCGGGGAGCCTGCGAGGCTCCCTGGCCGGCGGCCACCTGCCGCAGATAGGGGTTGGTGGCGCGCTCCTGGCCGATGGTCGTCTGGGGGCCGTGTCCGGACAGCACCACGGTGGAGTCGTCGAGCGGCAGGCACACGCGGGCCAGCGAGTCGAGCATGTCCTCCATGGAGCCACCGGGCAGATCGGTGCGTCCGATGGAGCCGGCGAACAGCAGATCCCCGGAGAAGAACACCGGCGGGATGTCGGCGGTCTCGGGCATCCGGAAGGTCACCGACCCCTTGGTATGGCCCGGTGCGTGGGCCACGGAGAACTCCAGCCCGGCAAGCGGAAGCTTGGTGCCGTCGGCCAGCTCCTTGACATCGTCCGGCTCCCCCACGGTCAGCTCGCCCATCAGCGGCATGCCGATCGACCGGCCGAGCGCCTTCTCGGGGTCGCTCATCATGTACCGGTCCTCGGGGTGGATCCAGGCGGGCACGTCGTGCGCGCCGCACACGGGGACGACCGAGGCCACGTGATCGATGTGGCCGTGGGTGAGGACGACGGCGACGGGCTTGAGCCGATGCTTCTTGAGTGCTTCCTCGACGCCTTCGGCGGCCTGGTGGCCGGGGTCGATGATCACGCACTCCTCACCGGGGGCGGGGGCGACGAGATAACAGTTCGTCCCCCAGGCCCCGGCGGGGAACCCGGCAATGAGCACGATCGTCCTTCGTTGTGTCGATTACAGGCTGCTGCAGATGCAGTCAGAGCCTACCGGCGCTGCCGTTTCCACAGCGAACCCATATACGGTACGGGGCTACACGCAGCGATCGGCTCACAGGACGCACGCGTACCGCTCGAAACACGTCGACACACGACACGCATGAGGAGAGAACCCGGTGGTCAGCCAGGAGCAGCGGCGGCGTCAGCTCGCCCGGGAGAAGTTCTTGCGGCAGCAGCAGCGGCGCACCCAGTCGCGGCGCAAGGCGCGCATGCGGAACTCCGTCATCGCGTCGGTGCTCGGCGTGGTCGTGATCGGCAGTCTCGCGCTGTACACGACCGGGGTACTGAAGAACGACGACGACAAGAAGTCGAACGCGAGCGCCGAGGTCACGCCGAGCGCGTCCCCGACCAGCAAGGCTCCGGACCCGTGCGCGAAGCCGGCGGCCGGCTCGGTGAAGCGGCTGAGCTGGAAGAAGGAGCCGGCGATGACGATCGACACGTCGGCGAAGTACACGATGAAGCTCGCGACGACGTGCGGTGACATCGGCATCGCGCTGAAGACGGCGGCGGCGCCGCACACGGTGAACTCCTTCGCCTTCCTCACGGGCAAGGGCTTCCTCGACCACACGAAGTGCCACCGGCTCACCACCGAGGGCATCTTCGTCCTCCAGTGCGGCGACCCGCAGGGCACGGGCATGGGCGGACCGGGCTACACCATCCCGGACGAGAACCTGAAGGACACGAGCCTGAAGGGCAACAAGTACCCGGCCGGCACGGTGGCGATGGCCAACACGGGCCAGAAGCACAGCGGCGGCAGCCAGTTCTTCCTCGTGTACAAGGACAGCCCGCTGCCGCCGAGCTACACGCCGTTCGGCACGGTCGACGCGGCCGGCATGAAGGTCCTGCAGAAGATCGCGAACGCGGGCGCGCAGCCGGCCGACCCGACCAGTGGCAACACCGCGCCGAACGCGACCGTGGTGATCAACAAGGCGACGGTCACCAAATCCTGATGCTCAGGGCGGCCGGCGGCGGAATTTCGGTCGCGCTGGATGCGGACAGGCAACCCGCTGGTCGCCTATGTTGGCCGTGACGAAACTGTGGACGATGCCCGGGGGTGCTGAGGCCCTCCGCAGGCATCATGTGGAGGAGGCGCTGTGAGCAGCGACCCGTGGGGCCGCGTCGACGAGACGGGGACCGTGTACGTGCGTACGGCCGACGGCGAGCAGGTCGTCGGTTCCTGGCAGGCCGGCTCCCCCGAGGAGGCGCTGGCCTACTTCGAGCGCAAGTACGAGGGCCTGGTTGTCGAGATCGGCCTCCTCGAAAAGCGAGTGCAGACCACCGACCTGTCGGCGAAGGACGCCCAGGCCGCGATCGACCACCTGCGCGAGCAGGTGGTGGCGCACCACGCGGTCGGCGACCTGGACGCGCTGCGGACCCGGCTGGACAAGCTGGTGGCGACCGTCGAGTCCCGGCGCGAGGAGCGCAAGCAGCAGCGGGCCAAGCAGTCCGACGAGGCCCGCAAGGCCAAGGAGGACCTGGTCACCGAGGCCGAGCAGCTGGCGCAGTCCGACCAGTGGCGGGCCGCCGGTGAGCGGCTGCGCGCCCTGGTGGACACCTGGAAGGGGCTGCCGCGGCTGGACCGCAAGTCGGACGACGAGCTGTGGCACCGCTTCTCGCACGCCCGGTCGGCGTTCTCCAAGCGCCGCAAGGCGCACTTCGCGCAGCTCGACGCGCAGCGCGAGGACGCCCGTAAGGCCAAGGAGCGGCTGGTCGCGGAGGCCGAGTCGCTGTCCGGCTCGACGGACTGGGGTCCGACGGCGGCCCGCTACCGCGAGCTGATGGCGGAGTGGAAGGCCGCCGGCCGCGCCCAGCGCGAGCACGAGGACGACCTGTGGAACCGCTTCCGCGGCGCCCAGGACGTGTTCTTCGCCGCCCGCAGCTCGGTCTTCGCCGAGCGGGACGCGGAGCAGTCGGAGAACCTGAAGCTCAAGGAGGGGCTGGCCGAGGAGGCCGAGAAGCTCCTGCCCGTCGACGACCTGAAGAGCGCGCGGGCCGCCTTCCGCTCGATCAACGAGCGCTGGGAGGCCATCGGCCACGTGCCGCGGGACGCGCGTCCCAAGGTCGAGGGCCGGATGCACGCGGTCGAGCGGGCCATCCAGGAGGCCGAGGAGGCCGAGTGGCGCCGGACGAACCCGGAGGCACGCGCGCGTGCCGCGGGTCTGACCGGTCAGCTGCAGGCCGCGGTGGACAAGCTGAAGGCGCAGATCGAGCAGGCGCGCGCCCAGGGCAACAACGCCAAGGCCGACAAGCTGGAGAGGGAGCTGGAGGGCCGCCAGGCGCTCCTGGACCAGGCTCTGAAGGGCCTGGAGGAGTTCGGCGGCTGACAAACCCGCTCACGCATGTGAAAGGCCCCGTACGGCGCGTACGGGGCCTTTCACATGCGCGTTTGTCGGCTGTCGGTCCCTACTACGGCCGGCCGCGCCCCGGCTACGACCGGGTGCGTCCCGACGTCACCCGGTACACGTCGTACACGCCCTCCACTCCCCGCACGGCCTTCAGGACGTGGCCGAGGTGCTTCGGGTCGCCCATCTCGAAGGTGAACCGGGACGTGGCGACCCGGTCGCGGGAGGTCTGGACGGCGGCGGAGAGGATGTTGACGTGCTGGTCGGACAGGACGCGGGTGACGTCCGACAGCAGCCGGGAGCGGTCCAGCGCCTCGACCTGGATGGCGACGAGGAACACCGAGGACTGGGTGGGCGCCCACTCGACGTCGAGGATGCGCTCCGGCTCGCGGGACAGCGACTCGACGTTCACGCAGTCGCTGCGGTGCACCGACACGCCGCTGCCGCGGGTGACGAAGCCGATGATCGGGTCGCCGGGGACGGGCGTGCAGCAGCGGGCCAGCTTGACCCACACGTCGTCGACGCCCTTGACGACGACGCCGGGGTCGGCGCTGCGCCGCTTGCGCCCGCGCGTGCGGCTCGGCGGGACCGTCTCGCCCATCTCCTCGGTGGCCGCCTCCTCGCCGCCGAGGGCCTGGACGAGCTTCTGCACGATGTGCTGTGCGGAGACGTGCCCCTCGCCGATCGCCGCGTACAGCGCGGAGATGTCCGAGTAGCGCATCTCGTGCGCGAGCGTGACCAGGGAGTCGCCGGTGAGGATGCGCTGGATCGGCAGGTTCTGCTTGCGCATGGCCCGCACGATGGCGTCCTTGCCCTGCTCGATCGCCTCGTCGCGGCGCTCCTTGGAGAACCAGGCCCGGATCTTGTTGCGCGCCCGGGGCGACTTGACGAATCCGAGCCAGTCGCGCGAGGGGCCCGCGCCGGCCGCCTTGGAGGTGAAGACCTCCACCAGGTCGCCGTTGTCCAGAGTGGATTCGAGCGGTACGAGGCGGCCGTTGACCCGCGCCCCTATGGTGCGGTGGCCGACCTCGGTGTGGACGGCGTACGCGAAGTCCACCGGGGTGGCCCCGGCCGGCAGCGCTATGACGTCGCCCTTGGGCGTGAAGACGAAGACCTCGTTGCGCGAGAGGTCGAAGCGCAGGGACTCCAGGAACTCGCCGGGGTCCTCGGTCTCCTTCTGCCAGTCCAGCAGCTGCCGCAGCCACGCCATGTCGTTGATGGCGTCCTTGTCCTTGGCGGACGACTTGGGCGCGTCGGTGCGGACCTTGGAGGCACCGGCGACGGCCTCCTGCTTGTACTTCCAGTGCGCGGCGATGCCGTACTCCGCGCGCCGGTGCATGTCGAAGGTGCGGATCTGGAGTTCGACGGGCTTGCCGTTGGGCCCGATGACCGTCGTGTGCAGCGACTGGTACATGTTGAACTTGGGCATCGCGATGTAGTCCTTGAACCGGCCGGGGACCGGGTTCCATCGCGCGTGCACGGTGCCGAGGGCGGCGTAGCAGTCACGGACGGTGTCGACCAGGACGCGGATGCCCACCAGGTCGTAGATCTCCGCGAAGTCACGGCCGCGGACGATCATCTTCTGGTAGACGCTGTAGTAGTGCTTCGGGCGGCCGGTGACGGTCGCCTTGATGCGGGCGGCGCGCAGGTCGGACTGGACCTCGTCGGTCACTATGGCCAGGTATTCGTCACGCTTCGGCGCCCGCTCGGCCACCAGCCGTACGATCTCGTCGTACATCTTGGGGTAGAGGATCGCGAAGGCGAGGTCCTCCAGCTCCCACTTGATGGTGTTCATGCCGAGGCGGTGGGCGAGCGGCGCGTAGATCTCCAGCGTCTCGCGCGCCTTCTTCTCCTGCTTCTCGCGCTTGAGGTAGCGCATGGTGCGCATGTTGTGCAGGCGGTCGGCGAGCTTGATGACGAGGACGCGGGGGTCCTTGGCCATGGCGACGACCATCTTGCGCACGGTCTCGGCCTGCGCGGCCTCGCCGAACTTGACCTTGTCCAGCTTGGTGACGCCGTCGACGAGCAGGGTGACGACGTCGCCGAAGTCACGGCGCAGGTCCTCCAGGCCGTACTCGGTGTCCTCGACGGTGTCGTGCAGCAGTCCCGCCATGAGCGTGGCCGGGTCCATGCCCAGCTCGGCGAGGATGGTGGTGACGGCGAGCGGGTGCGTGATGTACGGGTCGCCGCTCTTGCGCTTCTGCCCCCGGTGCCAGCGCTCGGCGACCTGGTAGGCGCGCTCGATCTGGCGCAGCGTCGAGTTCTCGATCTTAGGGTCGTTGCTGCGCACTATCCGCAGCAGCGGCTCCAGCACCGGGTTGTAGGGGTTCGCGCGCTGCACACCGAGGCGGGCCAGGCGGGCGCGGACGCGGTTGGAGGAGCCGCTGCGGGCGGACTGGGATGCGGGGCGCAGGGGGGCCGCCGGTTTGGGGCGCGCGGCCTCGGCGGTCTTCTCGACGGGCGCGGACTGGGCGTGCTCGACCGTCCCGCGGGCGTCGTTCTTCGCGTTGGACGCGTTCGGCGCGGGCTTGGCCGCGGCGGCCGAGGCGTGCTCGGGCTTGGCGGCGGTCAGTGGCTGGGCCTCGTCTGGCAAGAGGGCTCCTCGTGCGCGATCCGGGTCCCCCGGTCAGGCTCCGGAGACCCCATGGTAGCGATCCTGCGCCTCGTCATCGCCTTCAGGCCGGAGCGAGGACCGTCTACTGGTGAAACGCGAGAGGCGCCCGCCGGATTCCAGGAGGTGGATTCGGGGTGATGTCCGGGGGCGCGGAGGGTGTCCGAACGGCGACGGCCGCCCCGGCGCGGTGCCGGGGCGGCCGTACGGTGATCAGCCGGCTCAGACCTGGAGCAGTGCCTCCAGCGGCGAGCCCTTCAGGGACGCCTCCAGTCGGGCACGGCCGCCGAGGAAGCCCAGCTCCATGAGGACGGCGAGGCCCGAGACCTCGGCGCCGGCCCGCTGGATGAGCTGGATCGCGGCCTCGGCGGTTCCGCCCGTGGCGAGGACGTCGTCCACGATCAGCACGCGGTCGCCGGGGGTCAGGTCCTCGGCGTGGACCTCGATCTCGGCCGAGCCGTACTCCAGGTCGTAGGCCTGTCGCAGGGTCGCGCCGGGCAGCTTGCCGGCCTTGCGGACCGGGATGAAGCCCAGGCCCGCGCGGACGGCGACCGGGGCGCCCAGGATGAAGCCCCGGGCCTCCAGGCCGACGACCTTGGTCGAGCCGGTGCTCACGGCGATCTCGGCCAGCGCGTCGGTGAGCGCCGTGAACGCCGCCGGGTCCGCGAGCAGCGGGGTGATGTCCTTGAACATCACGCCCGGCTCGGGGTAGTCGGCCACGTCACGGATACGGCTGGCCAGCAGCGTCGTGAGGTCTGTGAGCTCGGTCATCGGCGCTTCCCGGAGGCCCGGCCACGGCCCCGGCCGCGGGACGTGGGCTGGTTGCGCGGGCCGACGACTGCGGGCGTGGCGTCCTCCGGCCCGTCCTCGCCGGCGGCACGGGCCTCCGCGAGGTCTTCCTCGGCGGCGGCCTGGGCGCGCTTGGCCAGGACCCGCTTGCGCAGGGCCTTCATCGCGGGCTCGCGCTCCTTGAGGTCGGCGACGAGCGGCGTGGCGATGAAGATCGAGGAGTACGCACCGGCCGCGAGGCCGACGAACAGCGACAGCGAGATGTCGTTCAGCGTGCCGGCGCCGAGGAAGCCGCCGCCGATGAACAGCAGGCCCGCGACCGGCAGCAGCGCCACCACGGTGGTGTTGATCGAACGGACCAGGGTGCCGTTGATCGACATGTTGGCGATGTCGCTGTACGTCAGGCGCGTCTGCTTGGTGATGTCCTTCGTCTGCTCCTTGAGGCTGTCGAAGACGACGACCGTGTCATAGAGCGAGTAACCGAGGATCGTCAGCAGACCGATGACCGTACCGGGCGTGACCTCGAAGCCGACGAGGGCGTAGATGCCGGTCGTGATGGTGATGTCGTGGATCAGCGCGACCAGGGCCGCGATGGCCATGCGCCACTCGAAGGCGATCGCCAGGTAGATCACCACGAGGACCATGAAGATCGCCAGGCCCTTCCAGGCCTTGCCGGCGATCTGCTCACCCCAGCTCGGGCCGACCAGGTCGGCGGCGAGCTTCTCCGGGTTGAGGTTCAGGTCCTTGGCCAGGGTCTGCTTGATCTGGTCGGACTTGTCCGTCTCGATGCCGGCGATCTGGATGCGCAGGCTGCCGTTGCCGAGCTTCTGGACGATCGCCTCGTGCCCGGAGGCGTCCTTCGCGTACTCCTCGGCCTTGGCCACCGAGGTGCTCATGTGCGTCGGGGTCGTGAAGACCGCGCCGCCACGGAACTCGATGCCCATGTTCAGGCCGCGCACCGCCAGGCCGAGGATGGCCGTGATGGTGATCAGGATCGAGATGCCGTACCAGATCTTGCGCTTGCCGACGAAGTCGTAGCTGATCTCACCACGGTGCAGTCGGGCGCCGAGGCTGCCGAGTTTCGACATCGCTCACGCTTCCTTCGGGTCGACAGAGCCGGTGGCGGGACCGGCGGGACGGCGGGTGCGGCGCAGCGGCGGCTTGGCGCCCAGGCCCTTCGGGTCGAGCCCGGACCACTTGTGGCCGTTCGCGAAGAACTTGCGGCGGGCGAGGATCGTCATCAGCGGCTTGGTGAAGAAGAAGACGACGACCACATCGAGCACGGTGGTCAGGCCGAGCGTGAACGCGAAGCCCTGCACCTTGCCGACGGTGACGATGAACAGCACCGCGGCGGCGAGGAACGACACGAAGTCGGAGACCAGGATCGTGCGACGGGCGCGCGGCCAGGCGCGCTCGACGGCGGGGCGCAGCGAGCGGCCCTCGCGGATCTCGTCCCTTATGCGCTCGAAGTACACGATGAACGAGTCGGCGGTGATACCGATGGCCACGATGGCACCGCAGACCGCCGGCAGGTTCAGCGCGAAGCCGATGGCCGGGCCGAGCAGCGACATGATCACGTAGGTGAGGATCGCGGAGACCAGGAGGGAGGCCATCGCCACGATCGACAGGCCGCGGTAGTAGGCGATCAGGTAGATCACGACCAGGGCGAGACCGATCGCGCCGGCGAGCAGACCGGCGTGCAGCTGCTCACCGCCGAGCGCGGCGGTCACCGTGGTGACGGTGTCCTCCTTGAAGGACAGCGGCAGGGCGCCGTACGACAGCATGTTGGCGAGGTTCTGCGCCTCCTGCTGCGTGAAGCGGCCGGAGATCTCCGCCTGGCCGCCGGTGATGGCGGTGCTCACGTACGGGCTGGAGACGACCTGGCCGTCGAGGACGATGCCGAACTCGTTCTGCGGGCTCTGGTTCTTGGCCAGCTGGCCGGTGATGTTCGCGAACTTCGTGGACCCCTTGGAGCTGAAGTTCATCTGAACCTGCCAGCCGGCGGCGGTCTGCGTGTCGAAGACGGCGCGGGCCTTCTTGACCTCGGTGCCGTCCACGGCGGCCGGGCCGAGCACGTACTTGTACCAGACCTTGTTGATCTTGCCGCAGGCCACGGTGGGCTCACTGGGCTTGGCGCTGGTGCCGGCCTTGGCGCGCTCGGCAGGCTTGGTGCAGTCCAGGACGGCGTACTGGGCCTGGAGCCGGCTGGTGGAGGGGGTGCCGGTCGCGGACGCGGACGGGCTGGCGGAGGGCTTGCCGCTGGACGAGGCGCTCGGCGAAGCGCTCGAGGAGGCGGACGGCGACGCAGTGGCGTCGGCCTTCAGCGCGTCGGTGACCGCGCGGCCCTGCGAGGTCGCGGTGGCGCTCGGGGACGCGGTGGAGGACGAGGGCGAGGACGCCTTCGGCTTGGACGACCCGCTCGCGGACGGGCTCGGCGAAGCGCTTCCGCCGGGGGAGGCGCTCGGCGAAGGGGTCTTCGCGGCCGGGCCGCTGGGGGTGCTGGCGAGCACCGGGCGGAAGTACAGCTTTGCGGTGGTGCCGACCTGCTCCTGGGCCTGCTTGGAGTTGGTGCCCTTGGGGATGTTGACGATGATGTGGTCGTTCCCCTGGGTCTGCACCTCCGCCTCGGAGACGCCCAGGCCGTTGACACGGCGGTTCATGATGTCGACCGCGGTGTCCATGTTGGCCTTGTTGATCGCCGACCCCTGGTCGGCCTTCGCCTTGAGCGTGATGCTCGTACCACCGGCAAGGTCGATGCCGAGACGCGGAGTGGTGTTACCGGAGGCGAACATCCCCCCGGTGAGCGCCACGATGGCGATCAGGATGAGGGCCAGCGAGCGCCCTGGCTTGCTCTGGGCGCTCGCGCTCCGGCCCCTCTTAGGTGCTGCCACCTTCTCGTACTCCCTCTCGGGCCGCCCGAACGCCTGGTCGGCGCGGTCGGCCATGACATGGTCGGGTCCCGTGCGGGACACAGATGCGCCCGGGGCGCGCGGGGCCCGTCATGCCTGCCCGCGACGCCCCGGGGCGTGACTACTTCGCGTCGGTGTCGCCGTCGGTCTTCTTCGGCTCTTCGTCCGACTTGGCCTCGGCGGCCTTGGTCTCGGGGGCCTCGGCCGCGTCGGTCTCGTCCTCGGCGGCGTCCTTCTTACCGAGGTCGACGCTCTTGTCGTCGGAGGCGGCGGCAGGCTCGTCGGTCTTGTCGCCCTCGGTGAGGGAGGACGCGTCGTCCGGGACGATGTCGGCGTCGGACTTCAGGTCGTGCTCGATGCCGTGGACGATGCGGTTGTACTCGTCGTCCGTGAGGACGGCGCCGATCGCGTTCTTCGCGAAGAGGAGCTCGACGCCCGGACCGGCGTCGAGGAGGACCGTGTCCTCGTGGACCTCCTTGACCGTCGCGTACATCCCCCCGATCGTGCGGACACCGGAGCCGGGCTGCATCTCGTTGCGCATGGAGGCGGCCTGCTGCTGCTTCTTCTTGGCCGAGCGCGTCATCAGGAACATGGCCGCGATGAGCACGATGAAGGGGAGGAGAGTGATGGTCTTCACGGGACGGGGTTTCCTTCGCGCGACCGCGACGGAGAGCGGCCTGTTGATGGGGGTGTGGGTCGGCGCCGCCCGCAAGGGTGGCATCGGCGGAGTCTAAGCGAGTCCGCATGCATGGAACAACGCTCAGCATGGCACCTGGGTTCCTGCTCCCGCCATTGCCCTCGCCGTCACGCCCGCGTCTGGCAGCCGTCAGCTCCGCTTCTCGCCGTCGTCACGCCCCGAACAGGTTCTGTTGTCCGTTTCCTGCAGCTCCTGCGGCTCCCCCGGCCGCCGGGCCGGACGGGGTGAGACCGAGATGGGCCCACGCCGCGGGCGTTGCGACCCGGCCGCGCGGGGTGCGGGCGAGCAGTCCCTCGCGGACGAGGAACGGTTCGGCGACCTCCTCGACGGTCTCCCGCTCCTCCCCCACCGCGACGGCGAGCGTCGACAGCCCGACCGGCCCGCCGCCGAACAGCTTCAGCAGCGCTTCCAGGACCGCGCGGTCGAGCCGGTCGAGGCCGCGCGCGTCGACCTCGTAGACCTTGAGGGCCGCTGCGGCGATCTCGCGGGTGACCACGCCGTCCGCCTTGACCTGGGCGTAGTCGCGGACACGGCGCAGCAGGCGGTTGGCGATGCGGGGCGTGCCGCGCGAGCGGCCGGCGATCTCGGCGGCGCCGTCCGGCTCGATCCCGACGTCGAGCAGGTTCGCCGAGCGGTGCACGACCCGCTCCAGCTCGTGCGGCTCGTAGAACTCCATGTGCGCGGTGAAGCCGAAGCGGTCGCGCAGCGGCGGCGGCAGCAGGCCCGCGCGCGTGGTGGCGCCGACCAGGGTGAAGGGGGGCAGCTCCAGCGGGATGGCGGTGGCGCCGGGGCCCTTGCCGACGATGACGTCGACGCGGAAGTCCTCCATGGCCATGTACAGCATCTCCTCGGCGGGCCGGGACATGCGGTGGATCTCGTCGAGGAAGAGGACCTCGCCCTCCTGGAGGGAGGAGAGGATCGCGGCGAGGTCGCCGGCGTGCTGGATGGCGGGGCCGGAGGTGATGCGGATGGGGGCGCCCATCTCGGCCGCGATGATCATCGACAGTGTGGTCTTGCCGAGGCCGGGCGCGCCGGAGAGCAGCACGTGGTCGGCGGTGGCCCCCCGCGCGCGGGCGGCGCGCAGGACGAGGTCGAGCTGCTCGCGCACCTTCTCCTGGCCGATGAACTCGCCGAGGTCCTTGGGCCGCAGGGCGGCCTCGACGGCCTGGTCCTCCCGGTCGGCGGACGCACCGACGAGCCGCTCCGCGGCGGAGGTGTCGGTCGTGTCGTCCCAGTTCACTGAAGTCTCCTAGCAGTGTGGCGCAGGTCAGCGGGCGCGGTTCAGGGTCTGCAGGGCGGCCTTGAGCAGCTGACCCACCTGGGGTGTGCCACCGGCGGCCTCGGCCTGCGGGGCCACGGCGGAGACGGCCTCGTCCGCCTCTCGGGTGGCGTAGCCGAGGCCGATGAGGGCCGCGTGCAGCTGGTCGCGCCAGCCCTGGGTGACCGGCGCGCCGATCGCGGGGGCGCCGACGGGCTCGCCGAGGCGGTCCTTCAGCTCCAGCAGCAGCTTCTGCGCGCCCTTCTTGCCGATGCCGGGGACGGCGGTGAGGGCCTTCTCGTCACCGGTGGCGACGGCGCGGCGCAGCGCGTCCGGGGTGTGCACGGCGAGCATGGCCTGGGCCAGGCGCGGACCGACGCCGCTCGCGGTCTGCAGCAGCTCGAAGACCTGGCGCTCGTCGTCGTCGGCGAAGCCGTACAGGGTCAGCGAGTCCTCGCGGACGACGAGGGAGGTGTGCAGCTTGGCGGGCTGTCCCATGCGGAGCGTCGACAGCGTGTTCGGCGTGCACTGGACGGCCATGCCGACGCCGCCGACCTCGACGACCGCTGCGTCGGGGGCGAGTGCGGCGACCGTGCCGCTGACGAAGGCGATCATGCCGTACGGCCTTTCGTTGCGTGAGCTGCGTGAGCTGCGTTGGCGTTGTGCAGGGCGACGGCCTGCTGGAGCCGGTTCTGGGCGGGGGCGCGCCAGATGTGGCAGATGGCGAGCGCGAGGGCGTCGGCGGCGTCGGCCGGCTTCGGTGGGGCGCTGAGCCGCAGCAGCCGGGTGACCATGGCGCCGACCTGCGCCTTGTCGGCGCGTCCGCTTCCGGTGACGGCGGCCTTGACCTCGCTGGGGGTGTGCAGGGCGACCGGGATGCCGCGGCGGGCGGCGCAGAGCATGGCGACGGCGCTGGCCTGGGCGGTTCCCATGACGGTGCGCACGTTGTGCTGGCTGAAGACGCGCTCGACGGCCACGAACTCGGGCCGGTGCTCGTCCAGCCACTGCTCGATGCCCTGCTCGACGGCGAGCAGCCGACCGCTGAGTTCGGCGTCCGCGGGCGTCCGTACGACACCGACGCCGAGCATGGTCAACGGGCGGCCCGCGACCCCCTCGACGACGCCGACACCGCACCGCGTCAGTCCGGGGTCCACCCCCAGTACGCGCACCGGCGCCCCTCCCTTCGCTCGCCTGTTTGTGCAGGCTATCGGGTGCCACTGACAACGCGACGGGCCGACGGGGTGTGTCCCGTCGGCCCGTTGGGTTCGCGTCGGCGTCAGGCGTCGACCTTCTCCATGACCTCGTCGCTCACGTCGAAGTTCGCGAAGACGTTCTGCACGTCGTCGCTGTCCTCCAGCGCGTCGATCAGCTTGAAGATCTTCTTCGCGCCTTCCTCGTCCAGCTCGACCTGGACGGACGGCACGAAGCTCGACTCGGCGGAGTCGTAGTCGATGCCGGCCTCCTGGAGCGCGGTGCGGACCGCGACCAGGTCGGTGGCCTCGCTGATGACCTCGAAGCTCTCGCCGAGGTCGTTGACCTCCTCGGCACCGGCGTCCAGGACGGCGCCCAGGACGTCGTCCTCGCTCAGCTCGCCCTTGGGGACGATGATGACGCCCTTGCGGCTGAACATGTACGACACGGAGCCCGGGTCGGCCATGTTGCCGCCGTTGCGGGTCATGGCGACGCGCACGTCGGAGGCGGCGCGGTTGCGGTTGTCGGTGAGGCACTCGATGAGCACCGCGACACCGTTCGGGCCGTAGCCCTCGTACATGATCGTCTCGTAGTCGGCGCCGCCCGCCTCGAGACCGCCACCGCGCTTGATCGCGGAGTCGATGTTCTTGTTCGGGACCGACTGCTTCTTGGCCTTCTGGACGGCGTCGTAGAGCGTCGGGTTGCCGTCGAGGTCGACACCGCCCATACGCGCCGCGACCTCGATGTTCTTGATCAGCTTCGCGAAGAGCTTGCCGCGCTTGGCGTCGATCACGGCCTTCTTGTGCTTAGTCGTGGCCCATTTAGAGTGGCCGGACATCTGCCTGTCTCCTTCGCGTAACCCATCTATGAACGAACTCCCCAGACCTGAACGGCTGGGGGACCCCCAGAGATCCTACAAGGACTCCGGTGTCCGGTTGGCGCGCACCATGTCGACGAACAAGGAGTGCACGCGGTGGTCGCCGGTCAGTTCAGGGTGGAACGACGTGGCGAGCACATTGCCCTGGCGGACCGCGACGATGTGGCCCTCGTGCTCGGCGAGCACCTCCACCTCGGCCCCGACGGACTCGACCCAGGGGGCGCGGATGAAAACGCCCTCTACAGGATCGCCGTCGATCCCACGGACGTCGACCTGCGCCTCGAACGACTCGTTCTGCCGGCCGAAGGCGTTGCGGCGCACGATCATGTCGATGCCGCCGACGGTCTCCTGGCCCGAGCGCGGGTCGAGGATCTTGTCGGCGAGCATGATCATGCCCGCGCAGGTTCCGTAGACCGGCATGCCGTCCCGCACGCGCGCGCGGAGGGGCTCCATCACTCCGAAGAGGATGGCCAGCTTGGAGATGGTGGTGGACTCACCGCCGGGCAGGACGAGACCGTCCACCTCGGCGAGTTCCTCGGGGCGCCGCACCGGCCTGGCCACGGCGTCGGCCGCGGCCAGGGCGATGAGGTGCTCCCGTACGTCGCCCTGGAGGGCCAGGACGCCTATGACGGGGGTGTTCATGTGTGTTCCGGTGCCTTACCAGCCGCGCTTCGCGTAGCGCTCGGCCTCGGGGAGGGTGTCACAGTTGATGCCGACCATGGCCTCGCCCAGGTTGCGGGAGGCGTCCGCGATGATCTTCGGGTCGTCGTAGAAGGTGGTGGCCTTCACGATGGCGGCGGCGCGCTTGGCCGGGTCGCCGGACTTGAAGATGCCGGAGCCGACGAACACGCCCTCGGCGCCGAGCTGGCGCATCAGGGCCGCGTCGGCCGGGGTGGCCACGCCACCGGCGGAGAAGAGGACCACCGGGAGCTTGCCCAGCTCGGCGACCTCCTTGACCAGCTCGTACGGGGCGCGCAGCTCCTTGGCGGCGGCGTACAGCTCGTGGTTGTCGAAGCCGCGCAGCTTGGCGATCTCGTTCTTGATCTGGCGCAGGTGGCGGACGGCCTCCACGACGTTGCCGGTGCCGGCCTCGCCCTTGGAGCGGATCATCGCGGCGCCCTCGGCGATGCGGCGCAGGGCCTCGCCCAGGTTGGTGGCGCCACAGACGAAGGGGGTGGTGAACGCCCACTTGTCGGAGTGGTTGACCTCGTCGGCCGGGGTGAGGACCTCGGACTCGTCGATGTAGTCCACGCCGAGGGACTGCAGGACCTGGGCCTCGACGAAGTGGCCGATGCGGGACTTCGCCATGACCGGGATGGAGACGGCGTTGATGATGCCCTCGATCATGTCCGGGTCGGACATACGGGCCACGCCGCCGTCCTTGCGGATGTCGGCCGGGACCCGCTCCAGCGCCATGACGGCGACGGCGCCCGCGTCCTCGGCGATCTTCGCCTGCTCCGGCGTGACGACGTCCATGATCACGCCGCCCTTGAGCTGTTCGGCCATGCCGCGCTTCACGCGGGCGGTGCCGGTCTCGGGAGCCTGGTTCTCGGTGGTGGACACGGGTGACCTCACTGGAAGAAAAAGAGGGATTCTGCAACAGCCGCAGAGACTGCTCCGACGAGGAAACGTGAGTGGACCAGGCCACAGCAAGGGCCAATGGGAAGCCGGTGGATCCTTTTCGTCCACCTGACGTTCAGGAGGCCCTCTCCACCAGGGCCGCCGGCGGCTCGTCGTCCATCTCGAAGGCCAGCGGGAACGGGGCGTGGCCGGCCAGCCGGAACCAGCGCACCTTGCGGTGCTCGCGGAGCCTGCGGGCGGCCCCCACGGCGTCGTTGTGGAAGCGGCGGGCCATCGGCACCCGGCGCACCGCCTCGGCCAGCTCACGGGCTGCCTGCTCGCCTCCGGGGGCGGCGCGCACGCCCTCGACCTGCTGGGGGTCCTCGAAGACCGCTCGCAGGGCCTGGCTCAGCTCGCTCTCGGCGACCTCCCGCTGCTCCTCCTCGGCCTGCCGGGCCGCGTGGGCGGCCTCGTACAGCACGATCGAGGCGGCGGGGTCCAGCACGCCCGAGGTGGCCAGCTCCTGCGCCACGGACGCCCGCCGCAGCAGCTGCGCGTCGAGCGCGGCCCGGGCGGCGTCCATCCGCGCGTGCAGCCGGTCCAGCCGGCCGGCCGTCCAGCTCAGGTAGAGGCCGATGGCGACGAGCGCGACGAGGATCCAGATGAGTGTTGCGGTCACGGGCGAAGGCTATCGGTGGGCCCTGGCCCCGCCCGCATCCCGCTCGCTCCGGTCTCCCGCATCCCGCTCGGTTCGGGTCGCCTCCAGCCGTCGCGGCCGGTCGCGGCCCGTTCCGGCCGGTTGCCGGTCAGTCGCGTGCCAGCCCGAACCGCGCCAGCAGCCCCGAGCGCTCGTCCGTGGCCACCGCCGCCGTGCCCGTCGTGACCGTCTCGTAGACGGACAGGATGTCGGCGCCCACCGTCGACCAGTCGAAGCGGCGGACGTGCACGCTGCCGCGTTCGCGCAGCTCTTCGCGGCGGTCCGGGTCGGCCAGGAGCCGTACGGCGGCCTCGGCCAGCGCGTCCGCGTCCTCGTTGGCGAAGACCTCGCCCGCCTTGCCCTGGTCGAGGACCTGCACGAAGGCGTCCAGGTCGGAGGCGAGGACGGGGGCCCCCGCCGACATGGCTTCCACGAGGATGATGCCGAAGCTCTCGCCGCCGGTGTTGGGCGCGAGGTACAGGTCGACGCTGCGCAGCAGGCGCGCCTTGTCCTCGTCGCTGATCATGCCGAGGAACTCGACGCGGGAGCGCAGTTCCTTCGGCAGGTCGGCCACGGCCGCGTCCTCGTCGCCGCGCCCGGCGATCAGCAGCCGGGTCTGCGGCCGGGCGGCGAGGATCTTCGGCAGCGCCTCCATGAGTACCGGCAGACCCTTGCGGGGCTCGTCGATACGGCCGATGAAGCCGATGGTGTCCCCCTGCCACTCGGGCTCGGGCTCGGCCTTGGCGAAGAAGTCGACGTCGACGCCGTTGGGGATCACCACCGCGTCCCCGCCCAGGTGTTCGACGAGGGTGCGGCGGGCGTACTCGCTGACCGCGATCCGCGCGCTGATCTTCTCCAGGGCGGCCTGGAGGATGGCGTACGCGGCGATCATCGCGCGCGAGCGCGGGTTGGAGGTGTGGAAGGTCGCGACGATGGGCCCCTGGGCGGCCCAGCAGGTCAGCAGGCCGAGCGACGGGGACGTCGGCTCGTGGATGTGCACCACGTCGAAGCCGCCCTCGTGCAGCCACCGGCGGACCCGGGCGGCGGACAGGAACCCGAAGTTCAGGCGGGCCACCGAGCCGTTGTACGGCACCGGAACCGCGCGGCCGGCCGAGACGACGTACGGCGGCAGCGGGGTGTCGTCGTCGGCAGGGGCGAGCACGGACACCTCGTGGCCGAGCCGGATGAAGTACTCGGCCAGGTCACGGATGTGGAACTGGACGCCACCCGGGACGTCCCAGGAGTACGGGCAGACGATCCCGATTCTCACGAGGGCCCCTTCGCGGGGTCGAGGTCGGCGAGCCACAGCCGCTGGAGCATGTGCCAGTCCTCCGGATGGTCGGCGATCCCGGTGGCGAAGGCGTCGGCCAGCGCCTGTGTCATGACAGACGTCTTCTCGGCCCGCGAACCTGGCTCCGGTACCTCGATCGGGGCATGCACCTGGCCCCGCATGACCGGCGAGTCGTCGTACCAGAGCGTGACGGGCAGCAGCAGCGCACCGGTCTGCTGGGCGAGCAGGGCGGGGCCCGCGGGCATCCGCGTCCTCTCGCCGAAGAAGTCGACCTCGACGCCGGACGCGGACAGGTCGCGCTCGGCGACCAGGCAGACCAGGCCGCCGTCGCGCAGCCGCCGGGCCAGCGTGCCGAAGGCGCTGCCGCCGGTGTGCGGCAGGACCTCCATGCCGAGGCCCTCGCGGTAGGCGACGAAGCGGTCGTAGAGCGTCTCCGGCTTCAGCCGCTCGGCGACCGTGGTGAACGGCGTCTGCAGCTTCGTGGTGACCCAGGCGCCGGCCAGGTCCCAGTTGGCCATGTGCGGCAGCGCGAGGATGACACCGCGGTCGGAGGCGATCCCGTCGGTCAGGTAGTGCACGTCCTTGGGGTCGAAGCCGGACTTCACGCGCTCCGCGCTCCAGGCCGGCAGCCGGAAGGACTCCATCCAGTAGCGCAGGTACGAGCGCATGCCCGCGCGGGAGAGCTCGGCCAGGCGCTCAGGGGTGGCATCGGGCACCACGCGCGAGTAGTTGGCCTCCAGCCGTCGTACGCCCTTGCCGCGCCGCTTCCAGGCGAGGTCGGCGATGGTGCGGCCGAGGCGGACCGCGACGGGTTCGGGCAGCTTCTTGACGGTGCTCCAGCCGAACCCGTACAGCGCGTCGGTCAGCCGTTCGCCGGTGCTCACTTCGCCGCCTCGCTCCCCTGGGACGCATCCTCGCGGGCGGCTGCGGCGTCCGCCTCGGCGGACTCGCGGCGGACGGTGACGACCCGCTGGATCAGGGTGACGAGGCTGCCCGCGGCGACGATCCACAGTGCGATCGGCAGCAGCCACTGGATGCCCGGCACGCCGAACTTGTGGAGGCCCGCGAAACCGGCCGCGACCAGCGAGATCACCAGTCGCTCGGCGCGTTCGACCAGCCCGTTGACGGCCACCGGGAGCCCGATCGACTCGCCGCGCGCCTTCGTGTACGACACCACCTGGCCGCTGGCCAGGCAGAAGATGGAGACCGCGCACAGCACATTGTTGTCGCCCCGACCCGCGTACCACAGGGCGAAGCCGCCGAAGATCGCGCCGTCGGCGACCCGGTCGAGCGTGGAGTCCAGGAAGGCGCCCCAGCGGCTGGAGCGGCCCAGCTGGCGGGCCATGTTGCCGTCGACCAGGTCGGAGAAGACGAACAGCGTGATCACGACCGTGCCCCAGAAGAACTCGCCCATGGGGTAGAAGACCAGCGCACCGGCGACCACCCCGGCCGTACCGATGAGCGTGACCGTGTCGGGGCTCACGCCCCTCCGGATGAGGAACGCGGCGAACGGTGTGAGGACACGCGTGAAAAAAGCACGCGCGTACTTGTTCAGCATGGTCTTCCCGACGGTTGGTGTCGCCGCGGCCCTGGTGGCCGCCGGCTGGCCCATCGTAGCCACGCGCGTGCGTGCGTGACGGCCGGGCGCCCGCACCCGTCCCTGGGAGCGCCGCACGCCCCCGCGCGGTGCGCGTGTGGCGCGATCGGCGTCCGTCGTATGGACGCAACGTGACCGGAGTGGAAAGCTCGAAGGACCGCGGGCGTCGCAGGAGCCGCCAGTGCACGCGGTGCCGCGTGTCCGCGCCCACAGTGACCTCACCGTGCACGGGAGGCAGGATCATGGGCGACAAGGTACAGACAAACCCTGGGGCCGCCGGCAGGGCTATGGCGGCCGACCAACCCGCGTCCGTACGGAACGTGGTGCTGGTCGGCCACTCCGGGGCGGGCAAGACGACTCTGGTGGAGGCCCTTGCGCTGACCACCGGGGCGGTGAACCGGGCGGGCCGCGTGGAGGAGGGCGGCACCGTCTCCGACTACGACGAGATCGAGCACCGGCAGCAGCGCTCGGTGCAGCTCTCGCTGGCGCCCGTCGAATGGAACGGCATCAAGATCAACCTCCTCGACACCCCCGGATACGCCGACTTCGTCGGCGAGCTGAGGGCCGGGCTGCGCGCCGCGGACGCGGCTCTTTTCGTCGTCTCGGCCTCGGACGGGGTGGACGGCTCGACGCGGATGGTGTGGGAGGAGTGCGCGGCCGTCGGCATGCCCCGGGCGATCGTGATCACGCACCTGGAGGCCGCCCGCGCGGACTTCGAGGAGATGACCCGCAGCTGCGCGGAGGCCTTCGGCGGCGACGACCCCGACGCCGTACTGCCCCTGTATCTGCCGCTGCACGGTCCCGAGGGCACCGACGGGCACGCGCCCGTGACCGGACTGATCGGGCTGCTGTCCCAGAAGGTGTTCGACTACGCCACCGGGGAGCGCAAGGAGTCCGAGCCCGGCGCGGACCAGCTGCCGGACATCGAGGCGGCCCGCAACCGGCTGATCGAGGGGATCATCGCCGAGAGCGAGGACGAGACCCTCATGGACCGCTACCTCGGCGGCGAGCAGGTCGACGTCAAGACGCTGATCCAGGACCTGGAGCGGGCCGTGGCACGCGGCACGTTCTACCCGGTCCTGGCCGCCGCCCCGGCCACCGACGGCGGCCGGCAGGGCCTCGGCACGGTGGAGCTGCTGGAGCTGGTCACCGGCGGGTTCCCGACCCCGTTCGAGCACCCCATGCCCGGGGTCAGCACGATCGACGGCAAGCCGCGCGAGCTGAAGGCGTGCGACACCGCCGGTCCCCTGGTCGCCGAGGTCGTCAAGACCGCCTCCGACCCCTACGTCGGCCGGATCTCCCTGGTCCGCCTCTTCTCCGGCACCCTGCGCCCCGACCAGACGGTGCACGTCTCCGGGCACGGGCTGACCGACCGCGGCCACGAGGACCACGACGTCGACGAGAAGGTCGGCGCCCTGTCCATGCCCTTCGGCAAACAGCAGCGCCCGGTGACGCACGCCGTCGCGGGCGACCTGGTGTGCGTGGCGAAGCTCGGCCGCGCGGAGACCGGCGACACGCTCTCCGCCAAGGACGACCCGCTGCTCATGGAGCCCTGGCAGATGCCCGACCCGCTGCTGCCGCTCGCCATCCAGGCACACAGCAAACCCGACGAGGACAAGCTCTCCCAGGGCCTGTCCCGGCTGGTCGCCGAGGATCCCACGATGCGCCTGGAGCAGAACCAGGACACCCACCAGGTCGTCCTGTGGTGCCTGGGCGAGGCCCACGCGGACGTGGCCCTGGAGCGGCTGCGCAGCCGCTACGGCGTCCAGGTCGACGTCGTCCCGCACAAGGTCTCCCTCCGGGAGACGTTCGCGAACAAGGCCGCCGGGCGCGGGCGGCACGTGAAGCAGTCCGGCGGGCACGGGCAGTACGCCATCTGCGAGATCGAGGTGGAACCGCTGCCGGGCGGCTCGGGCATCGAGTTCGTGGACAAGGTCGTCGGCGGGGCGGTGCCCCGGCAGTTCATCCCGTCCGTCGAGAAGGGCGTACGGGCGCAGGCCGCCAAGGGGGTCGCCGCCGGCTATCCGCTCGTGGACGTGCGGATCACCCTGCTGGACGGCAAGGCGCACTCGGTGGACTCCTCCGACGCCGCGTTCCAGACCGCGGGCGCGCTCGCGCTGCGCGAGGCCGCCGCCGACGCGAGGATCCATCTGCTGGAGCCGGTCGCCGAGGTGACCGTGCTGGTCGGCGACGACTACGTGGGCGCCGTGATGAGCGACCTGTCGAGCCGCCGCGGCCGGGTGCTCGGCACCGAACAGGTGGGCTCCGGACGGACCCTGGTGCGCGCCGAGGTGCCCGAGTTCGAGATCGGCCGGTACGCCGTCGACCTGCGCTCGCTGTCGCACGGCACGGCCCGCTTCGACCGCACCTATGTACGGCACGAGCCGATGCCGCCCCAGGTCGCCGAACGGATCCGCGAACAGGCGGGCGAGACGACGTAGCTCACTGTGGCTCAACTCCATGCGCAGGCGGGCGGCTTGGGCCGTCCGCCTACGCGGTGTCGGTGGCGGCGGATACGCTGATCGCCTGATCGCTTCGTGCCGCGACCGGACGGTACAGGCCCGTTTTCGGCATGAAGGCCTGTTCAACAGGTGTGCGGGGCAAGGAAGTCGGGAAGGCCGCAGAAGCGACACGGCGGCGATGGGGGCGGGAATGTCGGTGGGAACGGAGTGGGACGGGCCGCAGGTGCCCGTCGCCGGCGACGGCGGCCAGGCGGCGACCTTCGCGCTGGCTTCGGCGGCCTACCGGGACGACGAGATCGAGACGATCAAGAAGGCCGACAACGACTGGCACCAGTCGACCGTCAAGCCCGGCCGGATCGCCCTGTTCAAGCCGAAACTCGGCGAGGCCTTCTCGCGGGCCGTCGTCGACCGCCTGCTCGCCCCCGGCCGCAAGCCGCTCATCCAGTCCTTCGGTGTCGAACCCCAGGTCGTCGTCGAGCACTGCCTGGCGGCCAACAACATCCGCCGGGAACGCGACAACCTCCTGTCCCTCGTCATGGTGGTGTGCGGGCTGATCTTCCTGCCCGGCCTCATCGCCTGGCTGCTCGTCTTCCAGCTGCGCACGTACGTCGCCAAGCGCGACGACAAGCGGGCCGGAACGTTCGCCACCGCCCTGCTCCTGGCCGTCGGCGTGGTCGCCGCGCTCTTCCTGCTCAAGATGCCGCTCAGCGGATTCTGGGCCTGGTACGCGCGCGGGGCCGTCGTCGCCCCGGTCATCGGCTGGTTCTGGGCCAAGCAGATCTGCGAGCGCACCGCCAAGGACCTGCGGGCCCGCTGGAGCGGCCTGCTCTCCGGCAGCACCGTGGGCGCCAAGGTCCCGGAGACCGTGCCGCGCAGCCCCGGCGAGACCGCGGCCGAGGCGCTGCGCCAGTCCCTGGCCCGGCTCAGCGCCGAGCAGCAGTCCAACTCGGTCTTCTACGCCGGCCCCAAGGGCATACTCGGCATGGGCACCCGCTGGGGCGCCTGGCAGCTCGCCGAGGACCTGGTCCCCGCCGACCCCACCCGGGAGATCCACCCCTTCCGCAGCTGGGACGTCATACGCGCGATCCACGACCAGCTGAGCCTGCTGCAGCGCGGCCCGCTGCACACCGGCGGCTTCCCCAAGCCCTCGATACGGCACTGGATCGTCACCCCGATCGGCGAGGGGGCCACGGAGGTGTCCCGGCCCGAGGGCGCGGAGGTCGAGGCCTTCCAGATCAAGCCGCACGCGATACAGGACATCTGCAACAAGCAGCAGTTCGGCAGCGGCGACCGGCACTACCTCGGCGTGCAGTGGACGCTGTGGGACGGCCACCTCGTCATCACGATGATGATCACCGTGACCGTGCTGCACGAGACCCTGCGCATCGAGGTCACCGGACACGCGCTGGGCCCGGTGAACCCGCTGTTCAACGGCAAACCGGAGGCTCCGACGAAGCAGGTCGCCAAGTCGTTCAAGCCCTGGGAGACCCGCACCGTCAAGCTCCCGCTGATCACCACCGACGAGGTGGTACGGCTCGCCGCCCGCGCCCCGCTGACCTGGTACCCGCCGCTGCTCAACTGGCTCGGCGGCACGATCGCCCTGCCCGAGCCGTTCGGCCTGCGCCACGCCTGGGCCGACCAGCCCTGGCGGCACCGCTTCATGGCCGACGACGCGCTGCGCGCGGCCACGCCGGTGCTGCGGGTGGTGCACTCGGCCGCGATCAAGGTCCTGACGGAGAACGGCGTGGACACCGAGAAGTTCGGCTCCCGCTCGGCGTTCCTCAGCGGCCAGGTGCAGGACCCGACGCCGAAGAAGGCCGACCTCTACGACGCGTAGCGGTGCCCCTGGCGGAGGGCACCGGGCCCGTCTACGCGGGCCAGGCCTCCGCCAGCATCTTCCTGGTGTCGGCCAGCAGCTGCGGCAGCACCTTCGTGTGGCCCACCACCGGCATGAAGTTCGTGTCGCCGCCCCAGCGCGGGACGATGTGCTGGTGCAGGTGGGCCGCGATGCCGGCACCGGCCACCGTGCCCTGGTTCATGCCGATGTTGAAGCCGTGCGCGCCGGACGCGGTGCGCAGGGCCGACATCGCCTCTTTGGTCAGCTCGGCCAGCTCGGCCGTCTCCGGGCCGGTCAGCTCGGTGTAGTCGGCCACGTGCCGGTACGGCACGGTCATCAGGTGGCCGCCGTTGTACGGGTAGAGGTTGAGCACGGCGTACACGTGCTCGCCACGGCGGACGATCAGCCCGTCCTCGTCGGACTTGGCCGGGATCGAGCAGAAGGGGCAGCCGTCGCCGGCCCCCGGGCCGGTCGGCTTGTTCTCACCCTGGATGTAGGCCATCCGGTGGGGCGTCCACAGGCGCTGGAACGCGTCCTGCGTCCCCACTCCGATCTGCTGCTCCGGCTCACTCGTCATGCCATGCAGCATATGGCTTCGCCCGTTCGTGGCGTGTCGCCGGGGCGACCGGACGACGATCTCCGGACACGGGCGAGACGCAGGAGGGCCCCCGGGAACGCGGTGTCCCGGGGGCCCTGCCGTGCACGGGTCAGACCTGAGCCCGCTCCTCCACGACCTGCGCGATCTTCGCGATGGCCTCGTCGAACGGGATGCCGTTCTCCTGCGAGCCGTCGCGGTAGCGGAAGGAGACCGAGCCGTTCGACATGTCCTCGTCGCCCGCGATGACCATGAAGGGCACCTTCTGCTTCTGGGCGTTGCGGATCTTCTTCTGCATGCGGTCCGAGGAGGAGTCCACCTCGACGCGCAGGCCCTTCTTGCGGGCCGCCGCGGCGAACTTCTCCAGGTACTCGACGTGCGCGTCGCCGATCGGGATGCCGATCGCCTGGACCGGGGCCAGCCACGCCGGGAACGCGCCCGCGTAGTGCTCCAGCAGCACCGCGAAGAACCGCTCGATGGAGCCGAACAGCGCACGGTGGATCATGACCGGCTGCTGCTTGGAGCCGTCCGGGCCGGTGTACTCCAGGTTGAAGCGCTCCGGCAGGTTGAAGTCGAGCTGGATGGTCGACATCTGCCAGGTGCGGCCGATCGCGTCCTTGGCCTGGACGGAGATCTTCGGACCATAGAAGGCGGCACCGCCCGGGTCGGGAACCAGGGGCAGGCCCTGCTTCTCGGCGACCTGGCGCAGCGTCTCGGTCGCCTCTTCCCAGACCTCGTCGCTACCCACGAACTTCTCGGGGTCCTTCGTCGACAGCTCCAGGTAGAAGTCGGTCAGACCGTAGTCCCGCAGCAGGCCCAGGACGAAGGTGAGCGTCTTGTCCAGCTCCTCGGACATCTGCTCACGGGTGCAGTAGATGTGCGCGTCGTCCTGCGTGAAGCCGCGCGCGCGGGTCAGGCCGTGCACGACGCCCGACTTCTCGTACCGGTACACGGTGCCGAACTCGAACAGGCGCAGCGGCAGTTCACGGTACGAACGCCCGCGCGCGTCGAAGATCAGGTTGTGCATCGGGCAGTTCATGGGCTTGAGGTAGTAGTCCACGCCCTCGTCGAGCTGCATGGGCGGGTACATGCCCTCGGCGTACCAGTCCAGGTGCCCGGAGGTCTCGAAGAGCTTCCCCTTCGTCGCGTGCGGGGTGTAGACGAACTCGTAGCCCTCTTCCTCGTGCCGGCGGCGCGAGTAGTCCTCCATCACGCGGCGGACGATGCCGCCCTTGGGGTGGAAGACGGCGAGGCCGGAGCCGATCTGCTCGGGGATCGAGAAGAGGTCCAGCTCGGAGCCGAGCTTGCGGTGGTCGCGCTTCTCGGCCTCGGCGAGGAAGTCGAGGTACGCCTTCAGCTCGTCCTTGGACGGCCAGGCGGTGCCGTAGATGCGCTGGAGCATCGGGTTCTTCTCGCTGCCGCGCCAGTAGGCGGCGGCGTTGCGCATCAGCTTGAACGCCGGGATCAGGCGGGTGGAAGGCAGGTGGGGACCGCGGCAGAGGTCCTTCCAGCACAGCTCGCCGGTCTTGGCGTCCAGGTTGTCGTAGATCGTCAGCTCGCCGGCGCCGACCTCGACGTCCGCGCCGTCGTCGTGCGACGCCGAGCCCTTGAGACCGATCAGCTCCAGCTTGTACGGCTCGTTCGCCAGCTCCTCGCGGGCGGCCTCGTCGGTCACCACGCGGCGGGCGAACTTCTGCCCGCGCTTCTGGATCTCCTGCATCTTCTTCTCGATGGCCTTGAGATCCTCGGGCGTGAACGGCCGCTCGACGTCGAAGTCGTAGTAGAAGCCGTCCTTGACGGGCGGGCCGATGCCCAGCTTGGCCTCGGGGAAGATCTCCTGCACGGCCTGCGCCATGACGTGTGCGGTCGAGTGGCGCAGGATGCCCAGGCCGTCCTCGGAGGAGATCTCGACCCCCTCGACGGTCTCGCCGTCCTGGAGCTCGTACGCGAGGTCCTTCAGCTCGCCGCCCACACGCGCGGCGATGATCGAGCGCTCGCCCGCGAAGAGGTCGGCGGCCGTAGTGCCCGTCGTCACCACGCGTTCTTCCCGCTCGGAATCGCGTTGGATGATCACACGGACGTCTGACACCGGTCTCTCCTGACTGAAGGTGGAATGCGGCGCCATACCAGGAGCGCGCGCACTGGCGATCGTACCGACCCGACGGCACCGACCGCGAAACGGTCACCCTCAGTCCTCGGCCCCGTACGCCTCCCCGCACGCCTCCTCGAAGAAAGCCCCTTCCTCGACGGTCCCCTGCAGGAACTTCATCAGCCGGTCCCGCTCCGCCTCGTCCACCTGTACCGGTACGACACCCGAGGCGCCGGTGAGCCTGCGGAAACCGCCCCGGCGTTCCAGTCGGCCGTGCACCCGCACCGGGAGGCCGACGAGGTGGGCGTGGCCGGCGATGCGGTAGTCCTCCTCGCCGAGGGTGACGCGGACGTGCGGTATCTCGGCGCCGGCGAGCACCCGGAGCCGGACGGTGCCCTCGCCGCGCGGCGCGGAGCGGCGCATGCGGACCACGGTCCCGGTGATCCGGACCGGCACGGACGGTTCGTCGCGCAGATAGCGGGCGCCGGCCGCGTGCAGCGCGGGCAGGTCGCCGGGGGAGAACTCGACGGGTTCGGCGGGGGCGGTGCAGCCCTCGGGGACACCGGCCGCGGGCGCCCACTCGACGGCGATCCGGGCGCCCTCCGTGCCCCGCACCAGGACACCGATCGCCTCGGTCAGCTCGCGGCTGACGCCCGCCTCGACGGCGCCGTCGAAGGCGTCCATGCCGCCGGTGGCGCGCTGGTAGTCGATGGCCTCGCGGACCGCGTACAGCGCCTGGTGGAGACGGACGGCGAGCGGGCGGCCCGCGTGCACGGGCACGAAGGCGGTGAGCCGGCGGCCCTCGGCGGCGGGGCCGACGAGGGCGTTCTCCAGCAGGGCGGCGGCGGGGCGGCGGTGCCGGGCGCCGTAGTAGCCGGCCCGTGCGCGGGTGGCGAGGGCGGCGGCGAGCATCATCTGCCGGGCGGCGCCGCGCAGTTGCTCGTCGACGCTCCAGGGCGCGGCGCCCACGGGGCCGCTCGGGGTGTCGCGCCACCAGCGGATCTCGTCGCTGGGCACGGCGAGGGAGATCAGCACTTCGCGCGCGGAGGGCGTCTCACTGCGGGCAAGGGCGTCGAGCGCCTCGCCGAGCAGGTCGTCGCTGTCGGGGAAGGAGCGGCTCTCGGGCACCAGCAGGCTGGTGGCGCCGCCGGAGGGTCCGGGCGGGGTCCAGCGGCCGTAGCGCCCGGCCGCTCCCCCGCGACGCCGCCAGCCGTGCCGGTGCAGCAGGGCGCCGAGCACGGCGGGGTCGACCTCGCCGGGCTCGGGGGGCCGGTTCCAGGGGAGGCCGTCGGGGTGCGGGCGCACCAGCCGCACCGGCTCGTCGTAGGGACGGCTTCTCATGGCCTGCCTCCCGTCCCGGCCCGCGTCATGATCTCGCACAGCGCCCGGTCGTCGAAGATGCGTGAGGTCGGTATCCGCACGGTGGTCCGGTGCCGGCCGGTGACGGGGTGGCCGGCGAGGTTGACCCAGTAGCAGCAGTGCCTGAGGTCGAGGCGGTCGTGGCTGGCGCGCAGCCAGTCGTCCTGGGAGCGCGGGACGAGCATGACGACCAGGATCTTGTGCACCGAGACCGGGGTGCGGGCGAGTTTGCGCAGGTGGTCGTTGTCGAGCGTGAAGGAGAAGAAGCGGCCCGGGGGGTTGGGCGCGACCTGGTAGGTGGCCTTCAGCTGGACCTTGATGGTGACCTCGTCGTCGACCGTGTGCCCGGGCGCGCTGTGGCTGACGTGCCAGTCGATGCCGTTGTCCGGGAAGGGCTGGGACAGCGAGCAGCCGGCCGCGGCGGCGACCGCGTGCAGATAGCCGACCTGGAGTGTCTCCATGCACGCGGTGGTGGCGAGCGTGCCGCGAAGGAGGCCCGTGCGTTCGGGCAGCAGCCCGCCCCGCTCGGGCTGCGCTATGGCCATGACCAACAGCCTTCCAAGCAATGAGTTTCCCCGCTGCGGGCCGCTGAACTGCAAAGACCCGTACTCCTGTTGTGTCCTTCCGGCGTACGGCGCAAACGGCCCGGGTATCACCAAACAGGCAGAAGACGGAACGTCATCTGCCCGAGGTGAACGAGGAGTTGGATTGCGATGACGTGCTGGTACGAGGGGCCGCTGGCCGCCTTCGACACGGAGACGACGGGCGTCGACGTCGAGACCGACCGGATCGTGTCGGCCGCCGTCGTCGTCCAGGACGCGCCGGGCACCCGGCCTCGGGTGACCCGCTGGATGGTGAACCCGGGGGTGCCGGTGCCGGAGGCGGCGACGGCGGTGCACGGGCTGACGGAGGAGCAGTTGCAGCGCAACGGGCGCTGGCCGGCGCCGGTGATGTACGAGATAGCCGAGCAGCTGGCGGAGCACGCGGCGATGGGCCGGCCGCTGGTGGTGATGAACGCACCGTTCGATCTCACGCTGCTGGACCGGGAGTTGCGCCGGCACCGGGCGTCCTCGCTGGACCGCTGGTTCGAGGCGAGGCCGCTGCACGTGCTGGATCCACGGGTGCTGGACAAGCACCTCGACCGCTACCGCAAGGGCCGGCGCACGCTGACCGACCTGTGCGCCCACTACGACGTGACGCTGGACGGCGCGCACGACGCGGCGGCGGACGCACAGGCCGCGCTGGAGGTCGTACGGGCCCTGGGCCGCCGCTTCGCGACCCGGCTGGAGCGCCTCTCCCCCGCCGAACTGCACACGCTCCAGGCGAACTGGCATGCGGCGCAGGCGCGGGGGCTGCAGGCGTGGTTCGCGCGCAGCGGCTCGGAGGAGACGGTGAGCACGGACTGGCCGCTGCGCCCGGAGCTGTCGACCGCGGCATGAAGAAGGCCGGCCCGCTGCTGCGGACCGGCCTTTCCCGGTGGGCGATACTGGGTTCGAACCAGTGACCTCTTCGGTGTGAACGAAGCGCTCTCCCACTGAGCTAATCGCCCGGGAACGCACTGAACAATACAGGTACCGGCGCGCTTCCTTCAAATCCCTCCCGGCACTTCCAGCCGCCGCAGCAGCCCGCGCCGCCCGGCGCGCATCATCAGCCGGTGGTTGACGCGGAAGACGGGCCGCCCCGGCACGGCCAGCCGTCTGAGCAGTGGCTTGTTGACGTGGACGGCCTGGTCGTAGCGCACCAGCGTCCCCGCCCCCTCGGGCGTGACCGTCCAGCGGGCCCAGCCCTCGATGTCCCCGGACACAGCGATCTCCAGGACGCCGGCGGCCGGATCATGGCGGGTCTCGCGGGCGGTGAAGGTCATGGCGTACGGCAGCACGGAGCGGATGGTGAGGACGCCGGTGCCGTCGTCGCGCCGGGTCACCGACCGTACCTGTGGCCACCAGCGGGGGTAGTCCTCGGCCCGTTCGAGCACCGCGAACACGGCGGCGGGCGGGGCGGGCAGGGACCACAGGGTGCGGAAGCGGTAGTGGGTCCAGTCCATGGACAGAGTCTGCCCCCTCGCACGGAAGTGATTCAGCCTCAGATTGGCGGCTCGTCCTTGTGAGTTGAGGACGAGAAGAATTCCTCGCTTGTCGTACTTCCGAAGGAAAGTGACGGCGTTTTGGAAAAGGTCCGGGGGATTTCCGCCGCGCCTGCGTCCGGAACTTCCCCCAGAACGATTGGCACGCCTGAAAGTCGGTCTCGACGTAACGGATCGTTACCGTCCGTTCCCGGAGACCGGGCTGCGGGCACGGGCACAGGCACAGGCACAGGCACAGGCACAGGCACGCAAACACCGGCGGCCCGCCTGCTTCTCGCAGACGGGCCGCCGGTTCCGGGTGGGCGATACTGGGTTCGAACCAGTGACCTCTTCGGTGTGAACGAAGCGCTCTCCCACTGAGCTAATCGCCCGGGCGCAGGAAGAACATTACCCCATGTCAGGGGGTGCCCATGACCACTCCGGGGCGCCGGATCACTGGCTCTTGATCTTCCACGGCATCACGATGCCGAACTTCCACACGTAGACCCCGACCAGCACGGCCACGATCACCAGGCCGATCACGGTCAGGGTGATGTTGCGACGCCGGACCTGGGGGTCGAGAGCCCGCTGGGCCGCCTCCGTGACCTTGCGCTTGGTCCAGCGGAGCACGAGCTGGGCCCAGACGAACTCGGTCGCCCAGATCGCCATGCCCGCGAAGATCACCACCCAGCCGGGTCCCGGCAGCGGCAGCATGATGATGCCGGCGACGACAACCGCGAGACCGACAACGAAGACGCCGACCTGCCAGCTCAGGTGCAGGACCCGGCGGGCCTTGATGAATTCCGGCGCACGGGAGCCGAGCCCTCGCTCCGGCCGCTCCCCGTCCGCCTTCACCTGATCCGCCCTCGCCTGATCCGCCCTCGCCTGATCCACCACGGCAATCTCGCCCGGATCGTCACTCCCCGTATTCATGCCGACAAACCCTACCGGAGTGAATCCGGTCACTGGAATGGTGGCAGGTCTCGTACGAGTTCTCGGCCGGAAGAGTTACGTAAAGGCACGCAAAACCCTCAGAGGGGTTTACAACGGCACCGTAGGTGGCATGTCGATTTCGCCGACGTGCGAATCCCCGAGCGCACACTGAGCGAAAGGCCCTGGCGCTTATGAACACCACGGTCAGCTGCGAGCTGCACCTGCGCCTCGTTGTGTCGAGCGAGTCCTCCCTGCCTGTCCCCGCAGGCCTGCGGTACGACACGGCCGACCCCTACGCCGTGCACGCCACCTTCCACACCGGAGCCGAGGAGACCGTCGAGTGGGTGTTCGCCCGCGACCTCCTCGCCGAAGGCCTTCACCGGCCGACCGGCACCGGCGACGTCCGCGTCTGGCCATCCCGCAGTCATGGTCAGGGCGTCGTATGCATCGCCCTGAGCTCCCCGGAGGGGGAGGCACTGCTCGAGGCCCCGGCGCGGGCCCTGGAGTCCTTCCTGAAGCGAACCGACGCCGCCGTGCCGCCCGGCACGGAGCACCGGCACTTCGACCTGGATCAGGAGCTCTCGCACATCCTGGCGGAAAGCTAGGCCCGCCCCCAGAACCGCCCGGCGCCGTCCACTCGGGGAGACGGCTCGGGCCAAAACAACCGCATACGGCCCGGACCGGCGTCGTCACCGTGAGCACTCACGGGACGGCGCCGCTCTGGCGTGCCGCCCCGGAGGCCGGTTCCAGCCCCTGCGGCCGGTTCGTGGGCCGCTGTCCGGGAACCCTTGTGGGTGCGGAGGCGTCTTACGGGCGACCACGGATCGGGGGGCCCGGTGCGGTGGGCGCGGTTGTCGCTACCATCGGCCAGCATCGGCGGGCGCCTGCCCGACCCCCAGGCCAGGGAGCGAAACGTGCTGATCACCCACGACACCCGGTGCGCCCTCGACACCGTGGTGGATCTGGTGAACACCGCGCCGGAGAACGACGCGGCGGCAGAGGGACTGCCCGATGTCCCGGCTCTCACCGATTTCGTACAAAGGCACAAGATAAGCGATGTCGGGGTGCTCTCGGAGTTCGACCTGTCGGCGGTGCGCAGGGTCCGGGGACGCTTCGCCGCGATCTTCGCCGCCCCGGACGCACGGTCCGCCGCCGGGTTGATCAACGAGCTGGTGGCCGCGGCGGGCACCACCCCGCGCCTGACGGACCACGACGGTTACGACTGGCATGTGCACTACTTCGCGCCCGGTGCCTCCGTGGCCGATCACCTCGCCGCCGACTGCGGGATGGCCCTCGCCTTCTTCGTGGTGGCCGGGGAGGAGGAGCGGCTGCGCCGCTGCGAGGCACCGGACTGCCGGCGCGCCTTCGTCGACCTCTCCCGCAACCGCTCCCGCCGCTACTGCGACAGCCGCACCTGCGGGAACCGGCTGCACGTGGCCGCCTACCGGGCCCGGCGCAAGGAAGCGACGGAAGCGACGACGGGCTGATCCCGCGGTGCTCGCGCCGGTCGGACCGCGGGCGCGGGGCGACGCCGGTCCCGGCGGGTGGCGCCGGGACGGACGTGTACGGCTCACAGCAACAGCAGGTCGTGCAGCGCGGCCATGAGGAGCAGACACCCGATCACCGCAAGGAAGATCATCAGCGGTGGCTGGGAAAGGGCGAAGAGGCACCCGCGCGGCTCGTCCTTCGGCGGCGCGGCCTCGCTCTGTGTCGTGTCCAGCATCTCGCGGTGATGATGACCCAGGCAGCACCCCGTACGCGATCAACACGCCCGTGAAGTGCGGGAGTTCGCCGAATTCAGCGCTGTCCCGTCCGACTTGCGTCGGGTTGTGAACGGTTTCCGTGTACGCGGAGTCGGTCTGTGTCGTTCAGTCCGTCATGCACTCGGCATCTGCCTGGTCATATGCCGTGCTTCTTGAGGATGGCCTCGATGTCGCTGAAGTCCTCGGCGGAGCCCGTGCCGCGCGAAGCGGAGCCCTTCGAACGGCCCCCCGCACCCAGGGAGGGCGCCGAGGCCGCCGGGGCCACCGCGCCGGTCCCGCCGCCGCGGGCCGCCTTGCGCTCGGCACGGGTGCCCAGGCGCCGGCGCTCGGCGGCGCGGGTGCCCGCGAACAGCACCCAGGCCAGGCCGAGGACGCCGAAGCCCGCCCAGGCCGTGGGGCTGAAGGCCTTGTCGGCGACCCAGCCGACGATGCCCGTCATCACCAGGCCGACCGGCACCAGCGCGTAGGCCGCGATGCGGAGGGCGGACAGGAAACGCTTGCGGTAGGCCGTGACCCCCGCGATGCCCAGGCCGGTCGCGGAGACGGCGGAGCAGACGGTCTCGGCAATCATCCGGTCCTCCTGGCGGGCACGGTCTGGTGAGGCGGGGCGCAGGGGTGCGCTTCGTCCCTTCCATCCTGCACCGCCCGGTCCTCGCGATGCCATGCCGCGGCCCGACATCAGGGAGATCTCCGGGTCGTCTCCTCCCGAGGTGCCGGTGGATGCCGTACCGTCCCGATTCGGTCACCGGGGTCACGCCTGGAAGACTGGTACGCATGAGTGACTCCTCCCCCGCCCGCGCCGAAGCCCTCGTCCTCGACGTCTGGTGCGAACTCCAGTGCCCCGACTGCCGCAGCGCCCTGGACGACGTCCGAGCCCTGAGGGCCCGCTACGGGGACCGGCTGGAGGTGCGGCTGCGGCACTTCCCGCTGGAGAAGCACAAGCACTCCTTCGCCGCCGCACAGGCCGCCGAGGAGGCGCTGGAGCAGGGGCAGGGCTGGCCCTACGTCGAGGCGGTCCTCGGCCGGGTCGAGGAGCTGGACCGTGAGGGAGAACCCTTCCTGGTCGAGATGGCCCGCGAACTCGGGCTGGACGCCGAGGAGTTCGACACCGCACTGATCGACGGCCGGCACATCCTGATCGTGGACGCCGACCAGGCCGAGGGCAAGGCGATCGGCGTCACCGGCACGCCGACGTATGTCATCGGCGGCGAACGCCTCGACGGCGGCAAGAGCCAGGACGGGCTGCGCGAGCGCATCGAGGAGATCGCGGACCGGCTGCTGGCCGAGGGTACGTGACACTCAGAGCAGGCCCTTGAACAGGTTGTAGTGCGTCGTCTCGTAGCCGAGCGACTCGTAGAGCCGCTCGGCCGGGGTGTTGTCCGCGAAGACATGCAGGCCGACCCGGTCCTTTCCGCCTTCGGCCGCCTGGATCTCCGCGAGCAGCATCAGCGTGCGGCCGTGGCCATGGCCCCGCCAGTCGGCGTAGACCTCGACGTTGAAGACGTACGCGGTCTCGGGCAACAGCCCGACCCACACGGTGCCGACCGGGACGCCCTCCTGCTCCAGGACGCTGATCAGCGTGTTCTCGGTCGCCAGGCCGTCCGGCAGGAGCCGGTCGTGACCCTGCTCGGCCTTGGCGTACGCCTCGGCCTCGGGCACGCCCCGCTCGATCAAGCCGGCCGCGAAGCGGGCGCCGTCCGAGGCCAGCCAAGGCCCGTACTCGGCCTCGGTCATGGGCCGGGCGGCACTGCCGGCCGGCAGCCGGGGCAGTGCCCCGGTGGACCGCTTGGCCATGTTGCGGCTGCGCAGGACGTACCCCAGCGCGGTGGCGAGCCGGAAGGCTGCCCCGGCGTCGCCGGGAACACTCACCTCGACCCGCTTGCAGCCCCAGCCGCGCAGGACCTCCTCGGCGGCCAGCGCGGCCACCGTGCCGCGGCCCCGCCCGCGGTCCGGTTCCTCGATGTGCAGCTCCGTGACCTTGCCCACGGCCGGGCCGTACTCGGAGTGCGTGGAGAGTCGTATCCCGCCCACCGGACGGCCGTTCACGCACACCTCGTAGCGGCGTGAACGCGTCCCGTCGGCGTTGTCCTGAAGCGGCTCGGCCGGCCGCAGGGTCGTCGTCATCACGGGTGTTCTACCCGCTCCGGAGCCCCGGGTCAGCCGAATTTCCCGAGTCTGTCAGGGATCCAGGTCCTCCCCCGACCGCTCGTCGAAGATCCGCATCGCCTTGGCGGTCACCGGGCCCGGCGCACCCGGCAGTTCGCGGTCGTCGACCCGGTGCACCGCCTGGACGTCCCGGAGGGTGGAGGTCAGGAAGACCTCGTCGGCCCGCTCCAGGACGTCCAGCGGCAGGTCGGTCTCCTTGGTGCCGGTCCACTCCACGGTGAGGGCGCGGGTGATGCCGGCCAGGCAGCCGGAGGCGACCGGCGGGGTGTGGATCTCGCCGTCCAGGACGACGAAGACGTTCGACCCGGTGCCCTCGCAGAGCTGTCCGACCGTGTTGGCGAACAGCGCCTCGGAGGCGCCGTGTTGGTGGGCGCGGGCGAGGGCGACGACGTTCTCGGCGTACGAGGTGGTCTTCAGGCCGGTGAGGGCGCCGCGCTCGTTGCGGGTCCACGGCACGGTGATCACGGCGGTGGTGTCCGGGCGGCGGGTGGTCTCGCCGAGGGCGACCACGAGGGTCGGCCCGTGCTCGCCGCGGTCGGAACCGAGGGGGCCGTGGCCGCCGGTGTAGGTGATGCGCAGCCGGCCCAGCGGCATCGGGTTGGCCTCCAGGACGGCCGTACAGGCGCGGCGGACCTCGTCGTGGTCGGGGTCGGGCAGGCCGAGGCCCCGGGCCGAGCGGGTCAGCCGGTCCAGGTGGCGGGTGAGCGCGAAGGGCCTCCCGTCCACCGCCTTCACGGTCTCGAAGATGCCGTCGCCCACGGTCAGCCCGTGGTCGAAGACGGAGACGCGGGCGGACTCGATGTCCTGCAGCGCGCCGTCGAGCCAGATCCTCATGAAACTGCCCCTCCACTCACCTCGTACGCTCCCGACGCTACCGCGAGCAGCCGGGACGCCTTCAGTTCGGTCTCCCGCCACTCCCCCTCGGGGTCGGAGCCCCAGGTGATGCCGGCGCCGGTGCCGAACCTGAGGACACCTTCCGCGCGGTCGATCCAGAAGGTGCGGATGCCGACGGCCAGCTCGCCGGTGCCCCGGTCGGCGTCGACCCAGCCGATGCCGCCGCAGTACGGGCCGCGCGGGGCGGTCTCCAGGGCGTCGATGATCCTGAGGGCGCTCGACTTCGGGGCGCCCGTGACCGAGCCGGGCGGGAAGGCCGCGGCGAGCAGCTCGGGCCAGCCGGCACCGTCGCGCAGCTCACCGCGGACGGTGGAGACAAGGTGGACCAGCCCGGGGTGCTTCTCCACGGCGCACAGGTCCGGGACGGTGACGCTGCCGGTGGCGCAGACACGCCCGATGTCGTTGCGGACGAGGTCCACGATCATCACGTTCTCGGCGTAGTCCTTCTCCAGGAGGTCCGCCTCGGTGCGTCCGGTGCCCTTGATGGGGCCGGACTCGACCACCCGCCCGTCCCGGCGCAGGAACAGCTCGGGCGAGGCGGTGGCTATCTCCACGCCGTGCCCGGGCAGCCGGATCGTGCCCGCGTACGGCGCCGGGTTGCCGCGGGCCAGCAGGGCGGTCAGGGCGTCCACGTCGGCGTCGGCCGGGACGGGCGCGCTGAGGACCCGGCAGAGGTTGGCCTGGTAGACCTCGCCGGCCGCGATGTGCTCGCGGATGCGCCGTACGGCCGCGATGTACGCGTCGCGGTCCAGGGAGGAGGTCCAGTCCGTCACGGCGGGGCCGTGCCAGCCGCCCGGTGCCGGGACGGGCACGGGCTGTTCGCGTACGTCGGCGAAGCGGGCGCAGGTCAGGCGGCCCTCGAAGTCCGCGCAGACGGCCCAGAAGCCGGTGGAGTCCAGGGCGGCGGGATCGCTGGTGACGTCGAGGAGGCCGGTGGCGACACGGTCGCCGAAGCGGGCCAGTGGAGGGAGGCCGGATGGGTGGTGGAGCACGTGGTCGAGTCTAGGTCGGGTGTCCGAAAGGTGGCCCGGGCGTGTCCCCGAGGGGACCCCGACCAGGTCGTCCGCGGAGTGCACCGCAGCACGCTGCGCAAACGCGTTTTTGTACTGGCCCGGGAATCCGCTAGAGTTCAACACGTCGCCGGGACGCGGAAGCGGACCGAAACGACAAGCGGACGTAGCTCAGTTGGTAGAGCGCAACCTTGCCAAGGTTGAGGTCGCGAGTTCGAGCCTCGTCGTCCGCTCGAAGGAAGAAGGGGTCATCCCGATCCCCTACACTCCTGGTGGAGTGGCCGAGAGGCGAGGCAACGGCCTGCAAAGCCGTCTACACGGGTTCAAATCCCGTCTCCACCTCCAAGGACGATTAGCTCAGCGGGAGAGCGCTTCCCTGACACGGAAGAGGTCACTGGTTCAATCCCAGTATCGTCCACTGGATCTTCTCGTAAGATCCATGGGTCTTCTCGAAGATCCCCACCCGCGCGATTAGCTCAGCGGGAGAGCGCTTCCCTGACACGGAAGAGGTCACTGGTTCAATCCCAGTATCGCGCACTGCCTGTGACCCGCGGGTCACAGCCTGCGGACGATTAGCTCAGCGGGAGAGCGCTTCCCTGACACGGAAGAGGTCACTGGTTCAATCCCAGTATCGTCCACACACCGAAGCCCCCGGTCCTGCGACCGGGGGCTTCTTCGTACCGGCTCAGCTGGAGAACAGCATGTGGCCGAAGCTCTTGTGGCGGTGGTGGCCGCCGTGACCTCCGTAATGACCGCCGTGGTGATCACCACCGTGACCACCGTGCGGGGCGCCCCAGGCGGGGGCGGCCGGGGCCGGGTACGGGGCGGCGGGCGGGGCCGGCGGGACCGGCTTGGACCACTGGGCCTCCAGCTGGGTCAGCGCCTCCAGCTCGCCGTAGTCGAGGAAGATGCCGCGGCAGCCGCTGCACTGCTCGATCTGGACGCCGTTGCGGTTGTAGGTGTGCATCGGCGCGTGACACTTCGGACACTGCATGCTCGGCTCAACTCCTCGCCGTGTGGACGTGCTTCGTACTACCCCAGGACAGACTCCGTCCGGCCCCGGTCGGTTGCAGCCTAGCCGGACGAGCCCCGCGTCAACTGGGGCGGTACCGAGGTCATTCGCGCGCAGGCGTCGACCATGGCCTGCTCCACCTCGTCCAGCGGACGGCCGGCCGCGAGCGCCTTCGTGAGCGCGCGGGCGGCGGTCTGCACGGTGAGCGCGCGGGCCGGGACGTCCAGGGCCGGCCAGGGATCGCCGCCGGCGGGTACGGCCGGACCGCCGGCCGCGCGGTAGGCGGTCAGGAAGCGGGTCCACTCGTCGGGCGGGAGCAGCCCGCAGGCGTACCAGGCGGCGGGGCGGGCCAGGTCCCAGGCGGGGACGCCGCTGCCGAGATCGTCCACGTCGATCAGCCGCCAGGGCCCGTCGGGCGCCGGATGGCGGACGAGCTGGCCGAGGTGCAGGTCGCCGTGGCACAGGGCCGCGGGGCCGGGCATGGGCACCTCGGCACGGGCCCAGGCGGGGAGGGCTGCCCAGGCCCGCAGGACGGGGAGGGCGGCCGGGTGGGGGCCGGGCGCTTCGGCGAGGACGGCGCGGAGGCGGGCCATCGCGTGGGCGGCCTTCGCCGGGCCGCGCATCGTGGGCAGCGGGGCGGGGACGGGCGTGCGGTGGAGGCGGGCGAGGAGGATGGCCGCCGCTTCCCAGGGGGCCGCATCCGGGTCGTCGGGGTCCACGGGGGCGCCGTAGGGCCAGAGGGTCACCTGGCGGTCGTGCAGCGGGGCCGGGGCGGTGGCGAGCGGCGGCAGCAGGACGTCCGGGAGGCGGGCGGCCGTCGCGAGGCGCTGGGCCAGCTCGGTGGGGTCGGTGCCGGAGGCGTGGGCCTTCGCGACGGTGTCGGCGTGCCGGACGACGGTGGCGTCCGGGCGGTCGGCGAGGGTGACGTCCGGGAGGCCGGCGAGGGTGGCGGGTGGCGTGCCGCAGGCGCAGGGGGCCTCCCCCGCGCCGGGGTGGGCGGCGGCTCTGGCCGTGGCGGTGAGCGCCGGGACGAGAGCGCGGCTCTCCGGGGGTGGGGAGGGCCTCACAGGGGGAGCACCGGCCGGGTGGAACAGTTCTCGAAGAGGTCCTCGCCGTCGGGGCCGTAGACGAATTCCGCCGTCTGCGGGTTGCGGTTGGCGGTGGCCAGGGGCAGCCATCCCAGCAGGCTGCCGTAGCCGCCGCACACCGACTCGCCGCCGTCTCCCCCGTGCACAGCGCCGGTGTCGCTGGTCAGCTCCGAGCGGTAGGTGTCGTAGGCGATGCGCAGGCCGAAGGCGTTCGGGGTGCTCTGCGGGCCGGCGGGGTCGGTGTAGGGGACACGGTCCAGGGGGCAGGTGTCGCCCCAGCGGAACAGGCTGCCGGCGCCGGCTCCGCAGGCGTGCTCCCACTCGTCGGAGCTCGGCATGCGCAGGCCGCGCTCCGCGAGGACCGCCGGCATGGCGGCGGGCGGCTCGGTGAGGTCCTCGTCCGTGACGGCCATGAGCACCGTGTCCAGGACGACGCTGCGGCGGGGGCTGAGCAACTGGGCGAGGTGCGCCCGCAGGTCCGCGACGAAGCCGAAGCCCGCCGCCACGCTCTCGGCGTAGTCGGCGGTCTGCCCGGGCGCCGGCCGCCAGGCGTCCGGGTCGAAGCCGAGGGACACCGGGCCGCCGGGTATCAGGGCGAACTCCTGTCCGTCGCGCTCGATCCGGACCCGGTGCAGCGGGGCACCGAGGTGCTCGGTGGTCTCGAAGGCGCTCACCCGGCCGTTCACCAGGTCCGCCGCCTGACGGGCCACACCGCGGGCGGTCTCGTCGTCGAGGGACCGCCATCGGCCGAGCGTGAGTTCAGCGAGGGACATGGGCGCAGTGTGGCACGGGGGTACGACAACGCCCTACCGGAGAACGGCGCAATGCCGGCGCAGCTCCCCAGCTGCGCCGGCATCATGTGCCGTCCGCCGCACCCCCGTCCCCACGGGGTTTCCTGGATGGATGTCCCCGCCCGGACCGCTCTTCCGGGCCTGGGGTCGCCGCTCAGCGCCCCAGCATCGCACCCACGGACGACGCCTGTGTGGCCACCGTCTCCCAGCCGTCGAAGACGACGAGGAGCAGGGCCGCCAGGGGAAGGGCCATGAGCGTCGCCACCAAGGGGTGGCGGCGGCCCGTCCGGTGCGGGCGGTGCGTCGTGCGCCGCGGTGCCGGGTGGGCCATGGTCCCTCTCCTGACCGTTTTGGTGTTGTCGTCTGCAGCGGCGGATGTCTGACCTCGGGGGACGAGTGCTGCACCCGCCGCTTGTCCTCAAATCTAGGCGCGCGGCCCACACGGGACGTCATGCCTTCGTACCGAATGGCGGGCCTCCCGGAGGATGAGCCGTACGCCCCCGAGTACTCCCCTGGGTGGAGACCCGGGCTCCGGTCTAGGGGTCTTCCCGGAGGGGTCGCCCCTTGTGTCCGGCCATGTCGGAAGCGTCCGAGGGGCCGGACGGAGTGACTTCGATCACTTCAAGTGGCATCGGGAGGCCCGCCGGGTCCGCCCGGCCGGTGCCCCGGCCTCGCACCCCCGCGCCCGCGCACGGCACCTCCGCGACGGCCGCCACTTCCGGCGTACGGCGACCCGGCACCGGTCCAACCCCCCTGTCCGGTCGGCCGGTTGATGTCGCCGTCGGCTCAAGGGCTGCGCCGGGCAAGGTCTCCTGACCGCGCCTCACATCGTCGGCCCGGCGCCGACAATCCATCGGTGCGAGAGGGCGCGGCCTCTGCGCGCAGGCGGCCGTGGAAACGTAAGCTGAGCCCCGTCACAGGGACCGGGCAGCGGGGATGAACATGGCGATGATGCGCCTGAGGCGCGAGGACCCGCGCGTCGTCGGCTCGTTCAGGCTTCACCGACGGCTCGGCGCGGGCGGGATGGGCGTGGTCTATCTCGGCTCCGACAAGAAGGGGCAGCGGGTCGCGCTGAAGGTGATCCGGCCCGATCTCGCCGAGGACCAGGAGTTCCGGTCACGGTTCGCGCGCGAGGTCTCGGCGGCCCGGCGCATCCGGGGCGGCTGCACGGCCCGGCTGGTGGCGGCCGACCTGGAGGCCGAGCGGCCCTGGTTCGCCACCCAGTACGTCCCTGGACCCTCCCTGCACGACAAGGTCGCCGACGAGGGTCCGCTCGGCGCGGCCGACACGGCGGCGGTCGGCGCGGCCCTGTCCGAGGGACTCGTCGCCGTCCACGAGGCCGGTGTCGTCCACCGGGACCTGAAGCCCTCCAACATCCTGCTGTCCCCCAAGGGGCCGCGGATCATCGACTTCGGCATCGCCTGGGCCACCGGCGCCTCCACGCTCACGCACGTCGGTACGGCGGTCGGTTCCCCCGGCTTCCTCGCGCCCGAGCAGGTGCGCGGCGCCGCGGTCACCCCGGCGACGGACGTCTTCTCGCTGGGCGCGACGCTCGCCTACGCCTCCACCGGTGACTCGCCCTTCGGGCACGGCAGTTCCGAGGTGATGCTGTACCGCGTGGTGCACGAGGAACCGCACCTGCAGGGCGTGCCGGACGCGCTCGCTCCGCTCATCCGGGCGTGCCTGGCGAAGGACCCCGAGGAGCGGCCCAGCACCCTTCAACTGTCGCTGCGGCTCAAGGAGATCGCGGCGCGCGAGGCCCAGGGCCTGGCCGACGTACGGCCGCCCGGGCCGCGCGCGGCAGAGGCGGACCGGCCCACCGGGCGGCTCGTCGACACCTACCCCGAGCAGCAGCGCACCCAGCGGCGGACCCAGCCGGGCACGCCGGTGCCGCGGGGCGGCACGCCGTCCCGGGGCGGTGGGCCCGCGCGGGGCGGCAGCGCCTCGCGGGGCGAGGGTGTCGCCTCGCGCGGCGGGAGCGCTTCGCGCGGCGGCGGTGTCGCCTCCCGGCCGGGCACGGCGCGCCCGACCCCCGCCCCGCGCGGCGGCGGCCCGCGCTCCGGCAGCGGCAGCCGGCCCGTTCCGCGCAGCGGTGCCGGGCGGCCGGCGTCGCGTACGACGGGGACGGGACGGACGGGAGCGGGGCGGACAGGAGCGGGGCGGCGGCCGGCCAATCCCCGGCTGCTGCGTCAACGGCTGTTCGTGTTCGTGGTGGTGACCCTGCTCGTGGCGCTCGGCATCGCGCTGGCGCAGGGCTGTCAGGGTCCGGCGCGCGGACTGGGCGGCGACGGCGTACAGCGGCAGCAGCACGCACAGCCGGCGCGACCGGCACAGCCCTCGGCTCTCGGGACCGGGCCCTCAGGACCGGCCTCCCGGGAATCCGGCTCTCAGGACTCCGGCCGTCCCGTGGCCACCGCGTAGAAGGCCACGGCAGCCGCCGCGCCCACATTGAGCGAGTCGACGCCGTGGGCCATCGGGATGCGGACCCATTCGTCGGCGGCGACCAGGGCCTGGGTGGACAGCCCGTCGCCCTCGGCACCGAGCATGAGCGCCACCCGGTCCATCCGGTGCGGGGCGGCCTCGTCCAGGCTGCGGGCCTTCTCGTCCGGGGTCAGCGCGAGCAGGGTGAAGCCCGCCTCGCGGACCGAGTCCAGGCCCTTGGGCCAGGTCTCCAGGCGGGCGTAGGGCACGGCGAAGACCGCGCCCATCGAGACCTTCACGCTGCGCCGGTAGAGGGGGTCCGCGCAGTCCGGTGACAGCAGCACCGCGTCCATGCCGAGAGCCGCCGCCGAACGGAAGATCGCACCGATGTTGGTGTGGTCGTTGACCGACTCCATGACCGCGACCCGGCGGGCGGAGCGCAGCAGTTCGGCCGCCGTCGGCAGCGGCTTGCGCTGCATGGAGGCGAGGGCGCCGCGGTGCACGTGGTAGCCGGTCACCTGCTCGGCGAGTTCCGGACTCACGGCGTACACGGGGGCCGGCAGTTCGTCGATGACGTCGCGCATGACGTCGATCCACTTGGCCGAGAGCAGCATGGAGCGCATCTCGTAGCCTGCGTCCTTGGCCCGGCGGATGACCTTCTCGCCCTCGGCGATGAACAGGCCCTCGGCGGGCTCGCGCTTGCGGCGCAGCTCGACGTCGGTCAGGCCCGTGTAGTCGCGCAGGCGCGGGTCGTCGGGATCCTCAATGGTGATGAGATCGGCCACAGGGTGATACTGCCTTGTCCTGGGTGTGGTGCCAACGGCTGGGTAGGGGTGCGTTACCCCGGGTTACGTGTGATCAAGCCACACGTGCTCAAGACAGGGATGCCGGACCGACACCGACGACCTCGCCGATCACGATGACCGCCGGGGGCTTCACGTCCTCGGCCTTCACGGTCTCCGCCACGGTGGCGAGGGTCGCGTCCACCCGGCGCTGCGCGGCCGTCGTGCCCTCCTGGACCAGGGCGACCGGGGTCTCGGGGGACTTGCCGTGCGCGACGAGCGTCTCGGCGATCTTCCCGATCTTGTCGACGCCCATCAGGATCACGAGCGTGCCTGTGAGCTTGGCCAGCGACGGCCAGTCGACCAGGGAGCGCTCGTCGTCGGGGGCCACATGGCCGCTGACCACGGTGAACTCGTGGGCGACACCGCGGTGGGTGACCGGGATGCCGGCCGCGCCGGGCACCGAGATCGAGCTGGAGATGCCGGGGACGACCGTGCACGGGATACCGGCCTCGGCAAGCGCCTGGACCTCCTCCATGCCCCGGCCGAAGACGAACGGGTCGCCGCCCTTGAGCCGGACGACGGACTTGCCCTGCCTGGCGTGCTCGATCAGCGCGTTGTTGATGGCCTCCTGGGCCATGAACCGGCCGTACGGGATCTTCGCCGCGTCGATCACCTCGACGTGCGGCGGGAGTTCGGCGAGCAGGTCGCGCGGGCCGAGCCGGTCGGCGATGACGACGTCGGCCTCGGCGAGCAGCCGCCGCCCGCGCACGGTGATCAGGTCCGGGTCGCCGGGGCCGCCGCCGACCAGGGCCACGCCGGGCGTGCGGGTGCGGTGGTGCGGGGCGACGAGGGTACCGTCGCGCAGCCCCTCCACGACCGCGTCCCGGATCGCGGCGGTGTGCCGCGGGTCCCGGCCACGCGCCTTTGTGGTCAGCACGGCAACGGTGACGCCCTCGCTGTGGCCGGTGGCAGGGGTCCAGGCCGTCGCCAGGTCTGCGTCGTCGGAGCGCACGCACCAGACGCGGTGCCGCTCGGCCTCGGCGGAGGCGGCGGTGTTGGCCTCGGGGTCGCTGGTGGCGATGAGGGCGTACCAGGCGTCGGCGAGGTCGCCGTCCGCGTACGGGCGCCTGATCCACGTGATCTCGCCCGAGTCCGCCATGGCCTCGACCGAGGGCGTCGCCTCCGGAGACACGAGGACGACGTCCGCACCGGCCGCGATGAGCGCCGGAAGGCGGCGCTGGGCGACTTGGCCACCGCCGAGGACGACCACACGGCGGCCGGAGAGACGGAGACCTACGGGGTACGCGGGGTGTTCGGCCATGAGGGACGGCTCCTCGTGCAGGGCGGTGCGGTGGGCGCGCTGCGGCGTCGGAGCGGCCCTGACGTGCGGATTTTAGCTGTGGGCAGGGCTCGGGGCACGGGGTGGTCCGGCTGCTGGAACGCCGGACCACCCTCTCCTGTGCCTGCTGTGCCCGCTACTTCTCGGTGACTCCGGCCGAGTCGAACGTGGCCACCTCGTGCATGGCCCGTGCCGTGCTCTGCACCAGCGGCAGCGCGAGCAGCGCGCCCGTGCCCTCGCCGAGGCGCAGGTCGAGGTCGACCAGCGGGCGCAGGCCCAGCTTGTTCAGCGCGGCCACGTGGCCCGGCTCGGCGCTGCGGTGGCCCGCGATGCAGGCCGCCAGCACCTCGGGGGCAATGGCGCGGGCGACGAGGGCGGCGGCACCGGCGCTGACGCCGTCCAGGATCACCGGCGTGCGCAGCGAGGCACCGCCGAGCAACAGACCGACGATCGCCGCGTGTTCGAAGCCGCCGATCGCCGCGAGGACGCCGAGCGGGTCGGCCGGGTCCGGCTGGTGCAGCTCCAGGGCGCGGCGGACGACCTCGGTCTTGCGGGCCAGCGTCTCGTCGTTGATGCCGGTGCCCCGGCCGGTGACCTCCGCCGGGTCGGCGCCGGTGAAGACGGAGATCAGCGCGGCGGACGCCGTGGTGTTGGCGATGCCCATCTCGCCGGTGAGGAGCGCCTTGTTGCCGGCCGCGACGAGGTCGCGGGCGGTCTCGATGCCCACCTCGATGGCGGCCTTGGCCTCCTCGCGGGTCATCGCCGGGCCGGTGGTCATGTCGGACGTACCGCCGCGGATCTTGCGCGGCAGCAGGCCCGGCGTGGCCGGCAGGTCGGCGGCGACACCGACGTCGACGACGCACACCTCGGCGCCGACCTGGCCCGCGAAGGCGTTGCAGACCGCGCCCCCGCCGAGGAAGTTGGCCACCATCTGGGCGGTGACCTCCTGCGGCCAGGGGGTGACGCCCTGGGCGTGCACGCCGTGGTCGCCGGCGAAGATCGCGACGGCGGCGGGCTCCGGGATCGGCGGCGGGCACTGCCGGGAGAGCCCGGACAGCTGGGCGGAGATGATCTCCAGCATGCCCAGCGCACCGGCCGGCTTGGTCATGCGCTTCTGGCGCTCCCAGGCCTCGCCGAGCGCCTTGGCGTCGAGCGGGCGGATCTGCGCGACGGTCTCGGCAAGCAGGTCGTGGGGTTCCTCTCCGGGCAGGGCGCGGCGGCCGTATGTCTCCTCGTGCACCACCCAGGACAGCGGGCGGCGCTTGGACCAGCCGGCCTGCATCAGCTCGGGCTCGTCCGGGAACTCGTCGACGTACCCGACGCACAGGTAGGCGACGACCTCCAGGTGCTCGGGCAGGCCGAGCGTGCGGACCATCTCCCGCTCGTCGAAGAAGCTGACCCAGCCGACGCCGAGGCCTTCGGCGCGGGCGGCGAGCCAGAGGTTCTCCACCGCGAGCGCCGAGGAGTAGGGCGCCATCTGCGGCTGGGTGTGGCGGCCGAGGGTGTGCCGGCCGCCGCGGGTGGGGTCGGCGGTGACGACGATGTTCACCGGGGTGTCGAGGATGGCCTCGATCTTCAGTTCCTTGAACTGCTTCGCCCGGCCCTTCGGCAGCGACTTGGCGTACGCCTCGCGCTGACGCATCGCCAGTTCGTGCATGGTCCGGCGGGTCTCCGCGGACCGGATGACGACGAAGTCCCAGGGCTGCGAGTGGCCCACGGAGGGCGCCGTGTGGGCCGCCTCCAGGACGCGCAGCAGCACGTCGTGCGGGATCGGGTCGCTGCGGAAGCCGTTGCGGATGTCGCGCCGTTCGCGCATCACCTTCAGGACGGCCTCGCGCTCGGCGTCGGCGTAGGCGGGGGCGGCCGGTCCGGTGGACTGTCGTACGTCTTCCACGGCGGCCGTGCCCTCCTCCTGGTCGGCGGCCCTGGTCTCCAGGTCCTCCGCGTGCTGTACGACTTCGGGCGCGGGCCCGTCGGTGGCCTCGGCCTCGGCCTCGCGGGGCGCCGGGACCACGGCCACCGGCTCCTGCGGCTCCTGCGGCTCCGCCGTGGGCAGCACGATGGGCTGCGGCGGGGTCGGGGCCAGGTGCGGCGCGGTCGGCACCTGCCCGGTCACCGGCACGAACTGCCCGAGCGGCTGCTCGGGGTGCGGTTGCGCCGGGATGCCGGAGGGCAGGGGCTCCGGGGTTTCGGCGGGGGCCGGGGCGGGCTGCTCCGGGGCCTCGGGGTGCGCGGCGGGCACGGCTGCCTCCGCTACGGCGGCGGGCGCGGGTGCCGGCACAGGCTCGGGGGCGGGCGGTACGGGCGTCGCATCGCCGGGAGTTGCCGCGAGGGGCTGGAGCTGCGGGCCGGCGGGGACCGCGACGGCTTCGGGTGCGGGTGCGGGTGCCTGCGGCTGGGGCTGGGGCTGGGGCTGGGGCTGCTGGGGCGCGTCCGCCGGGGCCTCGGCCTGAGCACCGGCAGCGGCACCGGCTTCGGCGAGCTGCGGGCCCTGGGCCTGGAGGAGGGCCGGGCCGGGGACCTCGGCGGGCGCGGGCACGGCGTCCTGGGCCTGGGCCGGAGCGGCCGGGGCCTGGGCGGGCTGCTCCTCGGGGGCCTTGACGGGCTCGGCGGCGACGGGGGTCTGCGCCTCGGGCTGGGCCGGAGCTGCGGGAACGGCGGCTCCGGCAACGTCCTGTACGGCACCCGCGTCGGCGGCGGCCACGGGCTGGACGGCAATGGCCTCGCCGGCACCCGCCGGAGCCTGCGCTGCCGGCGCGGCCTCGGCGACCTGCGTGCCCTCGGCCCGCTGGACGGCCTCCACCGGTTGAGCGCCCTCGACCGGCAGCGCACCTTCGCTCACCTGGACGACCTCGGACGGCTGAACGGGCTCGGGCTGCTGAGCAGGCTCGGGCTGCTGAGCAGGCTCGGACGCCTGCGGGACCTGCGCGACCGGACCGGCCTCCGCGCTCTGCGCGACGTCCGCGGCCTGCGCCGCTTCCGGTACGGTCCCGAGCGCGATGGCCTGCCCCGCCGTCTCCTGAACGCCCTGGCCTTCCTGGACCTCTTGAGCCTGCGCGGCTTGCTGCACCACCTGGACCGGCTGGACTTCCTGAACGGCAGCGGCCTCTTCCACAGGCTCCGCCACAGCTTCCGCAGGCTCCGCCACAGCCACGGGTGCCTCCGGCGCGGGCACCGGCTCACCGTTCACCGGCTGACCGGCGACCGCCTCCGCGGCCTGCGCGGGCTCGGCGACCACTGGGACCTCGGCGGCGGGCGGCACGGCTTCGGCCACCGGCAGCGTCTCCGCCACGGGAGCCACCGGAACCTCGGCCACGGCCTCCGCCGGAACCTGAGCCGCGTACACCCCGTCGTGACCGTGGGCGGGCTGCATCCCGTCGTGGGCGTGTACGACCTGGTCCTGACCCGCCGGGGCCTGGCTGCCCTCGACCTGCACGGGTGCCGCAGCCTGGTTCGCGAGGCGGGCCACGGCGGCCTGGGCGGCGCCGGACGGGTCGGCCACGGGCTCCCCGGAGGGGGCCGCGGCAGGGGCGGCCTCTTCCGCGGCAGGGGCCTGGACGGTACCCCAAGGGGCCGCGTTCTGCGGGGCCATGTCGCGCAGCGGCTGCGCGTCGAGGTATTCGGGACCGGCCGGCGGCGGACCGGGCTGCCGTACCGGCGCTCCCGCGGGGCCGCGGTCGGCGAGGGAGCGGACCGGGCTGGCGGAGGCGTCGGGGATCGGCGGGCCGAGGTGCAGGGGTCTGCGCGCGGCCTGCTGGGCCGCCGCGGGGTCGTGCGGCGCGGCGAGGACGGGGGAGGGCGGCACGGGCCCCGCAGCCGGGTTCGGGATGCGGACGCCGCCGAGGTCGACGGAGCCGGTGTCCCGGCCGGCCGTCTCGTGCGGGCCCGGCTCGTGCACGGCTTCAAGGACCGGTTCCGGGGCAGGCGGCGGCACTTCGTTGCCCCAGGCGCCCTGGGCGCCCGGCAGCAACAGGTCTTCGTCCTCGGCTGGCGCTTCGGAGAGGTAGGTGTACGCGCCGTGCGCGGGGACGCCCGGCTGTTCCACCATGCCTGCGCTCTCCGGCTGCCCCTCGCCCGGGACCTGGCCGGTGTCGGTCATGCGTACCCCTCGCCCATCGGTTAGTGCTTCTAGGACCAGCTCACCCGGGAACGGCGCACCGACCGCCCCGTAGTGAAGAACGAGCGTGCGTGCCCAGCGGCACGAACGAGCCGCCGGAAAAGGCGACAAAGCCATTCAGTGGCATTGTCCCGGCCGTTCCGCCGTCGCGACAGCATGATCCGCGACAGCCCGCTGTGGACTGCGCCACGTTGCGCGTCCTCGGGTTTTCGCCGTATCACACCCACCCCAAAAGGGGCACGTTTTCCGGACATTGGCGAACGAATTTCCGGGCCACCCGGTGCGGTACAACGATCGGCCAGCCTACCGCGCGCAGTACGACAACAGGATCACGGGGCGCGTTCCGGTAGGACCGCACTGAGCAGGAACGCCACGTTCCGTTCGGTCTCCGTCCAGGTCCGGGTGTCGAGTTCGACGGACTGGAGCAGGGCGCACTCGACCTGGTATCCGTGCTCGGTCAGGTCGCGGCCCACTAGTTCGGCGGCGTCCCGGGTCGCGGCGTGCGTGACGATGCGCTGCGGGCGGCGGTCGGCGACCGCGGAGACGACGGCCGCTCCCCCGCCTCCCACCCGCACGACGTCCGGTTCGGGCAGGTTTTCGAGGACGTGCGGGGCGGTGCCGTGGACGACCTGGAGCTGGACGCCGAAGCGGCGAACGGAGGCTGTGGTGCGGGCGCAGGCGTCGGCGTCGCGGTCGACGGCGATGACGGCGGCTCCGGCGCGCGCGGCCTCGGTGGCGAACGCGCCGCCGCCGCAGCCGATGTCCCAGACGAGGTCGCCGACCCGGGGCCCGAGGCGGGCGAGTTGGGCGGCGCGGAGCAGTTCCGTCTCGCCCTCGCCGAGGACGCCGTACGTCTCGTCGGGCTGGACCCAGCCGCGCGGGCCGGTGCCCGGGTCGCGTCCGGCGATCCAGCCGCCGCCCTCCGCCGGGACACCTGGTCCCGCGGGGCCGCCGATGACGATGACGACGTTCGGGTCGCGCCAGGAGTGATCGGCGGCGTTGTCGGAGGTGACGACGGTGACCTGTTCGCGTTCGGTGCCCAGTTCCTCGCAGATCACGAAGGTCCGGTGGACCCCGTCGAGCAGCAGTCCGAGTTCGGCGGGGCCGGCGCCCGGTGCGGTGAGGACGGCGACCTTGGCGTGGGCGCGGCACACGTTCACGGCCCGGCGCAGGGTGCGCGGGTGGGCGACGACCACCTGGGCGTCGTCCCAGGGCATGCCGGCGCGGGCGAAGGCGGCGGCGACGGAGGAGACGGCGGGGACGACCTCGATCTCCAGGCCGAACTCCGGCGCGCGCAGGGTGCGTACGACACCGAAGAAGCCGGGGTCGCCGTCGGCGAACACCACGGCGGTGCCGCGGTGGGCGGCGATACGACGGGCGGCGAGCGCGACGCTGCCGAGGCGGACGCGTTCTGCGGCGGGCGGGACCTCGGGCAGTGCCAGGTGGTGGGCCGCGCCCGCCACCAGCGTGGCGGCGCCGAGGGCGGCGCGGGCCGCCTCGGTCAGGGGCGAGCCGTCCCAGCCGATCACCGTGACCCGGTCGGCCATCGTCGTCAGTCTCCAGGTTTTCGCAGGTCGTCAGGGGTATGAGGCCCGGGGGCCGGCTTCGTGAGCGTACCTGGTGGAGCTGCCGGCCGCGCGGCTGGGCCGGGCCGTGGCGGCGCGCCTCAGTTCCAGTCGGAGTAGGCGGTGAACCCTCCGGTGTCGGCGAGCTGCCCCTCGGCGCCCTCCAGGTCCTCCGGGAGGAGGCTCCACACGATGTAGTCGGTGCGCACGTCGGTCCAGGTACCGTCCTCGGCCCGGACGTGCACTATGCAGGCGTTGCGCAGCACGCCCTCACTGATGCAGCCGATCTTCTGGGCGACCTGCTGGGAGGCGGTGTTGTCGGCGGCGGTGCGCAGCTCGATGCGCTCGAACTTCTGGTCGCCGAAGAGCCATTGGGCCGTGGCGAGCGCGGCCTCGGAGGCGTAGCCCTCGCCGCGGGCCCAGGGGGCGACGATGTACGACAGCTCGGTGGACCGGACGTGCCAGTTGGTCTTGGCGAGCTGGACGATGCCGACCAGGCGCTGGGTGAGGAACTCGGTGACCGCGAGGTCGAGGCCGCGGCCCCTGGTGCGCTCGGCGGGGGCGTACTCGGTGACCCAGCCCCGGGCGGCGTCCTCGGAGTAGGGCTGCGGGACGTCGGTCCAGGCCCCGACCTGCTCGTCGTTCATCATCTCGGCCAGAGCGGGCACGTCGTCCTCGTCGAGGGGACGCAGCACCAACCGCTCCGTGCTGATGGAGATGTTGGGGAAGGTGCTAGTCATGCGCCACTCCGTAACCTTCGGAAAATCCGTGAGAGACCGTCAGGCCCCGCTGAACTGCCCAGCATGCAGCATGAAACCACCGAACCGCACAACGGGGTCCACACCCGGTGAGGGAGGGGACCCCGCTGGGGGGAGCGGCCGGCTCAGAAGGACGCGATGACCGAACCCTGGTACTTGTCCTCGATGAACTTCTTGACCTCGGGCGAGGTGAGGAGCTTCGCGAGCTTCTTCACGCGCGGGTCCTTCTCGTTGCCCTTCTTGACCGCGAGGAAGTTGCCGTACGGGTTGTTCTTCGCGGACTCCAGGACGAGGGCCTCCTTGGCGGGCTTGAGGCCGGCGGAGATGGCGTAGTTGCCGTTGACCACGGCCGCGTCCACGTCGTCCAGGGAGCGCGGGGTCTGGGCCGCCTCGACCTCCTTGAACTTGAGGTTCTTGGGGTTCTTGGCGATGTCCTGCGGGGTCGCCTCGGTGCCGGCGCCGGCCTTGAGGGTGATGAGCCCGTTGTCGGCGAGCAGCTTCAGGGCGCGGGCCTCGTTGACGGCGTCGTTCGGGACGGCGATGGTCGCACCGCTCTTGAGGGCGTCGGCCTTCTTCACCTTGTGGGAGTAGAGGCCGAGCGGCTCCAGGTGCACCGTGACGACGGGCACGATGTGGGTGCCGCGCTTCTGGTTGAAGTCGTCGAGGTACGGCTGGTTCTGGAAGTAGTTGGCGTCCACCGAGCCGTCCTCGGTCGCCGTGTTCGGCACGATGTAGTCCTGGAACTCCTTGACCTCCAGGTCGAGACCGGCCTTCTTCGCCAGGTGGTCCTTGACGAAGTTCAGGATCTCGGCGTGCGGGGTGGGGCTCGCGGCGACGACCAGCGGGCCGCTGTAGTCGGCGGAGGAAGAGGAGTCCTTGCCCGAGCCGCAGGCGGTGAGCCCGGCGGTGAGGGCTCCGGCGGCGAGGACAGCGGCGGTGATCTTGGCGGTGTTACGCACGAAAAGTGCCTTTCCTTAAGGGTGGTGCAACCCCGTCCTGGGTATACGGGGAGTTCTGGGGTGGCGCTTACGCGACCTTGTCGACCTCGGACGCGGTCGGCTCCTCGGTCTTCAGCAGCCGCAGCTTCGGCGCGGGGCCGGAGCGTCCGCCCCGGTGGTGCAGCGAGCGGGCCGCGAAGTCGCCGGCGAACTGGATGACCGAGATGACGACGGCGAGGATCGCCACGGTGATCCACATCAGCTGCGTCTCGAAGCGCTGGTAGCCGTAGCGGATGGCGATGTCGCCGAGGCCGCCGGCGCCGACCGTGCCGGCCATGGCGGAGTAGCCGATGAGGGCGACGATCGTGGTCGTGGTGCTGGAGATGAGGGACGGCAGGGACTCCGGTACGAGCACCTTCCGTACGACGGTCCAGGTGTTGCCGCCCATCGACTGCACGGCCTCGACGAGCCCGCCGTCCACTTCACGCACAGCCGTCTCGACCAGGCGGGCGAAGAACGGGATCGCGCCGATGGCGAGCGGCACGATGGCGGCCTCGCGGCCGATGGTCGTCCCGGTGATCGAGCGGGTGAAGCCCATCAGCGCGACCATCAGGATGATGAACGGCATCGAGCGGGCGACGTTCACGATCTGCCCGATCACCTTGTTGGCGACGAGGTTCTGCAGCAGTCCGCCCCGGTCCGTGAGGACGAGCAGGATGCCGAGCGGAAGCCCGCCGACGACGGCGATGAAGGTGGACCAGCCGACCATGTAGAGCGTGTCCCAACACGCCTGGGAAAGCAGGGGCTGCATCTCAGACCAATCGGTCCCGGTCACTTGGCACCATCCTTCACCAGCAGAGCCTCCTGGCCCACTACGTCGATCTGCAGGCCCTGTTCGCGCAGGAACCCGATCGGCACCACGTTCTCCTCGTAGCGGCCGGGCAGTTCGATGCGCATGCGGCCGACCTGGAGGCCGCCGACGGTGTCGATGGCGGCGCCGAGGATCGAGATGTCGATGTTGTAGGTGCGCGACAGCTGGGAGATGACCGGCTGGGTCGCGGCCTCGCCGTGGAAGGTGACGTCGACGACGGTCCGGTCGGTGCCGGAGGCCTCGCCGCCCACCGGGAACAGCGCGGCGGCCAGCTCGGAGCCGGGGGTGGCCAGCAGCTCGCTGACGGTGCCGGACTCGACGATGCGGCCCTTCTCCATGAGCGCGGCCGAGTCGCAGATGCTCTTGACGACGTCCATCTCGTGCGTGATGAGCAGGACGGTCAGGCCCAGCTGCCGGTTCAGGTCGCGCAGCAGCTGGAGGATGGAGCGGGTGGTCTCCGGGTCGAGGGCGCTGGTGGCCTCGTCGGACAGCAGCACCTTGGGGTCGCCGGCGAGGGCGCGGGCGATGCCGACGCGCTGCTTCTGGCCGCCGGAGAGCTGGGCCGGGTAGGCCCTGGCCTTGTCGGCCAGGCCTACCAGGTCGAGGAGTTCGAGCGCCTTGCGGGAGCGTTCCTTTCCGGACTTGCCGAGGATCTCGAGCGGCAGCTCGATGTTGTCCTGGACCGTCCGGGAGGACAGCAGGTTGAAGTGCTGGAAGACCATGCCGATCCGGCTGCGGGCCTGGCGCAGTTCCTTGCCGGCCCGGGGGCCGCGCCCGGCGAGGGCGGTGAGGTCCTGTCCGGCGACGGTCACCGTCCCGGATGTCGGACGCTCCAGCAGGTTGACGCAGCGGATGAGCGAGGACTTGCCGGCGCCGGACTGGCCGATGACGCCGTAGACCTCGCCTTCGCGGACGTGAAGGTCGACGCCGTCGAGGGCGGTGACCTCTCGGCCGCGAGAGCGGTAGACCTTGGTGAGGCCCGATGTGGTGATCACTGGATTTCCGTCACTGTCGAGTGCGCGGGCGTGGGTGTGCCCGGACACGGGTGCATGCGGTCAGGCATGGAAAGAGGTCTGTGCGTCTCGTACGGCCCTACGGCGTACGGACATGCCACGGCTCTCGCTTCGGGGCGCGAGGCTCAGGTGATGCGGGGGCCCTCTAGAAGGCGCACATTCGGCGCATCGTGCGACACATACAACGAGCACCGGGCGTCATGGTCGCCTCGGTCGCAAGGGTGCGGTTGCTCGTCGTGCTCATGCGATCAGTAAACCAGACGTACGGTGCTGACAGGCCGCCACTGTCCGCATACTGGACAGCCGTGGACACCCCTCGGCCGCCGCTCGGCCCCGGACGGCGAACTCCACGCCCGCGTCGGTGACCAGTGCGGACAAGGCCGACAGGCCCCTGACCACCGGGTCGGCATCCAGCTCCTCGGCCCGATGGCTGTGGCCAACGCCACGGGACGGAGTCGGGGGCGGGGTCGGCAGCGGCCGGTCGCTTCGGCCGTAATAAAGTCTCGGCATGCTTTATGCCCTGACGCTGGCGACCGGGGTCGCCGCGCTGCTCCTCGCCGCCTGGTGCGGCTGGGCCGCCTATCGCGACCAGCCGACCAAGGACTGGCACTTCATCGGCATGGCCGTGGTCTGGCTGCTCTCCCTGGTCCAGCTGGTGACCGGGATCGTGCAGCTCGCGCGGGGCGAGAAGCCGGAGCAGGGTACGACGATCTACGTGGCGTATCTGGTGGGGGCGTTCGCGTGCATGCCGGCGGCGGGACTCATGTCGCTGAGCGAGCGCACGAAATGGGGTTCGGTGACGGCGGCTGCGGGCGCTGTCGTGCTGGCCGTCCTCGAAGTGCGGCTGTACGACATCTGGGGAGGCTGAGATGACGTCGGTGGAGGAGAAGCCGGGCCGGCTGATCGGCGGGCCGGGACTGCTGCTCGTCTGGTTCTACGGCGTGATGGTGGTGGGCGCGGTGTCGCGTTCCGCCTACCAGATCGCGACGGACTTCGACCGGGCGCCGCTGGCGTACTCGCTGTCGGCGGTGGCGGGCGTGGTGTACGGGTTCATCACCTACACGCTGGTCCGCGGCGGGGAGACGGCCCGCAGGGCGGCACTGGTGTGCTGTGCCGCCGAACTCGCGGGTGTGCTGATCGTCGGTACCTGGACCCTGATCGAGCCGTCGGCCTTCCCGGACGCGACCGTGTGGTCGGACTACGGCATGGGCTACATCTTCATTCCGGTGCTGCTGCCGCTGTCGGCGATCTACTGGCTGCGCAAGGCGCAAAACGCCGTCACGCCGTAGTCGCGTACGCCCCGGCCGGCTTCTCCAGCACGATCAGCTCGACGCCGTCGGCGCCCTTGGTCCGGCCCACCGCCTCGTAGCCCACCCGGCGGTACAGGCGCAGGTTGCCCTCGCTGCGGTAACCGGTGTGGAGGCGGAACCGGGTGGCGCCGCGCTGCTCGGCCAGCGCCGTCTCGGCCGCGCGCAGCAGCCTCGCGCCGATGCCGTGGCCCTGCAGGCGCGGGTGGACGCACAGCCGGGCGATGTCCGCCGAGCCGTTCTCGTCGGCCTTGCCGCGCACCGAGCCGACGACCTCCTCGCCGAGCCGGGCGACGATGACGCAGTCGGCGGCGACCTCCTGGCGGACCGAGTCGAGACTCTGGACGAGCGGGTCGATGCGGTAGTTGCCGTACAGCGCCGCCTCGCTCTGGAAGCACAGGTACTGAAGCTTGAAGATCTGCTCCGCATCCTGCTCGGTCGCCACCGAGATGGTCACGCTCATGCCCATGTGCGCATGCCTCCCGCTCACCTGATCACCTGTCGTCCCTCACTCCTATCCCCGCGCTTCGAGAGCCGCAACCTCCGGTGTGAGCAATCGCCGCAGACAACCGAGACATCTGGAACGTTCCGGTCCGAGGCTGCCCTGTGAGATACCCAACTCCCCCGCGATCTCCCGGTATGTCAGGTCCTTCGGGGACAGCAGTGCCTCCAGGAGCCGCGGGCAACGGCCGGGCAGACGGCGGACCGCCTCCCGCAGGGCGCGGTGCCGGGCGGCGGTGATGACGGACTGTTCGGGGCCGGGCCGGGTGTCGTCGGGCGGCTCGAAGCCGTACGGCCGTTCGCGGCGGGTGGTACGGCGGCTGCGGCGCGCCTCGGCGCGGACGGCCTTGCGCAGCCAGCCCTGCGGATCCAGCGGCGGCCGGTCCGCCGCGAGCCGCTCCAGCAGCCGGAGCCAGACGGCCTGCTCCAGGTCGCCCGGCTCGCCTCCGGAGGCATATGCCTCGGCGGAGGCCTCGGCGGTGAGCAGCGGGCTCAGGGTGGCTACCAAGTCGTGCGTCATATGCGGAACGACGAACCGCCCCGGCGGCAGGTTGCCGGGGCGGCTCGTAGTCACCCCGAACGGGGTGCGGTTCGGCTCCGCCGTTGACGCGGCGGGCCGGGCTCAGTGGACCAGACTGAGCGTTTCAGGCTGAGCGGTCGGGGCTCAGCCGGCCTGGAAGTCGGCGCGGGCGAGCACACCGGTGTCGGCGTTGTCGGTGAAGACGCCGTCGATGCCGGTCGCGAAGTACGTCTTGAAGGCACCGAAGGGGTCACCGTAGGCGTCCGCCGCGGTGCCCTTGCGGTACTCCGCCGGCAGGAAGGGGTTCTCGTTGCGCATGGTGTACGGGTGCAGGACCAGGCCCACCTTGTGCGCGTCGGTGACCAGCGTGGTCGGCCGGCCCAGGGTGCCGTCGGCGTTCTTGGGGATGACCAGGTCCAGCGTGGGGCCGATGCCCTGCGCGTAGCCGGCTATCTCGCGCAGGCCCGCGGGCGTGATCAGGTCGGCCACCGTGCGCGGGTCGCCCGCCTCGACGAAGTCGTAGGGGCGGCTGGTCGCCGAGGAGAGCAGGACGACGAGCGGGTTGTCGACCAGCTGGTTCAGCTTCTGGATGCTGCTCGGCTCGAAGGACTGCAGGATGACCGGCGAGTACCGGCTGTCCTTGCCGTACTTGCGCAGCAGCTTCGCCACCCGCTCCTCCAGGCCGAGGCCCAGCTTGCGGAAGTAGGTGGGGTGCTTGGTCTCGGGGTAGATCCAGACCTGCTTGCCGCGCTTGCGGGTCTGCTCGTCCTGCCACTGCAGGACCTCTTCGAAGGTCGGTATCTCCCAGCGGCCGTTGTAGAGCGTGTTGTGCGGCCGGTTGGCCGGGATGCGCTCGACGGCACGGAGGGTCTTCAGCTCGGCGAGCGTGAAGTCCTCGGTGAACCAGCCGGTGACGGACACGCCGTCGACGACCTTGGTGGTCTTGCGGTCGGCGAACTCGGGGTGGGCGGCGACGTCGGTGGTGCCGCCGATCTCCGGCTCGTGCCGGCACACCAGATGCCCGTCCTTGGTGGGCACCAGGTCACCGGCCTCCACGACGTCGGCGCCGAGGTCGAGGGCGAGGTTGTACGAGCCGAAGGTGTGCTCGGGGCGGTAGCCGCTGGCGCCCCGGTGGCCGATGATCGTCGGCACCGGCAGGCTCTTGAGCCCGCGGCCGGCGTAACCGGTCGTCGAGGCCTCGGCCGCCCGGGCCGCGCCGGGCAGCCCGAGGACCGCTCCGCCCGCGCCGAGCACCGCGGCGCCGAGAAGCGCCCGCCGTCCGGTTCCCTGCGTCTGTCCGTTCCTCTGGTCGCTGTCCATGAGCGCCCCTCCTGCCGTCCGCGTCTTCCTGCCGTCCGCGTCTTCCGTGCGGGCCGATCTCGTGAGTTCTCGTCAGTGCTGGGCGATCGTAGGGGTGTCCACATGACGGACGGGGGACCTCGGTTCGAACACCGGGGTGACGTCGGCTGTCGGATGGGAGAGGGCGATGTCCGTCACATCGCCGCCCGCGCGTTCCGCGGGGCCACCGACGCGCCACCGCAGGTAAACCCGTGTCAACAGTGCGTAAGACCTCGGTGAACCGGGCGCTCCCGATGTGCGTTACCCGCGAAGCCGCGAGTAATGTCCTCACCTGCACAGACTCATAACGCTCACCTTGACGTCGGAGGACCCGTTGTCCCGCTTCGCGCTCATCAAGGCAGTGCTCGGACCGATCATGCGTCTGATGTTCCGCCCACAGGTGGAGGGCGCGGAGCACATCCCGGGGGACGGGCCGGTCATTCTGGCCGGTAATCACCTGACGTTCATCGACTCGATCGTGCTGCCGATCGTGACGAAGCGGCAGGTCTTCTTCATCGGCAAGGACGAGTACGTCACCGGCAAGGGCATCAAGGGCCGCCTGATGGCGTGGTTCTTCACCGGCGTCGGCATGATCCCGGTGGACCGGGACGGCGCCAGCGGCGGCGTCGCCGCGCTGATGACCGGCCGGCGGATCCTGGAGGAGGGCAAGATCTTCGGGATCTACCCGGAGGGCACCCGCTCGCCCGACGGCCGCCTGTACCGGGGGCGCACGGGTATCGCGCGGCTGACGCTGATGACGGGCGCGCCGGTGGTGCCGTTCGCGATGATCGGCACGGACAAGCTGCAGCCGGGAGGCCGGGGCATCCCGCGCCCGGGCCGGGTGACCGTCCGCTTCGGCACGGCCATGGAGTTCTCCCGCTACGAGGGGATGGACCGGGACCGTTACGTGCTCCGGGCCGTGACCGACTCGGTGATGGCCGAGGTCATGCGGCTGTCCGGGCAGGAGTACGTGGACATGTACGCCACGAAGGCGAAGGCCGCGTAAGCCCTTCGGTACCTGCCGAGTACCTGCCGAGTACCTTCCGAGTACCTTCCGGCGGACCGGCGCGGTGGCTCGCGCCCCTCCGCCCGCCGAAGGAATCTCCCCCCGATACATCCGGCATTCGGCCGTATTAACCGGCCATATGAGCACACATCATGTCTTATTCAGACATGCAGAAAGCTTCCCGCCGTACCGTGCTCCGTGCTCCGTTCGCCGCCGCCGGCGCGGGGCTCCTGGGTGCCTGCTCCGGTTCCGGCGCAGGCACCGGTTCCCGTTCCGGCACAGGCACCGGCTCCGAGCCCCGCTCGGGCTCCGGACGCTCGGGCATCGAGAAGGAGTTCGTCCCGCAGGGGCCCGCGGGATACGTGAATCCGTCGGATCCGGAGGTCCGTGCCGCCGAGCGCAAACGCGGGCCCGGCCCCCTGCGCACGGTCAGGTTCACGGCTGCCGAGTCCATGCTGGACCTGGGCGGGCGGTCCGTCCGGACCTGGGCCTACAACGAGACTCTGCCGGGCCCGCTGGTGCGCGTCACCGCCGGTGACGTGCTCAGCCTCACCCTCGCCAACCGGCTGCCCACCAAGACCACCCTGCACTCCCACGGGGTGCGCCTGCGCTGCGACATGGACGGCGCGCCGGACCTGACCCAGCTGGCCATCCCCCCGGGGTCGGACTTCGACTACCGCTTCAAGGTCCCCCATCCGGGAACGTACCTGTTGCACTCGCACCAGGGCCTCCAGGCCGACCGTGCCCTGTATGCGACGCTGATCGTCGACGACCCCAAGGAGCCCCTCCACTACGACAAGGAATGGATCGTCGTCCTGGACGACTGGCTCGACGGCGTGGACGGCTCCACCCCCGACCAGGTGTTCGCCGAGCTCATGCCCGGCTCGTCCGGGAAGACGGGCGGCATGGCGATGGGCCCCGGACACGGCGGCCGGCGTGCCGGCGGATCGGCGGGCATGCGCCCCTCGCCGTCCCCCAGGAAGTCGGCGAGCCCCTCCCGGATCCTGCACCACTCGCACAGCAAGATGCTCCACTCGGAGGCCGGCAGCGTCGCCTACCCCTACTACCTGGCCAACGGGCGCCTGCCCGGCAACCCCTCGGTGTTCCGCTGCCGTCCCGGCGAGCGCGTCCGGCTGCGCATCATCAACGCCGGTTCCGAAACGGCGTTCCGGGTCGCGCTGGGCGACCACAGGATGACCGTCACGCACACCGACGGCTATCCCGTGCAGCACAAGAAGACCGACGCCCTGCTCATCGGCATGGCCGAGCGGTACGACGTCCTGATCACCGCCCGGGACGGCGTCTTCCCCCTGGTCGCCGAGCCCGAGGGCAAGCCCGGCAGGGCCGCCGTCGCCGTCCTGCGCACCGACAAGGGCAATCGTCTTCCCGCCCTCGACGCCCGCCCGGACGAGCTCGACGGGAAGTGCGTCCCCGCGCGCCGTCTCGTTCCGGACGACGCCGTGGCCTTCGACGACGACCACCCCGACCGCGAGCTGCGCATCCGGGTCACCGGCAACATGCACAAGTACAACTGGGGGTTCGACCACCGGCCCTACGACGTGCGGCAGCGGCACCCCGTCCGGTTCGGTGAGCGGGTACGGCTCACCCTCATCAACGCGACCGACATGTGGCACCCGCTGCACCTGCACGGGCACACCTTCGCGCTGACCGGTCTGGATGCGGTGGGCGCGCGCAAGGACACCGCGATCGTGCTGCCGCACCGGAAGCTGGTGGTCGACTTCTACGCCGACAATCCCGGGTTGTGGATGCTGCACTGTCACAACCAGTACCACTCGGAGGGCGGGATGATGACGATCCTCGGGTACAAGAAGTGAGGTCCGGGGCGGTTCGCCCCTACCCGGCGTTCTCCAGTTTCTGCCCCCTCAGCAGGAACCAGGCTGACGCCGCCGTCGCCAGCAGGACTGCCGCTCCCGCGCCGGAGGCCAGGTGCAGGCCGTGGACGAAGGAGTCCCGTGCCGCTTCGAGCATGGCCTGCGCCGAATGCGCCGGCATGTTCCTCGACGCTTCCACCGCCGCCCCCAGTGACTCATGGGCCTGTGCCGGGGTTCCGGCCGGGCCCGTGAAGTCGCGGTAGACGCCCGTCACGATCGAGCCGAGCAGGGCGATGCCCAGGGCCGCGCCCAGTTCGTAGGCCGTTTCGGAGACGGCGGAGGCGGCGCCTGCCTGGTCCTTGGGGACCGTGGAGAGGATGACGTCCGCGGTGACCGTGAACGAGAAGCCCGCGCCGACGCCGACGACCAGGAGGGCGGCGCCGAGCACCGGGTAGCCCGTGGACACGCCCAGGGTCGTGAGCGCGGCCAGGGCCAGGCCCACCGCCGCCAGGCCGCCCGAGACCACCACCCGCACCGAGTAGCGGCGGGCGGCCCGGCCCGCGACCAGGCCGGCCGCCACCGCGCCGACGGCGGCGGGCAGTTCGGCCAGGCCTGCCTCGAACGGGCGCCTTCCCTGGACGAGTTGCAGGTACTGGGAGAGGAAGAACACCAGGCCGGACATGCCGAGGACGGTCAGCAGGTCGGCGAGGACCGCTCCGCTGAAGCCGCGGCGCCGGAACAGCCGCATGTCCAGCAGCGGGGTCGGCAGGGTGAGCTGGCGGTGGACGAAGCCGTAGAGGGCGGCTGCGCCCAGCAGGCCGGCGACCACCGTGGCCCAGGTGAAGCCGTGGGTCGCGGCCTCCTTGACCGCGTACACGATGCCGATCATGCCGACGAGCGACAGCACGACGCCTGCCAGGTCCCAGGGGCCGGGGTTCGGGTTGCGGGACTCGGGCAGGGTGCGGATGCCGACGAGCACCAGGACCGCCATCACCGGCAGGTTGATCAGGAAGACCGAGCCCCACCAGAAGTGTTCGAGGAGGAAGCCGCCCGCTATCGGGCCGACGGCCGTACCGGCGGAGGCGGTCGCGCCCCAGATGCCGACGGCGAGGCTGCGCTCGCGCGGGTCGTGGAAGAGGTTGCGGATCAGGGCGAGGGTGGCGGGCATCAGGGTCGCGCCCGCGACACCGAGCAACGCCCGCGCCAGGATCATGAGTTCGGGTGTCGTCGCGTAGGCGTTCAGGACGGATATCGCGCCGAACGCCGTGGCACCGACGAGCAGGATGCGCTTGCGGCCGATGCGGTCGCCGAGGCTGCCCATGGAGACGAGCAGACCGGCGATGACGAAGGAGTAGACGTCGCCGATCCACAGGAGCTGGGTGCCGGAGGGGTTGAGGTCTTCGGTGATGTAGGGGGTCGCCAGGCCGAGGACGGTGGCGTCGACGGCCACCAGCAGCACGGCCAGGACGAGGACGGAGAGCGCGAGCCAGCGGCCCGGACGCTTCTCCGCCGCCGCTGTGCCGGCCGGCTGCAAGGTGCTGGTCATGGTTCCTCTCTTCGTAGCGCGCCGCCGAGCAGCAGCTCGGCGACCATCGTGGGGAAGTCCCGGGAGGCCACACGGCCGTCCAGGGTGGCCCAGGCGCAGGAGGCGATCAGTCCGTACAGCGCCTCGGTGAGCCAGACGGGAGTGAGGTCGATCCGCAGCTCGCCGCTCTGCTGACCGCGCTGGAAGACCCCGCTGATGCGGGCGTCCAGCTGCTGCCAGCTTTCGTTCTGGAGGTCGCCCTCCCACAACTGGCTCTCGCCGTACAGGAAGGCGAGCAGCCCGGCGGAGGGCTCGATCTCGCGCACCATCCTGCGTACGGCCTCAGCTGCGGGCCCTTCGTCCAGCCGGGCCCGGTCCAGCGCCGCGTCGCACTCCGCGATGCCGAGCTCCTCCAGGGCCCGTACGAGCGCGAAGCGCCCGGCGAAGTGGCGGTGCAGCGTGGCCCGGCTGATCCCGGCGGCCTTGGCGACCTCGTCCATGGTCGCGGTGGACTTGCGGGTCAGCAGGGCGGCTGCGCTGCGCAGCACGTGGTCACGATCCAGGGCCATGAGACAAGACTAGCCCATGTGAGACACATCTGTCTCACCATGGGCATGCGTGACTCATCGATGCTGGTCAGCGGGCAGGGCCCGTCAGTGCCAGGGCAGCCGGCCCCGCTGCTCCCAGTAGGCGCGCGGGTCCTCCACCAGGGTGGCCAGCCGGGTCAGCTGGTCCTCGTCCAGGTCGACCACGGGGGCGTGCAGGTTGGAGGCGAGCTGGGTGACCGTCGCGGCGCCGGACAGGACTACCCCGGCCCAGGGCTGGCGCAGGATCAGGCCGAGGGCCACGGCGTCACACCCGAGGAAGTTCTCGTCGGCCACGGTCTTCAGCAGGTCCGGCGCATGCGGCTCGGCCAGCCGGCCGTTCGCCATGCCCTCCTTGACGATCACCGTGAGACCGGCGTCGTGCGCCTCGGCGAGCGCGGGACCGGCCGAGGTCTCCAGCGCGTTGTACGTCGACTGGACCGTACGGAAGAGGGGCTCGCCGTCGACGGTCACGGCGAGGGCGGCGCGGATCGTGTCGGCCTGCTCGGGGCCGCTGGTGGAGAAGCCGATGGTCAGACCGCCGGCGGCAGCCTCCGCCAGCATCGCGTGGAGGTCCTTGTCGGTGAGGGCCGGGCTGTCCGGGGTCATCGAGTGGATCTGGTAGAGGTCGAGCCGGTCTCCTAGCAGGGCGTCGGTCTCGGCGCGCTGCCGCTCGTAGGTGGCAACGCTGTGGTCCTTGACCTCGTGCTGTTCGGCGTCGGTGGACCAGCCGGCGGTGTAGGTGTAGCCCCACTTGCTGCCGACGACGACGTCGTCGACCTCGGGGTGGGCGTTCAGCCAGCCGGCGAGGAACTCCTCCGAACGGCCGTAGGAGCGGGCGACGTCGTAGTAGCGCACGCCCTGGGCGTAGGCGGCGTCGAGGAGTTCGTGGGTGCGCTCGCGCAGGGCCTCGACGCTGCGGTCGTCTCCGAGGTCCTCCTCGCGGCCCAGGTTGATGTAGCCGGGACGGCCGACGGCGGCGAGCCCCAGGCCGATGTGGCAGGTGGGAGTCGTGGCTGAGGCCAGTCGGGCGAAGGGCATCGCGGGCTCCGTTCGGTCGGCTCCTTGGGGCTCCTGACCAACGTAACCCGCGATGCCCCTACGACACCGGACCTGCTGCTTCTACGACTCCGGACCGCTACTTCCTGGCGTCGGCCCACCCGTGCTGTGCCGCCACGTCCGCCTTGACCTCGGCGAGCTGGACGGCGACCGCGCTCGGTGCCGTGCCGCCGCGGCCGTTGCGGGAGGCGAGGGCGCCGGGGACGTTGAGGACCGTGCGGACCTCCGGAGTGAGATGCGCGGAGATCTTCGCGAACTGCTCGTCCGTGAGGTCGTCCAGCTCCTTGCCCTCGGCCTCGGCGACCTTCACGCACTCCCCCGCGACCTCGTGAGCCACCCGGAACGGCACGCCCTGCCTGACCAGCCACTCGGCGATGTCGGTGGCGAGCGAGAAGCCGGCCGGGGCCAGCTCCTCCATGCGCTCGCGGTTGACCGTGAGCGTGGCGATCATGCCGGTGAAGGCGGGGAGCAGCACCTCCAGCTGGTCGCAGGAGTCGAAGACCGGCTCCTTGTCCTCCTGGAGGTCGCGGTTGTAGGCGAGCGGCAGGGCCTTCAGGGTCGCCATCAGGCCCGTCAGGTTGCCGATCAGCCGGCCGGACTTGCCGCGCGCCAGCTCCGCGATGTCCGGGTTCTTCTTCTGCGGCATGATCGACGAACCCGTGGAGAACGCGTCGTGCAGGGTGACGAAGGAGAACTCCTTCGTGTTCCAGATGATGATCTCCTCGGCGATCCGGGAGAGGTTGACCCCGATCATCGCGGTGATGAAGGCGAACTCGGCGACGAAGTCACGGGAGGCGGTGCCGTCGATGGAGTTGCCCACACTGCCGTGCTCGAAGCCGAGGTCCTCGGCGACGGCCTCCGGGTCGAGGCCGAGGGAGGAGCCCGCGAGGGCGCCGGAGCCGTACGGCGACACGGCCGTCCGCTCGTCCCACTGGCGCAGCCGCTCGGCGTCCCGGGACAGGGACTGGACGTGGGCGAGGACGTGGTGGGCGAAGAGCACCGGCTGGGCGTGCTGGAGGTGGGTGCGGCCGGGCATCGCCACGTCCGGGTGGGCCTCGGCGAGGCCGATCAGGGCGTCCTGGAGGTCGGCGATCAGGCCGCCGATCGTACGGGCGTGGTCCCTGAGGTACATCCGGAAGAGGGTCGCGACCTGGTCGTTGCGCGAGCGGCCGGCGCGCAGCTTGCCGCCGAGGTCGGGACCGAGGCGCTCCAGCAGGCCGCGCTCCAGGGCGGTGTGGACGTCCTCGTCGGCGATGGTGCCCACGAAGGAGCCGTCCGCGACGTCCGCTTCCAGCTGGTCGAGCCCCGCGAGCATCCGGGTCAGCTCGTCCTCGGTGAGCAGGCCCGCCTTGTGCAGCACGCGCGCGTGGGCACGCGAACCGGCGAGGTCGTACGGCGCGAGCCGCCAGTCGAAGTGGACGGACGCGGACAGCTTCGCCAGGGCCTCGGCGGGACCGTCGGCGAAACGGCCGCCCCAGAGCCGTACGTCACCGCTGTTGCTGCTCACTTGCGCTGCTCCTAGGGAGGGTTGGTCGGTGTGACGCGAGGTCACGCTTACGCGAGGTCCACGTCAGGCTCTGCCTGCAGATCACGCCGTGCCGCGAGCTTCGACGACAGGCTGTAGATGTCGATGAAGCCCTTGGCCGCGGACTGGTCGAAGGTGTCGCCGGTGTCGTAGGTGGCGAGGTGGAAGTCGTACAGCGACTCCTCGGAGCGCCGGCCGGTGACGACCGCGCGTCCGCCGTGCAGGGTCATCCGGATGTCGCCGCTCACGTGCTCGTTGGCCTCGTCGACGAAGCCCTCCAGGGCGCGCTTGAGCGGAGAGAACCACTGGCCGTCGTAGACCAGTTCGCCCCAGCGCTGCTCGACCTGCCGCTTGTAGCGGGCGAGTTCGCGCTCGACGGTGACGTTCTCCAGCTCCTGGTGGGCCGTGATCAGCGCGATCGCACCCGGGGCCTCGTACACCTCGCGGGACTTGATGCCGACGAGGCGGTCCTCGACCATGTCGATCCGGCCGACGCCCTGGGCGCCGGCGCGCTCGTTGAGCTGCTGGATCGCCTGGAGCACGGTCACCGGCCTGCCGTCGATGGCGACGGGGACGCCCTGCTTGAAGGTGATGACCACCTCGTCGGGCTCCCGCGCGACGGCCGGGTTCTGGGTGTACTCGTAGATGTCCTCGATCGGCGCGTTCCAGATGTCCTCCAGGAAGCCCGTCTCGACCGCGCGCCCGAAGACGTTCTGGTCGATGGAGTACGGGGACTTCTTGGTGGTGGCGATCGGGAGCTGCTTGGCCTCGCAGAAGGCGATGGCCTTGTCCCGGGTCATCGCGTAGTCGCGGACCGGGGCGATGCACTTGAGGTCGGGGGCGAGGGCGACGATGCCGGCCTCGAAGCGGACCTGGTCGTTGCCCTTGCCGGTGCAGCCGTGGGCGACGGTCGTGGCGCCGTGCTTCTTCGCGGCGGCGACGAGGTGCTTGACGATCGCCGGCCGGGAGAGGGCGGAGACCAGCGGGTAGCGGTCCATGTAGAGGGCGTTGGCCTTGATCGCCGGAAGGCAGTACTCGTCGGCGAACTCGTCCCTGGCGTCCGCGACCTCGGCCTCGACGGCTCCGCAGGCGAGGGCGCGCTTGCGGATGACGTCCAGGTCCTCGCCGCCCTGGCCGACGTCCACCGCGACGGCGATGACCTCGGCGCCCGTCTCCTCGGCGATCCAGCCGATGGCGACGGAGGTGTCCAGACCGCCCGAGTAGGCGAGTACGACGCGCTCGGCCACGGGTTTCTCCTCACACTGCAAGCACTGGCATGCATGAGTATGCAGAACCATGCATGATTCGTCAATCGAGATTCCTGGGACGGCCGAAGGGGTTTTGACGATAATCCTTAGACATGGGAAAGACTTATGAGCGTATAGACGGCCGGCTGCGGACCTTCATCGAGGAGCAGCCCATGTTCTTCACCGCGACGGCGCCGCTGTCCGGTGACGGCACGGTCAACCTCTCCCCCAAGGGTCTCAAAGGCTCCTTCGTCGTGCTCGACGAACTGACCGTGGCCTACCTGGACTTCGCCGGGTCCACCGCGGAGACCATCGCCCACCTGCGCGAGAACGGCCGGATCACCCTCATGTGGTGTGCCTTCCAGGGCCCGCCCAACATCGTGCGGGTGCACGGCCGGGGCGAGCCGGTCTTCCGCGACGACCCCCGCTTCGGGGGGCTGCTCAGCCGCTTCCCGGACATCGACCACCGCACGCACGGGCTGCGCGCGGTCATCGTCGTCCACGCCGAGCTGGTCCGGGACAGCTGCGGCTTCGCCGTCCCCTTCATGGCGTACGAGGAGGACCGTGACCTGCACGGCAAGCGCTTCGCCCGCGAGGACGACACCTCGCTGAGCACCTACTTCGAGAAGAAGGAGCACGTCGCGACGAGCCTGGACGGACTGCCCGGGCTGCCGCTCCCACTGCCCCCGTCCACCGCCTGAGCCATTCCCACCGTCCGAGTCCTGCACTACTGAGCGCCGTCGTGCACTCGCTGTCCGTGCGCGGTGTCATCATGTTCTCCTGCTCGCGGGAGGGGGACGAGGGACATGGACGAGCAGTACGAGCGGGTCGCGCGCAAGCCGGCCGACTGCCGGGTCCGGGACCGCGTCGAGGACGCGGGCGCGATCACCCTGTGGCTGGTGCACCGCTGGATCGCCGACCGCTTCCAGACCGACGACGAGGGGGTGCCCGCCGGTCCCGGCGAGGCCCTGGCCACCCGGCTCGGCGTCCCGGACCTGCGGGTGCACGAACTCTCCGAGCTGCTGCGGGCGGCGGCATCGGCCCCGGCGATGGACGAGCCGTTCGACGACTCGCACACCTGGGCGTCCGGCAAGGTGTTCCTGCCCGGCGGGCACCGGATGCTGCGGATCCGCCCGCCGGCCGCCCTCCTGCGGCTCGCGGGCCTGCTGGCCGTGGACGTCCGCACCCTCCCGGACATCGTGGCCGAGCACCTGGCCGTGACCGACCCCGTCCTGCCGCAGCAGATCGTGGGGATGGCCCGCGGGCTGAGCCGGCACCGGGACGGCAGCGCCCTGCACCTGGACGCGCCGTGCCAGCACCAGGCCATGCACGCCGCCCTCACCGAAGTCGCCGACGAGGCCGATCAGTTATCCGCGCAGATCGGTCAACTCGGCGGGGGCCTACGCGAGTCGGAGGCCGCACTCCTCGCGGCCGTCCCCGCCCGCGTCACCAACCGCGACCTGCGCCCGATGCGCGTGGGCAGCCGGTCCGCCTACGAAGTGCCCCTGCTGCGCCTCCACCTCGCGCAGACCGAGGTGCGGGACCTGCCGATGGGCGAGCAACTGTACGGCTGACTCCCTGAGTTGGCCTTGCGCGAGCTGTACCAGAACGCCCTCGACGCCTGCCGCTACCGGGCGATGCGCCGCGACTACCTGCGCTCCATCGGGGCCCCGCCCGCGGAGTGGGCGGGCCGGATCACCTTCACCCAGGGCCGGGAGCGCTCGAAGCGGCTGCCCGCGCGTGTGAAGGTCTGCTTGAGCTGTTCCGCGCTCATGCCGACGCCGTTGTCCCGGCACTCGACGTAGCGGCCCCGCCTTCCGCAAGGAGCAGTCCCGCCGGCTGCGCCACGATCCGGCGCTGCGGCTGTACCCCAACAGCCGTTTCGGGATCGGCGTGTTCAGCTACTTCATGCTCGCCGACGAGATGACCATCGTGACCCGCCAGGTCAGCCCCGAGGGCATTCTTCAGGGTGAGTGAGTTCGCCCTGGAGGCGCGCACGGCAAAGGGGCAGGCGCACGTCTGGTGTCCGGGGGTGCTGCAACCCCTGCCGGGCGGCGACCCGGACGCACGGGACTGCTCGGCGCACGGGGCTCACCGGGCAAACCGCACTGCTCGCCGTCCTCGTCACGCTCAAGGGACGGGACGACCTCACCCAGCTCCCGGACGCCGCACGGCAGACCGTGGGTGTCCTGCTCGGGCTGGCCTTCCTGATCCTGCTGCTGGGCTCCGTCCTCGCCGTGCGCGCGGCCCACGGCGTGCCCGGCGAGCGGGTACTGCTGGCCGGACAGGCCCTGCGCGACTGGACCCGGCGGGAGATCGACCGCGTCTGCGAACGGCTGCTCCAGGCCGCCGTGTGCTGCGTGTGCGGGGTGACGCTGGTGGCCGCTGCCGTGCTGGTCGCCTGGGTGACGACCGGTTCGTCCCCGGATCACCTCGTCCGGGTGGTGACGACGAGCGACGAGCGCTGCGGGGAGCTCCTCGGTTCCGGGCCGGACAGCGTGGTGCTCCGCGCGGACGGGCACGGGGACGGGGACGGGGACGGGGACGGGGACGGGCGGATCGTGCTGCCGACGCGCACCGTCACGTCGGTGACCCCGGTCAAGGGGTGTGACTCCGGGACGGCTGAGACGGACGTACGCCGGGGCTCAGGCAGGAGCGCAGGGCAGCCGCACGGTGAACGTCGTGGCCCCGGTCCGGCTCTCCAGCCCTACGCTCCCGCCGTGCGCCTCCGCCACCGCCGTCACGATCGACAGGCCCAGCCCCGCCCCGCCGCCGGAGGCGCCCGGGTGGCGGCGGTGTTCCGCTCGCGTGAAGCGCTCGAAGACGTGCGGCTGGACGTCCTCGGGGACGCCGGGGCCGTCGTCATGGACCGAGAGACGGGCCGCGCGGGCCTCGGTCTCCAGGGTGACCGTCACCTTCGTGCCCACGGGCGTGTGCAGACGCGCGTTGGCCAGCAGGTTGGCCAGCACCTGATGGAGGCGATGGGCGTCGCCGGGGACCGTGACCGGGTCCTCCGGGAGGTCCAGCATCCAGCGGTGGCCGGGGCCGGCCGCGCGGGCGTCCGTCACCGCGTCCAGGACCAGCCGCGTGAGGTCCACCGGAGCGCGCTCCAGCGGGCGGCCCGCGTCGAGGCGGGCCAGCAGAAGGAGGTCGTCGACCATCTCGCCCAGACGGGAGGACTCGGCGGTGATGCGTTCCAGGGCCCGGGTGACCTCGGGGGGCACCGGGCCCGGGTGCAGGAGGGCCAGTTCGGCGTGGCCGCGCACCGAGGCCACCGGGGTGCGCAGCTCGTGGCTGGCGTCGGCGGCGAAGCGGCGCAGCCGATCCTCACTGGCGTGGCGTTTGGTCAGGGCGCCCTCGACATGGCCCAGCATCCGGTTGAAGGCCGCTGCCACCTGGCCGATCTCGCTGCGGGCGTCGAGTTCCGGGGCTCGGGACGGCAGGGCGACCTCGCCGCTGGCCAGCGGAAGTTCACTGACGCGGGTGGCGGTGGCGGCGACCCGGCTGAGCGGTCGCAGTGACCAGCGCACCCACAGTGCCCCGGCCACACCCGTCGCGACGAGCGCCAGACCGAAGACGATCGCGGCCACCAGTTCCAGCCGGTGGACGGCGGCCCGCACCGGCTCCAGCGGCAGGCCGACGACCAGTACGTCGCCGTCCCGGCCCCGGGTGGCGATCACCCGGTAGTCGTCGAGGGCGGACAGGCCGATGGAGTGCGGCCTGCCGTCCACCGGTAGCGCGGCCAGCACCCTGCGGTCCGCGGTGGTCAGGTCGACGCTCAGGTCGGCGGCCGGGTCGCCGGAGCGGACGACGGCCTTGTTGGTGACGGTGCCGTCGACCAGGCGGGCGCCGAAGGTGCCGGTGGCCTGGGTGCGGGTGTCGCCGTGTTCGTCGCCGTCGTGGTCGTCGTGCGGTGGTCCCTTGTGCTCCAGGCTCTCCGGGAAGCGGGTGCCGACCTGGACGAGTTGCTCGTCCAGGCGCCGGGTGAGGAAACCGTCCAGTTCGAGGACGGCGGCGAGTCCGACGGCCGCGCAGCTGGCCGCGAGCAGGACCACCAGGCCCACCGTGAGGCGGGCGCGCAGGGTGCGCGGGCGGGGCAGCTGTCCCATGGAGATCACCTGGTCACCGGCTTCAGGACGTAGCCCGCCCCGCGCACGGTGTGGATCATGGGTTCGCGGCCCGCGTCCACCTTCTTGCGCAGGTAGGAGATATACAGCTCGACCACGTGGGCCCGGCCGCCGAAGTCGTAGGACCAGACCCGGTCGAGGATCTGGGTCTTGCTGAGGACGCGGCGCGGATTGCGCATGAGGAAGCGGAGGAGTTCGAACTCGGTCGGCGAGAGTTCGATCAGCTCGCCGGCCCGGGTCACCTCGCGGGCCTCCTCGTCCATGACCAGGTCACCCACGACCAGCCGCGGCCCCTCCTCCATCTGGCGGGCCATGCCCGCGCGGCGCAGCAGTCCGCGCAGCCGGGCGACGACCTCCTCCAGGCTGAACGGCTTGGTGACGTAGTCGTCGCCGCCGGCCGTGATGCCCGCGATCCGGTCCTCCACCGCGTCCCGGGCCGTGAGGAAGAGCACACACACGTCCGGCAGCACCTCGTGCAGCCGGCGCAGCACCGCGAAGCCGTCGGTGTCCGGGAGCATCACGTCCAGCACGACGGCGTCGGGCAGCAGCTCGCGCGCCGTGGCGAGGGCGGCGGCGCCGTCGCCCGCGGCACGCACCTGCCAGCCCTCGTACCGCAGGGCGCCGGTCAGCACCTCCGCGAGGTCGGGGTCGTCGTCCACGACGAGGACGCGCAGCGGGGTGCCGTCGGGTCGGGTGAGGGCCGGGCGGCCGGAACGGATCGTGTTCATCGCGTCCCCCAGCATCGCCCGCGCCGGGCGCGAACGGTGCCGGGGGCGGCTGTGAGTTTCCTCTGAGTGACCCCGCTCATAGGTCCCTCAGAGCTTCGGCACGCACAGTGGCCTGGCACGACGAACGAAGGATGGCACTCATGACCACCCTGCACGCACGGCGGGCCGCCCCGCTCCTCCCCCTCACCGGCACGTGCTCCCCGGCCGGGCCGGTACTGGCTCTGCTGTGGGCCGGGGCCGCGGCCGTGGTCGCGATGTGGTGGGCGGACACGGGCTCCGTGGTCGGTGCGGCGGGCTGGCTGACCGGGGCCGGGCGGATCGCCGGACTGCTGTGCGGCTACGCCTGCGCGGTGGTGGTCGGCCTGATGGCGCGGGTCCCGCTGCTGGAGGTGCGCATCGGCTCCGACCGGGTGGCCCGCTGGCACGCCATGGCGGGCCGGTACACCGTCTGCCTGCTCGCCGTGCACGTCGGACTGGTCCTCACCGGGTACGCCGCCCAGGACCGGGCCTCGCTGTGGCACGAGACGGTGACCGTCGTCCTGGACTACCCGGAGATGCTCAAGGCCACCGCCGCCACGGTGATCCTCTTCGCGGTCGGCCTCACCTCGGCGCGGGCCGCGCGCCGCCGCACCCGGTACGAGTTCTGGTACTACGTCCACCTGCTCACGTACGCGGCCGTCTTCCTGGCCTTCGGGCACCAGCTGGCCCTGGGTGAGCAGTTCAGCGGCAGGCCGGTGGCCACCGCCGCCTGGTACGTGCTCTACCTGGGCGTCGCGGCACTGGTGCTCTGGTACCGCGTCCTCGCCCCCGTGCGGCTCAACCTGCGGCACCGGCTGCGCGTGGACTCGGTGCACAGGGAGGCGCCCGGCGTGTACTCGGTCGTGATGGGCGGACGGCGGCTCGACGAACTGGGGGCGCGGCCGGGGCAGTTCTTCCGCTGGCGGTTCCTCGGCGAGGGCCTGGGCTGGACGTCGACGCCGTACTCGCTGTCGGCGCCGGCGCGCCCCGGCCTGCTGCGGATCACCGTGAAGGCGCTCGGCGACCACAGCGCGGCCGTCGCGCTGCTGCGGCCGGGCACCAGGGTGTGGGCCGAGGGCCCGTACGGCTCGCTGACCGCCGACCGGGCCACCAGCCACCGGGCCCTGCTGATCGCGGCGGGCGTCGGCGTCACCCCGCTGCGGGCCCTGTTCGAGACCCTGCCCGGCGAGGTCACCCTGCTGTACCGGGCACGCACCGCCGAGGACCTGGCGCTGGGCGGCGAGCTGGAGGCGATCGCCCGCCGGCGGGGCGCCCAGGTGCTGTACGCGCTCAACGGACCCGGAGGCGAGCGCCCCGCCATCACCGCGGAGGCGCTGCGCGCGACCTTCCCCGGACTGGGCGGCCACGACGTCTACATCTGCGGCCCGCACGGCTTCGCCCAGGACGTGTACGCAGCGCTGCGGACGGCCGGGGTGCCGGACCGCCGCATCCACCACGAGTCGTTCGAGCTGTGAGGCGATGCCCGTGCACGCGTTGAAGAAGAACCGTCCATTGCGCCGCATCGTGCTGGCGAGTGCGGCCACCGTCTCCGGGATGGTGCTTCTGCTGTCGCTGAAGCCGCACACCACTCCCACGGTGGTGGCGGCGAGCACCAAGCCGCCCACGCGGTCGAGCAGCCCCAGCAGCGCGAGCGGTTCGAGCAGCCCCAGCAGTCCTAGCGGTCCCAGCGGTTCCAGCAGCCCGGGCCGTTCGAGCAGCCCCAGCAGCGCCCGCAGTCCCAGCAGCCGAAGCAGCTCCGCGCCCCGTGGCGGAGCCACCACCTCTGCGGCCAGGACGGCCACCGGGGACACCGTCCAGACCCGCTGGGGCCCGGTGCAGGTGCGGGTCACGGTCAAGGGCGGCAGGCTCACCGACGTCGCCGCCGTCAGCTACCCGCAGGGCAACCCGCGCGACCAGGAGATCAACAGCCGCGCCCTGCCCCAGCTGCGGCGTGAGGCGCTGGCTGCCCAGAGCGCGCAGATCGACACGGTGTCGGGAGCGACGTACACCAGTGACGGCTACCGCCAGTCGCTCCAGTCCGCGCTCGACTCCGCGGGGCTCTGAACGGTCGGCGGACGCGGCACGTATCTGTGGGCCGAGGGTCAAGTCCCCACGGAGGAACCGTGACCACCACGCTCGCAGGCGGACGCGCAGCCCGCCGGCAGACGATGCGCCGCATCCGCCCACGCCGCTCCCCGGCCGTCCCGCTGCTCCTCGCCGTCGGAGCCGGTGGGGCGGCGGTGCTGGGGCTGTGGTGGCACACCACGCCGTCCATCGCGGACGACGACGCCAGAGTCCTGAACGCGGGCCGGATCACCGGACTGCTGGCCGGCTATCTGATGGCACTGGTCGTGCTCCAGATGGCGCGCGTCCCGGCGCTGGAGCGGCGCGTCGGCTCCGACCGGGTGGCCCGCTGGCACGCGATGAGCGGCCGATACACGCTCTGCCTGATCCTCGCCCACGTCTTCCTCACCATGTGGGGGTACGCACTCCAGGCGGGCCGGTCGCTCGGCGACATCGTGCAGCAGACCATCGACTCCATCAACGACCTGCCGGACATGGGCAAGGCAGCCGTCGGCGCGTCCCTGTTCCTGGTGATCGGACTGATGTCGATCAGCGGGATCCGCCGCAGGCTGCCGTACGACCTCTGGTACCACGTCCACCTGCTGATGTACGCGGCGGTGTTCCTGACGTTCTGGCACCAGATCAGCAACGGCAACGAGTTCGCGGTCGAGCCCGTGGCCAGGACCTTCTGGTACGGCCTGTACGGCACGGTCACCGCGCTGCTGGTCTGGTACCGGATCCTCACTCCCGTCCGGCTGAACCTGCGGCACCGGCTGCGCGTGGAGGCCGTCGTCGAGGAGGCGCCGGGTGTCGTGTCGGTGCTGATCGGTGGGCGGAAGCTGCACCGGATGGGCGCGGAGGCGGGCCAGTTCTTCCGCTGGCGGTTCCTCGCACCCGGGCTGCGGTTCAGCTCGCACCCGTACTCCCTCTCCGCGGCTCCCCGCCCCGGCATGCTGCGGATCACCGTGAAGGCGCTCGGCAATCACAGCGCCCGGCTGCGCGAGCTGCGCCCCGGCACCAAGGTGTGGGCCGAGGGCCCGTACGGGGCGCTCACCGCGCAGCGGCGCAGCCGGGGCAAGGTGCTGCTGGTCGCGGGCGGGGTGGGCATCACGCCGATGCGGGCGCTGTTCGAGACGCTCCCCGGGGCGGCCGGTGACCTCACCCTGCTCTACCGGGCCGACAGCACCGACGATCTGGCGCTGTGGGACGAGCTGGCCGCGATCGCCGGGGAGCGGGGCGCCCGGCTGATGTACGCGGTCAACAGCCCGGACGGCGAACGTCCGGACATCTCCGCGCAGAACCTGGAGCGGAAGATCCCGGACATCGACCGGCACGACGTCTTCCTGTGCGGCCCGCCCGGGTTCGCGCGGTCCGTGTACGAGGCCCTGCGCGGCGCGGGGGTTCCCGCGCGCCGCATCCACCACGAGTCGTTCGAGCTGTGAGCGGAGCTGCCACGCGATGAGGAAGAGCCATCCCGTACGGCGGGTCATGCTGGCCACGGCGGCGACCGTGTCCGGTGTCGTCCTGCTCCTGTCGCTGAAGCCCGCCTCGCAAAAACCCGCGCCGGACCCGGCGAACGCGTCGGTCGCGGGCCAGAGCCAGGCGCAGCAGGGCGGTCAGCAGAGCGGTCAGCAGGGGCGTACGTTCACCGGAAGCGTGGCCCAGACCCAGAAGGGGCCGGTCCAGGTGCGGATCACGGTGAGCGGCGGGAAGATCGTCAAAGCGGAGGCGGTACAGGCGCCCAGGGGCGGGCTGAGCGACCAGAAGACGGCGATGGCGATCCCGAAACTCAACCAGGAGGCCGTGGCGGCGCAGAGCGCGCGGATCGACACGGTGTCCGGAGCGACCTACACCAGCACCGGCTACAGACAGTCGCTGCAGTCGGCTCTGGACCGGGCCGGTGGCTGAGGCCGCGTTGCGCCACGCGGAGGAGGTCATGGGGACCGTCTTCTCCTTCGACGTCCGCGGCGGCGAACCCGGTGCGGTGCGGGCGGCCCTGCGGGAGGCGGTCGCGGGGCTGCACCGGGCGGACGCCGTCTTCAGCACGTACCGCGAGGACAGCGAGGTGTCCCGGCTGGCGCGCGGCGAGCTGACGCAGGCCGGGTGCGCCCCCGAGCTGGCCGAGGTGCTGGAGCTGGCGGCCGAGGCGGAGCGGGTGAGCGAGGGCTGGTTCAGCACCCGGTACCGGGGCGGACTGGATCCCACCGGCATCGTCAAGGGCTGGGCGGCCGAGCGGGCCGCGCGGCTGCTGGCCGCGGTGGACGGTGTGTGCGGGGTCAGCGTGAACGGCGGCGGGGACGTTCAGCTCCTCGGCGTGCCCGAGCCGCACCGGGCCTGGCGGATCGGGGTGTCGGACCCGCTGCGGCCGGGTGGTCTCGCGGCGGTGATCTCGGCTGCCGGAGTCCCGGAACTGGCGGTGGCGACCTCCGGTACGGCCGAGCGCGGCGATCACATCGTGGACCCGCGCACCGGCAGGCCCGCCGTCACCGACCTGCTGGCGGTGACGGTCGTGGGCCCCCGCCTGACCTGGGTGGACTGCTGGGCGACGGCGGCGTTCGCGATGGGTTCGCGGGCGGGACTGGCGTGGCTGGAGTCGCTGCCGGACACCGAAGCGCTGCTGATCACCGCGGGCGACGAGGTCCGCTGCACCGGCGGGCTGGCGGCCCGGCTCGGCTGAGAACGGCTTTTTTGCCCGAACCGCCATCCGACTTCCGCCCTGAGACGTATCCCAGGGGAAGCAAGTTTCAGGAGGCACGCATATGGCTATCTTCAGCCGCCTCATGCCCGCCATGCGCCACGACGACGAGAGGGACTCCTCGCGCGACGACGACGGTCGGCATGGGCACGACCACGGCGACCACGACCACAACGGCCGCCACGGCCACGGCCACGGTCACGGGCACAGCCACGGACATGGCCACGGACACGGACACGGCGGTTACTGATCCCATGGAGGGCTGAGCGGACCGGAGTCCGGGGGATCCGGTCCGCTTCGCCGATCCCCGAGGAACGCATGCCATGGTGCAGGTCCTGCGACGTCTGCTGTCGGTGGGCGAGTCCTCCGACGCCGTGGTCGCCGCCGCACCCGCGGTGCGCCCGCGCGAGGTGTTCCGGCGGTTCTGGCCGTACACGCGCGGCGGACGGCGCTGGCTCGTGCCCGTCGTCCTGTTCAGCGTGCTCGGGCCGGCCGTGGACGCGGCGGAGATCTGGCTCTTCAAGATCGTCGTGGACGACGTGCTCGTCCCCCGGGATCTGCGGCCGTTCCTGTGGATCGCGCCGGCCTATCTCGGGCTCATCGTCTGCTCCGGCATCCTGGGCTTCGCCGACGACGTGACGTCCACCTGGGTCAGCGAACGCTTCCTGCTCTCTCTTCGCTCCGATGTGTTCCGGCACGTGCAGGGACTGTCCCTCGGCTTCTTCGAGCGGCGGCGGCTCGGGGACGTACTGTCGCGGGTCACGGGCGATGTGGACGCGGTCGAGACGTTCCTGCTCTCTGGCGTGGCGGACGCCCTGTACTACGTGATCCGCCTGGGCGTCTTCCTCGGCCTGCTGTTCTACCTGCGGTGGGACCTGACCCTGCTCGCCCTGGTCATCGTGCCCCTGTTCTGGGGCGCCGCCCGGCACTTCTCGCGGCTGATCAAACAGGCGGCACGGGAGCGCAGGCGGCTGAGCGGTTCGATCAGCGCGATCGCCGAGGAGTCGCTGGGCAACGTCGCCCTGGTGCAGGCGTACAACCGGCAGGGGTGGGAGGAGCGCCGGTTCGAGCGGGAGAGCGTCGGCAGGTTCCGGGCGGCGATGGCGTCGGCGCGGATCCGTGCCGTGTACGGACCCGTGGTCGAGATCATCGAGGTGTCCGGCGGTCTCGCGGTGATGGGTCTCGGCACCTGGAAGCTGGCCCAGGGACAACTGTCGCTGGGCGGGCTGCTGGTGTTCCTGGCGCTGATCGGCAAGCTCTACGGCCCGGTCCGCGACCTGTCCCACCTGGGCACCACCTTCTACGCGGCGTCCGCCTCGGCCGAGCGGATCATCGAGCTGCTGGACCAGCGCCCCCAGGTGGCCGAGGCCCCGGATGCCCGCAGGATCGGCCGGGCGCGGGGTGCCGTGGAGTTCGACGGCGTCTGGTTCCGCTATCCCGGTACGGCGAACTGGGCGCTGTCGGACGTGTCCTTCCGCGTGGCGCCCGGGGAGACGCTGGCGCTGGTCGGGGCCAGCGGGGCCGGCAAGTCGACACTCGCGAAGCTCCAGTTGCGCTTCTACGACCCCGACCGGGGGGCGGTCCGCCTCGACGGCACGGACCTGCGCGAGCTGCGGCTCGCGGACGTACGGGAGAACGTCGCCGTGGTGCTCCAGGAGACGCTCGTCTTCCACGGCACCGTGCGGGACAACATCGCCTACGGCCGGCCCGAGGCCACGGAGGCGGACATCGTCGCGGCGGCGCGTGCCGCGGACGCGCACGAGTTCATCGAGCGGCTCCCGGACGGCTACGACACGATGGTCGGCCAGCGCGGCCGGACGCTCTCCGGCGGGCAGTGCCAGCGTCTGGCGATCGCCCGCGCGATGATCAGGGACGCGCCCGTGCTCCTCCTCGACGAACCGACCACCGGGCTCGACGCCGGCTCGGGCCGGCGGATCATGGATCCGCTGCGCCGGCTCATGGCCGGGCGGACGACCGTCGTCATCTCCCACAACCTGCTGACCGTCCGGGACGCCACGCGCATCGTGGTCCTCGACCACGGCCGGGTCGTCGAGCAGGGCCCCCACGCGGAGCTGCTCGGGCGCGACGGGGCGTACGCCCGGCTGCACCGGCTGAACGCCCCGGGCGGACCGGCCCCGGGGAGGGTGGTGCTGTCATGAGTGTGTCCACGGTCGCGGCGGCGCCCCTGCCGCCGGGCGCGAGACCGGTACCCGGCTACGAGGTCCTGGCGCACCTGACGCGCACCGGCTGGCTCGACGTCTACGACGCCTGGAGCGAGGAACGGGACTGCCGCTGCGTGCTCAAGGCGGTGCGTCCGGACCGCCGGGGCGAGGAGTGGCTGGGTGAGCGGCTGCTGCGGGAGGGCCGGTGGCTGCGGGAGTTCACGCATCCGCACCTGGTCCGCGCCTACGAGACCTTCACCTCGCCCGAGCCGCTCGTCGTCCTGGAGACGCTGACCGGGGAGACGCTGTCCCACCTCGTCCACCGCTTGCGGCGCCGCCCCGCCGCCGCCGACGTGGCCCTGCTCGGTGTGCAGTTGTGTTCGGCGGTCCACTACCTCCACGGCCGGGGTCTGCTGCACCTGGACCTCAAGCCGTCCAACGTGGTGGTGGAGCGCGGTCACGCGAAGGTGCTGGACCTCAGCGTCGCCCGGCCACCGGGGCCCGCGCCCGCGGGGGTGGGCACGTGCTGCTACCTCGCTCCGGAACAGGCCCGCGGCGCACAGCTCACGGCAGCCGCCGACGTGTGGGGCATCGGCATCACGTTGTACGAAGTCGCCTGCGGTGACGTGCCGTTCGACTGCGCTGGGACCGCGGAGGGGTCGGACGAGGCGGACCCGCCGGACAGCCGGTACCGGCAGCTGGAGCGCAGCGCCCCGCCGATCGCCTCCCGGCGGCGCCTGCCGCCCGCTCTCGCCGCCGCCGTCGACAGCTGCCTGCGGGCCGACGCCTCGTCCCGGCCGACGGTCGCCGAACTGACCGCGGCCCTCGCCGCGACCCCCCGTTGAGTCCCTACGCCGGGGTCACGACCTGGCCGAGCTCCAGGCGGGCCGTGGCGAGGACGGTGCCGTCGGGGGAGGTCAGGCGGGCGCCGGAGAGCCACGCGGAATCGACGGGGGCCGCCACGCCCCAGTTGCCCTGTCCGTCGCGCAGGGCGAAGTCGCCGAGGCGCATGGCTGTGCCGTCGGAGCGCTCCAGGAAGCAGGTGACCGTCCCGGTGTACCTGGTGGCGGGGCCGGTGAGAGCGACGGACACGAAGACCCAGCCGGGGGCGCCCGGACCGGTGCGCGGGTGGGCGTAGACCTCGCCGACGGGCTGCTTGCCGCCCGCGGCCGGCATCATGTCGCCGACCACCACGGGCTCGGTCTCGACGGCGGCCGGGGGCGAGGCCGTGATCGCCTGGACGGCGGTGCCGATCCCCCAGCCGGCGAACCCGCAGGCGATGGCGAACGCGGACGCGACGGCCGCGATCCGCAGCCGGGCCCGGCGGGCACGGCCGCGGAAGCCCTGGTACGCGAGGCCCGGCGTGCGGGCCCGCCGGTGTGCCTCCGCCGTCGCGTCCTGCGCCAGCTTGCGTGCCACCCTGGCGTCGAACCCGGCCGGCGGCTCGCTGTCCGGCAGCAGGCCGATCAGGCTGTCGCCGACGAGGGTCAGCTGCTCGACGTACTCCCGGCAGTCCGCGCACCCGTCCAGATGCGCGACCGCCTCTGCCCGCTCCCGGCCCGGCAGCACGCCCAGGGCCAGCTCGGCGCCGATCTCCCGCAGCTTCTCGCAGGTCATGTCACCGGACATGGTCGCCTCGCTTCGGAGCCGCGAGCGAGGTCCGCAGTTTGGCCATGGCCGCCCTGACCCGCGTCTTGGCGGTACCCAGCGGGATGTTCTCCGTGTCGGCGATCTGCTGGGCCGTCATGCCGTAGATGCCCGCCATCACCAGCGCACGGGCCTGTTCCCGCGGCAGCCGCGCCAGGGCGGCCCGGAGCTGGGACGAGGCCTCGTCGGCCAGCGCCCACTGCTCGGGGGTCTCGGTGACGACGCCGACGAGCGCGTCGAGGTCCTCGGGTGCCACGGGCTGCGTCCGGCGTGCGCGGACGGCGTCGATGGCGAGGTTGTGCGCGATGGTCGTCAGCCAGGTCGTCACCGAACCGCGGCGCGAGTCGTAGATCTGGGCATGCCGCCACGCTCGCTCGAACGTCTGCTGGGCGATGTCCTCGGCGAGCTGTGGATCCCTGGTAACGGCCATGGCGACCCCGTAGACCCTGTGCTGGAACCTCCGTACGAAGGTGGCGGCGAGCTCCGGATCGCCGGTCGCCAGCCCGGACAGCAGTGCTTCGTCCGGGAGGCGGCCGACGGGTGACCGGAAGCCCGACACACCTCTGTATACGGCCGGCCGCCGCCAGGAGATTGCCCGCCCAAAGCGGAAGATCACATTCCTATTCTCCGCCGCCGGGCCGGGCCCCGCACGCGGGTCAGTGACCGTTCTGCGCCAGCCGCAGCAGATGGTCCGCCAGGGCCTGCCCGCCCGTCGGGTTCCGGCTGATCAGCAGCAGCGTGTCGTCACCGGCGATCGTCCCCAGGATGTCGTGCAGCTCGGCCTGGTCGATGGCCGAGGCCAGGAACTGCGCGGCCCCGGGAGGGGTGCGCAGGACCACCAGGTTGGCGGAGGCCTCCGCGGAGATCAGCAGCTCCTGCGACAGCCGCCCCATCCGCTCCTCCTTCGCCGACTCCCCCAGCGGAGCGCGCGGCGTACGGAAACCGCCCTCGCTCGGCACCGCGTAGATGAGTTCGCCGTCGGTGTTGCGGATCTTCACCGCGTTCAGCTCGTCGAGGTCGCGGGAGAGCGTCGCCTGGGTGACGTTCAGCCCGTCGTCGGCGAGCAGCTTCGCCAGCTGGCTCTGCGACCGCACCGGCTGCCGGTTGAGGATGTCCACGATCCGGCGGTGCCGTGCGGTGCGGGTCTGCGGCACGGCGGGTCCCGCACCCGCCGCCTGCTCGTGGTCCTGCGCCTCGCTCATCGTCGTCTCATTCTCCGGATCGTCCGTCCCCATTCGCTGGGTTCGCTGCGTCGAGGATGCCGGGCAGCGCCCGGAGCAAGGCGCCTGCCTCGTCGTCGTCCAGGTTCAGCGGCGGCATGAGCCGTACGACGTCGGGGGCGGGCGCGTTCACCAGGAACCCGGCCTCCTGGGCCGCCTGCTGCACCTGCGGCGCGTGCGGCCCGGTGAGCACGATACCCAGCAGCAGGCCCGCACCCCGGACATAGTCGATCAACGGGTGGCCCAGCGCTTCGATTCCGTCCCGCAACGCCCCGCTCTGCCGCTTGACGTTCTCGAGCAACCCCTCGTTCGCGATCGTGTCGAGGACGGCGAGTCCGGCCGCGCAGGCGACCGGGTTGCCGCCGAAGGTCGTGCCGTGGTGGCCGGGCCGGAGCAGCTCGGCGGCCCGGCCGAAGGCGACGGTGGCGCCGAGCGGCAGCCCGCCGCCGAGCCCCTTGGCGAGCGTGACGACGTCGGGCAGCACGCCCTCGTGGGCCTGGTACTCGAACCAGGTCCCGGTACGGCCGATGCCGGTCTGCACCTCGTCCAGGACGAGCAGCGCACCCGTGGCGGCGGTGATCGCGCGGGCGGCCTTCAGATAGCCGGCCGGCGGCACGACGACGCCGTTCTCGCCCTGGATCGGCTCGATGACGACGAGGGCCGTCTCCTCGGTCACGGCGGCGGCCAGTGCCTGCGCGTCGCCGTACGGGACGTGGGTGACGTCGCCGGGCAGCGGCTGGAAGGGCGCCTGCTTGCCGGGCTGGCCGGTCAGGGCGAGGGCACCCATCGTGCGGCCGTGGAAGCCGCCGGTGGTCGCGACCATGTGGGTGCGACCGGTCAGCCGGCCGATCTTGAAGGCGCCCTCGTTGGCCTCGGCCCCCGAGTTGCAGAAGAAGACCCTGCCGTCCCGGCCGAAGAGCTGGAGCAGCCGCTCGGCGAGCGCGACGGGCGGCTCCGCGATGAACAGGTTGGAGACGTGCCCGAGGGAGGCGATCTGCGTGCTGACGGCCTCGACGACGGCCGGGTGGGCGTGGCCGAGCGCGTTGACCGCGATGCCGCCGACGAAGTCGAGGTACTCCTTGCCGTCGGCGTCCCAGAGCTTCGCGCCCGCCCCGCGCACCAGCGGCAGCCGCGGGGTGCCGTAGTTGTTCATGAGCGCGCCCTGCCAGCGCGCGGTCAGCTCCTGGTTGCCCGTCACGCCTGTCATGACTGCTCCCCCTCGGCTTCGTCGGGCACGACCATGGTGCCGATGCCCTCGTCGGTGAAGATCTCCAGCAGGATCGAGTGCTGGACCCGGCCGTCGATGACGCGGGCGGTGTTCACGCCGTTGCGCACGGCGTGCAGACAGCCCTCCATCTTCGGCACCATGCCCAAGGACAGCTCCGGCAGCAGCTTCTCCAGCTGGGAAGCGGTGAGGCGGCTGATCACCTCGTCGGAGTGGGGCCAGTCCTCGTAGAGGCCCTCGACGTCGGTGAGGACCATGAGGGTTTCGGCGCCCAGAGCAGCAGCGAGTGCCGCAGCCGCCGTATCAGCATTGACGTTGTAGACATGTCCGTCATCCTGGGAGCGGGCGATCGACGACACGACCGGGATGCGGCCGTCGGCCAGCAGGGCCTCGATCGCGCCCGTGTCGATCTTCGTGATCTCACCGACCCGGCCGATGTCCACCGGCTCGCCGTCGATCTCGGGCTGGTGCCTGGTCGCGGTGATGGTGTGCGCGTCCTCGCCGGTGAGGCCGACCGCGAGCGGGCCGTGCTGGTTGAGCAGTCCGACCAGCTCACGCTGCACCTGTCCGGCCAGCACCATCCGTACGACGTCCATGGCGTCCTCGGTGGTGACCCTCAGGCCCGCCTTGAACTCGCTGACGATGCCGTGCTTGTCGAGGGCGGCGCTGATCTGCGGGCCGCCGCCGTGCACGACGACCGGCTTGAGGCCGGCGTGCCGCAGGAAGACGACGTCCTGGGCGAAGGCGGCCTTCAGCTCCTCGTTCACCATGGCGTTGCCGCCGAACTTGATGACGATCGTCCTGCCGTGGTGCCGGGTCAGCCAGGGCAGCGCCTCGATGAGGATCTGGGCTTTCGGGAGGGCGGTGTGCTTACGAGTGCTCATGACGAATACGCGCTGTTCTCGTGGACGTAGTCGGCGGTGAGGTCGTTGGTCCAGATGGTGGCGGTCCCGGAGCCCGCGGCGAGGTCGGCGACGATGTGCACCTCGCGGTAGCGCATGTCCACCAGCTCGCGGTCCTCGCCGACCGAGCCGTTCTTGCACACCCAGACGCCGTTGATGGCGACGTTGAGCTGGTCGGGCTCGAAGGCGGCCTTCGTCGTGCCGATGGCGGACAGGACACGGCCCCAGTTGGGGTCCTCGCCGTGGATCGCGCACTTGAGGAGGTTGTTGCGGGCGATGGAGCGGCCCACCTCGACGGCGTCCTCCTCGGTCGCGGCGTTGATCACCTCGACCTTGATGTCCTTGCTGGCGCCCTCGGCGTCCCGGATGAGCTGCTGTCCGAGGTCGTCGCAGACGGCCCGCACGGCCTCGGCGAACTCCTCGAACCCGGGGGTGATGCCGGAGGAGCCGGAGGAGAGCAGCAGCACGGTGTCATTGGTGGACATGCAGCCGTCGGAGTCGACCCGGTCGAAGGTGACCTTGGTGGCCGCGCGCAGCGCCTGGTCGAGCACCTCGCCGTCCAGGTCGGCGTCGGTGGTGAGGACGACCAGCATGGTGGCGAGGCCGGGGGCGAGCATGCCGGCGCCCTTGGCCATGCCGCCGACGGTCCAGCCGTCCTTGGTGACGACAGAGGTCTTGTGGACGGTGTCGGTGGTCTTGATGGCGATGGCGGCCTTCTCGCCGCCGTGCTCGCTCAGGGCCGCTGCGGCCGTCTCGACTCCCTTGAGCACCTTGTCCATCGGCAGCAGCACGCCGATCAGGCCGGTGGAGCAGACGGCGACCTCGACGGCGCCCCGGCCGAGGACCTCGGCGACCTTCTCGGCGGTGGCGTGGGTGTCCTGGAAGCCCTTGGGACCCGTACAGGCGTTGGCGCCGCCGGAGTTGAGGACGACGGCGGTGACCTGGCCGCTCTTGAGGACCTGCTCGGACCACAGCACCGGGGCGGCCTTCACACGGTTGGAGGTGAAGACGCCCGCGGCGGCACGGCGGGGCCCGTCGTTGACCACGAGGGCCAGGTCGGGGTTGCCGTTCTCCTTGATCCCGGCAGCGATGCCCGCCGCCGTGAATCCCTTGGCTGCCGTGACGCTCACGGTGCGACTCCGATCGTGGAAAGCCCGGTGCTCTCGTCGAGTCCGAGGGCGAGGTTCATGCTCTGGACGGCACCGCCCGCGGTGCCCTTGGTCAGGTTGTCGATGGCGCTGATCGCGATGAGGCGGCCGGCCGCGGCGTCGTACGCGACCTGCACCTGTACGGCGTTGGAGCCGTAGACGGACGCGGTCGCGGGCCACCGCCCCTCGGGGAGCAGGTGGACGAAGGGCTCGTCGGCGTAGGCCTTCTCGTACGCGGCGCGCACGGACTCCTCCGTGACCCCCGCGACCGCCTTGGCGCTGCACGTGGCGAGGATGCCGCGCGGCATCGGCGCGAGGGTCGGCGTGAAGGAGACGGAGATCCGCTGCCCGGCCACCACGCTGAGGTTCTGGATCATCTCGGGGGTGTGCCGGTGGCTGCCGCCGACGCCGTACGGCGTCATGGAGCCCATGACCTCGCTGCCCAGCAGGTGGGGCTTCGGCGCCTTGCCCGCGCCGGAGGTGCCGGAGGCGGCGACGATCACGGCCTCCGGCTCGGCGAGCCGGGCGGCGTAGGCCGGGAACAGGGCGAGGGTGGCGGCGGTCGGGTAGCAACCGGGCACCGCGATGCGCTTGGACCCCTCCAGCGCGGCGCGGGCGCCTGGAAGTTCGGGGAGGCCGTAGGGCCAGGTGCCGGCGTGCGGGGAACCGTAGAACGTCTCCCAGTCGGCCGGGTCCGTGAGCCGGAAGTCGGCGCCCATGTCGACCACGAGGACGTCCGGGCCGAGCTGCTCGGCGACGGCGGCGGACTGGCCGTGCGGCAGCGCGAGGAAGACGACGTCGTGCCCGGCGAGGGCCTCGGCCGTGGTCTCGGCCAGCACGCGGCCGGCGAGTGGCAGCAGGTGCGGCTGGAGCGCGCCGAGCCGCCGGCCGGCGTTGGAGTTTCCGGTCAGGGCACCGATCTCGACCTCGGGATGCGCGAGGAGCAGGCGCAGAAGTTCTCCGCCCGCGTACCCGCTCGCTCCGGCCACCGCCGCACGTACCGCCATGTCCACCCTCCTCTTGATGGCATGACTATACGTATCGCTGCACGTTTATGCAATGTAGCCGTGGGGCTTCTCTGGCGATGCGCGCCTTGGGCATGGGTGCCCCTCCCCGGGACGTGAGTAGTTGATCAAGTGCCGATCTGCACAGCCTCAACTCGCCGCTTTCCCCTTGACGACCGGGATTCCGGACGGCTCACCGGGCGAAAATGAACCACATCAGCTGGGTCGAGGAACACCTGTACCGGCTCGTACGGGCCGTACAGGGGGAGGGTCAGCTGCCCTTGCGTGCCGCATACGCACGGGCCGCCCGAACCCGGTTGCCGCACTTGGTCGTGCACCAGCGGCGGGCGCCGTGGGAGCGCAGGAACCAGCGGGCGCAGCCCTGGGCGGCGCACTCGGTGAGCTGGTCGGCGTCGGGGCCGGTGAGCAGGTCGGTGGCGTCCTCGGCGACGAGGGAGAGCGCGGCGGCGGCCGGGTTGCCGGTGTCGGGGACGTCGGCGCGCCGGGGTCCGTCGGCCGTCCAGGCGAGGCGGGGTGTCGAGGGGGCGGCGGCGAGCGTGGTGTTGAGCGTGTCGAGAGCGTCGGCAGGCGGCAGCTGCCCGGCGCCGCGCGCCTCGAACAGGGCGCGCAGCACCTCCCGGAGAGTGCGCAGCCGGCCGGTCTGCCTGCCGTTGAAGGTCACCCGGTCCGGCAGCAGCTCGTGCCGGACGAGCCACAGGTGCGCGGCCTCGGTGTCGTCGAGCAGGTCGACCGGGCCGTGACTGACCGCGAAACGGGTGTTGACCAGCGCCAGCGAGACATAGCGGTCCTCTCCCGGGACCGGGAGCCGGTGCAGGTAGACGGGGGCCTCGTGATCCACGGCACTCATGGTAATCCTTGCGGTTCTCCGTGAGGAAGGCTTAGCGTGCCTCACGGAGAACCAACGAAAAAACCGTGAGAACCGCTGAGAGGTGAGACGTCGTGGCCTTCGACGTGGACGCACTGCGCGAGGACTTCCCGATCCTGCGACGCACGGTGGACAGCGGCGCCCCGCTCGTTTACCTGGACTCCGGGGCGACCACCCAGAAACCGCTCCGGGTCCTCGACGCCGAGCGGGACTTCTACCTGACGAAGAACGCGGCCGTGCACCGCGGCGCGCACCAGCTGGCCGGCGAGGCGACGGAGGCGTACGAGGACGCGCGGCACACGATCGCCCGGTTCATCGGCGCCGCCGACGACGAGGTGGTCTTCACCAAGAACACCACCGAGGGCATCAACCTCGTCACCCACTCCCTGGGCCACGGCCGCCGGCTCGGGCCCGGCGACCGGATCGTGGTCACCGAGATGGAGCACCACGCCAACCTCGTGCCCTGGCAGCAGCTTGCCGAGCGGACCGGGGCCACGCTGGACTGGTTCGGTCTCACCGACGACGGCCGGCTGGACCTGACCCGCACGGACGAACTCCTGGACGAGCGCACCAAGGTGCTCGCGCTCACCCACCAGTCCAACGTCCTCGGCACGATCAACCCGGTGCGTGAACTCGCCGACCGCGCCCATGAGTTCGGCACGCTCGTCGTCGTGGACGGCGCCCAGTCCGTGCCGCACCGGCCGGTCGACGTGACCGAACTGGGCGCGGACTTCCTCGCCTTCTCCGGGCACAAGATGCTCGGCCCGAACGGCATCGGCGTGCTGTGGGGTCGCGCGGAACTCCTCGCGGACCTGCCGCCGTTCCTCACCGGCGGCTCGATGATCGAGGTCGTGGAGATGGACCGCAGCACCTTCCTGCCGCCGCCGCAGCGCTTCGAGGCGGGCGTGCCGATGACGGCCCAGGCGGTGGGGCTCGCGGCAGCGGTCGAGTACCTGGAGGCCCTGGGTATGGCGGAGGTTGCGGCCCACGAGGACGCGCTCACCGCCCGCGCGCTGGAGCTGCTCACCGAGGTGCCCGGGGTACGGATCGTCGGCCCGCGCGAGCTCACCGACCGGGGCTCGGCGGTCTCGTTCACGGTCGACGGCATCCATCCGCACGACGTCGGGCAGGTGCTGGACGAGCGGGGCGTGGCCGTCCGCGTCGGCCATCACTGCGCCCGGCCGATCATGCGCCGGTACGACATCCCGGCGACCACCCGGGCGAGCTTCTACGTGTACAACACCCTGGCCGAGATCGACGCCCTCGTGGACGGCGTCCGTGCAGCTCAGAAGTACTTCGGCAGATAGGGGCGAACACCGGATCGTAAGCTCTATGCCATGGATGCCCTGCCGCCGTACCTGATCGTGTTCGGCTTCTTCGCCCTCACGCTGGGACTCCTCACCTGGCTCGCGCGCGCCATCCGACGCCGGGGAGCCGCCGGCGGCATGGGGGCGGCGCTGGCGGCCTACGAGGAGGCCTTCCGGGCCACCGGTCATGCCGCGCACCAGGAGCTCAGGGCGCAGGCGGAGCGCAAGTCGCCCACGGAGTCCCCGGACGGTCCGCATCGCCGGGAGGGAAGGGCGCGGTGATGGGCGAGTTCTGGCCCGTGCCTGACGCGCTGGCCTACCTCGCCGGGCGGTGGCGGGTCGAGCGGAGCGTGCGGGATCTGGCGGGCGGGGACGAGGGCGGCTTCGAGGGAGTCACCGTCTTCGGCCCGCTCGACGGCGGCGGGCTGCTGCACGAGGAGTCCGGGACCTTCACCTGGCAGGGCGTGGTGCGCCCCGCGACCCGGACGCTGTGCTTTCTGCCGGGCACTACGCCGGGCACGGCGGACGTGAGGTTCGCGGACGGGCGGCCCTTCCACGAGCTGGATCTCACGACGGGCCGGTACGTCGCCGAGCACCCGTGCGCGGCCGACCTCTACCGGGGCGAGTTCACCGCCCTGGACGCCGACCACTGGCGCTCGGTGTGGCGGGTCGGCGGCCCGGCGAAGGACCTGGTGCTCACCACGGACTACGTGCGCGAGGGCTGAGAGACGCCGTCCAGGCGGAGGTTCCAGCGGCCCGAGCGGCCCGTGACGGTGATCGTCGACAGCGGGCGGACGTCGATGTTCCAGTAGGTCGCGGGCGGGGCCTTCAGGGTGTAGACGAGGGCGGCGCGTATCACCGAGGGCTCGGCGACGGCGACGATCCGGCCGGCGTCCCCCGCCGGCCGCGTGTCGAGCCAGCCGCCGACCCGGGTGATGAAGGCCAGCAGCGACTCGCCGCCGTGCGGGGTGGAGCGCGGATCGGCGAGCCAGGCGTCCACCGCGTCGGGCTCGCGGGCCATCGCCTCGCCCAGCGTCAGCCCGCGCCAGCGGCCCATGTCGCAGTCGCGCAGGGCGAGTTGGACCAGCGGGGCATACCCGAGGACGTCGCCGGTGACCCGGCTGCGCGGGGTCGGCGAGCAGTAGCGCAGCTCGGCAGCCGCCAGCGGCAGCAGGTCCCCGGCGACGCGCTGCACCTCGTCCCAGCCCGCCTGGTCCAGCGGCCGGTCGTCCTCGAAGCGCTCCGCCAGCCGCGGGGAGCTGCGCGCCGCGGCCACGAACGTCACCCTCAGTGGCATGCGGTGATGGTGGGCCCCAGGTGTCCGCCGGTCAAGGGGTGTCACCTGTCGGTCACCTGGGGCGCACGCCCGGTGAGCGCAGGGTGCGGGAGTTGCGCGTCAGAGTTACTCGTAGTGGTGGATCATCCACTCCCCGGGACGGTCGAGCGGCCGGAAGCCGAGCTTCTGGTACACCCCGTGCGCGTCCGCCGTGGCGAGCAGGATGCGGCGCAGCCCGTACGGCCGCAGGTACTCGCGGATCTCGCCCACGAGCGCCGTGCCGAGGCCCTTGCCGCGCGCCGACGGGTCGACGTACACGTCGGCGAGCCAGGCGAACAGCGCCAGGTCGGTCACCACGCGCGCGTACGCCACCTGCTCCCCCGAGGCGGTGGCGTAGACGCCGAAGTTGATCGAGGAGGCCATCGCGCGCTCGTGCTTGTCGCGGGGCCGGTCGATCGCCCAGTACGCGTCGTTCGACAGCCAGCCGTGGACGCGTTCGACGTCGACGCGGTCGGCGTCGGCGGAGAACTCGTAGCCGTCGGGAAGGCCCGGTGCATCGCTCATGGCGTGATCATCACAGGTCGTGGACGCCGGAGTCGAGCGAGTACTCACGTCCGGTCACGGCGTCCCCAGCACCTCGTCGCACGCCTGGCGCAGCCGTCGTACGCCCTCCGCGATCTCCCCGGTGCCGGCGACCGCCGCGAAGCTCAACCGGAGGTGGGGGGCGGGGGGTTCGGCGCTGAAGTAGGGGCGGCCGGGGGTGAGGGCGACGCCCGCGCGCAGGCCGGCGGCGGTCAGGGCAGCCTCGTCCGTGCCCTCGGGGAGGCGCACCCAGAGCTGGTACCCGCCGGACGGCACGTGCGGGACGGCGAGTTCGGGCAGGTGCAGCGCGAGCGCGGCCGTCATGGCGTCGCGGCGGGCCTTCAACTCGGCCGAGAGCGCCCGCAGATGGCGGGGCCAGGCCGGGGAGCCGACGAGTTCCAGGGCCGCTTCCTGGAGTGGCCGGGGGACGAAGAAGCTGTCCACGACCTGGATGGCGCGCAGGCGTTCCAGTACGGGACCGCGCGCGGCCAGCGCGCTCACCCGGAAGCTGGGCGAGGTCGCCTTGGTCAGCGAGCCGACGTGGACGACGACGCCATCGGGGTCGTCGGCGGCCAGCGGGCGGGGCAGCCGGCCGCAGTCCGCGTGGACGAGGCGGCGTACGAAGTCGTCCTCGATGACGAAGGCACCGGCCGCGCGGGCGATGCGCAGCACCTCGGCGCGCCGGTCGGGGGCGAGCACGGCGCCGGTCGGGTTCTGGAACAGCGGCTGGCAGACGAACACCCGGGCGCCGCTGGCCTTGAAGGCGTCCGCGAGCAGCTGCGGCTTCACACCCTCGGAGTCGACCGGCACCGGCACCGGGCGCAGGCCGGCCGCGCGGGCGAGGGCGAGCATGCCCGGGTAGGTGGGCGACTCCACGAGCACCGGCGCGCCGGGCGGGGCGAGCGCGCGCAGGGCGGTGGCCAGCGCCGACTGGCCGCCGGCGGCGATCAGCACCTCGGCGGCGCTGACGGCCCCGCCGATGCCGCGCGCGAACCACTCGCGCAGCTCGGGCAGCCCCTCCAGGGGCGGCCTGCCCCAGGCGCCGGGCCGCCGTCCGGCGCGGGCCAGGGCCGCCGCCATCGCCCGCTCGGGCTGCAGGGACGGGTGCAGATAGCCGCCGCTGAACTCCAGCACGCCGGGCGGCGGCGCGGCGAGCGAGACGGTGACCCCGGAGGCGTCCACCGTGCGCGGTACGAGGTCGGGGGTGCCGTCGGCGCTCAGCGCGACCTCCTGCCAGGAGGTGTCCCCGGCGGGCGCGGGCGTCTCCTGTGGCCGGGCGCGGAAGGCGCCGGCGCCGGGCCGGGTGACCACCAGCCCCTCGGCGGCCAGCTGGGCGAGCGCCCGCGAGACGGTCACCGGGCTCACCCGGAACCGCTCGACCAGGGCCCGGCTCGACGGGAGCTTTCCACCTGGCGAGTAGCGGTCCAGCTCTCTCCGCAGCTGTTCCGCGAGCTCACCCACACTGCTACGCTCATGCATGAGAGCACAGAGTAGCGCTACTACCGCGAAGCCGATAGCAGTCACCACTCCCCGCGAGCACCGGGCCGCCGGCCTGGGCACCGTCCAGGCCGCCCTCGGTGTGACCGCCTTCTCGCTGACCTTCCCGTCGACCGCCTGGGGCCTGGAGAGCTTCGGCCCCTGGTCCCTGGTGGCCGTGCGCAGCGTGCTCGCCGCGCTCGTCGCGGGCAGTTGTCTGCTGGCCCTGCGGGTGCCGCTGCCCGCGCGGCGCCATCTGCCGGGTCTCGCCGTCGTCGCCGCCGGAGTGGTGCTCGGCTTCCCGATGCTGACCACGCTCGCCCTGCAGACCTCCACCACCGCGCACGCCGCCGTCGTCGTGGGCCTGCTGCCGCTGACCACCGCCGCCTTCTCCGCCCTGCGCATGGGCCACCGGCCCTCGCGCCGGTTCTGGCTGGCGGCCGTGGCGGGCGCGGCAGCCGTGCTCGCCTTCACGATCGGCCAGAGCGGCGGCGCGCTCACGGCGGCCGACGGCTATCTGTCCGCGGCGCTGCTGGTGTGCGCGGCCGGGTACACCGAGGGCGGCCGGCTGGCCCGGGTCATGCCGGGCTGGCAGGTCGTCGGCTGGGCGCTGGTGCTGTGCCTGCCGCTGACCGCGCCGGCCGCCGCGCTGGGGCTGTCGTTCGAGCCGGTGCACCTGACCGTCCACGGGGTGGTGGGCGTGCTGTGGGTGTCCGTGGGCTCGACCTTCCTCGGCCTGCTGGTCTGGTACCGGGGGATGGCGGCCATCGGCATCCCGCGCGCCAGCCAGTTGCAGTTGGCTCAGCCGCTGCTCACACTGGTGTGGTCGGCGCTGCTGCTGGGCGAGCACTTCACGGCGGCTGCTCCGCTGACCGCCGTCGCGGTGCTCGTGTGCATCGCCGTCACTCAGCGGTCGTGATCGTGAGGAGGGCCTCCAGATGCGCGCACGCAAGGGCGACCAGCTGATCCAGCACGGCAGGGTGGTCGGCCAACACGACAAGGTCGGCGAGATCGTCGAAGTGATGGGCCAAGAGGGCAACCCGCCGTTCCGCGTCCGCTTCCAGGACGGGCACGAGGGCGTCTGCTCGCCCGGTCCCGACACCGAGATCCGGCACACGGAAATCCGGCGGAAGTAGCCTCAGCGCGGTGGCGTCGCCGGCTTCCGGTAGTGGTCGGCGACCAGCCGCGCCAGCGCCCCGATCGGGTCCGCCGCCACGTCCCCGGCGGCGAAGAACACATGCCCGCGCACCTCGGGATATCGGGCGGCGAGCGTGAGGTGCCGGGACAGCTCGACCGGGTCCTGCCAGGCCGAGGGCTGTCCTGCGGCCCCTGCCTTGTACAGCGCCTCGCCCAGGTAGAGGTGTGTCTTCGTGCCCTTGGCGACCGACGCCCACCAGGCGGTCAGGGTCTCGTAGTCGGCGGGGCCGAAGCCGATGTGCCAGTACAGCTGCGGGACGATGTAGTCGATCCAGTGGTTGCGGACCCATTTCCGGGTGTCCGCGTGCAGGTCGTCGTACGTCTGTACGCCCGCGCGTGTGCTGGAGCCCCGCGAGTCGGTCGAGGCGTTGCGCCACACCCCGAAGGGGCTGATCCCGAACCGGGTGCCGGGCCGGACCCGCTTGATCCCGGCGGCCATCTCCTTCACCAGCTTGTCGATGTTGTCGCGCCGCCAGGCGGCCCGGCTGGAGAAGGCACCGCCGTAGGTGTCGTACGCCACGTCGTCGTCGAAGGTCTGTCCGGCGACCGGATACGGATAGAAGTAGTCGTCGAAGTGCACCGCGTCGACCGGGTACCGGGCGACCGCGTCGAGCATGGCCTTCTGCACGAAGGCACGGACTTTCGGCAGGCCGGGGTTGTAGTAGAGCCTGCCGCCGTAGGGCACCGCCCAGTCCGGGTGCCTGCGGGCCGGGTGCGCGGGGGCGAGGCGCTTCGGGTCGGTGTGCATCGCGATCCGGTACGGGTTGAACCAGGCGTGCAGCTGCAGGCCGCGCGCGTGGGCCTCCTTCACCGCCGTGCCGAGCGGGTCCCAGCCGGGACTCTTCCCCTGGGTGCCGGTCAGGTAGTGCGACCAGGGCTCGTACGGCGAGGGCCACAGCGCGTCCGCGCTGGGCCGCACCTGGAGGATCACCGTGTTGAGCCGGCTGCGGACGGCCCTGTCGAGGTGGGCGATCAGCTCCTGGCGCTGGACCGCGGCCGTGAGGCCGGGCCGCGAGGGCCAGTCCCGGTTGACGACGGTCGCGAGCCACACGCCCCGCATCTCGGCGGTCGCCCGCGGCCGGTCCGGCTCCCCGGCCATCCCCTGGGCTGCCGCGCCCGTGGCCAGCGTGGACAGCGCCGTCAGCGTGAAGGCCCGCCGTGACATGCGCCCCATCAGCACACCCCATACGCTCCGGACCCGCTCCATCACGGATCGTTTTCGGCCCTAGGATGCCTCCACCCGGACGATCGATCATCGATACTTGGCGGTAACGTGCACGTTTGGAGCAGGCGCCCACCCGGAGGTCCTGCCAGAGCCGGCAAACCAGCGAAGGGAACGATGTGACCGACATCGAGCGCGTCGGAGTCGTGGGCTGCGGCCAGATGGGCGCGGGCATCGCCGAGGTGTGCGCCCGCGCGGGACTGGACGTCAAGGTCGCCGAGACCACCGGCGAGGCCCTGGAGATCGGCCGTACCCGGCTGTTCAACTCCTTGGCCAAGGCTGCCGAGCGCGGCAAGATCAGCGAGGAGGAGCGGGACGCCACGCAGGCGCGGCTCAGCTTCACCACGGACCTCGGCGAGTTCGCCGACCGTGACCTGGTGATCGAGGCCGTGGTGGAGAGCGAGGCCGTGAAGACCGAGATCTTCCAGGTCCTCGACCAGGTGGTGACCCGGCCGGACGCGATCCTGGCCTCCAACACCTCCTCGATCCCGCTGGTGAAGCTGGCGGTCGCCACCTCCCGCCCCGACCATGTCGTGGGCATCCACTTCTTCAACCCGGCCCCGGTGCAGCAGCTCGTCGAGCTGATCCCGGCGCTCACCACCTCCGAGGGCACCCTCAGCCGCGCCCAGATGTTCGCCGAGAAGGTGCTCGGCAAGCACGCCATCCGCGCCCAGGACCGCTCCGGCTTCGTGGTCAACGCGCTGCTCGTGCCCTACCTGCTGTCCGCGATCCGCATGTTCGAGTCGGGCATCGCGAGCCGCGAGGACATCGACAACGGCATGGAGATGGGCTGCGCCCACCCGATGGGCCCGCTGAAGCTGTCCGACCTGATCGGCCTGGACACCATCGTCTCCATCGCCAACTCGATGTACGCCGAGTACAAGGAGCCGCTGTACGCCGCTCCCCCGCTGCTCCAGCGCATGGTCGAGGCGGGCCGGCTCGGCCGGAAGACCGGCTCGGGGTTCTACGTCTACAACTGATCAACGACCGACCAGCTGTCTGACTACAGGGAGCGACGTCCTGCGGGCCCGGCACCGGATGCGGTGCCGGGCCCGTCTGTTTCACACGCCGTGTGCGTGCCGGGCACGCATATGCCCGTCGCACACGCTCCCCACGCGCCCACCAGGCGAGTTCACTCATCATGCCCATGCAAGGGATGGGGAACGACCTCGTCCGGCTACAGAGGGGAACGAAACCGTGACCACCGATTCCGATCATTCCGTGGCCCAGGAGGAACTCGCAGAGTTACGTCGCCGCCTCGATGTGGCGTACGCCCGCGTCGAGGGCGGGCTGGCGCTGCTCAGTCACCGCACCAAGGAGACCGCCAAGGAAGTGGACGAGCTGAACTCCCGCATGATCTCCCTGGAACACGCACGCTGGCCGCTGCCGTCGGTCGCCGCGCTCGCGGCCCTGGGAGCGCTCGCCGTCACGGTCTGGCAGACGCTGGCCCACTAGCTCTCCGGCCTTCTCGCCCTCTGGCCCGTCAGCCCTCGGCGAGCCTGAGGTGATGCAGCAGGAGTAACGCAGCCGCCATGTTGGCGGCCGGTACCTCCCCACGGGCGATCAGGTCGGGGATGACTTTGAGGGGGACCCATTCCCGGCGGTCCGACTCGAAGTCGTCCACGGGATGCCCGACGTACTCACCCCGGTCGGACCAGTAGATGTGGTGCCGGGCGTCGGTGAGACCGTTGGACGGCTCCACGGTCATGAGGTGGTGCAGGGGCCCCGGCCGCCAGCCGGTCTCCTCCTCCAGTTCCCTGGCGGCGGCGCTCGCTATGTCCTCGCCGTCCTCCACGACGCCCGCGGCCAGTTCCCACCCCCAGCTGTCGGTGATGAAGCGGTGGCGCCACAACAGCAGGACTTCGCCCGCCTCGTTGACCACCGTGGCCACGGCCACAGGCCGCAGCCGGATCAGGAAGTGGTCGAGGTGCCGGCCGTCCGGCAGCTCGACATCTGCGAGATTGACGCTGAACCAGCGGTTTTCATACACAGTTTGTTCGTTCTGTTTCGTCCACTGCACGGTTCTGCCACCTTCCGCCGAGTAAGTGGCAATATCGCAGCAGGGACGGTGCAGTCACAGTGCGTCTACAGCGGCACGCGCAGTGCGCCGTCGATGAGTTCGGCGGCTTCGGCGGTTCCGGCGGAGCCGCTGCACACCAGGTGCTCGCGTACCGCGCGCAGTCTGTCGCGCAGCCGCTGGGACTCCATCCCGCGGGCCTGCTCGGCCATCTGCACGGCCGTGGCCACCGCCTTGTCGGCATGACCCTGGCGCAGTTCGATGGTGCTGAGCATGGCGAGCCGGTGCACCCGCCCCCGGTCGTGGGCCGGGTTGTCCACCGCCGCCGCGGCATGCTCCCCGGCGGCGGCCAGCTCACCGAGGCTGAGCAGCGCCTCGGCCACCTGGACGTTGACGAGGCCGGGCTGGACGTAGCCGGTCTCGTCGGGCTCGTACCCGCGCCGGATGCGCTCGGCTGCCGTCTCGGCCCGGCGGATGCAGGACAGGGCGCTGCCGGAGTCGCCGAGGTGGGCGTACGCCTTCGCCTGCATCGCGTACAGGTCGGAGGCGAGCGCCGGGGTGATGTGCTTTCCGGCGGCGCGCAGCGCGGCCTCCGCGAAGGCGACGGCCTGCCGGAACTCCCGCATGTACAGCGCCTGGTTGACCAGCAGCGCGATCACGTACGCACCAAGTCCCCGGTCGCCGCTGGCCTTTGCCAGCCTGAGCGCCTGGTGGAAGTAGCGCTGCGCGAGTCCGTGCGCGTCGGAGTCGTACGCGCAGATGCCGACGATCGCCACCAACCCGCCCGTGGCCCGGTGCAGTTGGCGGCCGGTGGCATCGGTGTAGCTGCCGCGCAGCAACGGCGCCGCCTCGGCGTTGAGGAAGCCGACGATGCGGGTGCGGGTCGCGATGCCGCCCGCCTTGCGGTACATCTGCTCGTAGTGGGTGCGGGCGGAGCGCAGCATCTCGATGTCGGCCGTCGTGACGCGGTGCCGGCCGCCCCGGGAGACGTCCACGTCCTCGGGCGGGTTCTCCCACTCCCACACCGGCATCACGGCCGGGGTGCCGGTGACGGCCGGGGCGCCCAGCACATGAGGCCGCTGCTGTTCGTCGGAGCGCCACAGCGCGGTGGCCCGCTCCACGAAGCCGGACAGCGAACCGGCGTGCGTGCTGCTCGGCTCACCGGGCACGCCGAGCCCGATGTCGTCCAGGGTGACGGACCGCTGCAGCCGGACCGCGAGCACCTCGCAGATCAGGTCGGGCACCTGACCTCGGGGCCGCTGCCCCTTCAACCACCGGGCGACAGCGGTGTGTTCGTACCGCAGTGTCAGCCCTCTCCTGCGGCCGGCCTGGTTGACGTGGGCGGCGAGACCGGCGTGCGAGATCCCCGCCTCGTCCAGGATCGCGTCGAGCAGAGTGTTGGGCTGCATGGGATGCCCCCCAAGTGGCGTGGTGGCAGTCAGACTAGTGCGGGTCCGTTCACACGGGGTGTGTACCGAGTGCGCGCATCCAGGGTGTGTGCACGCTGTTGCGGAGCGTGGTGGGTCGGTTGACTGGGGTGCCTCGCAAGAGACTGGCCAAGCCGCCGGCTCCCCCTCGAACAGCGGCGGCTTGGCCGGGGGCGGCCAAGAGGCTGCGGCTAACGGTTCGCTGTCGGCTGCGAGCCTGTGGGGGCTGATCGCGCCCCCGCGGCGGAGCCGTTGATGTCACCGTCCCGCGCCTTTGGGGAGTTGGACAGCGCCCGGCTCCGGTCGTTTCGGAGGACCAGTACCGCCACGTCGTCCGTGGGTCTGCCCGCTGTGTGGTGCAGGAGAGCCGTGAAAAAGGTGCGCAGGACCGTCTGGGGTGAGACCGGGGCCTCGCGCACGGCCTCGCGCAGCACTGTCGGCAGGGAGAAGAACCGGCCTCGGGCATCTCTCGCGTCCTCCGCGCCGTCCGTGTACAGGACCAGGGAGTCACCCGGCAGCAGCCGCCCGCAGGGGCAGTCCGTCAGCTCCGTCGGCAGGGGGAACGGGCCCAGTGGCGGGAGCGGATCCGCGAGGCTCAGCAGCTGCACGCTGGTGCCGCGGAGCAGATACGGCCACGGATGGCCGCAGTTGAGGGTGCGCAGCTCGCCGTCGTTGCCGATTTCCAGCAGCAGGAGGGTGACGAACTCCTCGGCGACCGGGTTGTCGGGGTCCGGGGCGCCGTTCGAGGGGTGTTCGGCGCGGGCCCGTTCACGCAGGTGCCGGGCCAGGGCACGCTCCAGTCTCCGGAGCACGAGCCCGAGTTCGGGCTCGTCGTGGGCCGCCTCGCGGAAGCTGCCGAGGACGGCGGCGACGGTGCCGAGCGCGCCGAGCCCGTGGCCTCGCACATCCCCCATGACGACCCGGACGCCGTACTCGGTGGCGACCGCCTCGTACAGGTCCCCGCCGATGCTCGCGCCCCGGTCGGCGGAGAGCTGGGCGGCGGCGAGATTCAGGCCGGCGAGCCGGGGCGGCGGGGGCCGTAGCACCACGCTCTGCGCGGCGCCCGCGACCCGTCGGGCCTGCCGGAGTTCGCGCAGCAGCGTGCGGCGGACGTGGAACATCAGCCCGGCGCCGACGGCGAAGAACACGGCGTACGTCACGATGCGCGCGCCGAGCCCGTTCTGCTGGGCGAGGGGGCAGCCGAACTTGTAGGCGACCGCCGCGGCTCCCCAGACCGTGGGCAGTACGGCTCCCCTCGCGGTGGGTGCCCGTGCCTTGATGCGGATCATGCCTCTGGTCCCCCATGTGGGCTCTGACAGAGCAGACGGACCGACCCCGAAAGGCCGGTCCGATTCTGTCGACGGCATGCCCCGGGGGCACCAGTTCACCCCGAGTTCCCACCCAAAAGAGTGATCCCACCCGGGTCAACCTGCATTTATGCAGGTTGACCCGGGTGGGATACCCCTACGGCGATCAGCCCCGAAGCACAGCCCCGGTCCGCTCGCCGGCGAGGGCCACAGCCGCATCCCGAGCGGCCGACGCCTCATCAACCGTCAGCGTCCGGTCCCCGGCCCGGAAGCGGAGCGCATACGCCAGGGACTTCTTGCCCTCGCCCAGGTGCTCGGCGTTCTCATACACGTCGAACAGCCGGATGGACTCCAGGAGTTCACCTGCTCCCTCGCGCAGCGCCGCCTCGACCTCCGTGGCCGGGATCGGCTTGTCGACGACGAGGGCGACGTCCTGCGTGGCGACCGGGAACGTGGAGATCCTCGGCGCCTGCGGGACACCGTCGCCCACCGCCTCGAGGGCGTCCAGGTCCAGCTCCATCGCGCAGGTGCGCTCAGGCAGACCCAGGGCCTTCACCACACGCGGGTGCAGTTCGCCGGCGTGGCCCACGACGCGCTCCGCACCGTCGGCGACGACCACCAGCTCGGCGCAGCGACCGGGGTGCCACGGGCCGTACTGACCCTTGCGGACGACCAGGTCGGCACCGGTCTCGCGGGCGACGGCACGCGCCGCCTCGATCGCGTCGGCCCAGCCGGCCGGGCGGCCTGCGCCCCACCAGCCGGCCTGCTCGCGGGCGCCCGTGAGGACGACGGCCACGTGCCGCGGCTGGTCGGGCAGCGCGGCGTTCAGCCGCGCGATCTCCTCGTCGGTGGGACGGCGGTCGACGGGCAGGTGCCCGGCGACGCGCTGCTCCTCGCGCGGCAGGAAGACCAGACCGGTCTCGAAGAGGGCCAGGTCGTGCGAGCCCCGGCCGTCGTTGCGCCGCAGGGCACCGAGCAGGCCCGGCAGCAGCGTCGTACGGAGCGCGGGCTCCTCGTCGTTGAGCGGGTTGACGAGCTTGACGACGCGGCGCTTCGGGTCGTCGGACTCCAGGCCGAGCTGGTCGAAGACCTGCTCGCCGAGGAACGGGTAGTTCGGCGCCTCGACGTAGCCGGCGCCGGCCAGTGCCCGGCCGACGCGGCGGTGCAGCCGCTGCCGGTGGGTGAGGCCGCGGCCCGAGGGGAGCTTGGGCAGCGTGGAGGGCAGGTTCTCGTAGCCCTCCAGGCGGATGACCTCTTCGGCCAGGTCGTTGGGATCGGCCAGGTCGGGACGCCAGGACGGGACGGTGACGACCAGCTCGTCCTGCCCGTCGACATGGCAGCCGACCTCCTGGAGACGGCGCACGACCGTCTCACGGCCGTAGTCGACACCCGCGACCTTGTCCGGGTGGTTGGCCGGGATGGTGACGGTCTGCGGCGCGGACGGAGCGACGACCTCGGTGACACCGGCCTCGGCGGTGCCGCCCGCGAGCAGCACCAGCAGGTCCACCGTGCGCTGGGCGGCGGCGGCCGCGGCCTGCGGGTCGACGCCGCGCTCGAAGCGGCGGGACGCCTCGGACAGCAGCTTGTGGCGGCGGGCCGTGCGGGCGATCGAGATCGCGTCGAAGTGGGCGGCCTCGATGACCACGTCCGTCGAGGCGTTCGCCCCGTTCTCGGTGGCATCGTGGTCGGCGATCTCCGTGTTGGCGCCGCCCATGACGCCGGCGAGGCCGATCGGGCCGCGCTCGTCGGTGATGACCAGGTCCTCGGCGTGCAGCTTGCGCTCGACGCCGTCGAGGGTGACGAGCTTCTCGCCCTCCGCGGCACGGCGGACGCCGATCGTGCCCTGGACCAGCGTGCGGTCGTAGGCGTGCAGGGGCTGGCCCAGCTCCATCATCACGTAGTTCGTGACGTCGACGGCGAGCGAGATCGGGCGCATGCCGACCTTCTGCAGGCGGCGCTGCAGCCAGATCGGGGAGCGCGCCTCGGGGCTCAGGCCGGTCACCGTGCGGACGGTGAAGCGGTCGCAGCCGTGGGCGTCGGAGACCTGGACCGGGTAGCCGAAGGCGTTCGGGGCCGGTACGTCGATCAGGGCCGGGTCGCGCAGCGGCAGGCCGTAGGCGATGGCGGTCTCGCGGGCCACGCCGCGGATGGACAGGCAGTCGCCGCGGTTGGCGGTGACGGCGATGTCCAGGACCTCGTCGACCAGCTCCAGCAGCTCGATGGCGTTCTTGCCGACCTCGGTCTCCGGCGGCAGCACGATGATGCCGTGGTTGCCGTCGTCGCCCATGCCCAGCTCGTCGCTGGAGCAGATCATGCCGTGGGAGGTCTTGCCGTACGTCTTGCGCGCGGCGATCGAGAAACCGCCCGGCAGCGTGGCGCCGGGGAGGACCACGACGACCTTGTCGCCGACCGCGAAGTTGCGGGCGCCGCAGACGATCTCCTGGGGCTCGCCGGTGCCGTTGGCCTGGCCGACGTCGACGGTGCAGAAGCGGATCGGCTTCTTGAAGCCCTCCAGCTCCTCGATGGTCAGCACCTGGCCGACGACCAGCGGACCCTTGAGGTCGGCGCCGAGCTGCTCGACGGTCTCGACCTCCAGACCTGCCGAAATGAGCTTGGCCTGGACGTCACGGCCGGTTTCGGTAGCCGGCAGGTCGACGTACTCCCGCAGCCAAGAAAGCGGGACCCGCATCAGATCTCCATCCCGAACGGCCGGGTGAAGCGGACGTCACCCTCGACCATGTCTCGCATGTCTTCGACGTTGTGGCGGAACATCAGCATCCGCTCGATGCCGAACCCGAAGGCGAAGCCGCTGTACTTCTCCGGGTCGACGCCGCAGGCGGTCAGCACCTTCGGGTTGACCATGCCGCAGCCGCCCAGCTCGATCCAGCCCTCGCTGGAGCAGGTGCGGCAGGGGCGGTCGGGGTTGCCGACGGACTCGCCCTTGCACACGTAGCAGAGCATGTCCATCTCGGCGCTCGGCTCGGTGAAGGGGAAGAAGTTCGGCCGCAGCCGGGTCTTCATGCCCTCACCGAACAGGGACTGGACCATGTGGTCCAGGGTTCCCTTGAGGTCGGCCATGGTCAGGCCCTCGTCCACCGCGAGCAGCTCGACCTGGTGGAAGACCGGGGTGTGGGTGGCGTCCAGCTCGTCGGTGCGGTACACGCGGCCGGGGCAGATCACGTAGACCGGCAGCTCGCGGTCGAGGAGGGAGCGGATCTGGACGGGCGAGGTGTGGGTGCGCAGCACGACACCGGACTCGGTGCCGCCGTCAGGGCCCTGCACGAAGAAGGTGTCGGCCTCGCCGCGGGCCGGGTGGTCCGGGCCGATGTTCAGGGCGTCGAAGTTGAACCACTCCGCCTCGACCTGCGGGCCCTCGGCGACCTCGTAGCCCATGGCCACGAAGATGTCCTCGATCCGCTCGGAGAGCGTGGTCAGGGGGTGGCGGGCGCCGGCCGGGACACGGTCGTGGGACAGCGTGACGTCGACGTCCTCCTCCACCAGCACTCGGGCGTCGCGCTCGGCCTCCAGCTCGCTCTGGCGGGCGGCGAGGCCCTTGTTCACCGCGCCGCGGGCCATGCCGACGCGCTTGCCGGCCTCGGCCTTGGCGTGCGGGGGCAGGGCGCCGATCTCGCGGTTGGCGAGGGCCAGCGGGGAGGCCGGGCCGGTGTGGGCGATCTTGGCCTCGTGGAGCGCATCGAGGGAGTCCGCGGCGGCGAAGGCGGCGAGCGCCTCGTCCCGCATGCGCTCGATCTCTTCCGGTTTCAACGCCTCGACCTCGACAGGGTCGTACGACTTATTCGGTGCCGACATCTCTTCCCGTGCTTCCGATTGGCTGGCTGAATGGTCCCCATGACCGGCGCTGAGGGCCGCGTGCAGGACACAAAGGTGCCAAAGGCCGAGTCTAACGGGGTTGGGGAATGCGAATGCGCCCGTGGCCCACTAGGCGAGATACGCCGGTGCGCTCACGGGCAGCGTAAATCGGAATTCCGCGCCGCCGCCGGGGGCGCGGCCGACCGTGATGAGGCCGCCGTGGGCCTCGACGATGCCCTTGACGATGTAGAGCCCGAGGCCCGTGCCACCGCGCTTGCTGCCCCGCCAGAAGCGGGTGAAGACGCGGTTCATGGACTCCTCCGGGATGCCGGGCCCCTCGTCGCTCACCGTGACCGACGTGCCGGTTTCCTCGCCCTCGCGGGGGGACGCCGTGGGCGTGATGTCAATGGTGACGGTTCCCTCGCCGTGCCGCACGGCATTTTCGATGAGGTTGCTCAGCACCTGGTCGACCTTGTCGGGGTCGGCCCACAGGTCGGGCAGCGGCTGGTCGATGCGGAGCAGGAAGCGGCCGGCGGGCTGGCCGGCGGCGACGTAGGCCTGGATGTGCCGGGAGACGGCCGCGCCTATGTCGACGGGCTGCCGGCGCACCTCCAGCCGGCCGCTGTCGATCCGGGAGATGTCGAGCAGCTCGGCGATGAGCCGGGTGACGCGGTCGGCATCGGCGTCGACGGTCTCCAGCATCAGCCGCTTCTGGTCGTCGGTGAAACGTTCCCACTTGGCGAGGAGGGTGGCGGTGAACCCCTTGACGGAGGTCAGCGGGGAACGCAGCTCGTGGGCGACGGTGGCGATCAGCTCGGCGTGGCTGCGCTCGGTGCGCCGGCGGGCCTCGGTGTCGCGCAGCGAGACGACGACGCGCCGTACGGGCCCCAGGGGCTCGGCGCGCACGTACCGGGCGGAGACCAGCACCTCCCGGCCTCCGGGCAGCAGCAGGTTGCGCTCGGGCTGCCGTACCCGGATCGCGAGCCCGCCGTACGGGTCGGTGAGCTGCCACCAGCGCCGTCCCTCCAGGTCCTCTAAGGGCAGGACCCGCTCCAGGGGCCTGCCGAGGGCCTCGGCGGCCGGTACGGCGGTGATGCGCTGGGCGGCGGCGTTGAAGCAGACGATCCGGCCGTGCTCGTCGGCGACGACGAGGCCGTCGGGCAGCTGGTCGGGGTCGATGCCGAGCCGGATCTCGGTGCGGTCCCCGACATCGGCGGGGCCGTCTGTCCCGGTGGGGGCAGCGGGCCGGGGCGCGGGCGTGCGGCGCATGTCCCGCCCTTCCGGCGCAGTGCTCGTGCCGACCACACTCATCCCCGTAGCCCACCTCTCAGACGGCGCAGGGCCCCGAGCCCGTCACCCTACAGGGCCCAGGGCCTCTCGTTCGGATCATGCCGGGCTCGCGAGGCCTGATCCGAACGGAAGACACTAGCTCCCGGTGACGGCGCGGCACCCTCCGTCGGCGCGCTGCGCACGGGCCGAGGCGTAGAGACATACGGCGGCGGCCGTGGCGAGGTTCAGGCTCTCGGCCATTCCGTGGATCGGGACGCGTACGACGGCGTCGGCGAGCGCGCGGGTCTCCTCCGGGAGCCCCCAGGCCTCGTTGCCGAACACCCAGGCGGTCGGCCCGCCCATGCTCCCCTTGTCCAGTTCCTCGTCCAGGTCGCGGTCCCCGGCCCCGTCGGCGGCGAGAATCCGCACCCCGGCGTCCTTCAGCCCGGCCACGGCCCGCTCGACGGGCACGCCCACGGCGACGGGCAGATGGAACAGCGAGCCCACGGAGGCGCGGACGGCCTTGGGGTTGTACAGGTCGACGGAGGCGTCGGTGAGGACCACGGCCTCGGCACCGGCGGCGTCGGCGCAGCGCAGCACGGTCCCGGCGTTGCCGGGGTCCCGCACGTGCGCGAGCACGGCGACCAGCTTGGGCCGGGCGGCGAGGATCTCCTCGAACGGGGTGTCCAGGAACCGGCACACTCCGACGAGGCCCTGCGGGGTGACGGTGGTGGAGATGTCGGCGATGACCTCTTCGGAGGCGAGGTGCACCCGGGCGCCCGCGGCGCGCGCCTCCCCGATGATGTCGGCGTACCGCTCCGCGGCCTCGACGGTGGCGAACAGCTCGACGAGCGTCGCCTCCCCACCGGCCCGATGCCCGGCCGCCTCCCGCACGGCCTGCGGCCCCTCCGCGAGAAACAGCCGGTCCTTGCCCCGGAAGTTCCGCTTGGCAAGCCGCCGGGCAGCGGCGACACGGGCGGACCGGGGGGAGATCAGCTCGGGGCTGACGGGGGGCATCGAAAGTCACCTCAATTTTTGTCCACACATAAACGGACCCGCAGGCACCAGCCCGCGGGTCCGAATCACGTCGGCCTAAAGCCGGCGCGGCGTCACGCAGCCTTGGGCGCGTTGACGTCCGCCGGCAGCGCCTTCTGCGCGACCTCGACGAGGGCGGCGAAGGCACCCGCGTCGTTGACGGCCAGCTCGGCCAGGATCTTGCGGTCGACCTCGACGTTCGCGGCCTTCAGACCCTGGACGAAGCGGTTGTAGGTCATGCCGTTGGCGCGGGCAGCGGCGTTGATGCGCTGGATCCACAGCTGACGGAAGTCGCCCTTGCGCTTCTTGCGGTCGTTGTAGTTGTAGACCAGCGAGTGGGTGACCTGCTCCTTGGCCTTGCGGTACAGGCGCGAGCGCTGACCGCGGTAGCCGGAGGCCTGCTCGAGGATCGCCCGGCGCTTCTTGTGGGCGTTGACTGCCCGCTTGACGCGTGCCACTTGTTAACTCCTTGTAGCGGGGCCGCGGTTGTCCTCACGCGGCCCGGAAACGATTGGGTCCCGGTCCTGACGTACGGCGCTCAGAGAAGGGCGAGCGCCGGGTGCGTCACTTGCCGAGAAGCTTCTTGATCTTCGCGGCGTCGCCCGGGGCCATCTCGGCGTTGCCGGTCAGGCGACGCGTCACGCGGGACGACTTGTGCTCGAGCAGGTGGCGCTTGCCGGCGCGCTCACGGAGCACCTTGCCGGAGCCGGTGACCTTGAAGCGCTTGCTGGCACCGCTGTGCGACTTGTTCTTCGGCATAGCGCCGTTCTCTCCTCGTCGGTGGCGCTCCGGTGCCCGGTCACGAAAACCGGGCACGGTGGAGCGTCGCTCTTGTTTCGGTTACATCCTGGGACTCGCGTCCCGGGTCTTGCGCCCGGGGCAAGCACACCCCGGGATCACGCCTCGGCGGGCTCCTCGGCGGGCACCTCGGCCTCGGCGGGCGCCTCAGCCTCGGCAGGGTTCTGCGAGCGACCGGGGTTGGCCTTCGCTTCGGCCTTGCGGGCCTCCTGCGCCTGACGGGCCTCGGCCATCGCCTCGGTCTTCTTCTTGTGCGGACCGAGGACCATGATCATGTTCCGGCCGTCCTGCTTCGGGTTCGACTCCACGAAGCCGAGGTCCTGGACGTCCTCCGCGAGACGCTGCAGCAGCCGATAGCCCAGCTCGGGCCGGGACTGCTCGCGACCACGGAACATGATCGTGATCTTGACCTTGTCGCCCTGCTTGAGGAACCGTACGACGTGACCCTTCTTGGTGTCATAGTCGTGCGGGTCGATCTTCGGCCGGAGCTTCATCTCCTTGATGACCGTGTGCGCCTGGTTCTTGCGCGCCTCACGGGCCTTCATGGCCGACTCGTACTTGAACTTCCCGTAGTCCATGAGCTTGCACACGGGCGGACGGGCGTTCGCCGCGACCTCGACCAGGTCCAGGTCGTACTCCTGCGCAAGCTCCAGGGCCTTGGCAAGCGGCACGATGCCGACCTGCTCGCCGCTGGGACCGACAAGTCGCACCTCGGGAACGCGAATCCGGTCGTTGATGCGGGGCTCGGCGCTGATGGATCCTCCTCGGTAGCACCACGCGGCGGTCTGGCGGACAGCCGCGTAACGTCTCTAGTTCGTTAGACCTAACCGCGCCGAAGCACAAAAAATGCCCCGGACGATCACAGGCGGGGCTCCTCGAACTACCGGAACACCGCCGCGATGCCGCGGGGCGCACTATCGGACGGATCCACGCCGCAAGGGGCGACGGAGCCGTCTGACCGGTGACCCGCCGCCCCGAGGGGCGGTCAGGTGGGAGTTCGAAGCCTCCACTTGTGGGCCGGTACGCTCACCGCAAGGCATGCGTCTCCGGCCGGTCGTCACACAAGGTTAGCAGCTCCGCGCAGGAAGGGCTAACCGAGGCCAACTGGGGCCCGGCCCCCGTCGCCGCCTATCGTGTGGGGCATGAGTGAGACCCCTCCTGAGCACCCCGGCCCCGTGAACGCCGACTACGACGCGATGACCCGGGACATCGCCGAGGTCCCCGCCGTCGAGGTGATCGTGACGGTCGCCGTCAACCTGATGAGCGCCGCCGCCGTGAAGCTCGGGCTGAGCGAGGAGGGCGAGAAGTACAAGGACCTCGACGAGGCCCGCAAGCTGATCTCCGCGCTCGCCGGTCTGCTGGACGCGAGCACGACCGAGGTCAGCTCCTTCCACGCGGCGCCGCTGCGCGACGGCCTGAAGTCGCTGCAGCTGGCGTTCCGCGAGGCGTCGATCGTCCCGGACGAGCCGGGCCAGGGGCCGGGCGAGAAGTACACCGGCCCGGTCTACGGCTGATCTATTCCTTCACGTACAGGGGCTCGCCCGGAGGGGTGGTCCCGGCCGGCAGCAGTGCCAGGTCGAGGCCGCGCACCAGGCGGGCCCTCAGTGTTTCGTCGGCGGCGAGCCGCGCGGCGACCGCGCGGGCGGCCTCGGCGGGCGCGGCGGCCGGGTCGAGCACGAGGGCGAGGGTGCCGTCGGCCTGTCCGGGCCCCAGGTGGGCGCGCAGCACGGCGGGCTCCGCCGCCACGGCCGTACGGACGGCCTCGACGACGGCCGGGTCGGTGAGCGGGTCGGTGCTGACGCGGCCCTCGGCGAGGGCGAGCAGCACCGGGCCGGTCAGCTCGAAGGGCACGGGCCCGGCCAGGTCCAGCACGACCGTGTCCGCCTTCTCGTGCGCGGCGGCCTGCAGCGCCTGGTGCAGGGGTACGGCGACCGGGCGGGCCTCGGGGTCCCAGCGGGCGAGGGAGTCGGTGGAGGTGAAGGCGGGCAGGGCGGTGCGCGGGCCGGCCTTCAGGGTGGGTACGGCCATGTCGCTGGTCTTCTCGCGGCGCAGCCCGTTCTCGTCCTCCTCGACCTCACCGAGCACGGCGACGACGGGGACGAGCAGGCGGGCGCCCTTGAGCGCCTCCAGCACGGGCCCGAGCGCGCTGCGGTCCTCGGCCCAGGCGGCGAGCGCGGCGCTCAGCCTCGGGTCGGCGGAGCCGTCGTCGTCGGAGAAGCCGGGGTCGGGAATGTTCTTGTTCGCCACGGTCACCGACCCTATCGTCACCGCTTTCAGAGGCCGGCCCTGCGGCCCCTCCACAGAACCACGGCCGCGACGAGCAGGACCGCCCCGGTGCTGCCCGCGAGGGGGCCCGCCCAGGCCGACGTACCCGCTGTCGACTTGGCCGCGTCCGGGCCCGGACCGAAGTACTCCTTGCCGTACGACGCCGGGCGCAGGCCCTTCGGCTTCAGTCGGCCGGCTGCCCTGAGGGCCGCCGCGGGGTCGATCATGCCGAAGCCCCGGGAGTCGTCCCGGCCGCCGACGGGGGCGTTACGGGCCGTGTCCTCCAGGAGTTTCTTGATCTGGGCCGGGGTGAGCGCGGGGTGGGCCGCCCTGATCAGGGCCACCGCTCCGGAGACGAAGGCGGAGGCCGCACTCGTGCCCCAGCCCGCGTAGTACTTGTGGTCGGGGTCGGCGATGACGACGTCGACGCCGGGCGCGCTGACCGTGGCGTACCAGCGGCGGGTGGAGAAGGAGGCGCGGGTGCCGTAGCGGTCGACTGCGGTGGCGGCGATGACGCCGGGGTAGGCGGCCGGGTAGGAGACGTGGTCGCCCTTGTCGCCGCCGTTGCCCGCGGAGGCCACGACGACCACGCCCTTCTTCAGGGCGTACTGCACCGCCTCGTCCTCGCTGGGCTCGGGGTGCGCGGAGGCGGAGTCGTCGCCGAGGGAGAGGTTGATGACGTCGGCGCCGTGGTCGGCGGCCCAGCGGATGCCGTCGGCGAGGGCGTTGCCGCGGGTGGTGCGGGCCTTGGCGCGGGCCGGGTCACTGTCCTCCAGGATGACCCGGACGGGCAGGATCTTCGCCTCGGGGGCGACGCCCATGACGCCGCCGGTGTCGCCGGGGCCGTGGCCGTGTCCCGCGATGATGCCGGCCATGGCGGTGCCGTGCCGGGCCCAGGTGCGGTCGCCGGGGCCCGAGCCGAAGCCGATCAGGTCCTTGGCGGGCAGGACGTTGCCGGCCAGGTCGGGGTGGTCGGCCTCGACTCCGGTGTCCAGGACGGCGACGGTGACGCCCCGGCCCTTGGTGGTCTGCCAGGCCTCGTCGAGGTGGAGGGCGGTCAGGCCCCACTGCTGTGCGCGGATGCCGTCGGCGTGGGCGGCGGCGGAGGGCAGCAGGACGAGGGAGCCGGTGAGCAGGAGGCTCACCGCGGCTCCGGCAGCGCGCCTGCGGCGGGGGCCGCTTGTCGATCGCCTCATGAGGGCTTCTCCGTGGCCGTGCCGACGGTCTGGCGCAGGCGTCGTTCGATGCGGTCGGCCAGGCCCTGGGCCTCGTTGCCGACGCCGGACTGGGCGGCGGGGGTGGTGGCGCCGGACCGTACGGCGTCCGCGGCGGGCTGGGGCGTGTCGACGGTGCGGGCGTCGGCCCAGCCGGAGACGGCGTAGGCGACGACGGGGGCGTCCGTCAGGACGGAGACGGTCCAGGAGGCGCGCTGCCGGTCGCCGAAGCCGGCCGCGGCGGTGCCCTTGGCCGGGTACGGGCGGGGCATCAGGTCGGCACGGCGGTCCAGGTGCTCGTCGCGGAAGCGGGCGGCGAGCGCGGCCATGCCGGCCGGGTCGGCCTTGGTGAACAGCAGGCCGACGGTGGTGACGTAGCTCTGGGTGGCGTCGGTGTAGGTGGCGCGCAGCAGCCGCTGGCAGCCGACAGGGGCGAGGGCCTTGTGCAGCAGCGGGTCGAAGGCGTGGGCGCAGCCCGTGTCGGGGGCGACGGCGATCCGCGTCCAGGTGCGGTCGGCGCCGCCGGGTCCGGCACCGGTGCCCTGGACGGTGGGCGGGAAGAGCTGGTCGACGGGCACGTTGTGCCACAGCGTCCCGGCGGTGGCGAACCCCTGCCGGGCGCCCCCGTCCCCGCCGTCTCCGGTGAGCCAGCTCCCGGTCACGGCACCGCCGATGAGCCCGAGCCCGAGCACGAGACAGACACCGGCAGCGGCGGTACGGGACCGCGCGCGGCTGCGCGGACCACGCGTCTCCGGCTCCGCGAACGACACGATGGGCCGCGCCGCCGCGGCGGCACTCCAGGACAGGGTGGGGTCCAAGACGACGGCGGCGGGCGGCAGGGGTCCGGGGTGGGCAGGAGCCGGGGCAGCCGGCCGCGCGGGCGCGGACATGGGGGGCCGCGGTGCGGGTGCCGAGGGCACGGGGCGCAGCCGGGTCGTCGTCTCCGACGGGGCTTCCGGCGGTGCCGTGGGGCGGCGGGTCTGCGGCCCCTGGCGGTGGGAGGGGCGCGGTGGCGCGTCGGGGAAGCGGGCCGAGGCGGGCGGCGGAGGCGGGCTCGCGGGGGCACCGGCCTCGGGCACGGCGGAGGGCTGCGAGGTCCGCGAAGCGCGCGGGGCGAAGACGGAGGGCTCCTCGTCGGCGTCGAGATCGAGAGCGGGATCGGGGGCGAGGTCGGGGGCCACCGGGGGCTGGGCGGGAGCGGGAACGCCGCGCCGGGCGGGCTCGGGCCCGGCTCCGACCGGCGGGAAGCTCGCGCCCGCTGCGGTGGGGTTCCCCGTCTCCCCCGGGCCCGAGGGCGCCGCAGGGATGTTGCTCGGGGGTGGAGTCGACGGGCGCGGCGGGACCGGGGCGCGGCGCGCTTCCGTGCTCATGCACCCCCCGTTTCCTCGTGCCCGGGCCGTTTCCTCGTACGCGGGCCGTCCTGCTGCTCGGCCGCACCCGGTGTGCAGACTCCGTCCGGGCACGCATACCCGTACGGCCGGACCGGCATCCCGGTTCACCGGACCGGCAGGCCGGTGCAGGTGATGCGGTGGGGCGCGTTCCGCCGTACGTGCGCGTCACTCTACGGGTTGTCGGGCGCCTACAGGGAACCAGTCCGCACCCCCGGTGGCATCTGCCCGGAACGTCCCCCTACCCTGCGGTAATCGGGTCTGGCACGCTTCGTTCATGACTGCGCGCGCCGCTGACAGGGCCCGTTACGACCGGGCCACCGCCCCTCTCGACGCCCCGCTCGCGATCGTGGATCTGGAGGCCTTCGACGCCAACGCGGCCGATCTGGTCCGCCGCGCCGCCGGCAAGCCGGTCCGGGTCGCCAGCAAGTCCGTGCGCTGCCGGGCCCTGCTGGAACGCGTGCTGGCGAAGGACGGCTTCCAGGGGATCATGTCGTTCACCCTGGCCGAGTCGCTGTGGCTCGCGCGCTCCGGCTTCGAGGACGTCCTGCTCGCCTATCCGTCCGCCGACCGGTCCGGCTTCGCGGAGCTGGCCGCCGATCCCAAGCTCGCCGCCGCGGTCACGGTGATGGTGGACGACGTCGCCCAGCTCGAACTCATCGACGCGTCCCGCGCCGGAGGACGCGAAGTGGTGCGCGTCTGCCTGGAGTTGGACACCGCGCTGAAGCTGCTCGGCGGCCGGGTGCGGGTCGGCGCGCGCCGGTCGCCACTGCACTCCCCCGCCCAAGTCGCCGACCTGGCCCGGGCGGTGGCCCGGCGACCGGGGTTCAGGCTGGTGGGGATCATGGCGTACGAGGGGCACATCGCCGGGGTCGGGGACGCGGTCGCCGGGCGCCCGCTGCGCTCGCGCGCCATCCGGCTGATGCAGGCCGCCGCGCGCCGTGAACTGGCCGAGCGGCGGGCCGCGGTGGTCCGGGCGGTGCGGGCTGTCGCCCCGGACCTGGAGTTCGTCAACGGCGGCGGCACGGGCAGCGTGCAGCACACCGCGGCCGAGGACGCGGTCACCGAGATCGCGGCCGGTTCCGGGCTGTACGTCCCCCGTCTCTTCGACAACTACACGTCCTTCAGCGGCCGTCCGGCCGCGCTCTTCGCGCTGCCGGTCGTACGGCGGCCGGGCGTCGGTGTCGTCACCGTGCTCGGCGGCGGCTACCCGGCCTCCGGCGCCGCCGGCCCCGACCGGCTGCCGGTGCCGTACCTGCCGGAGGGGCTGGCGTACGACCCCCAGGAGGGCCCCGGCGAGGTGCAGACCCCGCTGCTCGGCTCGCCCGCCGACGATCTGCTGATCGGCGACAAGGTGTGGTTCCGGCACGCCAAGGCGGGCGAGCTGTGCGAGCGCTTCGAGAAGCTGCACCTCGTCGAGGGGGACACGGTCACGGCGACTGTGCCCACCTACCGCGGCGAGGGGCAGACGTTCCTCTAGGGCCTACAGCGGGGTGACGTAGGCCCCGGAGATCCCGCCGTCCACCAGGAAGTCGGTGGCGTTGACGAAGGAGGAGTCGTCGCTGGCCAGGAAGGCGACGGCGGCGGCGATCTCCTCGGCCTCGGCGAACCGGCCCAGCGGGATGTGCACCAGGCGGCGGGCGGCCCGCTCGGGGTCCTTGGCGAACAGCTCCTGCAGCAGCGGGGTGTTGACCGGGCCCGGGCACAGGGCGTTGACCCGGATGCCCTCGCGCGCGAACTGCACGCCCAGCTCGCGGGACATCGCGAGGACGCCGCCCTTGGACGCGGTGTAGGAGATCTGGGACGTCGCCGCGCCCATCCGCGCCACGAAGGACGCCGTGTTGATGATGGAGCCCTTGCCCTGGCGGCGCATGTAGGGGATGGCGGCCTTGCAGCACAGGTAGACGGAGGTGAGGTTGACCTCCTGGACGCGCTTCCAGGCCTCCAGGCCGGTCTCCAGGATGGAGTCGTCGTCGGGCGGGGAGATGCCGGCGTTGTTGAAGGCGACGTCGACGCTGCCGTAGGTGTCGTACGCCGTCCTGAACAGCGCCTCGACCTGCTCCGGGTCGGTGACGTCGACCTTCACGAACAGTCCGCCGACCTCGTCGGCGACGGCCTTGCCGCGGGCCTCGTCCACGTCGGCGCAGACCACGTGGGCGCCCTCGGAGGCGAGCCGGCGGGCGGTGGCGAGGCCGATGCCGCTGCCGGCTCCGGTGACGACGGCGGTACGGCCGACCAGGCGGCGGCAAACATTGGTGTCGGTCACTGTGCGGTGCCCTCCGTGCTGATGAAGACGTTCTTGGTTTCGGTGAAGGCGGTCAGTGCGTCGGGGCCCAGTTCACGGCCGAGGCCGGACTGCTTGAAGCCCCCGAACGGGGTCCAGTAGCGGACGCTGGAGTGGGAGTTGACGGACAGGTTGCCCGCGCGGACGGCCTGGGAGACGCGCAGGGCGCGCCCGAGGTCCCGGGTCCAGACGGAGCCGGAGAGGCCGTAGGGGGTGTCGTTGGCGAGGCGGATCGCGTCCGCCTCGTCGGTGAAGGGGAGCAGGACGGCGACGGGGCCGAAGATCTCCTCGCGGGCCGCCGCGCTGCCCGGCCCCTCCCCCGTCAGGACGGTCGGCGGGAACCAGAAGCCGGGTCCGTCGGGGGCGCTGCCGCGCAGGGCGGGGGCGTCCTCGGGGACGAACGACCGTACGCGGTCGAGCTGCTGACGGGAGATCAGCGGACCCATCTGGGTCTTCTCGTCCGCCGGGTCGCCGACGACGACGGCGGCCAGCGCGTCGGCGAGGAAGGCGCGGGCCTCCTCGAACACCGACTCCTGGACGAGGATGCGGGTGCGGGCGCAGCAGTCCTGGCCGGAGTTGTCCAGGAAGGAGAAGGGGTCGAGGGCGGCCTTGAGGTCGGCGTCGGCGAAGACGAGGTTGGGGCTCTTGCCACCGAGTTCGAGGGTGACCGGCTTGACCAGCCGGGCGCAGCGCTCCATGACCTCACGGCCGGTGCGGGTGGAGCCGGTGAACACGAGCTTGGCGACATCGGGGTGGTCCACCAGGGCCCGGCCCGCGATGTGGCCGTAGCCGGGGAGAACCTGGAACAACCCCTGCGGCAGGCCCGCCTCCAGGGCGAGTTCGGCCAGGCGCAGGGCCGTCAGCGGGGTGGTCTCGGCGGGCTTGAGGACGACGGCGTTGCCCGCGGCCAGCGCCGGGAAGGAGCCCCAGGCGGCGATCGGCATCGGGAAGTTCCAGGGGGCGATCACACCGACGACCCCGAGGGGTTCCTGGAAGGTGACGTCCCAGCCGCCGGGGACCGGGATCTGCTTGCCGAGCAGGCGCTCGGCGCCGCCGGCCGCGTACAGCAGCAGGTCGCGGACGTTGCCGGCCTCCCAGCGGGCGTTGCCCACGGTGTGGCCGGCCTCGCGGACCTCCAGCTGGGCCAGTTCCTCGATGTGGGCGTCGACGGTGTCGGCGAAGCGGCGCAGCAGCCGGGCACGGTCGGCGGGCGGGAGGGCTGCCCAGGCCGTCTGGGCGCGCAAGGCCCGTACTACGGCGGCGTCCACGTCCTCGGCGGTGGCGGCGGGGACGGTGGCGACGACTTCCTCGGTGGCGGGGTTGAGGACAATCAGCTCGTGCGGGTCGGACACGTGATGACCTTTCACAGGCGTACGAATCACAGGCGTTCGAAGGAGCGGCGCAGCTCCCAGTCGGTGACCGCGGCGTCGAAGGCCTCCAGTTCGACGCGCGCCATGTTGCGGTAGTGCGCGACGACCTCGTCGCCGAAGGCGGCCTTGGCGATGGGGCTGTTCTCCCAGAGTTCGGCGGCCTCGCGCAGGGTGGTCGGCACGTGCTCGAAGCCGGCGGTGTAGGCGTTGCCGGGGCAGGCCTCGGGCAGTTCCAGCTGCTGCTCGATGCCGTACAGGCCCGCCGCGACCAGGCCGGCGACGGCGAGGTGCGGGTTCACGTCTCCGCCGGGCAGGCGGTTCTCGAAGCGCAGCGAGCGGCCGTGGCCGACCACGCGCAGCGCACAGGTGCGGTTGTCGTGCCCCCAGGCGACGGCGGTGGGGGCGAAGGAGCCCGGCTGGAACCGCTTGTAGGAGTTGATGTTCGGGGCGTAGAGGAGGGAGAAGTCACGCAGGGCGGCGAGCTGTCCGGCGAGGAAGTGCCGCATGACCGGCGACATCCCGCCGTCCAGGTCCCCGGCCATGGCGTTGTTGCCGTCGGCGTCCGCGAGCGAGAGGTGGATGTGGCAGGAGTTGCCCTCGCGCTCGTTGTACTTGGCCATGAAGGTGAGGGACACGCCCTCCTGGGCGGCGATCTCCTTGGCGCCGGTCTTGTACAGGGCGTGCTGGTCGCAGGTGACCAGGGCCTCGTCGTAGCGGAAGGCGATCTCGTGCTGGCCCGGGTTGCACTCGCCCTTGGCGGACTCGACGGTGAGGCCGGCGCCGGCCATGTCGTTGCGCAGGCGGCGCAGCAGGGGCTCGATGCGGCCGGTGCCGAGGACGGAGTAGTCGATGTTGTACTGGTTGACCGGGGTGAGGCCGCGGTAGTTGGCGTCCCAGGCCTGTTCGTAGGTGTCCTTGAAGACGATGAACTCCAGCTCGGTGCCGACCTGGGCGGTGTAGCCGAGTTCGGCGAGCCGGTCGAGCTGGCGGCGCAGGATCTGGCGGGGGGCGGCGACGACCGGGGAGCCGTCGTTCCAGGCGAGGTCGGCGACCAGCAGGGCGGTGCCGGGGTGCCAGGGCACGCGGCGCAGGGTGGACAGGTCGGGGTGCATGGCGAAGTCGCCGTAGCCGCGGTCCCAGGAGGACATCGCGTAGCCGTCGACCGTGTTCATCTCGGTGTCCACGGCGAGCAGGTAGTTGCAGCCCTCGGTGCCGTGGTCCAGGACCTCGTCGAGGAAGAAACGGGCGGCGAACCGCTTGCCCTGGAGCCGCCCTTGCATATCTGGGAAGGCCAGGACGACAGTGTCGATCTCACCGCTCGCGACGAGGGTATGGAGTTCCTCGACGCTCAGCGGGGGTGTGCGGTCTGCCACGGGAGAGCCTCCTTCGGCGTCCTCGGCGCTTTCTCGGCCGGGCCGGGAGCCATAAGGTATTGCCGAGAACCATTGCTTGGGAAGGGGGTACGGCCGGATGTCGCAGGACGCGGGTGCGCAGGAGGTCGACAGCCGGCTCGCTCCGGTGTTGCGGCCGGTGCGCGCCGGGAACGGCTTCGAGGAGGCACTGGAGCAGATCCTCCAGGTCGTACGGCTCGGCCTGGTGCCGGGCGGCGAGCGGCTGCCCGCCGAGCGGGAGCTGGCGGACCGGCTCGGGATCAGCCGGGTGACGCTGCGCGAGGTGCTGAAGGTGCTCCAGGACCAGGGCCTGGTGGAGTCGCGGCGCGGGCGCTACGGCGGAACGTTCGTGCTGCCGCGCGCGGACGCGGGCGGCGAGGACGAGCTGCGGCGGCGGATCGCCGAGGTCGACATCGAGGACGTACTGCGCTTCCGCGAGGTGCTGGAGGTGGGCGCGGCCGGGCTGTGCGCGGCACACGGGCTGACGGACGAGCAGGCGGAGCGGCTGCGCGAGGCGCTGGCCCGCACGCACGACGCGCCGCTCGCCGACTACCGGCGCCTGGACACGATGCTGCATCTGACGCTGGCCGAGCTGTGCGGGTCGCCGTCGCTGACCGCGCAGTACGCGGCGGTCCGGGCCACGGTGAACGAGCTGCTCGACTGCATCCCGCTGCTGGTGCGCAACCTGGAGCACTCGCAGCGTCAGCACATCGCGCTGGTGGAGGCGGTGCTGGACGGGGACGCGGACGGGGCGCGGGAGATGATGCGCGAGCACTGCGCCGGTACGGCGGCACTGCTGCGGGGCTTCCTGGCGTGAGCCTTATCTGCAAAGGTATGTTTCCACACCATTGAAGTCGAGGGGAGGCCCGAGTGACCGTACGACCGCTGATCGGGGTCAGCAGCTACCTGGAGGCCGGAACGCGCTGGGGCGTGTGGGAGCTGGACGCGGCGCTGCTGCCGGCCGGGTATCCGCGGCTGGTGCAGCGGGCCGGGGCGCTGGCCGCGCTGCTCCCGCCGGACGCGCCGGAACACGCGGCTGAGGCCGTGGCCCGGCTGGACGGGCTGGTGATCGCGGGCGGGCCGGACGTGGAGCCGGTGCGCTACGGCGCCGAGCGCGAGCCCCGCACGGGGCCGCCGGCGCGGGAGCGGGACACCTGGGAACTCGCCCTGATCGAGGCCGCGCTGGCCGCGGGGGTGCCGCTGCTGGGGATCTGCCGCGGCATGCAACTGCTGAACGTGGCCCTCGGCGGGACGCTCGTGCAGCACATCGAGGGGCACGTGGAGGTCCCCGGCGTCTTCGGGCGGCATGCGGTCAAGCCGGTGCCGGGGACCTTGTACGCCGGGATCGTGCCGGAGAAGACCTCCGTACCCACCCATCACCACCAGGCGGTGGAGCGGCTCGGCTCGGGGCTCGTGCCGTCGGCCTACGCGGAGGACGGGACCGTGGAGGCGATCGAACTGCCGCGGAGCGAGGGGTGGGTGCTCGGGGTGCAGTGGCATCCGGAGATGGGCGAGGACGTACGGGTCATGCGGGCACTGGTGGAGGCAGCGGCCTGACCGGTTCGCTCACCCCCGCGTGAGCGACAGCAGCTCCCGCGCCGGCCCCGCAGGGCGGTGTCCCGTCGGCCACACCGCCCGCAGGTCGCGGCGCAGGGACACGTCCTCCACCGGGATGCCGACCAGGCGACGCATCGCCAGCTCCTCCCCCACCGCCAGTTCACTCAGGACCGAGGGGCCCGCGCCGCTCACCGCGGAGGCCTTCACGGCCGTCGTCGAGGACAGCTCGATCAGCGGGCGGGCGAGGCCGCCCAGGGCCGCGTCCAGGACCTGGCGGGTGCCGGACCCGCGCTCGCGCAGGATCAGAGGCGTGGCCGCCAGCTCCTGCGCCGTCACCGGGCGCCTGCGGCGCGCCCAGGGATGGCCGGGGGCAGTGACCACGATCAGGCGGTCGTGGGCGATGACCACGGAGTCCAGGCCGGTGGGGACCGTCAGGCCCTCCACGAAGCCGAGGTCCGCCTCGTCCTGAAGCAGCAGCTCCGCGACCTTCGCCGAGTTGCCCGCGAGCAGCGACACCGCCGTGTCCGGACGTTCGGCGCGCAGCGCCAGCAGCCAGCCGGGCAGCAGGTACTCGGCGATGGTCATGCTCGCCGCGACCCGCAGCCGCGAGTCCCGCCGGTCCCGCAGGGCCTGTGCCCCCGCGTCGAAGGCCTCCGCGGCCTCCACCACCCGGCGGGCCCAGTCGGTCACGAGGGCGCCCGCGTCCGTGAGCCGGGAGCCGCGCGGGGAGCGGTCGACCAGGGCCACGCCCAGCTGTCGTTCCATGGAGCGGATCCGGCTGCTGGCGGCGGGCTGGGTGATGCCGACCTCCCGTGCCGCCGCGCCGAGGCTGCCCAGCCGCGCGACCGCCAGCAGCAGCTCCAGCGCGGCCAGATCGGGCACCCGGTGCGCCAGTGATCCCGCTGTGCCTCGCTGTCCCTCGACCTCGCTCATAAGACCAGCTTATGCCCTTCATAGAAGCGAAGTCCCTGGTCAGGGGCGGATGGATACGGGGGACGGTGGGACTCATGGTCACCGCAGCCCCTTCCCGCACGGCGGCCTGGGGCACGGTACGCGGGCTGCTCAGCGGTGAGCTGCCCGCAGGGCCCGCGCCAGCACCCGTGGCGCCTTTGCGAGCGAAGGGCCGTACCAAGTCAGGTACCGTCCGCTGACCAGAGCGCAGGGCAGCCCCGGGAACGCCTCCGGGCCGTCGTCGGCGGTGAACCGGTACGGCTCGTCCGGGAGGACGACGAGGTCCGGGGCCGCCGCGCGCAGCTCGTCGAGGGGGACGCGGGGATAGCGGTCGGGGTGGCCGGCGTAGAGGTGGTCCACGCCCAGCCGGGCCAGGACGTCACCGGCGAAGGTGTCCCGGCCCAGCACCATCCAGGGGCGCCGCCAGACGGGTACGACCGCCGTGCGCCGCTCGGCGGGTTCAGGGAGCGCGGACCAGGCCGCCTCCGCCTCGTCCAGCCAGCGGGGCCGCGCGGGCGCACCGCACGCGGCCAGCACCCGCTCCAGCTCGGCGAAGGCCTGCGGGACGGTACGCACCTCGGTGACCAGCACCTGAAAGCCCGCCGCCCGCAGGGCGTCGAGGTCGGGGGCGCGGTTCTCCTCCTCGTTGGCGAGCACCAGGTCGGGCGCGAGCGAGACGATCCGCTCCACGTCGGGGTTCTTGGTGCCACCGATCCGGGTGACAGCGAGGCTTTCGGGATGACTGCACCAGTCCGTGGCACCGGCCAGCGCCCCGGGCAGCGAGACGGCCACCGCCTCCGTCAGCGACGGGACGAGCGAGACGACCCGCACTAGCGCGCCCGGTCCTGGACGGCCTCGATGTGCTCGGCGACCGCGACCACGATCACCCGGGTGTCCGGGACCGTGGCGCGCCAGCGGTGGCGGACCCCGCCGGTCAGGTAGAGGGTGTCGCCACGGCCGAGGCGGTACGCACGGCCCTCGGCCTCGATCTCCACCGCGCCGTCCGCGACGTACATCAGCTCGTCGTTGCGGTGCTGGAACTCGCGGCCCGCGTCATGGTCGCCGGTGAACTCGGAGGCGTGCAGCTGGTGGTGGCCGCGGACCAGGGAGCGGGTGCGCTGGGCGAAGTCGTCCTCGGCACCGGGCTCGGCGCGCACGACGTCCACGGTGGCCGCCGGGTCGGCGGCGGCGAGGAGTTCCACCGCGGTGGTGCGCAGGGCGTCGGCCACCTTCTCCAGGGAGGTGCGGCTGGGGCGGGCCCGGTCGTTCTCGACCTGGCTGAGGAAGGGCACGGACAGTCCGCTGCGCTCGGCCACCGCGGCGAGGGTCAGTTCCAGCGCACGGCGGCGCCGCCGGACGGCCGCGCCCACCCGTACGGGCTGCTGCTCTTTGTGGTCGCCCATCGCTCCGGCTCCCTCCCTCACTCGTCGTACGGCCGTCCGGGTGCCCGGCGCCGGGCACACCTCGTCTTGTGACTTCTCTGCACCCTATGCATGTTCGTCAAACCGTTTCAGGCACCTGTCACATCCCTGTCATACCCAGGGACCGGCACCACCGGGGTTCGCGCCAGTGCGCCGGCGGGCCGCACGGCGGGGATGTCCCCTGGTTCAAGGCGCCGACGGGCTCCGGTGTTCCCCGCCCGACGCGCGTCCGTGGCGGTCTGTGGTTGGCCGGATCCGTTCCGTAGGGGTGAATACGCCAGGAGGGGCCGCCATCCTCCTTGGCTACCGGAGCCCTCTTTCGTTGACAAGGCGGTCGGGCAGCGGCCGTGCGGCATGATGCGATCGTGACCGGACGACTCATGCTTCTCGACACCGCCTCGCTCTACTTCCGCGCCTACTTCGGCGTCCCGGACTCCGTGCGGGCGCCGGACGGCTCCCCGGTGAACGCCGTGCGCGGGCTGCTGGACTTCATCGACCGGCTGGTCAAGGACCACCGGCCGACGCGGCTGGTGGCCTGCATGGACGCCGACTGGCGTCCGCAGTGGCGGGTGGACCTCATCCCCACCTACAAGGCCCACCGGGTCGCCGAGGAGCACGAGGGCGCGCCGGACGAGGAGGAGGTGCCGGACACGCTCTCCCCGCAGGTGCCGGTCATCGAGGCCGTGCTGGACGCTCTCGGCATCGCGCGCGTCGGCGTCGCGGGGTACGAGGCGGACGACGTGATCGGCACGTTCACGGCGCGCGCCGACGGCCCGGTCGACATCGTCACCGGTGACCGCGATCTGTATCAGCTGGTCGACGACGAGCGCGACGTCCGCGTGCTGTACCCGCTGAAGGGGGTCGGAACGCTCCAGCTGACCGACGAGGCGGTGCTGCGCGAGAAGTACGGGGTGGACGGGCGGGGTTACGCGGACCTGGCGCTGCTGCGCGGCGACCCGAGCGACGGTCTGCCGGGCGTGCCCGGGATCGGCGAGAAGACGGCCGCCAAGCTGCTCGCCGAGTTCGGCGACCTGGCCGGGATCATGGCGGCGGTGGACGACCCGGGTGCCAGGCTCACGCCCTCGCAGCGCAAGCGGCTGACGGAGGCGCGGCCGTATCTCGCGGTCGCGCCGAAGGTGGTGCGCGTGGCCGGCGACGTGCCGCTGCCGGACGTCGACACCACCCTGCCGCGCATCCCGCGGGACCCGGCCGGGCTGGACGCGCTGGCCGTGCGCTGGGGACTGGGCGGCTCGCTGCACCGGCTGCTGACCACGCTCGGAGAATGACGGCGGCGCAGGGCTGACGAGGGACCGACGAGGAACTGACGCGGGACTGACGCAGGACCGACGCGGGACTACCGTGAAGCAGGACCGGCAATTTTCCGGCAAAGCACAGAGCCGTGTCGCCGCGACGAAGATCCGGCACAGGAGCGGGATGGTAACTTAGGTAAACCTAACCAATGTCGCAGGAGGCCCGCGATGGCAGTGCGTCCGGAACGAAAGCCGCGTAAGCCCTACACCGCCCAGGTCGTGCGCACCGAGCGGCTGACACCGCACATGCAGCGCGTGGTGCTCGGCGGTGACGGCCTTCGCGGTTTCGCGGCGGACTCCTGCACCGACCACTACGTGAAGCTGCTGTTCAGCCCCGCGGGCGTGACCTACCCGGAGCCCTTCGACCTGGAGCGGATCCGCGCCGAGTTCCCGCGCGAGCAGTGGCCGGTGACGCGGACGTACACCGTGCGGGCCTGGGATCCCGAACGCCTCGAACTGGCCCTGGACTTCGTCATCCACGGCGACGAGGGCCTGGCCGGGCCGTGGTCCCTGCGGGCCCAGCCCGGCGACTCCGTGCGCTTCATGGGTCCCGGCGGCGCCTACGCGCCCGACCCGGGCGCCGACTGGCATCTGCTGGTCGGCGACGAGAGCGCGCTGCCCGCGATCGCCCGCGCCCTGGAGACGCTGCCGCGGGGCGCCAGGGCCCATGCCCTCGTGGAGGTGTCCGGCCCCGAGGAGGAGCAGAAGGTCGACTCCGACGTGGAGATCGCCTGGGTGCACCGCGGGGACCGGCCGGTCGGCGAGGCCCTGCTGGAGGCCGTCCGCGCGCTGGGGTTCCCCGAGGGCCGGCTGCACGCGTTCGTGCACGGCGAGGCGGGCTTCGTGAAGGAGCTGCGCCGGATGCTGCGGGTCGAAATGGAGATCCCGCGCGAGGACCTGTCCATCTCGGGCTACTGGCGGCTCGGCCACAACGAGGACGGCTGGCAGGCCTCCAAGCGCGAGTGGAACGCCCGCATCGAGTCCGAACAGGAGGGCACGCCGGCAGCCGCCTGAGCGAGCGCGGCGGCGGACCCTGACCGCGGCGGCACCCTCGGGCGCCGCCGCTTTCGCATGCTCACGTCGTGCCTGTGCCGCCGTACCCTTGACCCCGATGAGACGCCGTACCCCTCCCCCACCCGCCCCGCTCCCGCAGCGCGCCGGCGTCGACCCGGTGCGGGTGCGGCTGCCGTACGACGGCGCGTGGGCCACCGTGCGGGAGCATCTGGTGGCGCGGCTGACGGGGGCCGGTCCCGGGGTCGTCGAGGAGCTGTTCGCGCAGGGGCTGGTCGTGGGCGCCGACGGCCGCGCGGTGGCGCCGGACGCACCGTACGAACCGGGGATGTTCGTGTGGTTCCACCGCGAGCTCGCCCCGGAGGTGCCGGTGCCGTTCCCGGTGGAGGTGGTGTACCGGGACGAGCACATCGTCGTGGCCGACAAGCCGCACTTCCTCGCCACCACCCCGCGCGGCAGCCACGTCGCCCAGACCGCGCTGGCCCGGCTGCGACATGAGCTGGGCGTGCCGACGCTGACCGCCGCGCACCGCCTGGACCGGCTCACCGCCGGACTGGTGCTGTTCACGGTGCGGCCCGAGGAACGCGGCGCGTACCAGACGCTGTTCTCGGAGCGGCGGGTCCGCAAGGAGTACGCGGCGGTCGCGCCGTACGAGCCCTCACTCGCCCTGCCCCGGACCGTGCGCAGCCGGATCGTGAAGGAGCGCGGGGTGCAGGCCGCGCGGGAGGTCGAGGGCGAGCCGAACGCGGTGACCGGGGTCGAACTGGCGGAGTTCCGCGAGGGGTTGGGCCGCTACCGGCTGGTGCCGGAGACCGGGCAGACCCACCAGCTGCGGGTGCATCTGAACGCACTCGGCATACCCATCCTCGGCGATCCGCTGTACCCGGAGGTGACCGCTCCCGTGTCGGCCGGCGACTTCCGGCGTCCGCTGCAACTGCTCGCGCGGAGGCTGGAGTTCACCGACCCGGTCACGGGCACGGAGCACGCCTTCGTCAGCGGACGCACGCTCCAGGCGTGGTCCTCGTACGACGAGTGGGCCGCCGGACAGGAGCCGTAGCCCGCTTCCCGTTCACTCCCCGCGCCACCAGAGCAGCAGACGCCGCCACACACCCTTGCGGCCGGCCGGCGCCGGGGCCGTCGGCAGGGGGGCGTGGGCGGGCTGCGGGGGCTGGTGGGCGGGCATCGGCTGCGATTCGCCGGCCGGCATCGAGCCGGGGCGCCGGGTGCCGATGTGCCAGGCGGGCCGCGGCGGCGGGACCGGCATGGGGCTGGGCGAGACCTGCACGTCCTGTTGCGGCTTCGGTTCGAAGCACACCGGGAGCGCGACCAGGTGCCGGGAGGCGATGGAGGAGCGCCAGCTCAGCTCCTCCTCGGCGCAGTCGAGCCGGAGGTCCGGCAGCCGCGTCAGCAACGCGTCGACGCCGACGTCGGCGATGGCGCGGCCGATGTCCTGGCCGGGGCACTCGTGCGGGCCGCCGCCGAAGGCGAGGTGCGAGCGGTTGCCCTGCATGTGGGCGGACAGATCGGGCCGCACCCGCGGGTCGACGTTGCCGGGGGCGGGCGCGAACAGCAGCCCGTCACCCTTGCGAATGCGCTGGCCGCCCAGCTCCGTGTCCTGCTTGGCGAAGTAGCCGAGGACCGTGCTGAACGGCGGCTCGTCCCACAGGGACTGCTCGATCGCCTCGGGCACGGTCATCTGGCCGCCGTTGAGCTGGGCCCGGAAGCCCGGCTCGGTGAGGACCATGCGCAGCGCGTTGGCGAGGAGGTTCGCGGTGGCCTCGTAGGCGGCGAAGAGGACAAGCCGCAGGTGTTCGCGGACCTCGTCGTCGGTGAGCCGCGCCGGATGGGTGATGAGGTGGCTGGAGAAGTCCTCCTCGGGCCGGGCACGGCGGCGGGTGGTGAGCCGGCTCAGCGCGTCCATCACGTAGGCGTGGCTCTGGATGGCGGTCTCGGTGCCCTTCAGCGCGTCGCGGGCGGCCTGCACCATGCGGTCGTTGTACTCCTCCGGCATGCCGAGGATCTCGCACAGCACGGCCATCGGCAGATGCTCGGCGAACTGGGAGACCAGGTCGGCCCGGCCCCGCTCGCAGAAGCTGTTGACCAGCCCCTGCGTGTAGCGGCCGATGTCGCGGCGGACGCTGCGGTGGTCGATGGTCGACATGGCGCCGGTGACCGCCGCGCGCAGCCGCTGGTGCTCGTCGCCCTCGGCGTGCGAGCAGATGGGCTGCCAGGCGATGTGCGGCATGAGCGGGTGGTCGGGCTTGACCATGCCCTCCAGCAGCGGGGTCCAGACGCGGCTGTCGCGGGTGTACTGCGAGGGGCTGCGCACCAGGTGCAGGTTCTCGGCGTGCCCGAGGACCACCCACATCGGTACGTCGTCGTGGAGCAGGACGGGCGCCACCGAGCCGTGTTCCTCGCGCAGCCGCTCGTACAGGTCGCCGAGATCGTCCGCGTCGAGGCCGTAGAGCCGGTGCAGTCCCCCGGGGCCGAGGCCGTGTGCCGGGCAACCGGGGGGCGGGACGGGCGAGGGGTCGTGTGTGCCGGTCAGGGATGAGTGTTCAGGCGTCACAGTGGTCGCTCCGAAGCGGAAAAAGTGTGCGGTGAGTCGGTGGGCTGCGGGTCAGGTGAGAGCGCCGCTCATGGCGAGCGAGTGCAGGAAGCGCATCAGGGTCATCAGCACGTCCTTGCTGGAGGCCCGGCGGCGCACGTCGCACTCGACGATCGGGATGTCCGGGGCGAGGTCCAGCGCGGTGCGCAGCTCCTCGGCGGGGTAACGGGGCGCGTCCGGGAAGGAGTTGACGGCGACGACGAAGGGCACGCCGCGCTCCTCCAGGCGCCCCATGACGTCGAAGCTGACCTCCAGGCGCCGGGTGTCGACGAGGACGACCGCGCCGAGCGCTCCTTCGAACAGGCCGTTCCACAGGAACCAGAAGCGTTCCTGGCCGGGGGTGCCGAAGAGGTAGAGCACCAGCTTGTCGGTGATGCTGATGCGGCCGAAGTCCATGGCCACGGTGGTGGCCGTCTTGGACTCGGACCCGTAGTCGTCGTCCACGCCGATGCCGGCCTGGGTCATGGTCTCCTCGGTGGTCAGCGGTCTGATCTCGCTGACCGAACCGACCATGGTGGTCTTGCCGACGCCGAAGCCGCCCACGATCACGATCTTCACCGCGGCCTGGGCCGAGTGCGGAAGATGGTCCTCGGTGCGCGGGCCGGGGATGGTGTCAGAGCCTTTGAAGTCCATGCATCACCGCTTCGAGGAGTGAACGGTCGGGGAGCGCCTGGCGGACGATCGGGGCGCGCGCCTGCACCAGTTCGGCCGTGATCAGCTCGGTGATCAGTACGGTCATCACGCTGAACGGCAGATTGAGGTAGGCCGAGAGTTCGGCCACGGACAGGGGGGTCTGGCAGAGCCGGAGCAGCGCGGCCTGCTCGGGGCCGGCCGACGGCGACGGCGACGAGCGCGCCACGATCAAGGTCACCAGGTCGAGTTCGGCGCGCCCTCCGTCGGCGGCTCCGGTGATGGCGTACAGCCGTTCCGGGTTCTTGATCTCACCCTCGCCGCCCGGCTCCTGGGGAGGCGGGGGCGGCGGAGGCGGCAGGGGTTCGGGGTGGCGCCGTCGGCGTTGCGGAGGAGTCATACGGTCTGCCCGTTCCGCCGGGGCGGACTGGTCAGATGGGCGCCGATCCGGACGACGAGGTCGCGCATCATGCCGCTCATCCGGCCCGGTTCGCAGGTGACGTCGGCGAGCACGGCGAGGTAGGCGTTGGCGCCGGCGTTCATGAGGTAGAAGTAGCCGCCGTGGATCTCGAAGACGACGAGCTTCATCTCTCCGGCGCCTTTCATCTCCTGGATGATGGCACCGGCCAGGCTCTGGACTCCCGCGCAGGCGGCGGCCACCCGGTCGGCGGCGTCCGGCTCGCCGCCGTAGCGGGCGATGCGGAGGCCGTCGGCGGAGAGGACGACGATCATCTGGATGCCGGGTACGCCGTCGTTCAGCTGCTTGAGCATCCAGTCGAAGTTGCCTCGCTGCTGGATCACTTGAGGTCTCCCTGGTCGTCGGCGCCGGTGGCGGCCTCGGTGGCGGTGTCCGAATCGTTGAGCAGGTGCAGGTACTTGGTCGGGTTGAGCGTGAAGTCCGTCAGTTCGCTCGCGGTGGCGTCCTCGGGCATGCCCTTGCGCAGGCCGTCCCAGAAGGCCTCGACCCACATGCCCGGCGGCCGGTCCCGCAGCTTCTGGATCTCGGGGTCGGTCTCCGGCTCGGGCTCGGGTTCGGGCTTGGTCTGCGACCAGATGGTCGGCTTGCCCTCGCGCTCGGCGCGCTCGATGGCGGCCTGTTCGGCGATCCGCTGGCTGAGCGGGGTCTTCACGCGGCTGCGACGCTGCGGCAGCCCGTTCGCCGTCCACTCGGTGACCTCGGGGACGTCGTCCTCCATGGAGATCCCGGCGGGGATCTTGGGGCTGGTGGGGCGGCGCTTCTTGGGCGGGCGCTTGGGGCCTTCCACCGCGCCGAGTTCGGGCATCGGGGAGCCGGTGGCGCCGATGCCGTGGGCGGCGCCGACACCGGGCTCGGTGGTCGTCATGACGCGCGGCACGACGAGGATGGCGCGGACGCCGCCGTAGGCGGAGGCGCGCAGCGAGACCTCCATGTCGAACTGCTTGCACAGACGGCCGACGACGGCGAGGCCGAGGCGGGGCTGTTCGCCGAGGTTCTGCTCGTCGTCGCCCGCCTTGGCGTCCTCGATCATCTTCTCGATGCGGGCGCGGGACTCCTCGTTGAGGCTGACACCGGCGTCCTCGATCTCGATGGCGATGCCGGTCTGCACCTCGGCCGCGGTGACGTGCACCTTGGTCGACGGGGGCGAGTAGCGGGTGGCGTTGTCGAGGAGTTCGGCGGCGGCGTGGATGACCGGCTCGACGGCGGTGCCCTTGATGTTGATGTTGACGATGGAGTTCAGCTCGATGCGCCGGTACTCCAGGATCCGCGACATGGCGCCGCGCAGCACGCTGTACAGGGAGACGGGCAGCGGCCACTGGCGGCCGGGGCGCCCGCCGCCGAGCACGGAGATGGAGTCGGCGAGGCGGCCGATCAGCGCGGTGCCGTGGTCGAGCCGCAGCAGGTCGTCGAAGACCTCGGGGTTGCGGCCGTGGTCCTCCTCCATCTCCCGCAGTTCGTTGTTCTGCTGGTTGACGATCGCCTGGACGCGGCGGGCGATGCTCACGAAGGAGCGCTCCGTGGCGTCGCGCATCGAGATCTGCTGGTCGACGCCGCGCAGCGCGACGCGCATCAACTCGCGGTAGGACTCGGGGAGATGACGCAGCTCGGGGTCGGCGTCGTAGACGTTGCGCAGGACGTCTCGGAGCGGTTCACCCGCGCGCAGCCGGAACACTCCGGTGGGCAGGACCTGGCTGCCGAGGCGGGTGATCTCCGCGTCGTGGGCGGCGAGCCTGTGCTCCAGGTACGCGGTGTGCCGGTCGTGCTCGGCCTTGGCCGCCCGGAGCTGCCGGCCGCGGCGGACGACCTCCGTGGCGGTGCCGAGGACCAGCAGCACCGCCGCGGCCCCGAAGCCGGCGGCGGCCGTCCGGGCGTGGGCCGGGACCAGGGCCACAGCGGCTGCGGTGGCCGCCGCCAGCGCTATGGCGGGCAGCAACAGCACGCGCGCATAGGGACGTTCACGGCCACCGGGAGGCTTCTGAACACTCACCATGGATGCCTTCTGGGACGAATCGGCTGGGTGTCGGGAGAGCTTGCGAGGGGAAGGTTCATGGAACAGACGGGATTTTCCGCATGTTTGGGAACAGGCGCGCGAATTCATCTCAACTCGCTGCGCCGCGGGCGAGCTTAGTCCGACCGGATCATCGCCGTGTCATATTCGGCAAGCACCTGAAATCCCCCCTGCAACGGGAGTACGCTCGGCTCCATTTGTACGCTCAGCGGCTCTTCGCACACGTTCGGTGACGGCGTACGGGCATGCGAAAGGGCCCGGACGAACTCGTAGGACCGAGACCGTCCGGGCCCTCAGGGCGTGGGTGTGGTGCCGGTTCAGCCCACCGACGAGTAGGCCACCACTCCGCGCAGCAGTGCGTCGACCGCCTTGCGGGCGTTCTTCGCGACCGTGGAACCCTCGACGGGCGCCGCGGCGGAGATCTGCCCGAGGACGTCGATGACCTGCTTGCACCAGCGCACGAAGTCACCGGCCGGCATCTCCGCCTCGCGCAGCACCTCGTCGAGGCCCTTGCCGGAGGCCCACATGTACGCGGCCCACGCGAAGCCGAGGTCGGGCTCGCGCTGGCCCACGCCCTCGGTCTGGTTGATCCGGAACTCCTCCTCCAGCGCGTCCAGCCGGCCCCAGATGCGGACCATCTCGCCGAGCGCGGCCTTCGCCTTGCCGGAGGGCAGCTTCGGCGCCATCGCGTCGTCGCTGAGCCGGGCCTCGTACACCAACGCCGAGACACAGGCGGCCAGTTCGGCCGGGCCGAGGCCCTCCCAGACGCCCTCGCGCAGGCATTCGCTGGCCAGCAGGTCGAGTTCGCCATAGAGCCGGGCGAGCCGCCTGCCGTGCTCGGTGACCTCGTCGGCGCGCAGGTAGTCCAGCTCGGTCAGCAGCGCCACGATCCGGTCGAAGGTGCGGGCGATGGTGTTCGTCCGGCCCTCGATGCGGCGCTCCAGCTGCGAGGTGTCGCGCAGCAGCCGGTGGTAGCGCTCGGCCCAGCGGGCGTGGTCCTCGCGCTCGTCGCAGCCGTGACAGGGGTGCGCGCGGATGGCGGTGCGCAGCCGGGCGATCTCACGGTCGTCGGCGGCCTGCGAGCGCTTCTTGCGGGCCCGCTCCGGCGGGATGTGCCCGGCCTTGGTGCGCAGCGCGGAGGCGAGGTCCCGGCGGGACTGCGGGGAGCGCGGGTTGAAGGACTTCGGGATCCGCATCCGGTCCAGCGGCTCGACCGGTACCGGGAAGTCGATCGACGCCAGCCGCTTGACCTGCCGCTCGGCGGTGAGCACCAGCGGGCGCGGCCCGTCGTGCTGGTCGAAGCCGCGGTGGCCGTTGGAGCGGCCGGCGGGCAGGCCCGGGTCGAGGACCAGGGCGAGGCCCGCGTACTTGCCTGTGGGCACGTGGATGACGTCGCCCGGCTTCAGCTTCTCCAGGGCCACGGCGGCCTCGGCTCGGCGCTGGTTCGCGCCCTGCCGGGCCAGCTCGGTCTCGCGGTCCTTCAGCTCGCGGCGCAGCCGCGCGTACTCCTCGAAGTCGCCGAGGTGGCAGGTCATGGAGGCCTTGTAGCCCTCCAGGCCCTCCTCGTTGCGCTGCACCTGCCGGGAGATCCCGACGACCGACTTGTCGGCCTGGAACTGCGCGAAGGAGGTCTCCAGCAGCTCGCGCGAGCGGTGCCGGCCGAACTGCTCGACCAGGTTGACCGCCATGTTGTACGACGGCTTGAAGCTGGAGCGCAGCGGGTACGTACGCGTGCCCGCGAGACCGCCCAGGTGCTCCGGGCTCATCCCGCGCTGCCACAGCACGACCGCGTGGCCCTCGACGTCGATGCCGCGGCGCCCGGCACGGCCGGTGAGCTGCGTGTACTCGCCGGGGGTGATGTCGGCGTGCTGCTCGCCGTTCCACTTGACGAGCTTCTCCAGGACCACCGAGCGGGCCGGCATGTTGATGCCGAGCGCGAGCGTCTCGGTGGCGAACACGGCCTTGACCAGGCCGCGCACGAACAGCTCCTCGACGACCTCCTTGAAGGTCGGCAGCATGCCCGCGTGGTGGGCGGCGATACCGCGCTCCAGCCCCTCCAGCCACTCGTAGTAGCCGAGGACGTGCAGGTCCTCGGACGGGATGGCGGCGGTGCGCTCCTCGACGAGCGCGCGGACCCGTTCCCGCGCCTCCTCGTCGTTGAGCCTGAGGCCCGCGTACAGACACTGCTGTACGGCGGCCTCGCAGCCGGCACGGCTGAAGATGAACGTGATCGCGGGCAGCAGGCCCTCGGAGTCGAGCCGCTCGATCACCTCGGGCCGGCCCGGCGTCCACACGCGCGAGCGCTGCCGGCGCTCCCGCTCCCGGTCGGCCTCGCGCATGGCCCGGCCGCGCCGCCGGTCCTGGTACGACGGCCTGGTGGCCTCCATGCGGGCGAGGCGGACGAGGTCGGGGTTGACGGCCTTCTTGTGGCCCTCGCCCTCCTCGAACAGGTCGTACATCCGGCGCCCGGCGAGCACGTGCTGGAACAGCGGGACCGGCCGGTGCTCGGAGACGATCACCTCGGTGTCGCCACGGACGGTGTCCAGCCAGTCACCGAACTCCTCGGCGTTGGACACGGTCGCCGACAGCGACACCAGGGTCACGGACTCGGGAAGGTGGATGATCACCTCCTCCCAGACGGCGCCACGGAAGCGGTCGGAGAGGTAGTGCACCTCGTCCATGACCACATAGCCGAGGCCGAGGAGGGTCTGCGAGCCCGCGTACAGCATGTTCCGCAGGACCTCGGTGGTCATCACGACCACCGGGGCGTCGGAGTTGATGCTGTTGTCGCCGGTGAGGAGGCCGACCATGCCGTCCCCGTAGCGGCGGCACAGGTCGGCGTACTTCTGGTTCGACAGCGCCTTGATGGGTGTCGTGTAGAAGCACTTCTTGCCCTGCCTCAGGGCGAGGTGGACGGCGAACTCGCCCACGATCGTCTTGCCCGAGCCGGTGGGGGCGGCCACCAGCACGCCCTTCCCCTCTTCGAGCGCCTCGCAGGCCTCGATCTGGAAGGGGTCGAGGCCGAAGTCGTACATCTCGCGGAAGGACGCGAGCGCGGTGGCCTGCTCGGCTGCCCGTCTGCGGGCTGCCGCGTACCGCTCGGCCGGAGAGAGGTCCTCTGTCATCGTGCTTTCGAGCGTACCGGGCCGCACTGACAACAGGACGATCATTATCCGGAACGTGGACCGATCGACGGCCGGCGCCCCCCGGACACGAAAGACCCCGGCCCGGAAAAGCCACCCGGGCCGGGGTATCGCATGTCCGCGCGGTGACGGTCAGGTCACGTCGTCGTAGCCGTTGACCCGGTCCGTACCGGACAGTTCGGGGGTAGCGCTCGCGGTCACGGCCTCCACCTCGCCGATCTCCTCGGGCGTGAGGTCCAGCTCGGACGCCTCGTCGTCCCCGGGGCCGTCGGCCTCGCGGCGGGCCCGGCGCCGGTCGTTGAGCAGCGCGATGGCCACGGCGATGAAGTACAGCGCCCAGATCGGCGCCGCCAGCGCCAGCATCGTCATCGGGTCCGGGCTGGGCGTGGCCACGGCCGCGAAGGCGGTGATGCCGACGATCATGCCGCGCCACCAGCCCAGCATGCGCCGTCCCGACAGGACACCGGTGAGGTTGAGCATGACCAGCAGCAACGGCATCTCGAAGGCGAGGCCGAAAACGACGATCATGCGGGTGACCAGGTCCAGCAGGTCGTCCAGCGGCAACAGGTTCTCAGCACCGTTGGGTGTGAGGTCGATCATCACCTTCGCCGTGGTGGGCAGCACGTGGAACGCGAGGTAGCCGCCGCCGAGGAAGAGCGGGAAGCCGAAGCCGACGAAGGCGTACGCGTACTTCTTCTCGCTGCGGTGCAGGCCCGGCGCGACGAACGCCCACAACTGGTAGAGCCAGACCGGCGACGCCAGCACGACACCGGCCATCAAGGCGACCTTCAGGGCCAGGGTGAACGGCGCCAGCAGGCCGCTGACGGTGATGTGCGCGCAGTGGACGTTCTTGGCCTTGGCCAGCTCCCCGAAGGACTGGTGGCAGCCGATCTCGTCGAGCACCGGCTGGGTGATGACGTTGATGATGTCTCTGTAGAAGAAGGCCGCGATGATCGTGACGGCAAGGATCGCCAGGACACCCTTCGCGAGCCGGTTACGCAGCTCACGCAAGTGATCCACGAGCGGCATCCGCCCCTCGGGATCCCTCTCCTTCTTGCGGGCAGACTCGAGCAACCCACATCCTCATCTCGTGCAGCGGACCGGATGCCCCCGGCCCTCGCGTCAGCGCTGGGTCGTGTCCGTCGGCTCGTTGACCGGGCGGGAGCTGGTCACGTCGCCGGGGGCGGCCTGGATCGTGCGCTGAGCCGGAGCGGGCTCCTCGGAGGACTGGGCGGTTTCGGCGGACTGCTTGCCGTCGTCCTTCATCGCCTTCGCCTCGCTCTTCAGGATGCGCGCGGACTTGCCGAGCGAGCGCGCCATGTCCGGGAGCTTCTTGGAGCCGAACACGAGGAGGATCACGAGAGCGAGCAGCAGCAGGTGCCACGGCTCAAGTCCGTTGCGGAACATAAGTTTCACCTTCTCACTGAGGCGGGCGGCGGAGCGTGCAGCGATCGTATCGCCCCGGGATGAACGTGGGACAAGCCCGGTGCGTACTCCTGCTCTGCGGACCGCGCCTCGTTATCCGGGCCGCGATCAGAGCGTACCTGGCCCGACCGGCAAGGTGACAGGGCGAAGTGACCCAATGCGCATCACAGAAAAGCGCACCACAAGCGGGGCCCGAGCGCGGCACAAGCGCAGCACGGACGAGACTCACAGGGTGTCCACGGCCCGGGCCGCGCTCACCGCCGCCCGCTCCAGATCCTCGGCCGCCCTGTTGATACGGCGCGCGGAGACCGCGACCTGCTGCCCCAGCCGCCGCGCCTCCAGGAACACCCGGACGGCGAGCACCCCCAGGACAGCGAGACCCAGGAAACCCACGGCTACCGCGAACATCGGCCAGAACATGACGTCGAGACTAGACCGTCCCGCTCCGTGGAACGCAGCCGCCTACACCGTGGAGTGCAGCCGCAAGGTCCGGACCCCGCCGCCGGTGAGCAGCTCGACGATCCGCTCCCCCGCGGGCTTGCGCACCGAGGCCCCGCACTCGGGGCAGGTGAAGGAGTAGAACGTCGTCCGGCTGGTCGCGCCGATGGCCAGCCGCAGGGCGCTCGCCGCGAGTTCGAAGCGGCCCCGGCAGTCCGGGCAGCCGGCCTTGAACACCACGGGGACCACCCGCTTCATCCCGGCGAAGGCCGCCGCCACCGTCATCTGACCCGCACCGGACACCGGAGACTCGCTCAACGCTCCTGCTCCTGCCTGTCGTGGACCCTGTCGTACGCCGCCAGCGCCTCGCGGGCCGCCCGGCGGGCACTGTCGGCCAGATCGGGCGGCGAGACGATCCGGCCGTCACCGCCGAGCCGCAGCGCGAGCCGCCTCAGCGAGGCCGGATCGGGGGTGCGCAGGGTGATGCGCAGCCCGCCGTCGGGAAGCTCGTCGGCACTGTCGTGCGGGTAGTACTCGGCGACCCAGCGGCCGGCGGGACCCACCTCGACCACCACCTCAGGGTCCTCGGCGGCCGGCTGCACCAGGCCCTCCGACAGGTCACGCGGCTCTATCTCGGGCGGCGCGGACGGCTCGTCCAGGATCCTGATCTCGGCGACCCGGTCCAGCCGGAACGTGCGCCGGGCCTCGGAGCGACGGCACCACGCCTCCACGTACGTGTGCCCGACGCTGACCAGGCGGATCGGGTCGATCTCGCGCTCGGTCAGCTCGTCCCGCGCGGGCGAGTAGTAGCGGATCCACAGCCGGCGGCGCTCGGAGATCGCCCGGTCGACGTCGGCGAAGACACCGCCCTCGGACTCGAAGGTCACGGACAGCCGGGAGCTGGCGCCCGCGGCCTCGCCGGCCGCGGTCTCCACCTTGGCCGTGGCCCGCAGCAGCGCCTGCCGGTCGCCTTCCCTGAGGCCGGGCAGCGTCGACACCGCGCGGGCCGCCACCAGCAGCGCGGTCGCCTCGTCGGCGGCCAGCCGCAGCGGCTCGGCCGCCTCCTCGCCGAGCGCGGCCGGGTTGTGCCACCAGATGCACTCGCCGTCGGTGTCGATGTCCAGCAGGTCGCCGCCCCGGAAGCTGGTGCCGCACATGGGCAGCAGATCCAGGTCGGAGACCAGCTCGTCCTCGGTGATGCCGAAGGCGCGCGCCACGTCCGCGATCCGCGCGCCGGGCCGCTCCCGCAGATACGTCACCAGGGACAGCATCCGCCGGGTCTGGTCGATGGCGTTCACGGGCCTCGCCGGTTTGCCTGCCATGATCGTGCTCCGCTCCCCTCAGCCCTTGGCCACGGCCCGTAGCCGGTCCACCACGTCGGCCCGCAGCTCGGCCGGCTCCAGGACCACCACGTCCGGCCCGAACTCCACCAGCCAGGCGTCCAGACCGTGCCCGTACGGGATCTCCAACTCGTCCCAGCCGTCGCCGAGTTCCCTGACGCGGGTGGCCTTCGCCCGAAGGGGGTAACCGGCGCCGGAACGCAGCCGGATCAGCGCCGAACGGTCCGCTATCTCGCCGGCCCAGCCCGCGACCGTCTCACGCACGGTGACGACGTCCGGCACGGGCGCGGTGAAACCGGTGCCCCGGGAACGGACCCGGCCGGTGATCCGGGAGAGCCGGAAGACCCGCTCGGCACCCCGGTCGCGGTCCCAGCCCGCCAGGTACCAGTGGCCGCGCCAGCACTCCAGCGCCCACGGCTCGACATGCCGGGTCTCGGGGTGCGCGGCGGTGGCCTTGCGGTAGTCGAAGACGACCGGGCGGCGGTCGCGGCACGCCAGCATCAGCGGTTCGAAGGCCGCCTCGTGCACCGGGATGTGCGGCTCCAGCGCGCCGTGCGCCTCGTACGGGTCGACGTCCTCGGGCAGTCCCGCGGCGCGCAGCTTCTGCAGAGCACCGCTGGCGGCGCCCGCGAGCCGGGCCTGCTGCCACACCTTCGCGGCGAGCCCGAGGGCGGCAGCCTCCTCGGCGTCCAGGGTGATGGGCGGAAGACGGTTGCTGTCCCGGCGGGCCAGGTAGCCGACCTCGCCGTCGATGTTCTCGACGGTCTCGATCACCAGGCCCAGCTCGCGCAGGTCGTCCTTGTCCCGCTCGAACATGCGGTTGAAGGAGTCGTCGCTGCCTGCTGCGCCGCTTTCCGGCCTGAAGGCCTCGACGTACGCCTCGATGGACTCGCGCAGCTCGCGCTTGCTGAGCGGACGCCGCGTCCCCAGCAGACACAGCGCCAGGTTCATCAGCCGCTCGGCCTTGGCAATGGCCATCGACGCCCTTCGCCTCCCTATGGTGCTTACGACCGATGACCGTACCGCTCCGGGGTGTCGAGGCAAAAGCCGGAGCAAAGATGGGCGCAAACAAGAAGGGCCCATGCGGACAGCATGGGCCCTTTCCCGACCGGAACCGGTCAGCGCTTGGCAACGCCCTCGAGGTCGCAGACGAAGATCAGCGTCTCGCCCGGGGCGATCGCGTTACCGGCGCCACGGTCGCCGTAGGCCAGGTGCGCCGGGATGGTCAGCTGGCGACGGCCGCCGACCTTCATGCCCTGCACGCCCTTGTCCCAGCCCTGGATGACCTGGCCGACACCGAGCTGGAAGTCCAGCGGCCGACCCCGGTTCCAGGAGGCGTCGAACTCCTCACCCGTGGAGAACGCGACACCCACGTAGTGGACCTTGACGAAGTCGCCGGCCTCGGCCACCTCGCCGTCGCCCTCCCAGATGTCCTTGATCTCAAGGTCCGCCGGGGGCTCGCCGCCCGGGAAGTCGATCTCGGGCTTGTCCTTGTTCACGTCACTTGCTCCTGCATGTGTACGACACGAAACACGAACAGTCTTTCATCCCCGCAGGCCTCCCGCCCGCCACCGGCCACCCCACGCGCGCGCCACGGCGCGTCCACCGCGCGGGCTACATCGTCGCGAGGATGTCCACCGTGAACACCAGCGTGGAGCCCTTCTTGATCACACCGCCGCTCGGCGGGGTGTTGCCGTAGCCCAGGTCCGGCGGCACGACGATCAGGACCCGGCTGCCCACCTTCTTGCCGGTCAGTCCCTGGGCCAGGCCCTTGACGGCCTGCTGCATCTGCGCGATCGAGAACTGGCTGAGCCGGCCCGAGCCGTACGTCCGCTGGAACGTCTTGCCGCTGTCCCACACCAGGCCCTGGAACTGGCACAGGATCGCCTGCTCGGCCGTGACCTCGGGCCCGTCGCCCTCCAGGACGTACTCCGACACGAGCTTGGTCGGCGGGGCCACCTTGGGCACGGTGACCTTGGGCACCAGACCGTCGGTGTTGGTGGCGACCTTGGGCAGCGCCGCGTCGCTCTGCGCGACCGGCTTGCCCTGCGCGGAGCTCTTGGAGTCGTAGACCTCCATCAGGTCGATGACGAAGACCAGCGTGTCGTCGCCCTTGATGCCCGCCTGCGGGTTGCCCGCCTTGCCGTACCCCAGGTTCGGCGGGACCGAGATCAGGACCCGGCTGCCCACTTTCTTGCCCATGAGGGCATACCGCCAGCCGTCGATGATGCTGCCCTGCGCGAGCTGCATCAGCAGGGGCTTCTTGCGGTCGTAGGAGTTGTCGAAGACCTTGCCGCTGCTCCAGATCTGGCCCAGGTAGTTCGCCTGGATGAAGACGTTCTCCGCGACCGCACGGCCACTGCCCGCGATCACCGTCTTCACCGCCAGGTTCTTCGACGGCTCCCCCGGCCCCTTCGCGACCTTCGGCTTCTCGCCGAACTTCGTGCCCGCCGTGATCGTGGGCAACGGCCCTTCCACGATCTTGGGCGGCGGCGGAGCGGACGCCGAGCCCGACGGCGACGCGCCGGCCTTGCTGGATCCGGACTTGCCGTCACCGCACCCGGCGAGCGTGACCAGTCCTGCGGGAGCGGCGGCGAGGAGAAGTGAACGTCGGCGCACGGAGAAGCCTCGTAATCGGTCGATCTTGCGGAATGGCGTGCGCGCAACTCTACGACGCCACACGGGCGCCGTACGGGAAACGTACGGCGCCCGTGTGGCGTTCCCGCATAACCGCGGCGAAACGCTTGACAGACGAGCCCGGCGCTACATTCCGGCGATCAGCTTCTCCACCCGGTCGTCCACCGAACGGAACGGGTCCTTGCACAACACCGTGCGCTGCGCCTGGTCATTGAGCTTCAGGTGCACCCAGTCGACCGTGAAGTCCCTGCGCTGTTCCTGCGCCCTGCGGATGAAGTCACCACGCAGCCGGGCCCGAGTGGTCTGCGGCGGAACAGACTTGCCCTCGAAGATCTTCAAGTCGTTGCAGATCCGGGTGGCTTGGCCCTTCTTCTCCAGCAGGTAGTACAGGCCACGACGACGGTGGATGTCGTGGTACGCGAGGTCTATCTGAGCCACCCGCGGATGCGACATCGTCATGTTGTGCTTGGCCCGGTACCGCTCGATGAGCTTGTACTTCATCACCCAGTCGATCTCGGTGGCGATGCGGTCCAGTTCCTCGGTCTCGATCGCGTCGAGCGTACGGCCCCACAGCTCCAGCACCTGCGCGACCGTGCCCGTACGGATCCCGCGGCGGTCGCAGAAGTCCACCGCCTTGTCGAAGTACTCCCGCTGCACCTCCAGCGCCGACGCCTCCCGGCCGCTGGCCAGCCGCACCTTGCGCCGCCCCGTGATGTCATGGCTGACCTCACGGATCGCCCGGATCGGGTTCTCCAGCGTGAGATCACGCATCACCGTGCCCGCCTCGATCATGCGCAGCACCAGATCGGTCGCGCCGACCTTGAGCAGCATCGTCGTCTCGGACATGTTCGAGTCGCCCACGATCACGTGCAGCCGGCGGTAGCGCTCGGCGTCCGCGTGCGGCTCGTCCCGGGTGTTGATGATGGGCCGGGACCGGGTCGTCGCCGAGGAGACGCCCTCCCAGATGTGCTCCGCGCGCTGGCTGACGCAGTACACCGCGCCGCGCGGCGTCTGCAGGACCTTGCCCGCACCGCACAGCAACTGCCTCGTCACCAGGAACGGGATGAGAATGTCCGCGAGCCGGGAGAACTCCCCGTGCCGCGCCACCAGATAGTTCTCGTGGCAGCCGTAGGAGTTGCCCGCCGAGTCGGTGTTGTTCTTGAAGAGGTAGACGTCGCCCGCGATTCCCTCCTCGTGCAGGCGTCGTTCCGCGTCCACCAGGAGTCCCTCGAGAATGCGCTCGCCGGCCTTGTCGTGGGTGACCAGTTCGATCACGTTGTCACATTCGGGTGTCGCGTATTCCGGATGTGACCCCACGTCGAGATAGAGGCGGGCGCCGTTTCGCAGAAAGACATTGCTACTGCGACCCCATGACACGACACGGCGGAAGAGGTACCGCGCCACCTCGTCAGGAGACAGGCGCCGCTGTCCCCTGAACGTGCACGTGACGCCGTACTCGTTCTCCAGCCCGAAAATGCGGCGGTCCATGAGGGAACATTACGCCCGATCCCCCGAGCTGAAACGGGGTTCGACAGCACGATTTGGATCAGTTTCCGATGAAGCCGCAACGACCCCGCCCCGCGCGGGAGCTGCGAGGACCCGCCCCGTGGCCAGCAGGACCAGCAACGACACCGCACCCGCCGCACCCGGCACCGCGAAACCCCACAGCGCCCCGCCGGTCTCGACCACCGGCCCCGCCAGGGCCGTTCCCACCGACGCACCCACCGTGAACGTGGTCACAAGCCAGGAGAAAGCCTCGGTGACCGTCCCGCTCGGCGCATGCCGGTCGACGATGATGAACGCACAGGCGATGGCCGGCGCCAGGAACAGCCCCGAGACCGCGCTCAGCCCCACCATCACCACCGCGCCCGGCATCAGCATCAGCGGCAGGTAACACACCGCCAGAAGTGCCACCAGCACCCGCAGTCGCCGCTCCGGCGCTCCGCTCCACTGCCGCGCCCCGTACACCGCGCCGCCCACCAGCGCCCCGAGGCCCAGCCCGGCCATCAGCCAGCCGTACACCGCATCCCCGCCGTGCGCGTCCGCGTACGGCACCGAGGCCACGGCGATCGAGCCGAGCGCCATGCCGATGAACAGGAAGGAGCCGAGCAGCGCCAGCAGCCCCGGCGAGCGCAGCGCACCCAGCCAGTGCGCCTCGCGCGGCTCCGAACGCCACGCGCGCGAGGGCGGCGAGACGACCACCGAGAGCGCGCCCAGCACACCCAGGGCGTTCAGCACGAGCAGCGCCGCCCGCTCCGACCACAGCGACACGCACAGCGTCACCAGCAACGGGCCGACCGTGAACATGATTTCCTGCGCGATGGCGTCCATGGCGTAAGCGGTGTGCACCTGCTCCTCACGGCGCAGCACCGAGGGCCACAGGGCACGCAGACCGCCCTCCAGGGGCGGCGTGAACAGACCGGCCGCCCCCACGGCGACGCACGCCGGCGGAAGCGGGTCGGTGCCCGAGAAGGCGAAGAGGGACATGGACAGCGCCGACAGCAGGGCCGCCGGCAGCTGCACGCGCGGCTGACCGTACAGGTCGACCAGCCGGCCCAGCAGCGGCTGCCCCACGGCGTTGGCGAGGCCGTACACCGCCGCCAGGAGGCCCGCCAGGCTGTACGTGCCGCCCTCGGCGCGCACGAACAGCACCAGGGCGATCGAGGCGGTCGCGTTGGGCAGCCGGCCCACCAGGGTGCCCGTGAGCAGCCGGAGCGCGTGTCTCGCCCGGAGGATCTCCAGGTATCCCGTGGCCATGTCCTGCCCTTCAGCAGCTCACCGGGACACCTCGGCGCCCCACGTGTTACGTATAACTTCCTCTCTCATACGTACCATGTGCGCTGTTCACACGTCCAGAGAAGGAGCGCATCCGCGGTGGCACGCAGCAGCACGCGCCCGACCAGCCGTGACGTCGCCCAGGCGGCCGGAGTCTCCCAGGCTGCCGTCTCCCTCGTGCTGGGCGACAAATGGCGCGGCCGGGTCTCCGAGGCCACGGCCGAGCGCGTCCGCGAGGCCGCGCGCGAGCTGGGCTACCGGCCCAACCTCGCCGCCCGCAACCTGCGCCTCGGCCGCACCCGCACGGTCCTGCTCGTCGTCCCCGCCCTGACGACGGAGTTCTTCGCCGGCGTCTACACGGGCGCCGCGCGCGTGGCCGCCCAGCACGGCTTCGGAGTCGTCCTCTACCCCTCCCCCGAAGGCATCGGCCCCGCCCGCGACCCCTTCGCCTCCGCACAGGCCGCCCTGGACGGCGTCATCGCCTCCTCCATGGCCGCCGACGCCCTCACCGCCATCCGCGGCGACCAGCTGCCCCTGGTGATGCTCGACAGCGACCCCGAGGGCAGCCTCGGCGCCGCCACCGTGAACCTCGACATCGCCGACGGCGTCCGCCAGGTCACCGAGCACCTCCTCGGCCTCGGCCACCGGCGCATCCTCCACCTGGCCGCCGACGTGCCCTCCTGGACCTTCGAGATGCGCGCCCGGGAACTGGCAGCGCACATGACCGCCGTCCCCGGCACCCAGGTCCGCACGGCCCGCGCCCCGATCTCGATCGAAGGCGCCCTCGCCGCCACCGAGACCGCCCTCACCGCTCCCGGCCCCCGCCCCACCGCGATCGTCTGCGACGACGACAAACTGGCCGCCGGCGCCTACAAAGCCCTCCGCCGCCTCGGCCTGCGCGTCCCCGACGACGTCTCCGTCACCGGCCTCGACGACCTCGCCCTCGCCACCGCCATCGACCCCGAGCTGACGACCGTACGCCTCGACGCCGAGCTCTTCGGCGAACGCGGCATGCACGCCCTCCTCGCCGTCCTGGACGGCCGCGAGCCGGACCGCGGCGACATCCCCGTCGAACTGATCGTCCGCGGCTCCACGGCACCGCCTCGCACGCCCTGAGACGCGGGCAGGCCCCGGCCGGAACACCGGCCGGGGCCTGCCCGCGGAGCAGAACGCGAGGACTACTCCTCCTCGGACTCCTCCGAGGACTCCGCCTCGTTCGCCGCACCCTCCGCCTCCAGCAGACGCGACAGCTGGCGGCCGACGATGCGCTTGAACTTGCGCTTCTGCGGACGCGTACGGTCCAGGACCGCGACCTCCAGACGCTCCGCCGGAATCTCCCGCTGCGAACCGTTCGACTCACGGGACAGCGCCTGCACGGCCAGCTTGAGCGCCTCGGCCAGACTCATGCCGTCCTGATGACGCTGGTCCAGATAGTTGCTGATCAGCTCGGCGTTGCCGCCGACCGCGACCGAACCGTGCTCGTCCACGATCGAACCGTCATGCGGCAGCCGATAGATCTGGTCACCCTCCGGGGTCTCTCCCACCTCGGCGACCACCAGCTCCACCTCGTACGGCTTCTCCGCCGCCGACGAGAAGATCGTGCCCAGAGTCTGCGCGTACACGTTCGCCAGACCACGCGCGGTCACATCGTCGCGGTCGTACGTGTACCCACGAAGATCGGCATACCGCACACCGCCGATCCGCAGATTCTCGTACTCGTTGTACTTACCGGCCGCCGCGAAACCGATCCGGTCGTAGATCTCGCTGAACTTGTGCAGCGCACGGGACGGGTTCTCACCGACGAACACAATGCCGTCGGCATACTGCAGCACGACCAGGCTGCGGCCACGGGCGATGCCCTTGCGGGCGTACTCCGCCCGGTCGGCCATGGCCTGCTGGGGTGAGACATAGAACGGCGTCGACACCGGTTATCCGTCCCTTTCTGTCATGGTCACTGGATCACCTTCAGAAGAACCGGGCCCGCGCTCAGAGCAGGGCGGCCTTCGGGCCGTCCGGCTCCTCCAGACGCCGCTGGAGCACCGCGCGGGAGAGCTCGGAGGACTCGCCCTCCGTCAGCCTGCGGAAACCGTCCTCGGTGATCACGGTGATGATCGGGTAGATCCGGCGGGCGACATCGGGACCACCGGTCGCCGAGTCGTCGTCAGCCGCGTCGTACAGAGCCTGGACCACCAGCGTCGTGGCCTGCTCCTCGGTCAGATCGTCACGGAACAGCTTCTTCATCGCACCACGCGCGAAGATCGAACCCGAGCCCGTCGCCGCGAAGTTGTGCTCCTCGGAACGGCCGCCCGTCACGTCGTAGGAGAAGATACGGCCCCTCTCCCGGTCCAGGTCGTACCCGGCGAACAGCGGCACCACCGCCAGGCCCTGCATGGCCATGCCGAGGTTGGAGCGAATCATGGTCGACAGCCGGTTCGCCTTGCCCTCCAGCGACAGCTGAGCACCCTCGACCTTCTCGAAGTGCTCCAGCTCCAGCTGGAAGAGCTTCACCATCTCCACGGCGAGACCGGCGGTGCCGGCGATACCCACGGCCGAGTACTCGTCCGCCGGGAACACCTTCTCGATGTCCCGCTGGGCGATGACGTTCCCCATGGTCGCCCGCCGGTCACCGGCCAGCACGACGCCTCCGGGGAAGGTGACGGCGACGATCGTCGTGCCGTGCGGCGCCTCGATCACACCCTGCACGGGCAGCTGCCGCTTGCCGGGCAGCAGCTCGGGCTGGTGCTCCGAGAGAAAGTCCATGAAGGAGGAGGACCCAGGCGTCAGGAAGGCAGCTGGTAGACGCCCGGTGCTACGAGTGTTGGCTTCCACAAGTTTCCTTCCAGGTAAGCAGCGGCACGGCGCACGGCGTCGGGATCGTCTCCCAACTTTCCGATGGCCGAATTGCAGTTGAAGCACAGTACGCCACGGACCCTACCCGTCTTGTGGCAGTGATCCACATGCACGGCGGGGGCGACCAGGCAGATCGCACACAGGCCCCGCTGGGAGGCGACCATCGCCTCGCGCTCGGCTTCGGTGAGGCCGTAGCTGCGCTTGAGATGATGCTGTCGACCCTTTACGGCCTTGCAGGCTTTGCAAAGAGTCGCCAGGCCGTCGGAAGCGCTGCTATTCCGAGTCCACTCGCTGTGCGGCTTGGTCTCGCCGCAAGTACGGCAGTACTTGTGGCCCGGCGGCACTTCCACTCTCGGCCGAACATTGCGCCCCTTGGCCACCTGCCGCTGCTGGTGGTACGCCGCCGCGCACTCACGGCAATAGCACTGCAGCCCATCGCGCATAGCCTTGTTCCGCGCGAACGCTGCCCGCGGCTTGTGCTGCTTACACCGCGAGCAGCGCTTCACACCCTCTTCGCTTTCCAAGCCAGAATCCCCCACAGCCTTCAATTCGAAGGCTACTGGCCGCCTTTTTGAACGAAACTTCGAACGAAGTCCTCTGCGTTCTCCTCGAGCACATCATCGATTTCGTCCAGCACCGAGTCCACATCATCGCTCAGCTTCTCGTGCCGCTCCTTGAGGTCCTCGGAAGCCTGCGCGTCCTGCGCCTGCTCCTCGACCTCTTCGGTGGAACGTGTGGCCTTCTGCTGGCCGCCGCCGGTGTCCTTGGTCGCCATAACCCTCACCCCGCTCAGTTCGCCTGCCGATCGGTGATGATCAGACCCTACAAGCCGGGTCCGACATCGGCCCCGCAGTTTCTCCAACGTACGGGGGCCACCTCGATGATTCCCGGGCGGTGGGATTTCCACCCTGTCCGCCCGGGGTGGTACGCGTGCCCACTGAGCGCGCTCAGCCGCCGGACAGGACCCTGACCAGGTCTTCCGCGGTGCGGCAGCGGTCCAGCAGCTCCTTGACGTGATTTCGCGTTCCGCGTAGTGGTTCGAGGGTTGGAACGCGCTGGAGGGAGTCCCGGCCGGGGAGATCGAAGATCACCGAATCCCACGATGCCGCCGCCACGTCGTCCGCGTACTGCTCCAGGCAGCGTCCCCGGAAGTACGCGCGTGTGTCCTCCGGCGGCTTCGTGCGGGCCCTGTCGACCTCGGTCTCGTCCAGCAGCCGCTTCATACGTCCACGGGCCGCCAGGCGGTTGTAGAGGCCCTTCTCGGCACGTACGTCGGCGTACTGGAGGTCGACGAGGTGCAGCCGGGCCGCGTCCCAGTCGAGGCCGTCGCGGCGGCGGTAGCCCTCCATGAGTTCGCGCTTGGCGACCCAGTCCAGTTCGCCGGCGAGGCTCATCGGGTTGTTCTCGAGCCGGTTCAGAGTGTCTTCCCAGCGGGCGAGGACATCCTTGGTCTGTTCGTCGGCGTCGGCCCCGAAGCGTTCCTCGACGTACTTGCGGGACAGTTCGAAGTACTCCATCTGGAGTTGTACGGCGGTGAGCGTCCGGCCGCTGCGGAGGGTGATGAGGCGCTTCAGGGTCGGGTCGTGGGAGACCTGGTGGAGGGTGCGTACGGGCTGGTCCACGGCGAGGTCCACCGCGATGAAGCCGTCCTCGATCATGGAGAGGACGAGGGCCGTCGTGCCCAGCTTGAGGTACGTCGAGATCTCGGAGAGGTTCGCGTCCCCGATGATCACGTGCAGGCGGCGGTACTTCTCGGCGTCGGCGTGGGGCTCGTCCCGGGTGTTGATGATGGGCCGCTTCAGTGTCGTCTCCAGGCCGACCTCGACTTCGAAGTAGTCGGCGCGCTGGCTGAGCTGGAAGCCGTGTTCGTGTCCGTCCTGGCCGATGCCGACGCGGCCGGCTCCGGCGAAGACCTGGCGGGAGACGAAGAAGGGGGTGAGGTGGCGCACGATGTCGGAGAAGGGGGTTTCCCGCTTCATCAGGTAGTTCTCGTGCGTGCCGTAGGAGGCGCCCTTGTTGTCGGTGTTGTTCTTGTAGAGGTGGATGGGCTGGGCGCCGGGGAGCTGGGCGGCCCGTTCCGCGGCCTCGGCCATGATCCGCTCGCCGGCCTTGTCCCAGAGGACGGCGTCGCGGGGGTTGGTGACCTCCGGGGCGCTGTATTCGGGGTGGGCGTGGTCGACGTAGAGGCGTGCTCCGTTGGTGAGGATCACGTTGGCGAGGCCGATGTCCTCGTCGGTGAGCTGGCTGGCGTCGGCGGCCTCGCGGGCGAGGTCGAAGCCTCGCGCGTCCCGCAGCGGGTTCTCCTCCTCGAAGTCCCAGCGGGCCCGGCGGGCCCGGTGCATCGCCGCCGCGTAGGCGTTGACGATCTGGGACGAGGTGAGCATGGCATTGGCGTTGGGGTGGCCGGGGACGGAGATGCCGTACTCCGTCTCGATGCCCATTACTCGCCGTACGGTCATGCGGCCCTCCTTGCCCGGCGGCGCCCTCGGTCGTGGGTGCCGCTGACGTACCGCTGGCGCTCCGGTGCGTGTGCGGTGCCCGTCCCCGCACTGCGCGTTTCGGCGGTAGGAAAGAGCCTAGAGCGCCTTTGCGCTGGTGGGGAGATCATTTGCGTCATTGACTGCTCCGGTCGTGGGCGGAAAAGCAGCGGCTGCGGGTACCCGGTGTGGGCACCCGCAGCCGCCCCGCCGTTACAGGTACTGACCGGTATTCGCCACCGTGTCGATGGAGCGTCCGGTGTCGGCGCCCTGCTTTCCGGTGATCAGGGTGCGGATGTAGACGATCCGTTCGCCCTTCTTTCCGGAGATGCGGGCCCAGTCGTCCGGGTTGGTGGTGTTGGGGAGGTCCTCGTTCTCCTTGAACTCGTCCACGCAGGCCTGGAGGAGGTGGGAGACGCGGAGGCCCTTCTGGTTCTTCTCCAGGAAGTCCTTGATCGCCATTTTCTTGGCGCGGCCCACGATGTTTTCGATCATGGCGCCGGAGTTGAAGTCCTTGAAGTAGAGGACTTCCTTGTCGCCGTTGGCGTAGGTGACTTCCAGGAAGCGGTTCTCCTCGGTTTCGGCGTACATGTGCTCGACCGCCGTCTGGATCATGCTCTGGACGGTGGTGGCCTTGTCGCCGCCGTGTTCACCGAGGTCGTCCGTGTGGAGCGGGAGGCGCTCGGTGAGGTACTTGCCGAAGATGTCCTTGGCTGCTTCGGCGTCGGGCCGCTCGATCTTGATCTTCACGTCGAGGCGGCCGGGGCGCAGGATGGCGGGGTCGATCATGTCCTCGCGGTTGGAGGCACCGATGACGACCACGTTCTCCAGGCCTTCCACGCCGTCGATCTCGGCGAGCAGCTGGGGGACGATGGTGTTCTCCACGTCCGAGCTGACGCCGGAGCCGCGGGTGCGGAAGAGGGATTCCATCTCGTCGAAGAAGACGATGACGGGTGTGCCCTCGCTGGCCTTCTCGCGTGCACGCTGGAAGACGAGACGGATCTGCCGCTCGGTCTCGCCGACGTACTTGTTGAGCAGCTCGGGGCCCTTGATGTTGAGGAAGAAGCTCTTGCCGGCGGCCTGGCCGGTGACTTCGGCGACCTTCTTGGCCAGCGAGTTGGCGACGGCCTTGGCGATGAGCGTCTTGCCGCAGCCGGGGGGTCCGTAGAGGAGGACTCCCTTGGGCGGGCGCAGCTCGTGTTCCTTGAAGAGGTCGGGGTAGAGGTAGGGCAGTTCGACGGCGTCGCGGATGGCCTCGATCTGGTTGCCGAGGCCGCCGATGGCCTCGTAGCCGATGTCGGGGACTTCCTCGAGGACGAGTTCTTCGACCTCGCTCTTGGGCACGACCTCGTAGACGTAGCCGGAGCGGGGTTCGAGCAGGAGGGCGTCGCCGGCGCGGATGGTGACGTCCAGCAGCGGCTCGGCGAGCCGTACCACCCGTTCCTCGTCGGTGTGCCCGAGCACCAGGGCGCGTTCGCCGTCCTCGAGGATCTCCTTGAGGGTGACGATGTCCCCGACGCGCTCGTACTCCATGGCTTCGACCACGTTGAGGGCTTCGTTGAGCATGACCTCCTGGCCGCGCCTGAGGTCGTCGAGGTCGACGCTCGGGCTGACGTTCACCCGGAGTTTGCGGCCTCCGGTGAAGATGTCGGCGGTGCCGTCCTCGTTGGCCTGCAGGAAGACTCCGAAGCCGGCCGGCGGCTGGGCGAGGCGGTCGACCTCTTCCTTGAGGGCCACGATCTGGTCGCGGGCCTCGCGGAGCGTGTTGGCCAGTCGTTCGTTCTGGGCGGAGACGCCGGCCAGGTTGGTCTGCAGCTCGACGATCCGCTCTTCGAGAATCCTCGTGTGTCGCGGAGAGTCGGCGAGCTTGCGTCGCAGGACGGCGATCTCCTGCTCAAGGTAGGCGATCTGCCCGGCCGGGTCTTCGGACCCTCGTCCCGGGCGGATGCCGCGGTTCATGTCGTCGTCGTGGGCTGCCACGGTCCTCACCTCCTCCAAGGGGAGCTGGACGCTTCCAGACCCTACCTGGGTGGGTGTCGATTGAAACCCCTAGATCACATGGACTGTCAAGGTGTGTCGTCGGTCACCCGGTGCGCTCCCTCTCGCACGGAGGGGATACCCACTCAACGTGATTCGGAAGCGGGTTGTTCCATGTCGGGGGAGGTCAAATCCCTTCCGGACTGGCCGGAGTTGTCCGTTGCGGGCCGGTGCGCCCGTGCCGGGGCAGCCCGGTGGGCGCTCGCGCGATCATCACGCAGAGCGACGGTTCGGGCGGTCGATGTGACGGCGGGTGCGGCGTGAAGTGGCCGTCCCGGTGTCCGGCGTCCCCTCCTGGTCGGGCGTCGGCTGCCCTGCCGGGCGGGCGCTGGTGTGCCTTTCCGGTCGGGCGGTCGTACCCGGGCCGGGGTGGGCGGAAACCCGGCGGCTGCCGGTCCGGGTGGCCGGATGCGGTCGATCAGACCAGGAAGGGCAGAGGACAGGGCGGAGAAAGGCGGGGAAGGGCGGGAAGAGCGGCGGAGGTAGGGTCGAGGTGTTCAACAGCCGCTGGTGCGGACCTGGCCGGCCATCGCGCCGGGGCCGTCCGGCGAACCTACGGCAGGAGAGATGACCGTGCAGCAGGAGGCCCTGGGCGGCGAGGCGCTGGAGGTCTGGATCGACCAGGACCTGTGTACCGGCGACGGGATCTGCGTCCAGTACGCGCCCGAGGTGTTCGAGCTGGACATCGACGGGCTGGCGTATGTGAAGGGCGCGGACGACGAGCTGCTGCAGTCCGTGGGGGCGACGACGCCGGTGCCGCTGCCGCTGCTGACGGATGTGGTGGACTCGGCGAAGGAGTGTCCCGGCGAGTGTATTCACGTGCGCCGGGTCGCGGACAGGGTCGAGGTGTACGGACCCGACGCGGAGTGAGCTCCGGCCGGGTCCGTCCGGATCCGGTGGTCAGACGCTGTGGGCCGCGGCGGGTGTGGAGCGGATGAAGGCGCTGCCGTTCCACTTCCATGCCGTCGCGGTCTTCACGTCGGGGCAGCAACTGGGCACGTCGTCCGAGGAGTAGCCGAGCAGGGTGGCCGAGACCGTGCGCTCGCGCAGGACGAAGTCGGTGACGGTGAGCCGCTCCTTGGGGTCGACGAGGGTGGCGACGACGCGGGCCTTGCCGTTGTCGGTGCCCCGGGTGAGGACGTAGACGCCGTCGGGCGGGGTGCCCATGGGGGCGTTGCAGTGCACGACGGCGACGGTTTCCGGTCGGCCGTCCCCGTCGAGGTCTCCGGTGGCCTTCTTCACGACGATCGCCTTGACCGGTCCGCAGTTCAGCGGGAAGGCGACGCCCGTGGTGCTGGGCGCGGCGACGGCCGCGGGGGCGGATCTGGTCTCCGTCCCTGGGGTGGGCTGGGCGGCGGTGGCCGAGCCGGGCTGTACGAGGGCGGAGAGGGCGACCACGCCTGCGACGGCTGTGGCGGTGGCGACCCAGTGGATGGGCCGGGTGTGGGCGTGAGCTAGCTCCGGAACGGCGGATGGCTGCACTAGGAGTGTCTCCTGTGAGGGCTGTGCCGGTGGGGTGGCCAGCATGGTGCCACACGTCACAGTGCGGGGGAACGGCGGGGTCGGGGATTGCCGCAGGCGGGCAGCCCGCGCGGGGTGAGCCGCGGGGGGCGAGGGGGCCTTGGGGGCCCTGGTGCCCTGTCAACGCAAGGGCGCCGTGGCCGAGTTCCCGGTTCGGTTCGGGAACTTCGGCACGGCGCCCTTGCGTTGTGCTGGTGCGGGACCGGTCAGCGGCCGGCGCCGCCGTCGGCGTTGGGTCCGGCGTAGTCCTCGCCGTAGGCGCCCTTGGCGGGGCGGCGGCGGCGCATGGGCGGCTCGACACCGTCTGCGAGGCGACGGGCGGTGAGCAGGAAGCCGGTGTGGCCGATCATCCGGTGGTCCGGGCGGACGGCCAGGCCCTCGATGTGCCAGTTGCGGATCATGGTCTCCCAGGCGGTCGGCTCGTTGAAGCAGCCGATCTCCCGTATGGACTCGACGGTCCGGGCGAGCTGGGTGGTGGTGGCCACGTAGCAGCACAGGATGCCGCCGGGAACGAGCGCCTTGGAGACGGCGTCCAGGCACTCCCAGGGGGCGAGCATGTCGAGGATGACGCGGTCGACGTCGGTGTCGGACAGGTTGTCCTGGAGGTCGCCGACGGTGAGCTGCCAGGCGGGGTGCGGGCCGCCGAAGTAGCGCTCGACGTTCTGCTGGGCGATCTCGGCGAAGTCCTCGCGGCGCTCGTAGGAGTGCAGCATGCCCTGGTCGCCGATGGCGCGCAGCAGGAAGCTGCTGAGCGAGCCGGAGCCGACGCCCGCCTCGACTACGCGGGCGCCGGGGAAGATGTCGGCGAAGGCGAGGATCTGCCCCGCGTCCTTCGGGTAGACGACGGCTGCCCCGCGGGGCATGGACAGGACGTAGTCGGGGAGCAGGGGGCGCAGCGCGAGGTAGGCCACGTTGCCGGTGGTGCGGACAACGCTGCCCTCGGGAGCGCCGATCAGTTCGTCGTGCGGGAAGGAACCCTTGTGGGTGTGGAAGTTCTTCCCGGCTTCGAGCGTGAACGTGTAGTGGCGGCCCTTGGGGTCGGTCAGCTGTACCTGGTCCCCGACCTTGAAGGGCCCGCGCCTGCGGGCGGCACCGGTCGGTTCGGACATGTGACCAGCCTACCGGCACCGGAGGGGGCCGCCGACCACAGCTGAGCGGGTGCGGGCGGGGTCAGCTGGGGCGGGCCATCGCCTTGACGAAGGCCCGCTCCACGTCCGCCGCCGACAGCACGCCGTAGATCTCGCCCGTCTCCTCGACGACCAGGTACTCGGTGGCCGGGGTGGCGCGCAGGGCGTCGAGGAGGTCCTCTCCGGCCAGTTCGGCGGAGACACGCATGCCGTCGGTGAGGTCCTGGGCGAGGCCGCCGACGGCGACCCAGGGGCGCCGGTGTTCGGGTACGCCGACGATGGCGGCCTCGCGGACGAGGGAGAGGGGGTTGCCGTCGGCGTCGACGACGACGAGGGCGCGGGCGCCGGCGGCGTTGGCGCGGCGCAGGGCTTCGGAGAGGGGGGTGTCGGTCTGGACGGGTACGGCACGCCGGGTGAGGGTGCGGGCGCGCAGTTCGGGGAGGTGTTCGCGCAGCCGGGCCATGCGCAGGCTGTTGCCGGCGCCGGTCCAGATGATCGCGGCGAGGATGGCGGCGAGCAGGGCGTCGGTGACGGTGTCCATGCCGCCGCTGGTCTCGCTGCCGCCGCCTAGGGAGCCGGACTGGTTGAGCAGGGGCAGGCCGATGAGGACGGAGATGGCGAGGGCGCGGCCGACCCAGGCGGCGGCGACGGTGCCGCTCATGGGCCTGCCGGTGATCTTCCAGACGACGGCGCGGAGCATCCGGCCGCCGTCGAGGGGCAGTCCGGGCAGCAGGTTGAAGATCGCCACGATGAGGTTGGAGACCATGAGGCCGGCCAGCAGGACGCCGGGTACGGTGCCGGGCTCGACGGGCTGCATCGCGAGGTAGAACAGTCCGGCGAGGACGAGGGAGAGCAGGGGTCCGACGAAGGCCAGGACGAATTCGCGGCCGGGGGTCTCGGCTTCCTTCTCGATCTCGGAGACTCCGCCGAAGAACTGGAGCTGGATGCGGCGGACCGGGAGCTTGAAGCGGATCGCGGCGACCGTGTGGGCGAGTTCGTGGACGAGGACGGAGGCGTAGAAGGCGACCGCGAAGAAGAGGGAGACGAGGTAGCGGGCGGCGCCGAGCTCGGGCAGGATGCGGTCGAGCTGGCCGCCGAAGACCCAGGTGATCAGGGCGGCGACGAGGAACCAGCTCGGGGCGACGTAGACGGGGACGCCGAAGGGGCGGCCCATGAGGATGCCGCCGCCGGGTTCCTTGGGGCGCGGCTGCGGCGGTTCGCCCTTGGCGATGCCGGAGTGGGCGAGGGTGCGGTGGTGCTCGGTGGGCTCGGCCCCGCCGGTCCCGGTGTCGGCGCCGGCTTCGGCATCGGCGCCGGTCTCGGTGTGGGTGTCGTTCGTGCCGTCCGCGTCGGCCTGCGGGTGGTCGGGGGCCTCGTCGCGCTCCGGCCCGGGGTGGTCGGTGGATCCGGGGTCGGGGGATCCGGTCGTCGGGGCCGCAGGACCTGCGGTGTGCTCGTCCGGCTCGTTCTTGCCGGGCCGCGGCTGTCCGCTCCCGCCGCTCACGTCCACGGTGTCCCCTCGTTCGAAGCGTCCTCCGCGCCTGCCGGGGCGGAAGGGTCTCGGGTCGATGGTATGCGGCCGTGGCGGCACGTTCCGCCCCGGCACCCCTTGTGTTCGGCGCGTGGTCACACGGCCTCCACGGCCCGTGGTTGGGTCACTGTCAGTGGTGGGCCGTATGGTCTGTGGTCATGGAGAGCAGCATCGAGGACGGCGGGGCCGACAGCGGCACGGCCGGCGGCACGCAGCGCGTGCCGATCGCGCCCACGTCGCTGTCGCCGTCGCGCGCCAGTGACTTCATGCAGTGCCCGTTGCTGTACCGGTTCCGGGTGATCGACCGGCTGCCGGAGAAGCCGAGCGAGGCGGCGACGCGCGGCACGCTGGTGCATGCGGTGCTGGAGCGGCTGTTCGACGCGCCGGCCGGGGAGCGCACGGCACCGCGGGCCAAGGCGCTGATCCCGGGGCAGTGGGACCGGCTCAGGGAGAACAAGCCGGAGCTCGCGGAGCTGTTCGCCGACGATCCGGAGGGCGAGCGCCTGGCACGGTGGCTCGGTGAGGCCGAGCGGCTGGTGGAGCGCTGGTTCACGCTGGAGGATCCGACGCGTCTGGAGCCGGCCGAGCGTGAACTGTTCGTGGAGGCCGAGCTGGCCTCGGGGCTGCGGCTGCGCGGCATCATCGACCGGGTCGACGTGGCGCCCACCGGTGAGGTGCGGATCGTCGACTACAAGACGGGGAAGGCTCCGCGCCCGGAGTACGCGGAGGGCGCGCTGTTCCAGATGAAGTTCTACGCCCTGGTGGTGTGGCGGCTGAAGCGGGTGATCCCGCGCCGGCTCCAGCTGGTGTATCTGGGCAGCGGGGACGTGCTGACGTACGACCCGGTCCTCGCGGACCTGGAGCGGGTGGAACGCAAGCTGCTCGCGCTGTGGGAGGCGATCCGGCAGGCGACGGAGAGCGGTCAGTGGCGGCCCCGGCCGACGAAGCTGTGCGGCTGGTGCGACCACCAGGCGCACTGCCCGGAGTTCGGCGGTACTCCCCCGCCGTACCCCTTGGCGGTGAGGGCGGCCGAGTCGGGTGAGCTGGCGCAGGGCAGAATGGGGCCGGACTAGCGAAGGAGTGTCACGTGGCCATCCGCGTCCTACTGGTCGACGACCAGCCGCTGCTGCGTACCGGGTTCCGGATGATCCTGGAGGCCGAGCAGGATCTCGCGGTCGTGGGCGAGGCCGGTGACGGCCTGCAGGCTCTCGACCAGGTACGGGCCCTGCAGCCGGATGTCGTGCTGATGGACATCCGTATGCCCCGGATGGACGGGGTGGAGGCCACCCGGCAGATCACCGGGCCCGGCCGGGACGGTCCGGCGAAGGTGCTGGTGCTGACCACGTTCGACCTTGACGAGTACGTGGTGGAGGCGCTGCGCGCGGGGGCGAGCGGCTTCCTGCTGAAGGACGCGCCCGCCAACGAGCTGGTGCAGGCGATCCGGGTCGTGGCGGCGGGCGAGGCGATGCTGGCGCCGAGCATCACGCGCCGGCTGCTGGACAAGTACGCGACGCATCTGCCCTCGGGCGAGGAGCCGGTGCCGGACACCCTGCACACGCTCACCGACCGCGAGGTGGAGGTGCTGAAGCTGGTGGCGCGCGGCCTGTCGAACGCGGAGATCGCGGCGGACCTGTTCGTCAGCGAGACCACCGTCAAGACGCACGTGGGGCATGTGCTGACGAAGCTGGGCCTCAGGGACCGGGTGCAGGCCGCGGTGTACGCGTACGAGAGCGGGCTGGTGCGTCCCGGCGCCCAGTAGAGACGGCACGGACGCGCGAGGGCGCCCCTCCCAGGTGGGAAGGGCGCCCTCGGCGCATGCGGCGTCAGCCCTTGCTGAGTTCCCAGAACCGGAACACCGTCGAGGCGTCCAGGCAGTACTCCAGGCCGTAGACGCCGTCGCGGACGACCGCGTACTGCTTGGCCTGCCAGACCGGCAGGACGGGCAGTTCGTCGGCGACGATGTCCTGAAGCCGGCTGAAGTCCTTGTCGGTCGCGCCGCGGTCGCTCTGTGCGGCCGTGTGCGGGATGAGGGCGCCGGTGATGGTGCGGTTGTCGTAGTTGTTGTCCAGCACGTTGCCCTTGCCGAAGAAGGGCGCGGTGAAGTTGTCGGCGTCCGGGTAGTCGGGCACCCAGCCCTTCACGTAGACGCCGTACTTGCCGGCGGCGATGTCCTTCTCGTACTGGTCGAAGGAGACGGACTTGACGTCGGCCTCGAACAGCCCGCTGGCGTTGAGCTGGCCGGCGATGGCCTTCAGCTCCTCGTCGGTGGCGGGGCCGTAGCGGGAGGGCGTGGACCACAGGGTGAGCTTCACCTTGCCGGTGATGCCGTCGGCCCGCAGCGCGGTGGCGGCCTTGTCCCGGGAGGGGCGGGCGCCGTAGGTGTCGAAGAAGGCCGTGTTGTGGCCGGCGATGCCCGCCGGGATGATCGAGTACAGCGGGGTGGCGGTGCCCTGGTAGACGTTCTTGATCAGGGCGTCGCGGTCGATGAGGTAGGCCATGGCCTTGCGCACGCCGAGCTTGCCGACGACCGGGTCCTTCATGTTGAAGACCAGGTGCTGGACCTCGGCGCTGCTGCCCTCGATGACCTCGGCGCCCTTGCTGCCGTCCTGGTTCTCGATGTCGGCGACGTCGGAGGCGGTCAGGCCTCGGTAGGCGATGTCGATGTCGCCGTCGAGGAGGGCCTTCTTCAGGCCGCTGCGGTCGCCGTGGAAGAACTTCATGGTGACGCCGGAGTTCTTGGTGTCGGCGGTGCCCTTGTAGTTGCCGTTGACGGAGAAGACGGCCTTGTCCTTGTCGAAGGAGTCCAGCTTGTAGGGGCCGGAGCCGACCGCCTTGCCGTCGCTGCGCAGCCCGTTCGCGTCGTACTGCTGGTGGTCGACGATGGAGCCGGCACCGGAGGCGATCTTGCTGGGGAAGGTGGCGTCGGGGGCCTTCATCTTGAAGACGACGGTCTTCGCGTCCGGCGTCTCGACCTTGTCGAGCAGCGGGAACATGATGGCGGGGCCCGCGGAGTCGTTGATCTTCAGCATGCGGTCGAAGGAGAACTTCACGTCCTCGGAGGTGAGGTCGTCACCGTTGCTGAACTTCAGGTCGTCCTTGAGCACGCACTTGTAGACCGTGGCCTGGGAGTCGGTGAAGGCACAGTCCTTCGCCGCCTCGGGCTGGGGTTGCGTGGCCCCCTTGGGGAAGCTGAGCAGGGACTGGAAGACGTTGTTGAACAACAGCCAGGAGCCGGGGTCGTAGCCGGACGCCGGGTCCGTGGCGAGGACGTCGTCGGACATCCCCATCACCACGGTGGAGCCGGTACCCCCGGAGCCACCGGTCTCCGAGCCGCAGCCGGTCAACAGGCCGGAGGCCAGCCCTGCCACGATGGGCAGGACCGGCCACTGGTTGCGCATGTTCACTGCATGTGCCTTGTCGTCGGTTCGTCAGGTCCGGGGCCGCCGTCCTGGCCCCGAGGAGAGAGCCGTCAGCCGCTCACACCGCGGCCGAGCCCCCACAGCTGAAGCGTCGAGGAGGAGTTGAGCGCGTAGGCGACGCCCGTCACATCGCCCCGTGCGGCGACGTACTGCTTGCCCTGCCACAGGGGCAGCACGGGGACGTCCTCGGCGACGTTGTCCTGAATCTGGGTCAGGCTCCTGGTGGCGCTGAGCCGGTCGGCGTCGCGACGGGACTCCGGGATCAGCGTCCGCTGGATCGTGGTGTTGGAGTACGGCGAGCCGAGGAAGTTGTCCTTGTCGAGGAAGGGCGCCAGGAAGTTGTCGGCGTCCGGGAAGTCGGGGAACCAGCCCATGCCGTAGACGTCGTACTGGCCCTTCCGCTCGGCGGGCCGGAAGGTCTCCCAGGGGTGGCCCTGGATGCTCGCGTCGAACAGACCGCTGTCGTTGAGCTGCTTCTGCAGGACCTCGAACTCCTGCTTGGTGGCCGAGCCGTAGTGGTCGGTGGTGTAGTGCAGGGTCAGCTTCACCGGGGTGGTGATGCCGGCCCGGGTCAGCAGGTCCTTGGCCTTGGCGGCGCTGGGGTTGCCGTACTTGTTGAAGAACGAGTTGGAGTGGCCGGTGACCGTGGCGGGGACCAGCGAGTACAGGGGCTCGGCCTGGGTGCCGTAGACCTTGGAGACGAGTTCGCCGCGGTTGATGAGCTGGGCCATGGCCTGGCGGACGGCCTTGGTCTTGACCGTGGGCGCGTTGGTGTTGAAGGCCAGGTAGCGGATTTCCAGGCCGGGCATCTCGACCAGGTCGACCTTGTCGTCGGTGCCCGCGTCCAGCTTCTGGATCTGCGCCGGGGACATGGTGCGGGTCATGACGTCGATGTCGCCCTTGTCGATGGCGTCGCTCATGGCGTCCGCGTCGGCGTAGGAGCGGATCACGACCTTGTCGTTGTTGACCTTCACGGCGCCCTTGTAGTCCGGGTTCCTGGTGAAGGTGGCGCTGACCATCGCGTTGTCCTTGACGTCGGCCTCGAAGGTGTAGGGGCCGGAGCCGTCGGCCTCGAAGCCGTCGCGCAGCTTGTCCTGGGCGTAGTCCTTGGGGTCGACGATGCCGGCGACCGGGGTGGACAGCTTGTACGGGAAGGTGGCGTCGGCCGTCTTCAGGTGGAAGATGACCTCGCGGTCGCCCTGGGTCTCGATCGTGTCGATGGTGTTCAGCAGGGCGGAGACGCCACTGTCGGCCTTGAGGTGCAGGGCACGCTCGATGGAGTACTTGACCGTGTCGGCGGTGACCTTGTCGCCGTTGGCGAACTTCAGGCCGTCGCGCAGCTTGCAGGCGTAACGCTCGCTGCCGCTGTCGGTGAAGGCGCAGCTCTCGGCGGCGTCCGGCACGGGTTCGCCCTCGCCCTTGGGCTGGGCCATCAGGGTCTGCACCGTCTGGCGCAGGACGTTCCAGGTGCCGACGTCGTAGGCGTAGGCGGGGTCGAGGGGTGCAGGGGCGTCGTGGGTGACGGTGAACCGGTCCGTGGTACCTACGACGATGGCGTCGCCGCTCTTGCTCCCGCTGCCGGATCCGCCGCACGCGGCGAGAACCGGCGTGAGCAGGCCGGCCATCGCCGGCAGCACCAAAGTCTTGCGGTTCATGCGGGAGTTTCTCCAGAGCTGTTCGGGTCCGTGTACCCGGCATGCAGGGGTGGTGCGGCGGATCACGGGGGTTGCTGCGATGTTCTCGCGATGAGATTAGTCCGCGCCCGCACGGCGGTTCACAGTCGTGTGAGTCGAGCCCCCATCACGCAGTGAAACCGGGTGTGGACAGACCGAATACCCGACAGCGGCAGGATTCGTGCAGCTTTCCACCAATCGGGACACAAGGGCACGCCCCTTCCCCTGGAGCGGGGCCGGGCAGCACACTTGGGCAACGTTGTCGAGGCTGTCCGGAGTGGGGAACGTCACACCTTTCAACTGGCCCGGCGGCTACCGGAATTCGGCCGGTCGCCCGGCTTGGGAATTCCCGTGGGTGTACTTCTCCGGAATTCTGTCCAGCTAGCGCATTTCCGTCATCAGGCCGCGCAGAAATGGCAGGTCGACCTCTTCGAGTGAGGTGACGACGGTGCGCCGCTCGGCCGGGGCGATGGGGGCGACGGACGGTACGGCGACCACGCGGCAGCCCGCGGCCTCGGCGGCGGTGACGCCGGTGAGGGTGTCCTCGACGACGGCGCAGCGGACCGGGTTCACGCCGAGTCCGGCGGCGGCGAGCAGATAGGGGTCCGGGTAGGGCTTGGTGCGCGAGACCTCGTCGCCGGCGATGGACAGGTCGAAGTGGTGCGGGCCCAGCACGGTGAGCACGCGGTCGATGATGCGCCGGTGGGAGGCGGAGACCAGTGCGGTCGGGACGGCGTGCTCGCGGAGTTCGGCGAGCAGCCGGGCGGCGCCCGGCATCAGCGGCAGGGCGCGGCCGATACGGTCCTCGAAGCCCTCGTTGAGCAGCACGGTGAGGTCGTCGAGCGTGATGTCGGCGCCGGTGGCCTCGATGAGGAAGCCTGCGCTGCGGGTCATCGGGCCGCCGACCACGACATGCCGCCAGGAGTCGTCCAGGGGGTGGCCGAGGGCGGCGAACACCTCGACCTCGACGTCCCACCAGAAGCCCTCGGTGTCCACCAGGGTGCCGTCCATGTCGAGGAGAACCGCTTCCAGGGTGGAGTCCTCGGCGGTACGGGGCTCGGCTGCCCGAGCGGTGCCGACAGACTGGGGAAGGGTTCCTTGCGCGGGGACCGTGCTGGTCATCCGGGCGCACCTCCTTGAGGGACGATCAGGCCGGCTCCCTAGCGGGAACCGGCCTGCGATGGGCCGACCAGTGTACGTCCCAGGACGCCGAAACGCCCTTGTTTATCCCTGGAAGCCCCGGGGTACACCTGAAAACCCCCGCCGCAGGCCAGGAGGGCCTTCGGCGCGCCCTCGACGGCCTGGGCGGAGGGGTGCCGGCGGGGGGTCGCAGGGGTGTCAGCGGGCGTTGAAGTACTTCGCCTCGGGGTGGTGGATCACGATCGCGTCCGTGGACTGCTCGGGGTGCAGCTGGAACTCCTCGGACAGGTGGACGCCGATCCGCTCGGGCTTGAGGAGTTCGGCGATCTTGGCGCGGTCCGCCAGGTCGGGGCAGGCGCCGTAGCCGAGGGAGAAGCGGGCCCCCCGGTACTTGAGGTCGAACATGTCCTCGATGGCGCTCGGGTCCTCCCCGCCGAAGCCCAGCTCGGCGCGGACCCGGGCGTGCCAGTACTCGGCGAGGGCCTCGGCCAACTGGACGGACAGGCCGTGCAGTTCGAGGTAGTCGCGGTAGGAATTGGCCTCGAACAGCTTGGCCGTCTCCTCGCCGATGCGGGAGCCGACGGTGACGACCTGGAGGCCGACGACGTCGGTCTCCCCCGACTCCTCCGGGCGGAAGAAGTCCGCCAGGCACAGCCGGCGGCCCCGCCGCTGGCGCGGGAAGGTGAAGCGGGTGCGTTCGTTGCCGTCCTCGTCCAGGATGATCAGGTCGTCGTCCTTGGACACGCAGGGGAAGTAGCCGTAGACGACGGCCGCCTCCAGCAGGTTGTCGGTCTGGAGCCGGTCGAGCAGGCCGCGCAGCCGCGGCCGGCCCTCGGTCTCGACCAGTTCCTCGTACGTCGGCCCCTCACCGGTGCGGGCCTGCTTGAGGCCCCACTGGCCCTTGAACAGGGCGCCCTCGTCCAGCCAGGAGGCGTACTCCTTGAGCTGGATGCCCTTGATGACGCGGGTGTCCCAGAAGGGCGGGGTGGGGACGGGGTTGTCGGTGGCGACGTCGGAGCGGACGCTGCCCTCCTCCGGGCGCTCCTGGACCTCGACGGCGGGGGTGGCGCGGACCCGGCGCTGCTTGAGCTCGGGCAGCTTGGCGCCGGGCACGCCCCGCTTGACGCCGATGAGGGCGTCCATCAGGCGCAGGCCCTCGAAGGCGTCGCGGGCGTAGCGGACCTCGCCCTCGTAGATCTCGTGCAGGTCCTGCTCGACGTAGGCGCGGGTGAGGGCGGCACCGCCCAGGATGACCGGGAAGCGGGCGGCGAGGCCGCGCTGGTTCAGCTCCTCCAGGTTCTCCTTCATGATCACCGTGGACTTGACCAGCAGGCCGGACATACCGATGACGTCCGCGCGGTGCTCCTCGGCCGCCTCCAGGATCGCCGAGACCGGCTGCTTGATGCCCAGGTTGACGACGTTGTAGCCGTTGTTGGACAGGATGATGTCGACCAGGTTCTTGCCGATGTCGTGCACGTCACCGCGCACCGTGGCCAGCACGATCGTGCCCTTGCCCTCGGCGTCCGACTTCTCCATGTGCGGTTCGAGGTGGGCGACGGCGGCCTTCATGACCTCGGCGGACTGGAGGACGAACGGCAACTGCATCTGGCCGGAGCCGAACAGCTCGCCGACGACCTTCATGCCGTCCAGCAGGGTGTCGTTGACGATGTCGAGGGCGGGCCGGTCCTGGAGGGCCTCGTCCAGGTCGGCCTCCAGGCCGTTGCGCTCGCCGTCGATGATGCGCCGCTTCAGGCGCTCCTCCAGCGGCAGCGCGGCCAGCTCCTCGGCCTTGCCGGCCCTGAGGGACTTCGCGGTGGCGCCCTCGAAGAGCTGCATGAGCTTCTGGAGGGGGTCGTAGCCCTCGGCCCGGCGGTCGTAGATCAGGTCGAGCGCCGTGTGGACCTGCTCCTCCTCGAAGCGGGCGATCGGCAGGATCTTGGAGGCGTGCACGATGGCCGAGTCCAGGCCCGCCTTCACGCACTCGTCCAGGAAGACGGAGTTGAGCAGGATGCGGGCGGCCGGGTTGAGGCCGAAGGAGATGTTCGACAGGCCCAGCGTGGTCTGCACCGCAGGGTGACGCCGCTTCAGCTCGCGGATCGCCTCGATCGTGGCGATGCCGTCCCTGCGGGACTCCTCCTGGCCCGTGCAGATGGTGAAGGTGAGGCAGTCGACGAGGATGTCCTCCTCACGGATGCCCCAGTTCCCGGTCAGGTCGTCGATCAGCCGCTCGGCGATCTCGACCTTCTTCTCCGGGGTGCGGGCCTGGCCCTCCTCGTCGATCGTCAGCGCGATCAGCGCGGCACCGTGCTCACGGGCCAGCGTCGTGACCTTCGCGAAACGGGACTCCGGACCGTCACCGTCCTCGTAGTTCACCGAGTTGATGACCGCACGGCCGCCCAGCTTCTGCAGACCCGCCTCGATGACGTCGACCTCGGTGGAGTCCAGCACGATCGGCAGCGTGGAGGCGGTCGCGAACCGGCCCGCCAGCTCCGCCATGTCGGCGACGCCGTCACGGCCGACGTAGTCCACGCACAGGTCCAGCAGGTGCGCACCCTCGCGGATCTGGTCGCGCGCCATCTCCACACAGTCGTCCCAGCGGGCCTCCAGCATGGCCTCGCGGAACTTCTTGGAGCCGTTGGCGTTGGTCCGCTCGCCGATGGCCAGGTAGGACGTGTCCTGGCGGAACGGCACCGACTGGTAGAGGGAGGCGGCGCCCGGCTCGGGGCGGGGGTCGCGCGCGGGCGGGGTGAGGCCCTGGACGCGCTCGACGACCTGGCGCAGGTGCTCGGGGGTCGTCCCGCAGCAGCCGCCGACGAGCGAGAGGCCGTACTCGCGGACGAAGGTCTCCTGGGCGTCGGCCAGCTCGGGCGCGGTCAGCGGGTAGTGGGCGCCGTCCTTGCCGAGGACCGGCAGGCCCGCATTGGGCATGCAGGACAGCGGGATGCGCGCGGTGCGGGCGAGGTAGCGCAGGTGTTCGCTCATCTCGGCCGGACCGGTGGCGCAGTTCAGGCCGATCATGTCGATGCCGAGCGGCTCCAGGGCGGTGAGGGCCGCGCCGATCTCGGAGCCGAGGAGCATGGTGCCGGTGGTCTCGACGGTCACCGAGACGATCAGCGGCAGGTTCAGGCCGAGGGCGTCGAGGGCGCGGCGGGAGCCGAGGACGGCGGCCTTGGTCTGGAGCAGGTCCTGGGTGGTCTCCACCAGGAGCGCGTCGGCGCCGCCGGCGGCCAGGCCCTCGGCGTTCTGCTGGTAGGCGTCGCGCAGGGTGGTGTAGGGCGCGTGGCCGAGGGTGGGCAGCTTGGTGCCGGGGCCGATGGAGCCGAGGACCCAGCGGTTGCGGCCGTCCTTGGCGGTGAACTCGTCGGCGACCTCGCGGGCCACCCGGGCGCCCGCCTCGGACAGCTCGTACACGCGCTCGGAGATCTCGTACTCGCCGAGCGCGGAGTGGTTCGCCCCGAAGGTGTTGGTCTCGACGCAGTCGACGCCCACGGCGAAGTACGCCTCGTGGACGGAGCGGACGATGTCGGGGCGGGTGAGGTTGAGGATCTCGTTGCAGCCCTCGAGGTGCTGGAAGTCCTCGAGCGTCGGTTCCTGCGCCTGGAGCATCGTGCCCATGGCTCCGTCGGCGACCACCACACGTGTGGCGAGCGCCTCCCGGAGTGCGGACGCACGGGTCCGGCTGTCGGCGGCGGAAGGGGACGGTGGCAACGCGGCCATGAAGGGCTCCCTGGGATGCGACGGCTGTCGGCTATGCGGCTTCCCGGAACATGCCGGGTTGCCGCACGGCGTCAGAGTAACCGGGAGTGGGCTTGGATGGGGACCGGCGTCCACGAGGCGGACGCGTGGCATGCGCGGAGGTGGCCGCTGTGGCACGCCCAGGTCACGTGTGAGGGAACAGGGGTCGGCCGACCTATTAGCGGGAGGTCGCCAAGGAACGATAGTGTTCGACATTGCCGAACGGCGCTGACGAAAACTCCGTCGGCAGTCGAAGGGGACGGAGGCAGGACGGCGATGGCACGGAACATCCAGTCGCTCGAACGGGCGGCGGCGATGCTGCGGTTGCTCGCGGGCGGCGAGCGGCGGCTCGGTCTGTCGGACATCGCCTCGTCGCTGGGCCTCGCCAAGGGCACGGCCCACGGCATCCTGCGCACCCTCCAGCAGGAGGGGTTCGTGGAGCAGGACGACGCCTCCGGGCGCTACCAGCTGGGCGCGGAGCTGCTGCGCCTGGGCACCACCTACCTGGACGTGCACGAGCTGCGGGCGCGGGCCCTGGTGTGGACGGACGACCTGGCCCGGTCCAGCGGGGAGAGCGTGTACCTGGGCGTCCTGCACCAGCAGGGCGTGCTGATCGTGCACCACGTGTTCCGGCCCGACGACAGCCGGCAGGTGCTGGAGATCGGGGCGATGCAGCCGATGCACTCCACGGCGCTGGGCAAGGTGCTGTCGGCGTACGACCCGGTGGCGCACAGCGAGGCCCTGGACAGCGACCGGAAGGCGTTCACGGACCGCACCGTGTGCGACCTGGGCGACTTCGAGCACATCCTCGACATCACGCGCGCGCGTGGGTACGCGTCGGACGTGGAGGAGACCTGGGAGGGCGTGGCGTCCATCGCCGCACCCATCCACGACCGGCGACGCATGCCCGTGGGGGCGGTCGGGATCACGGGCGCGGTGGAGCGGCTGTGCCGGGACGGACAGGTGCGCCCCGAGCTGATCGCGGCGGTGCGCGACTGTGCCCGCGCCGTCTCCAGGGACCTGGGCGCAAGCCGGTTCTGAGCGCCGCCCGCTCGTTTTGCAGGATGACCAAATCCTTTCGGGGTTGACCGGGGCGCCGGGTGGCGTTCCGGCTCTCGCCATACCCTGAAACGTGCCAAAAGGGATATATCGCACGTCCGTGCACGAAGACCGATAAGCCTCGGCGATCAATAACGATCCTGTTTTCGACAACAGAACCCTTGACGCATACGTAACGCCGAAGCAAGACTCCCGTCCATCGGTCGGCATTGTCGAACACCTACCGGCAATACGCGCTAGAGTGTGGCAACGCCAGAGGCCGGATTCGCTCTCACCCCCGAGGGCGCCAGACCCCCGGAGGGACCCGGGGTACGGCTGACCCTGGACGAAGGACAAAGGAGTCGCGGGTGTCCAGCTCCGACATCTTCATCGGCGAGACCATCGGTACCGCCATACTCATCCTGCTCGGCGGCGGCGTCTGTGCCGCCGTCACGCTGAAGGCCTCCAAGGCCCGTAACGCCGGTTGGCTCGCCATCACCTTCGGGTGGGGTTTCGCCGTTCTGACGGCCGTTTACACCTCGGCGCCGCTCTCCGGCGCCCATCTGAACCCGGCCGTGACGCTCGCGCTCGCGATCAAGGACAAGGACTTCAGCAACCTGCCCACCTACTGGGGTGGTCAGCTGCTCGGCGCCATGATCGGCGCGACCCTGGTCTGGATCGCCTACTACGGCCAGTTCCACGCCCACCTCACCGACAAGGAGATCGTCGGCGGTCCGGGCGCGCAGGCCACGGCGGCCAAGGCCGTCGAGGCCGCGGAGAAGGGCGCAGGCCCGGTCCTCGGTGTCTTCTCCACCGGTCCGGAGATCCGGAACGTGGTGCAGAACCTCGCCACGGAGATCATCGGCACCATCGTGCTGGTGCTCGCCGTCCTCACGCAGGGCCTGAACAACAACGGCAACGGCCTGGGCACCCTCGGTGCCCTGATCACCTCGCTGGTGGTCGTCGGCATCGGCCTGTCGCTCGGCGGCCCGACCGGCTACGCGATCAACCCGGCCCGTGACCTCGGTCCGCGCATCGTGCACGCCCTGCTGCCCCTGCCCAACAAGGGCGGCTCCGACTGGAGCTACGCCTGGATCCCGGTGGTCGGTCCGCTGATCGGCGCCGCCATCGCCGCAGGCATCTACAACGTCGCCTTCGCTTAAGAAGCCGGTTCACAAGGCCGAGAAGCCCAGAAGCACCGATCCTTCGAGCACGCGCCGTACGTAAAGCCCCACCACCACGGATCTTTCAGGAGCACACAGTGACCGACGCCCACACCGCAGGCCCCTTCATCGCCGCAATCGACCAGGGCACGACCTCTTCGCGCTGCATCGTCTTCGACCGGGACGGCCGCATCGTCTCCGTCGACCAGAAGGAGCACGAGCAGATCTTCCCGAAGCCGGGCTGGGTCGAGCACAACGCCAACGAGATCTGGACCAACGTCCAGGAAGTCGTCGCCGGGGCCATCCAGAAGGCCGGCATCACCCGTGACGACATCAAGGCCATCGGTATCACCAACCAGCGCGAGACCACCGTGCTGTGGGACAAGAACACCGGTGAGCCCGTCCACAACGCCCTTGTCTGGCAGGACACCCGCACCGACGGCCTCTGCCGGGAGCTGGGCCGCAACGTCGGGCAGGACCGTTTCCGCCGCGAGACCGGTCTGCCGCTCGCGTCGTACTTCTCCGGCCCGAAGGCCCGCTGGCTGCTCGACAACGTCGAGGGCCTGCGCGAGCGCGCCGAGGCGGGCGACATCCTCTTCGGCACCATGGACACCTGGGTCATCTGGAACCTGACCGGCGGTGTCAACGGCGGCCACCACGTCACCGACGTCACCAACGCCTCCCGCACCCTTCTCATGAACCTGCACACGACGCAGTGGGACGAGAAGATCGCCGAGTCCATCGGCGTGCCGCTGCAGATCCTGCCCGAGATCCGGTCCTCCGCCGAGGTCTACGGCGAGGTCACCGGCGGCAAGCTGGGCGACCTGATCGGCGGCATCCCGGTCGCCTCCGCACTCGGCGACCAGCAGGCGGCCCTGTTCGGCCAGACCTGCTTCGCCGAGGGCGAGACCAAGTCCACCTACGGCACCGGCACCTTCATGGTGATGAACACCGGTGACAAGATCATCAACTCCTACGCGGGCCTGCTGACCACGGTCGGCTACAAGATCGGCGACCAGCCGACCGTGTACGCCCTGGAGGGCTCGATCGCCGTCACCGGCTCGCTGGTGCAGTGGATGCGCGACCAGATGGGCCTGATCTCCACCGCCGCCGAGATCGAGACGCTCGCGCTCTCGGTCGAGGACAACGGCGGCGCCTACTTCGTGCCGGCCTTCTCGGGCCTGTTCGCCCCGCACTGGCGCTCCGACGCCCGCGGTGTGATCGCCGGCCTGACCCGGTACGTCACCAAGGCGCACCTCGCGCGCGCCGTCCTGGAGGCGACCGCCTGGCAGACGCGGGAGATCGCCGACGCCATGGTCAAGGACTCCGGCGACGAGCTGGTGGCCCTGAAGGTCGACGGCGGCATGACCTCCAACAACCTGCTGATGCAGACCCTGGCCGACGTCCTGGACGCACCGGTGGTGCGCCCGATGGTCGCCGAGACCACCTGCCTCGGCGCCGCCTACGCCGCCGGTCTCGCCGTCGGCTTCTGGTCCAGCACCGACGAACTGCGTGCCAACTGGCGCCGGGCCGCCGAGTGGACCCCCCACATGGACGCGGAGACCCGCGACCGTGAGTACAAGAACTGGCTCAAGGCCGTCGACCGGACCATGGGCTGGATCGAGGACGAGGACTGAGCGGCCCGAACCGCTCAGACAGCTCTGACGAGGAGTAAGTACCCGACATGACCAGTCAGACCACCCTGATGTCCGTGCCTGCCCTGGGGACGCACCCGGCCTCCGGCTCGAACCCGAGCCGGGCCGAGACCAGGGAGCAGCTCTCCAAGGCGTCGTACGACCTTCTTGTGATCGGCGGCGGCATCCTGGGCATCTCCACCGCCTGGCACGCCGCGCAGTCCGGGCTCAGGGTGGCGCTGGTCGACTCCGGCGACTTCGCCGGTGCCACCTCCTCCGCCTCCTCCAAGCTCCTCCACGGCGGCCTGCGTTACCTGCAGACCGGTGCGGTGAAGCTGGTGGCGGAGAACCACTTCGAGCGCCGTGCGGTCTCTCACCAGGTGGCCCCCCACCTGGCGAACCCGCTCACCTTCTACCTCCCCGTGTACAAGGGCGGGCCGCACGGCGCGGCGAAGCTCGGGGCGGGCGTCTTCGCCTACTCCGCGCTCTCCGCCTTCGGTGACGGCGTGGGCCACCTGCTCTCCCCCGCCAAGGCGGCGCAGGACGTGCCCGAGCTGCGCACCGAGAACCTCAAGGCCGTGGCCGTGTACGGCGACGGTCAGATGAACGATGCGCGCATGGCGCTGATGACGGTCCGCGCGGCCGTCGACGCGGGCGCGGTCGTGCTCAACCACGCCGAGGTCACCGGGCTGCGCTTCACCAAGGGCCGGGTGACGGGCGCGGAACTGCGCGACCGGCTGTCCGGCGAGGAGTTCGGCGTGGGCGCCCGGCTCGTGCTGAACGCGACCGGCCCCTGGGTCGACCACCTGCGCCGGATGGAGGACCCGAACGCGGCTCCGTCCATCCGCCTGTCCAAGGGCGCGCACCTGGTCCTGAAGCGGACCTCGCCGTGGAAGGCCGCTCTTGCGACCCCCATCGACAAGTACCGCATCACCTTCGCCCTCCCCTGGGAGGACATGCTGCTGCTCGGCACCACCGACGAGGGGTACGAGGGCGACCCGGCGGACGTCGCGGTCAACGAGAAGGACATAGCCCAGATCCTGGACGAGGCCGCCTTCTCCATCCGCGACCAGCAGCTGAGCCGTGACCTGATCACCTACTCCTTCGCGGGTCTGCGCGTGCTGCCGGGCGGCCCCGGCGACACCGCCAAGGCCAAGCGCGAGACCGTGGTGACCGAGGGCAGGGGCGGCATGCTGTCCATCGCGGGCGGCAAGTGGACCACCTTCCGGCACATCGGCCGCACGATCATGAAGAAGCTGGAGGCGCTGCCCGGGCACCCGCTCGGCGACGACTTCGAGCCCGTCTCCTCGCTGCCGAAGCGGCTGCCGCTGCCCGGTGTCGCCAACCCGCGCGCGGTGGCCCACCGGCTGCTGGTGGACCACCCGGCGCCCGGCCCGCGCATGGCCGCCGACACCGCCAGGCACCTGGCCACCCACTACGGCTCCCTGTCCTTCGACATCGCCCGCCTGGCGAACGAGAACCCGGAGCTGGCCGAGCGCGTCCACCCGGACGCCCCGGAGATCTGGGCGCAGGTCGTCTACGCCCGGGACAACGAGTGGGCCGAGACGGCGGACGACGTGCTGCGCCGCCGTACGACGCTGACCATCCGCGGTCTTGCCACCGACGAGGTCCGCACCAAGGTCCAGGACCTGCTCGACAAGAAGTAGGACCTGCCTGCAGAAGCACCGGAAGGTCCCTCGAAGCGGGATCCGAGGGCAGCAAGCGGGACCTGACAGTCTGTCAAGGGCGGCCCCCTGCCGACGGGGCCGCCCTTGGCGTGCGCCTGCGCCGAGGCCGTGACCGTCTCCGGGGCTCCCGGTCGGCGACGGGTGTTCCGAGGCGGCGATCGGGGCAGTGATCCGGTCACTGCCCCGCGCAAGGGGGCTGCGGGCGCCCCCGCCGGACGCCGTAAGGTTGGGACGTCAAGCGAGGGCACGTCGGAAGGAGGCACTGGGTGATCGAGCTGGAGGGGGTTCCCGAGCTGATCGACCCAGTCATGGTGGCCGCGTTCGAGGGCTGGAACGATGCCGGCGACGCCGCCTCCACGGCGGTCGCGCATCTGGAACGCGAGTGGAAGGGCGAGGTGTTCGCGGCGCTGGACGCCGAGGACTACTACGACTTCCAGGTGAACCGCCCCACGGTGTTCATGGACGCCGGAGTGCGAAAGATCACATGGCCGACGACACGGCTGTCGGTGGTCCGGGTCGGCGGCGACAAGCCCCGCGACCTGGTGCTGGTGCGCGGCATCGAACCGTCCATGCGCTGGCGCTCGTTCTGCAACGAGCTGCTCGGTTTCGCGCACGAGCTGGGAGTGGAGCTGGTGGTCATCCTGGGCGCCCTGCTCGGTGACACCCCGCACACGCGTCCGGTCCCGGTGAGCGGGGTCACCTCCGACCCGGACCTGGCCCGCCGGATGGACCTGGAGGAGACCAAGTACGAGGGCCCGACGGGCATCGTCGGCGTCCTGCAGGAGGCGTGCACGCACGCGGGCGTCCCGGCGGTGTCGCTGTGGGCGGCCGTGCCGCACTACGTCTCCCAGCCGCCCAACCCGAAGGCCACTTTGGCGCTGCTCAACCGTCTGGAGGACCTGCTGGACCTGCGGATCCCGCAGGGCGAGCTGCCCGAGGACGCGCGGGCCTGGCAGGTGGGCGTGGACCAGCTGGCCGCCGAGGACAGCGAGGTCGCCGAGTACGTCCAGACGCTGGAGGAGGCCCGGGACACCGCGGAGCTGCCTGAGGCGTCGGGTGAGGCGATCGCCCGCGAGTTCGAACGGTATCTGCGGCGCCGGGACGTGAACCCGCCCGGCGGACACGCCACGGCGGACGGCGCGGACGGCGGCTCCTACCTGCGGGACAACCCGAGCGGCCGGAGCCGGCCGCCGAAGCCAGGGCCTGGGCCGGGGCCGGGGCCAGGGCCGTCCGGCGGCTCGGAGGGCAACGACGAGGACGGCTCGGAGGACTGAGCAACGCGAAGGGGCGGTTCCCCGCGGTGGGGAACCGCCCCTTCGTCATGCAGTACGGCTACAGGGCCACGCCCAGCAGCGCGTCCACGGCCCGGCTGACCAGGCCGGGGGCGCCGATGTCGGTGCCGCCCTCCTGCTCCTGGCGGGCCGCCCAGCGGTCCACGGCGGCGAGCGCTGCGGGCGCGTTCAGGTCGTCGGCCAGGGCCTCGCGGATCTCCTCGACGAGCGCGTCGGCGGACGGCCCGTCGGGGCGGGAGACGGCGGCACGCCAGCGGCCGAGGCGGGCCACGGCGTCCTCGAGCACCTGGTCGGTCCACTCCCAGTCCGCACGGTAGTGGTGGGCGAGCAGGGCCAGCCGGATGGCGCCCGAGTCGACGCCGTCGCGACGCAGCTGCGAGATGAAGACGAGGTTGCCCTTGGACTTGGACATCTTCTGGCCGTGCAGGGCGACCATGCCGGCGTGGACGTAGGCCTTGGCCATAGGGAACTCGCCGGTGAGCACCTGGGCGTGCGAGGCGCCCATCTCGTGGTGCGGGAAGGCGAGGTCGGAGCCGCCGCCCTGGACGTCGAAGCCCATGCCGAGGTGGTCGAGGGCGATGGCCACGCACTCGATGTGCCAGCCGGGGCGCCCGGGGCCGAGCGAGCCGCCGTCCCAGCTGGGTTCGCCCTCGCGGGCCGCCATCCACAGCATCGGGTCCAGCGGGTTCTTCTTGCCCGGACGGTCCGGGTCGCCGCCGCGCTCGGCGGACAGCAGTCGCATCGCCGCCGCGTCGAGGTTCGAGACCTCGCCGAAGTGCGGGTCGGACTCGACGGAGAAGTAGATGTCGCCGTCCAGCTCGTAGGCCGCGCCGAGTTCACGCAGCCGCTCCACGAGCGGGACGATGCCGGGTATCGCCTCGACGGCGCCTATGTAGTGCCGCGGCGGGAGCATCCTGAGGGCGGTCATGTCCTCGCGGAAGAGGGCCGTCTCCTGCTCGGCGAGGGCGACCCAGTCGACGCCGTCGCGGTTGGCGCGCTCCAGCAGCGGATCATCGACGTCGGTGACGTTCTGGACGTAGTGGACCTGCCGCTTGGTGTCGAGCCACACGCGCTGAACGAGGTCGAACGCGTTGTAGGTCGCCGCGTGCCCCATGTGGGTGGCGTCGTACGGCGTGATGCCACAGACGTAGATACGGGCGACGGGACCGGGGTCCAGGGTGACGGGACCGCCGGTCGCGGTGTCGTGGATCCTCAGGTCGCGGCCCTGACCAGGCAGGGCGGGGACCTCGGAAGCGGGCCAGGCATGCATGTACATGAGCGTAACCGGACCGGAGTTGCGGATACGAACCGGACGGGCTGGTTGGCCGGTAGGGCACTCTTGCGCATCCGCGGCCGATGTGATCGCACCGGCGTGCTCGGACCAGTGTTCTCACACCGTTCCTGACACCGGCATACCACCGTCATCCGCGCACCGCATGCCACCGTTCTCACACCGGCGGCCACGGGATGGCCGGCCACTGTCCGTTCGGCTCCGGGTGCAGCCCGGTGGCGAGCAGCGCCTCGGCACGCACGCGCGTGGCGGCGATCTCGGCCGGGGTGATCAGTCCCGTCAGCCGCGCGGCCAGGTCGCCGCCCTCGCTGAGGCTCTCGCGCAGCCCCTGGAGCACGTCGACTGCCTCGTCCGTCAGCGGTTCCCCGGCCCACCCCCACAGGAGGGTGCGGAGCTTGTCCTCGACGTTGAAGGCGACCCCGTGGTCGATGCCGTAGAGCCGGCCCCGGGCGGTGGGGAGCAGGTGGCCGCCCTTGCGGTCGGCGTTGTTGATCACCGCGTCGAGGACGGCGAGCCGGCGCAGCCGTTCGTCGTCGGCGTGTACGAGCAGCGCGGTGCGGCCCTCGCCGACCTCGGCGAGACCGATCGCCTTCCAGCCCGGCTCCGGCTCCTCTGCATCGACCAGCGCGAGCAGCTCGGCCTCGGCGCTCGCCTCGATCCACAGCTGGCACATGCCCTCGCCGTACGGCCCGTCGCGCAGCACGGTCGGCGGCACGAGTCCCCAGCCGGTGGCCTCGGAGACCTCGTAGGCGGCCACCTCGCGGCCCGCGAGGGTGCCGTCGGGGAAGTCCCACAGCGGGCGCTCCCCGGCCACGGGCTTGTACACGCAGGCGGCTTCCTGGCCGTCGTACGCGACCGAGCAGAACAGCGCCGCGTTGGAGGCCTCGCGGATCCGGCCGCGGACGGTCAGCTCACCGCGGGCGAGCAGCTCGGCGGCGGCTGCGTCGGCCGCCGCGTCAGCCCCTGCCTCGGCAGCGGTCACGCTCCGCGGCGGTATCCGTTCTGGCGCGGACATACGTGTCCTTCCGGATCGAGCGGGAGGCTGCACAGCGGGCACGGCGGCCTTCCGGCGTTGACGACGTCGAGGGCGCGCTTGGCGAAGGCCCTGGCCTGCGCGCCGGTCAGCCGGACCCGCAGCATGGGGGGCCCGTTCTCCTCGTCCTGGAGCAGCCGCTCCTCGGCCTCGGCGAGGTCCTCCTCGGTCTCGGCGTCCAGCTCCACGAGGGCCTGCGCCTCGACGATCATGCGCTGTTCCTCGCCGTCCCAGGCCAGGGCCATCGTGCCGACGCGGAACTCCTCCTCGATGGGGGTGTCCAGCGGGGCGGTGTCGGCGATCTCCGTGGGCGCCACGGCGGGCACGGCGGCGCTGCCGCCGCTGCGCCGTACGACCTCGTCGAGCAGCTCGTCCATGCGCTCGGCGAGCGCGGCGACCTGGGTCTTCTCCAGGACCACGCTGGTCACCCGGGAGCCTGCGGCGGCCTGGAGGAAGAACGTACGGCGTCCGGGCAGTCCGACCGTGCCGGCCACGAAACGGTCCGGCGGGTCGTAGAGGAACACCTGACGGGACACGTCCTGTCTCCATTGGATTCGAGAGTTGCGGGAGTTGCGGGAGTTTCAGCAGTCGGGGGTTTTGGCAGCACGGGCCGCGTGTGAGCGCGGCTGTGCGGACCGCTTCACCCTACTGCGGGCGACGATCACGGTGCGCCCGCACCGCCTCCGACGGGAGCGTCGCCTCCCGGGGGTGCTTCCTCGCGGGGGGCGAGGGAGGCGAGGTCGCCGGTGTCCCCGAGGCGGACGAGGAACGGCCTGAGGCGGGTGTAGCGGATGGCGGTGATGGAGCACGGTTCCACGGAGATCCGCTGGAAGAGGTCGAGGTGGAGCCCGAGCGCGTCGGCGACGAGGGACTTGATGATGTCGCCGTGGGAGCACATGAGGTAGACGGCGTCGGCGCCGTGGTCGCGCTCCACGCGCGCGTTCCACTCGCGTACGGCCTCGGCGGCGCGGGTCTGCATGGCCCGCATGGACTCCCCGCCGGGGAAGGCGGCGGCCGACGGGTGCGCCTGTACGACCTCCATCAGCGGTTCGTCCGCCAGCTCGGCGAGCTTGCGGCCGGACCAGTCGCCGTAGTGGCACTCGCCGATGCGCTCGTCGGTGTGGGCGCGCAGTCCGGGGCGGGCGTCGAGCAGTGGCCGGATGGTCTCCTGGCAGCGCTGGAGGGGGCTGGCGACGACCTCGGCGATCGGCAGCGCCCGGAGGCGTCCGGGCAGTGCGGCGGCCTGTGCGGCCCCGCGCTCGTCCAGGGCGACGCCGGGGGTCCACCCGGCGAGCACACCCGAGGTGTTGGCGGTGGAACGTCCGTGCCTTACGAGGATCAGCGTGGGCATGCGGCCCAGGGTAGGGGCACTCCGAGATGCGGGCGCGGGCGGGCGACGGGAGAATGCGCTGCGTGATCGTCGACTGCGCCGTCTACCGGCATGGGCACCGCACCGAGGCCCCGGACGACCTGTCCGACGCGCTCGCCGAGGCGCGGGCGGCCGGCGGGTTCGTGTGGATCGGGCTGTACGAACCCTCGGAGCGGGAGTTCGACCTGGTCACCGAGGAGTTCGGACTGCATCCGCTGGCGGTCGAGGACGCGCTCAAGGCGCATCAGCGGCCCAAGCTGGAGGTGTACGCCGACTCGTTGTTCATGGTCCTGAAACCGGTCGTGTACGAGCCCCACAGCGACACCGTCACCACCGGCGAGATCATGGTCTTCATCGGCGACTGCTTCGTGGTGACCGTCCGGCACGGCGAGGCCTCCCCGCTGGCCGCCGTACGGCACCGGCTGGAGGAGGAGCCGGAGATGCTGGGCAAGGGCACCACCGCCGTGATGTACGCGATCTCCGACGCCACCGTCGACCACTACCTGGAGGTGGCGACGGAGCTGGCGACCGACCTGGAGGAGCTGGAGGCGGAGGTGTTCCGGCCGGAGGGCGGCCGCTCACGGCACACCGCGTCCCGGATCTACACCTTCAAGCGGCAGATCCTGGAGTTCCGGCGGGCGACCGGGCCGCTGGCACTGCCGCTGACCCGGCTGGCCGGCACCGGCCAGTTCGGCGCCGGGCTGCCCTTCGTGGACGAAAAGGCGCGGCCGTTCTTCCGTGACGTGCTCGACCACCTCGCGCGCGTCAACGAGTCCATCGAGGCCCTGGACCGGCTGGTGTCGGACATCCTGGCGGCGCATCTGGCGCAGATGAGCGTGCGGCAGAACGACGACATGCGGAAGATCTCCGCGTGGGCGGCCATGGCGGCGATCCCCACGATGATCGCGGGGATCTACGGCATGAACTTCGACCACATGCCCGAGCTGCACTGGCTGTGGGCGTACCCGGCGGTGATCCTGGCGATGGCCGCCCTGGAGGTGCTGCTGTACCGCATGTTCAAGCAGCGCGGCTGGCTGTGACCCGTGGCATGTCCTAGGCGTACTCGTGCGCGGGGGCGGCGGGTCCGCCGAGTGGGTCGCGGCGCTCGGGGATGCGGAGGGTGACCATGCGGTGCCAGCCCAGGAGGCGTTCGTAGGCGTACACGGCGTGGATCGCGGCGGCGAGGAGCGCGGACTTGGCCTTCGGCCAGCCGAGGATGCGGCCCATGTGGGCCATCACGGCGAGGCTGACGTCGCGGTAGACGCGGATCTCGGCGAGCGCGCACGCGCGCAGGGTGCGCTGGATGAGCCGGCCGTGCCCGGCGGCGGCGAAGCGCAGCAGCTCCTCGTGGGTGTAGGCGAGGTGGTTGTCCTCGTCGTGGGAGATCATGCGGACGGCCCTGCCGACCTCGGGGTGGTCGGAGAAGTGCCTGCGGAGCATCACCATCTGGTCGGCGGCGCGCTGTTCGGTGACCCGGCTGTGCGCGAGGTAGACGATGAGGTCCCGCACGGTGAGCGGCTCGTCCCGCTTCAGCTTGTCGTGGGCGAGGCCGATGCCGCGCCGTTCCAGCAGCATCGTGTAGTCGGTCTCGGGCGGGACGGCGACCGGTCGCACGCCGCGCTTCTTCATGAGGGCGTTGAAGATGCGCCCGTGCTTGTCCTCGTCGGCGCCGTGCCGGCTGATCTTGGGGACGAGTGCGCGCTCGCTCTGCGGTACGAGGGCGGCGATCCGTCCGTTCTCCCAGCCGCCCTGGGCCTCCCCGCCGGCCGCGATGGAGCAGAAGAGCCGGAAGGACTCGTCGTTGTCGAGGATCTCCTGGAACAGACTCTTGGCCGAAAGCATGGAAGCCGCCTCTCCGCACGATTCCGCAGGTTTACGCAGATTCCGCAGGATCCCGCAAAGACCGAGTCAAATGCGGACAGAGAGGGGCCGCAACAGCTGTGCACGCCGACTGGGCCGAAAGGGGGAACCCCCGGGGGCGTAACCGCCCGGCGGCAGACGCGTTGTTACCCGTGACGGCCGTGGCGGGGAAGACCCCCGAGCCCCCACCACGGCCGCTGAAAACTCCCCCCGCCACAAGGCGACAGGGCTACGCCAGTCCGGCGCGCTCCAGGGCCTCGGTGCCCGCCCGGAGGGAGGCGAGCCGCTCGTCCAGCGTGAAGCCGGCCGGGGCGAGGCTGAGGGTGGTGACACCGGCGGCGGCGTACGCCTTCATCCGGTCGGCGATGCGGTCGACGGAGCCGAGCAGCGTCGTCCTGTCGATGAGGTCCTGCGGAATCGCCGCCGCGGCACCGGCCTTGTCGCCGGACAGGTACTTCTCCTGGATCTCGGCGGCCTCCTTCTCGTACCCCATGCGCTTGGCGAGCTGGTTGTAGAAGTTCTGCTTGGCGCTGCCCATGCCGCCGACGTACAGCGCGGTGTAGGGGCGGAAGGTGTCGGCGAGCTTCGCCACGTCCTTGTCGTCGCCGACGGCGAGCGGCAGGGTCGGGCAGACGTCGAACCCGTCGAGGGTCTTGCCCGCCTTCTCCCGGCCCGCGCGCAGGTACGTCATCGTGGTCTCCTCCAGGTGCTCGGCGGAGGGGAAGATGAGCAGGGCGCCGTCGGCGATCTCGCCGGTCTGCTCCAGGTTCTTCGGGCCGATCGCGGCGATGTACAGCGGGATGTGCTCGCGCTCCGGGTGCACGGTCAGCTTGATGGGCTTGCCCGGGCCGCCGGGCAGCGGCAGCGTCCAGTGCTCGCCCTCGTACGACAGCCGCTCCCGCGACATCGCCTTGCGGACGATCTCCGCGTACTCGCGCGTGCGCGCCAGCGGCTTGTCGAACTTGACGCCGTACCAGCCCTCGGAGACCTGCGGGCCGGAGACGCCGAGGCCGAGCCGGAAGCGGCCCTTGGACAGCGAGTCCAGGGTCGCCGCGGTCATCGCGGTCATCGCGGGCTGCCGGGCCGGGATCTGGAAGATGGCCGAGCCGATGTCGATCCGCTCGGTCTGCGCGGCGACCCAGCTGAGCACCGTGGCCGCGTCGGAGCCGTACGCCTCGGCGGCCCAGCACACGGAGTAGCCCAGCCTGTCGGCCTCCTGCGCCACGGCCAGATTGTCCGCGTCCATCCCGGCGCCCCAGTAGCCGAGGTTGATCCCGAGCTGCATGGCCGATTCCCCTTACCCATGAGTAACGTCCTGTGGCGCAGACCTTAGCGCGCGGGTGGGGGCCGGGGGCAGGGGACCCGCGCGGCCGTGAGCCGGTCAGTTGTCCACAGGCAACCCACCGCACCGGCTATGGCCAGTAATCTCGCGGGCATGGAGCAGAGGCAACTCGGCCGCACCGGCCTGCGTGTGTCCCGGATCGGGCTCGGCACCCTCACCTGGGGGCGGGACACCGACGAGCACGACGCCGCGGACATGCTGAAGGCGTTCTGGGAGGCCGGCGGCACCCTCGTCGACACCGCCGACGTGTACGGCGACGGGGAGGCGGAGTATCTGCTCGGGCATCTGACAGACGGCCTGGTGCCGCGACGGGACCTGGTCATCTCGACCAAGGCGGGCAGCGTGCCCGATCCCGACCGCCGCTTCGACGGCTCCCGGGGCCATCTGCTCGCCGCGCTCGACGCCTCCCTGGCCCGCCTCGGCACGGACTACGTCGACCTGTGGCACGTCCACGCCTACGACCCCGGCACCCCGCTGGAGGAGACCCTCCAGGCCCTGGACCTCGCGGTGAGCAGTGGCCGCGCCCGCTACGTGGCGGTCTCCAACTTCTGCGGCTGGCAGCTCGCCAAGGCGGCCACCTGGCAGCTGGCGGCTCCGGGCGCGCGCACCCGGCTCGCCGCCACGCAGCTGGAGTACTCGCTGCTCCAGCGCGGCGCCGAGCGCGAGGTGCTGCCCGCCGCGCTCGACCTGGGCGTCGGCCTGCTGCCCTCCTCCCCGCTGGGCCGGGGCGTGCTGACGGGAAAGTACCGGCACACCACTCCCCCGGACTCACGCGGCGCCTCCGAGCACCTGGCGCCGTTCGTCGCGCCCTACCTGGACGACACGGCGGCGCGCATCGTGGACGCGGTGACGACCGCCGCGGACGGGCTCGCGGTCACCCCGCTCCAGGTCGCCCTCGCCTGGGTCCGGGACCGGCCCGGCGTGGCGGCGCCGATCGTCGGCGCACGCAACGCGCAGCAGCTCACGGCGGCATTGTCAGTGGAGGCGCTTAGTCTTCCTGACGAGATCTGCCGGGCCCTCGACGACGTGTCGGCGCCCGTGCACCGCTATCCCGATCACGACTGGAGCACGCTGTGAGCACGGAGCCGGAGACGACGGACGAAGCCGGGCCGGGGACCCCGGACACCCCGGAGCGCCCGGACGCCCCCGAGCAGGACACGGCGGACGGCGCGAAGGGCGCCGAGGGCGTCGGTGAGCGCACCGGCGAGGGCGAAGCCGACGGCAGGGGCTCCGGTGAGGGCGAGGGTGACGGCTCCGGCGATGCCGCCCCGTCCGGAGCGGAGGCCGAGCTGGCCGCGCAACGGCTCGAGCGGGAGCGCATCGAGCGGCGCAAGGCCGAGAAGAAGGGCCCGATCGAGAGCGGCGCCAAGCTGAGCGGCAAGGCCGCCGACCTGCTCGCGGCGGTCCGCGCGGTGGAGAGCGGCGAGAAGCCGGTGGCCACGGTCTTCGCCGAGCCCGCGCCCGCCCCGCGCCGCCCGGCCCCGGAGCCCGTCCGCCGGGCGCAGCCCGCCCCCGCCGTCGCGGCGCCCGCCGCGCCGGCTCCGGAAACCGTCGAGGCCGTGCGCCGCGTGCTGGCCGAGGGCGGTGCACCCGAGGCGCTGGCGCCCCAGGCGGCCGCGGCCCTGGGCGAGGGCGCCGACACCGCGCTGCGCGAGGACCCCTGGCAGCTCCTCCGGGTCGGCGGGGTACGGCCCGAGCAGGCCGACGGGTTCGCGCGGGCGCTGCTCGGCGCCGAGTGCCGCCCGGACGACGAGCGGCGGGGCCGTGCCGTGACCGGCTGGCTCCTGGAGCAGGCGGCCCTGGCCGGGCACACCGCCCTGGAGCTGCCGGCGCTCACCCAGGCACTCGCCCAGCGCGGGGTGCCCGACCCGGACGCGGCCGTACAGAGCGCGCTCGCGGAGGGCGAGGCCCTGGTCTTCCAGGACGCCCTGGAGGAGCCCGGCGCCCCGGCCCCGCAGGCGTCACAGGCGTCGGAGGTGTCGGAGGAGGAAGAGGGCGAGGAGGCGGAGCGGCCGGTGCGGGTCCTCGTCGGCCTGGAGCGGTACGCACTCGCCGAGGAGAGCCTCGCCGACGGCCTGGCCCGCCTGCTCAACTCCCTGCCCAAGGAGGCCGCGGAACCCTGGGAGGCAGCCGTCGCCGGGGCGACGGGCGGCGCGGCCGAGCTGGCGCGCGCGGTCGGTGGGCACGGCCTGGTGCTGCACACGGGCGGCGAGGCGGCCCGCGCCGAACCGGCCGCGCTGCTCGGCGCCGCCCGCGCCGCGGGGCTGCGCGCCTGGGCGGCCTGCCACACCCCGGACGGAAGCCGCCGCTTCGCCGGGCTGCTCGGCGCGGCCGACGAGTCCGCTCCCGTCGGCACGGTCGCCGGTCTGCTCTCCGGTGCGCAGGCGCCGGGCCGGGACGCGGACGGCGCCCTGGACCTCGACCTGCTGATCGTCCTGGACGCTCCCCAACTCGACGTGGAGAGCGCCGCGATGCTGGTGGAGTCGCTGCCCGACGGAGCGCGGCTGGTGCTGAGCGGCGACCCTGCGGTGCTGTGGTCGGCCGGGCCCGGACGGGTCTTCGCCGACCTGCTCGCGGCCCGCGCGTGCCCGCTGCTCGCCTCCCGCACCCCCGACCCCGGCCCGCTCGGCGAGCTGGTCTCCGGCATCGGCATCGGAGAGCTGAACCAGGTCGAGGCGCCCGGCAAGGAGCTGGTCATCGTGCCGGTGCGGGACGCGGGCGAGGCTGTGCACCGGACCGTGCAGCTGGTCGCCGACTCGGTGCCGCGCGCGATCGGCGTCCCGGCCGAGCAGACGGTGGTGATCACCCCGGGCCACGGGGGCACCGCGGGCACCCGCGCCCTCAACATCGCCCTCAAGGAACGTCTCAACCCGGGCCCCGGCCGCTTCGGCGGCTTCGACCCCGGCGACCGGATCGCGTACTCCTCCGCCGCGGGCCGTACGGTGCCGGGCACGGTCGTGCAGGCCGACGCCGACGGGCTGCACCTGTCGTGCGCGGGCGCCCGGGTCGTCGTACCGCGGGAGCGGGTGGAGCAGTGCGTGCGGCACGGCTGGGCGCTGACCGCGCACCAGGCGGTGGGCGGCCGGTGGCCGGCGGCGGTCGTCGTCCTGCCCGGCGACGCCGCGCAGGCGCTCAGCAGACCGTGGGTGTACACGGCGTTCGGCCGGGCCGAGCGTCATCTCTCGGTGGTGCACGGCGTGGAGCAGGCCCTGCCCAGGGCGGTGGCGGAGGTCCCGGCGAAGCCCCGCACGACGCGCCTGCAGACGTTGCTGCGGACGCAGGTCGCGTCGACGAGCTGACCTGCTCGCTCTCTTCCGCCTTCTTTGCCGCGAAAGCGAAGGACGGCGGTGCCGTGGGGCCGGCCTCGGACCGGTCCCACGGCACCGCCGTCCCGTCTCACCTCTCCGCGTCCAGCGGCTCCAGATCGTCGTCCTCGTCCAGCTCTTCGAGACCGTCGTCGTCGATCTCGTCGGACTCCTCGTGCGCGTCGTCCTCGTCGTCCTCTTCGTCGAACACCGCGCTGACGTCGAACCGGCACACCACCCGCTGCGGATCGATCTGCTCGAACGGCGCCTCCAGCCACTCACCGGCCTCGGCGGGCTCCTCCGCGGCGGTGACCCAGAGCGTGGAGTCGCCCTCCTCCAGGCCGAACTCCTTGTGCCGGGAGGCGATCTCGTCCGGCTCGAACTCGCCGAAGAGGACACCCAGCGCCCCGGGAACCGAACCGGCGGCATCCTCGCTCTCGCCGCCGTCCTCGTACTCCGCAGCCTCGACCCGCTGGGCCTGCGCCAGCAGCCGCTGGGGTTCCGCCACCGTGTAGTCGCGGCGGATCAGGACGCTGATCGCGTTCGGCTCGTCGGGGCCGGCGTACGGCGGCAACGAGTCGTCCGCACCGGGGATCTCGAAGGGTGTGACCTCGTCGTAGCGGTCGTAGAGCAGCTCGTCGTACACCTCGGCGGCAGCGGCCAGCTGGTTGAACGCCTCGTAGACGGCGGGGTCGTCCTCTCCCGACCTGCGTTCGACCGCGGCCAGATGACGGTCGAGCGCGGTCTTGATCGCCTCGGCGGCGGCGCGTACCTCGGCAGCGGTGGGCTGCGCAGCATCAGACATAGTGCAGACGCTATCCGTACCGGGCACCAGCCCGCACAATAGATGCGATGCCGGAATACGAATTTGTCGACGTGTACGTGCCACGCGGGGTCTCCCGCAAGGAGGCGACGCGTCTGCTGACGGACCATGCCGAGTACGGACACTGGGAGTTGGACCGACTGAGCCTGCTGCGCGACGGCAGCCGGAAGGTGCGGTTGCGACGGCGGATCATCCGCCAGGTGCGGGCCACATGGTGAGGCGGGACGCATGAACGCAGCGGGCCCCGCCGCCGTGGCGGGGCCCGCTCGGTTCACCGCGCTCCTGTACTACGCGGACGCGCGCGCCTTGCGGTAGAGCACCGTGCCCGCGAGCAGCGCGCCCGCGCCGGCCGGCAGCACGACGCCCAGCGGCAGGTCACTGCCGGTGTGCGCGAGCTGGGCGACGGTCGAGGGCAGGCCGGAGCCTCCGCCCTGCTGACTGACGTGGTGGGTGCCGCCCGGTGTCCCCGGGTGGTGCGGGGTGCCGGTCTGGCCGTGACCCGGGTGGCCGTGATGGCCGTGGCCCGGATGCCCCGGATGCCCCGGATGACCGGGGTGGCCAGGATGGCCTGGATGGCCCGGGGTGCCTGGGTGCCCCGGGTTCCCGGGGGGGTTGCCGTGTCCGCCGCCGCCGGGTGGCTGCTCGTGCCGATCGCCGCCGTTGGCGCAGTCGTTGCCCGTGGTGGCGTTGCCCGCGCCGATGACGTCCACGCTGTTGCCGCACACGTTGACCGGCACGTCGATCGGCACCTGCACGGTGTTGCCGGAGCCGACGCCGGGCGAGCCCCCGGTGTGCCCGCCCGCGTGCGAGCCGCCGGAGCCGCCGTGGCCTCCCGAGGTGCCGCCCCCCGCGCTGTGGTCGGCGCAGCTGTTGCCCACCGCCGGGTTGAGCAACCCGACGACGTTCACCGTGTTCCCGCAGACGTTCACCGGCACGTGCACCGGCGCCTGTACCGTGTTGCCGGACAGTACGCCGGGCGAGCCGACGGCGGATCCGGACGCGCCCGAGTCGGCGTGGGCGTAGCCGCCCGCGACGGCGATCACCCCGGTCGCGGCGGCCATCGTCATCAGGCTCTTACGAGTGCTCTGTCGCATGCTGAATGCCCCCTGCTGTCGCTTCTCCTGGAAAGAAAAGGCCGGTCGGCCCCGGAGCGCATGGGACGCGCTCCGAGGCCGACGGCTTGTCACAGACGCCTCAGAGAGCCCGCGTCACTTGTTGACGCAGGCGTTGCCGAAGGCGGGGTTCAGGAGCCCGATCACGTTGATCGTGTTGCCGCACACGTTCACCGGGACGTGGACGGGCACCTGGACGACGTTGCCGGAGATGACGCCCGGCGAGTGCACGGCGGCACCCTGGGCACCCGAGTCGGCTACGGCCAGGCCCGCGCCCGCGAGAACCAGCCCACCGGTGGCAGCCGCAGCAGCGACGACCTTCTTGATCATTGTTCCTCCTTGTTGGCAATGCGATCCCAAGGTGCGGGATCGCATCACGTGCAACGAGGAGGGAGTAATGAAGCTACGAGCTTATGGTCGCATTCACCCTTCTCAGTCGGTCTCGCACGGCTGCCCGATTGCGCGAGGGCCATGCCCTCACGACGCGTCGATGAACCGGTCGAGCACGCGCACGCCGAACTTCAGCCCGTCCACCGGCACGCGTTCGTCCACGCCGTGGAACATGCCGGCGAAGTCCAGCTCCGGCGGCAGCTTGAGCGGGGCGAAGCCGAAGCCTCGGATGCCGAGGTCGTCGAAGGACTTGGCGTCGGTGCCGCCGGAGAGCATGTACGGGACCGCCTTGGCGGTCGGGTCCTCGGCCAGCAGCGCGGACTGCATGGCCTGCACCAGGTCCCCGTCGAAGCTGGTCTCCAGCGCCTTGTCGGAGTGCACGTCCTCGCGCCGGACGTGCGGGCCGAGGAGCCGGTCGAGCTCGCCGAGGAACTCCTCCTCGTGGCCCGGCAGGAAGCGCCCGTCGATGTGGGCGCTCGCCTCGCCCGGGATGACGTTGACCTTGTAACCGGCGTTCAGCTGGGTGGGGTTGGCGGTGTTGCTCAGGGTGGCGCCGATGAGCTTGGCGATGCCGCCGAGCCTGGCGAGGGTGGACTCCATGTCCTCCGGGTCCAGCTCGGTGCCGAGCGCGTCGCCCAGTTCGTCGAGGAAGGCCCGGGTGGTCTTGGTGACCCGCACCGGGAACTTGTGCCGGCCGACGCGGGCCACCGCCTCGGACAGCTCGGTGATCGCGTTGTCCCGGTGGATCATCGACCCGTGGCCTGCCGTACCGGCCACGGTGAGCTTCATCCAGTGCATGCCCTTCTCGGCCGTCTGGATCAGGTACAGCCGCCGCTGGTCGTTCACGGTGAACGAGAACCCGCCCACCTCGCTGATCGCCTCGGTGACGCCCTCGAACAGCCCGGGGTGGTTGTCGACCAGGTACCGGGCGCCGTACGTGCCGCCGGCCTCCTCGTCGGCGAGGAAGGCGACCACGATGTCCCGCGGCGGGCGCCGGCCGCTGCGCAACCGGTCGCGCACGACCGCGAGGGTCATCGCGTCCATGTCCTTCATGTCCACGGCACCGCGCCCCCAGACGCAGCCGTCCGTGACCTCGCCGGAGAACGGGTGGTGGGTCCAGTCGTCGGCGTTGGCCGGTACGACGTCCAGGTGGCCGTGGATGAGCAGCGCGGGCCGGGACGGGTCCTCGCCCTCGATGCGGGCCACCGTGGAGGCGCGGCCCGGGTGGGACTCGAAGATCTCCGGTTCCAGCCCGACCTCGGCGAGCTTCTCGGCGACGTACTCGGCGGCCTTGCGCTCGCCCGGGCCGGAGTGGTCGCCGTAGTTGCTGGTGTCGAACCGGATCAACTCCCGGCAGAGGTCGACGACCTCGTCCTCGCCGGTGACGCCCTTGGCCGTGTGCGTGTCGCTCACGCTGCATCCTCCCGCTGTGGCTGCTGTGGTCCTCCTCATCCTGCCCCCGCGCCCGCCCGGACCCAAGACCGGTCCCGGCCCGTCACACGCCGTTCACGCCGGACCGGCCACCGGGGACGGGAGGTGATCAGCCACCCCCGAAAGCCTGGTAATGTTCTCTTCGTCGCCGCGAGGGAAACCCCGCCGAAGGGAAAAACCTCGCACGACAGACACCTTGTCCGGGTGGCGGAATGGCAGACGCGCTAGCTTGAGGTGCTAGTGCCCTTTATCGGGCGTGGGGGTTCAAGTCCCCCCTCGGACACCAGCTGAGAGACCCCTGTTCATCAGGGGTCTTTCGCATTTCCGGCGTCCAGGGGCCGGGCCGTGAGCATGCCGTCGTCCGTCTGCTCGACGCGGGTGCCGAGGCCGCGGGCGTGGCTGTCGAGGACAGTGCTCAGCCAGGCGGTGTCCTCGGCCGACGCGTGCTCCAGGCGCATCCGGCGCGCCTGGAGGGGCACCATGCGCAGTCCGGCGAGCCGGCCGGTTCCGGGGTCGAGCGAGACCAGGTACAGCAGCCGCAGGTCGTCGCGGTAGCGCTCGTAGCCGCCGATCCCCTCGTAGTCGTCCACGAGGTCGCCGCAGCCGTACAGGACGAGCCTGCCCCGGTACACCTCCAGGGGGCGCGGGTGGTGCGAGGAGTGGCCGTGGACGAGGTCGGCGCCGGCGTCGACGAGCGCGTGCGCGAAGCGGGACTCGGTGTGGGAGACGTCGTATCCCCAGTTGGCGCCCCAGTGGACGGAGGCGACCACACGGTCGCCCGGTCGCACGATTCTGCGCACGCGGTCGGCGAAGTCGGCCGCCGCGGCGGCGGTCAGCGCGGGCACGAGGGCCACCCCGGCCCGTTCGGCGGTCGCCGCCCAGCCGCGCGGGATCCCGCTGGAGGGCAGTCCGAAGGAGAAGACGAGCACGCGTCCGCCGGTCCGCAGCGGGACGATCGCCGGCTGCCAGGCCTCCCGCTCGTCCCGGCCCGCTCCCGCCGTGCGCAGCCCGGCCTCGGCGAGGGAGTCCAGGGTCTCCTCCAGGCCGGCCGGCCCGAAGTCGAGGACGTGGTTGTTGGCGAGGGCGCAGACGTCGGGGCGGACCGCGGCCAGGGAGGGCAGGTTGGCCGGGTGCATCCGGTAGTGGACGGCCTTGCCCGGTGCGAAGTGGCCGCCCCCGGTGACGGCGGTCTCCAGGTTGACGACCCGTACGTCCGGCGCGGCACGGTCGAGGATGGTGAGGGCCTCGCCCCAGGGCCAGGCGGGGTCGACCGGCCGGGGTATGGGGCCGTTCGCCTGCTCCGCGAGGGCGACGTACTCCCGGGCGTCGCGTACGTAGTCCTCTCGCAGGACGGGGTCGCCGGGGTGCGGGAGGATCTGGTCGACGCCCCGGCCGAGCATGACGTCGCCGGCGAGGAACAGGGTGAGGGCGCCCTCGGACATGTTCCCAAGCTACTCGCGGAGGTCCGGGACCGGTTGGGTCATTCCAGGGGCTGCCAGAGGGGGGCGGGGGCGGCCTCGTCGGGCGGGCACGCCGCCTTGATGTCGCCTTCGGCGGCGTTCAGCAGCAGGCGGCCCATGGCGATCAGCGCGCGTCCGGCCGCGAGTTCGTCGCCGATCTCCGGTATGTCCGTGTCCCGGGGGTTGCGGCGGGCCTCCGCGTGGCTCTCCAGGACGTTGTCGCCGGTGTCCAGGACGATCCGGGCGGTGGTGTCCGGGTCGTGCTCGGACAGGTACAGGTTCAGCCGCCATTCCTTGCCGGACACTGGACGACTGCTCGCGGGTCGGGACATCGTCCGTCTCTCCTCACTGCCTGGTGAGACCGGGTCTGTTGGGACTGCGGGTCGCCTCCTCTACGGTGCCGCTTCCACTGTGCCTCGCGGGGGCGCCGGGCGCCTCCCCGGGGCCGGGCAGAATGGGGCCATGACCACGCGTACCTGCCCCTGCGGCCTTCCCCAGCCCTACGACGCCTGCTGCGGGCGCTTCCTCATCGGGGCAGCCGCGGCGCCGACCGCCGAGGCGCTCATGCGGTCCCGGTACAGCGCGTTCGTGAAGGGGGACGCGGAATATCTGCTGCGCACCTGGCATCCGCGGACCCGGCCCGCGCGGCTGGAGCTGGATCCCGGGATGCGGTGGACGGGCCTGGAGATCCTCGGCGGTACCGGCGGGTCCGCCTTCCACCAGAACGGGACCGTGACCTTCCGGGCCTCGTACCGGGGCGGCTCGCTGCACGAGCGCAGCCGGTTCGAGCGGGTCGACGGGGCATGGGTGTACGTCGACGGGGACTTCCTGGAGTAGCCGGGAACTCCCCGGAGCGGCCGGGGAGTTCGTGAAGCAACGAGGGCTATGGCGCCAGGATGTCCAGTTCCTGGAGGGCACCCACGGTGATCTCCCTGGTCAGCTCCTCGGCGCGCAGGGCGTCGCCCTCGCGGACCGCCTCCGCGACCTGGACGTGCAGGGTGACGGCCGCCGGGTCGGGGTCCTCGAACATGACCTCGTGGTGGGTGCGGCCGGCCAGTACCTCGGCGACGACGTCACCGAGACGAGCGAACATCTCGTTGCCCGAGGCCGCGAGGATCACCCTGTGGAAGGCGATGTCGTGGATCAGGTAGCCCTCCAGCCTGTGGCCGCGTGAGTTGGCCACCATGCCGAGCGCGCACTCGGTGAGTTCGGCGCACTGCTCCGCCGTGGCATGTTTCGCCGCCAGGCCCGCCGCCACCGGTTCGATCGCGGAGCGCAGCACGGTCAGGGAGCGCAGCTGGTGCGGGCGGTCGGCGCCCGCGAGGCGCCAGCGGATGACCTGGGGGTCGTAGACGTTCCACTCGGCCTTCGGACGGACCGTCACGCCCACACGGCGGCGGGACTCGACCAGGTGCATGGACTCCAGGACGCGCACGGCCTCGCGCATCACGGAGCGTGACACCTCGAAGTGCTGTGCCAGTTCGTCGGTGCGCAGGATGCTGCCCGGCGGGTACTCGCCGGCCGTGATCGCGGGCCCAAGGGTGTCCAGTACGTGGCCGTGCAGCCCCCGGCCCGGATTGCTCATGCACTCAGAGTACGGGGCGGGTCACGGGAACAAAAAGTCAGACTTATTTGTCACAGAGCCTTGAATTCGTCGTACCTAATGGGTTTCATCTACGCGACGTCGGATGTCAGACGTCATGCGTCGATGAAGACAGCGAGGCAGTCATGCGTACCCCCCACGTCGTCGTGGTGATGGGCGTCGCGGGCACGGGCAAGACCACCATCGGTCCGCTGCTCGCCGCCCGGCTCGGCGTCCCGTATGCCGAAGGCGACGACTTCCACCCACAGGCCAACATCGACAAGATGACGGCCGGAATCCCGCTGGACGACGAGGACAGGTGGCCGTGGCTCGACGCCATAGGCAGCTGGGCTCACGGACGGGCCGGGCTCGGCGGGGTGGTCAGCAGCTCGGCGCTGAAGCGGTCGTACCGTGACCGCCTGCGCGCGCAGGCCCCCGGTGTCGTGTTCGTGCACCTGACGGGCGACCGGGGACTCATCGAGGACCGGATGTCCCACCGGCAGGGTCACTTCATGCCGACCAAGCTGCTGGACTCCCAGTTCGCCACGCTCCAGCCGCTGGAGGCGGACGAGGCGGGAGTCGCCGTGGAGGTCTCCGGCACCCCCGAGGAGATCACCGAGCGGGCCGTCAAGGCACTCGCGACGCTTCCCGACGCACAGCGGTAACTCCCCCTACCGCCGCAACAAGACACCCTCCCCACTCCCCATCTCTGCAAGGGAAACCCGTGACCAGACTCAGCGTCGAGATGCTGGCAGCGGACGCGCCTCCGCCGATCACCTCCGCCGGCCACGCTCAGCTCGGCATCGCCGTCCTGGTGGGCATCGCCGTCATCGTCGTGCTCATCACCAAGTTCAAGCTCCATGCGTTCCTGTCCCTGACCATCGGGTCGCTGGTGCTCGGGGCGGTCGCGGGGGCGCCGCTCGACAAGGTCATCACCAGCTTCACCACCGGCCTCGGTACCACGGTCTCCGGCGTGGGCGTCCTGATCGCGCTCGGGGCGATCCTGGGCAAGCTGCTCGCCGACTCCGGCGGCGCCGACCAGATCGTGGACACGATCCTCGCCAAGGCCGGCGGGCGGGCGATGCCGTGGGCGATGGTGCTCATCGCCTCGGTGGTCGGTCTGCCGCTGTTCTTCGAGGTCGGCATCGTGCTGCTGATCCCGGTCGTGCTGATGGTCGCCAAGCGCGGCAACTACTCCCTGATGCGCATCGGCATCCCCGCACTCGCCGGTCTGTCCGTGATGCACGGCCTGATCCCGCCGCACCCCGGCCCGCTGGTCGCGATCGACGCGGTCAAGGCCAACCTGGGCGTGACCCTGGCGTTCGGCATCCTGGTCGCCATCCCGACGGTGATCATCGCCGGTCCGCTGTTCTCCAAGGTCGCGGCCCGCTGGGTGGACGTCCCGGCACCCGACCGGATGCTGCCGCAGCGCCCCTCGGAGCAGCTGGAGCGCCGTCCGAGCTTCGTCGCCACGCTGGGCACCGTGCTGCTGCCGGTCGCGCTGATGCTGTCCAAGGCGCTGGTGGACATCGTCGTCGACGACCCCGCGAAGTTGACGCAGCGTGTCTTCGACATAGCCGGCTCCCCGCTCGTCGCCCTGCTCACCGCCGTCCTCGTCGGCATCTTCACGCTGGGCCGGCCCGCCGGGTTCAGCAAGGAGCAGATCTCGCAGACCGTCGACAAGGGCCTGATGCCCATCGCCGGCATCCTGCTGATCGTCGGCGCGGGCGGCGGCTTCAAGCAGACGCTGATCGACTCCGGTGTGGGCCAGATGATCCTGGACATCTCCAAGGACTGGTCGATCCCGGCGGTGCTGCTGGCCTGGCTGATCGCGGTCGGCATCCGGCTCGCCACCGGTTCGGCGACCGTGGCGACGGTGTCGGCGGCCGGCCTGGTCGCCCCGCTGGCCGCGGACATGTCGACCCCGCACGCCGCTCTGCTGGTCCTCGCCATCGGCTCCGGCTCGCTGTTCTTCAGCCACGTCAACGACGCCGGGTTCTGGCTGGTGAAGGAGTACTTCGGGCTGAACGTGGTGCAGACCCTCAAGACCTGGTCGGTCATGGAGACGATCATCTCCGTGGTCGCCGGCTCGCTGGTCATGCTGCTGTCGCTCGTGGTCTAGGAACCTCCTGATCCAGGACCCTCGCGGTCCAGGAGGAGTACGGCGACGAGGGCCCACCCGTTCGAGAAGCGGGTGGGCCCTCTCGTCATGGGCGCCAGAGCGGGTGCTCCCGCTCGGCCCACTGCCTGCTCACCGTCCCCGTCCGCAGCCCCCTGCGCGCCTCCGGGTCGCCGAGCGCCATGCCGATGTGCCCGGCCAGGACCACGCCCATGGTCAGGGCCAGCCAGTCGTGGACGAACGTCGCCGACGTGCGCCACATCAGGGGGGTGAGGTGGGTGAACCACATGATCAGGCCCGTGCCGAGCATGACCAGGGTCGCTCCGGAGATCCAGGCGGCGTAGATCTTCTGCCCGGCGTTGAACTTGCCCGCCGGGCGGGAGGCGCGCCGTTTGTCGCGCAGGAGCGCGGCGCGCAGCCAGACCCGGTCGTGCGGGCCGAAGCGGTTGAGGAAGCCGAGGTCGGCCCGGAAGGCGCGGGAGGCCAGGCCCAGCAGGACCGGCACGGGCAGGGCCAGGCCCGCGCACTCGTGGACACGGACGACCAGTTCGCGGCGGCCGACCAGTACGGCCAGCTGCGGGATGTAGAGGATGGCCGCCGTCGCCACGCAGATCCCCATCAGTACGGCCGTGGTGCGGTGCACCCACCGCTGGGCCCGGCCGAAGCGGCGGATCCGGGCGCTCGGGGGCGCCGGGGTGTCAGCTTGTAGGGACATCGGTCCGTCCGTTCGAACGGCCGACCCAGGCGTCGACGTCGTAGCCGAGCTTCTCCCAGTAGCCGGGCTGGACGTGGTCGGTGACGGTGATGCCGGAGAGCCATTTGGCGGACTTGTAGAAGTACATCGGGGCCACGTAGAGGCGGACGGGGCCGCCGTGGTCGTGGCTGATGTCCTTGTCCTGCATGCGCAGCGCGACCAGGACGTCGGGGCGGCGGGCCTGCTCCAGGGTGAGGCTCTCGGTGTAGGTGCCGTCGAAGCAGGTGAAGCGGATGGCCTTGGCGGAGGGGCGGACGCCCGCCAGGTCCAGTAGGTGGGAGAGGCGTACGCCCTCGAAGGGGGTGCCCGGGACGCGCCAGCCGGTGACGCACTGGACGTCCTTGACCAGCCGCGTCCTCGGCAGGGCGTGCAGCTCGGCGAGGGTGAAGGTGCGCGGGTGGTCGACGAGGCCGTCGACGGTGAGCCGGTAGTCACCGGGACCCTTGTCCGGGACGGACGCGGCGACCGAGTAGTAGCGGAAGCCGCCGCCGTTGGGCAGGAGTCCGGTCAGGCCCGTGGGGTCCTTGCCGGCGATGCTGCCGAGGAAGTCCTCCAGGCCGCGTTGCAGGGTCGGTGCGGCGGCCATGCCCAGGGCGCCCAGGCCGAGCGTGCCGAGGAAGATGCGGCGGCCTATCGGCCTGCCTTCGGGCTCGGACGCCTCGGATCGTTCAGGGTTCACAGCATCATTCGAGCACTCGGGCGCCCCGAGGGCCAGGGAGTACGGCCGTCGGTCAGGGTTCCGTAAGGATTGGCCCGCGTGGCTCTGAGAGTGGCTCCGAGAGGTGAGTGCCTCACGCGTTCAGGGCGCGGTCGCGGGCCGTGCGGAAGGCCGTCTGCGGGTCGTGGTGCGGGTAGGACCAGGGCGCCCGGGTGGCGTACGGGCCGATGTGCTGGAACAGAGCCGCAGCCTCGGCGGGGCGGCCGGCACAGGACATGGCGAACGCGAGGTGGTTGAGGTCGACGTGGCGGCGGGGGTGGCCGTCGTGCTCCCACTCCAGCCACCAGTCGAAGGAGGCACGCAGGATCCGGCGGGCCCGGGGGCCCGACCAGTGCCCGGAGGCGGCGGGGTCGGCCGGGGCCAGGCCGGTGGCGGCCAGGACCCGGTAGCGCTCGGCGTAGGCGATGACGGGCAGGACTGCCAGCGGGGAGTCCGCGGGAGCCTCGGCGGCGGCTTGCTCGGCGAGGTCGTACACCTCGTGGGCCTCGGCGGCGCCGCCCGCGGGCCGCTCGGCGAGGCGGGCGATCAGCAGGTGGTGGGCGTGGTGGTGCTCGGGGTGGCGGCGGCGCAGCTCGGCGAAGGCGGCGAGCAGCTCGGGTTCGGGGCCCAGGGTGCGGGCCAGCAGGAGCAGGCCGAGCCACGGGGTGGGGTCGGCGGGCGCGAGCGCGGCGGCGGTGCGGCAGGCCTCGCGGGCCCGGTCGGGCTCCTCCTTACCGCCCAGGGCGCGGTGGACCAGGGCCAGGGCGAGCAGGCCGGCGGCGTCGGCGGAGCCGGGTTCGGCGAGCAGCCAGTCGCGGGCCCAGGCGGCGGCGTACGGCTCGGTCGCGAGGACGGTGAGGCGGTGGCCGCGGCGGTCCCAGTCGTCGCCGGTGTGCACCAGCAGTGCGCGGGCGGCCTGGCGGCGGCCCTGGGCCAGGGCGGCGCGCGCGGTGTGCAGTTCGGCGTCGTCGAGGGCGCCGTCGAAGGAGCCGTCGAGCGCGGGGTCGTAGGCGCTGCCCGAGGAACGGGCACCGGAGGCGTCCGGGGCGCCCGCGGCCGGGTCGGGGTCGGGTCCGGGGTCGGCCTCAGGGTCGAGCAGAGACGGGAGTGGGGGCACCGCGGAACTTCCTGTATCTCGGGCTGCCATCGGCCGATCACTCACAGCAAACCCCCAGCCAAGGAACGCGTCAAGCCGGACGACGGCTTTACAGGCTTCAACTACGGCGAGAGAAGGGGAACTTGAGGTGAACGAGGCGGACCGGCAGGGGTGTGGATACCCTGCTTTGGGCTGATTCTGTGGCGTGTGCCATGGCGTCGTGCCGCCGGGCGGCGGACGATGGCCATACGGTCCCGTCGTCACCGGGGCAATGCCGTCCCGGGAGCACTACAGTCGGCCACTAGGCACCCGTGGTCCGGCCCGATGATCGAGGTTCGCAGCGTGTCCGTACTGGTTCTCCTTCTCGCCGTGAGCGCAGCCTGCTGTCTGGGCTTCGGGTTCGTGCTCCAGCAGAACGCCGCCCAGCAGGCGCCGCTCAGCGACTTCCTCTCCCCCCGGCTGCTGCTGGACCTGATGAAGGTGCCGCGCTGGCTGGGCGGCATCGGGCTGATGGTGGCCGGCATGATCCTGGGCGCGGTCGCCCTGGGCAACGGCCAGATCTCGCTGGTGGAGCCGCTGCTGGCGACGAACCTCCTGTTCGCCTTCGCGCTCTCCCGGCACCAGACCAAGCACAGACTGAGCCACCAGGGCGCGACGGGCGTCGTACTGCTCGCGGGTGGCGTCTCGGCGTTCATCCTCGCGGGCCAGCCGCACGGCGGCACCGCCGTCACCGCTCCACTGCGCCACTGGCTGATCATCGGCCTGGTGGTCGGCTCGGCGCTGGTCCTGACGGCCTACGCGAAGCGCTCCCGCCTGATCTGGGCCCCGGTGCTGCTGGGGCTGGCGGCCGGGCTGCTCTACGGCGTGCAGGACGCGCTGACCCGGGTGAGCAGCACCCGCTTCTCCGACGGCGGCTTCGCGGAGCTGTTCACCGGCTGGCAGCCGTACGGCGTGCTCGCGCTGGGCGTCACCGGCCTGATCCTGGTGCAGAGCGCGTTCGAGACCGCTCCCCTGCGCATGTCCCTGCCCGCCCTCACCGCGGCCCAGCCGCTGGCGGGCATCCTGTGCGGCGTGGGCTTCCTCGGCGACCGGCTCCGCACCGACACCGGAGCCCTGGCCTGGCAGGCGGCAGGCCTCGCGGCCGTCGTGGCAGGCATCGTCCTCCTGAGCCTGCACCCGGCGATGCCCCGCGGCCAGGCAGAGGAGGAACCGGCCCGGGACCTCCAGCCACACTGAGCCCTCGCGGGACCTCGGCCGCACCGAGCCCGACCCGCCGACACCCGTCGGCCCTGCCGAGGCCGACCCAGAGCACAGCCCACGCCGAACCCGCCACGGCCTCCGCCCAACCGAGCCACACCCGGCGATCCCGCCGGCCCTGCCGAGGTCGATCCAGGGCACAGGCCACGCCGAGCCCGCCACGGCCTCTGGCCATCCGAGCCCGACCCGGCGACACCCACCGACCCCGGCGAGACCGGTCCAGGGCACAGGCCACGCCGAGCCCGCCACAGCCTCCGCCCAACCAAGCCCCACCCGACGACACCCGCCAGCCCCGCCGAGGCCGACCCAGAGCACAGCCCACGCCGAGCCCGCCACAGCCTCCGCCCAACCAAGCCCCACCCGACGACACCCGCCAGCCCCGCCGAGGCCGACCCAGAGCACAGCCCACGCCGAC